>NZ_CP129968.2:692500-1385000 GCF_030503875.2 Marivirga arenosa | reverse complement strand
ACTACCATTGGATTCAGTAAAATTGATTTTACCATTACTCCAGCAATCTTAGAATCTTTTGCCTCATCAATAATCTGACCATTTGCTATTTTCATAGCACTTTCAGCGGCTAAATATGCCAATTGTTTAATTGGTTTATAAATAGTCATATCTTGCAAGCCTTTCTTTAAGTTCCTTACTGCTTCAATTTCAGCATCTTGACCTGTTATGTAGATTTTCTCTGATATTTCATTACTACTAAGTGCTGAAATCACTCCGTTTGCTAAAGCATCATTTGCTGCAATAATAGCTACAATCTCTTTATCTAGTTTCATGAATACCTCCTGCATTTCTAAAAATGCATCTAACTCACCCCAATTAGAGAGCACTATATCTTTATAAATATTTACTTCACCTTTTCTAGCTAAGGGGTTCAATACTTTAAGTTGTCCTTTTCTAAACAAGATCGCATTATAATCTGATTTGGGTCCGTTGATCAAAATGTAATTTCCTTTTCTTGCGTGCTTTAAAGCTTCCTTAGCTTGAAGTTCTCCAACCATTTCATTATCAAATGATAAATATAAGTCTGTATTTTCTGATGGTATAATCCGGTCATAGGCAATTACACTAACTCCTTTTTCCTGCGCATAATCAACAATCTCTAATCCTTTTTGAATATCAACTGGCACTACTATTAAAACTTTCACACCATCATCAATAAGCGCTTTCGCCTGACTTACCTGAACATCCGCATTTCCATTGGCTACCTCTACAATTGATTCTCCTCCTAGTGTTTTGATCTGATCACATATATGATATCTATCATTCATCCATCTTTCCACTACATAACTATCCATTAAAACACCAATTCTTTGTGAAAAGCCTACAGAAATTGAAAGACAAGTACTTAAAACGATTATAACTAACTTTTTCATAATTTCTATGTTTTAGCGAGGCGAAACATCGATTATATGAAATAATATAATGATTATTTTTATAATTTCCACGTCAAACAACTGAAAATTAAGGCTTTAAACTCCACGAACTTTCCCGTTTTCGAAAAACTTAGCAGTGTACTCCTAATTTTTATTAAGTTTTGATAACCTAAAACATGTGTTTTATTCCGAATAGCTGTGCTTATTTTATTGATATCAAATGCTAATCTATATAATTAGGATTGTTTGAATTATGTGATTGGCATATAGCTGTAGAATTTTTAAATTGTACACTTTCAACTATACTCTCTAAAAAAACAGACTAAAAAATATGGAATATATAATGTGACTTTTTGTCGAATGGATCAAGATAAATAATATTTCTAGAGATTATAATAATCTGTAAACGCAAAAACCCTCTTAAAAATTAATTTAAGAGGGTTTTTATTGTTTAATAGTACCTTGGGCCGGAGTCGAACCGGCACGGGTGTTACCCCATTGGTGTTTGAGACCAACGCGTCTACCAATTCCGCCACCAAGGCATTCTTGAAACGGGATGCAAATATAGTTAATGATTTTAAATTGAAAAGATGCTTTCAATATTTTATTCAAAAAACATTATGAGATTTTAAAATCTAGATTTTTAATTATTCTAAACCAGATAAATATGGTTTCAACTTTCTAATTCACTTAATTCTAACCACCTCATTTCCAACTCTTCTAATTTTTCATTTATCTCATTTAATTCCTTACCCCATTTAGCAAAATCATCCGCATCACCTTCTCCCTTCGCAAGCATATTTTCTAACTCTTCCTTTAGTTGAGTAAGTTTAGGAATTTCATGATCAATGGATTCCAACTCTCTTTTATCTTTATATGATAACTTCTGTTTTTGAGTATCTTTTTGTTTTTCTTTTACAGATACCTCTTTTTTCTTTTCTTCTATTTGCTTTTCCAGCTGTCCTTGTTGAGTTCTATACTCAGAATAATTACCATTGAATATTTTTATCTGATTATCTCCTTCAAATAAGAAAAGTTGATCGGTTAAATTATCCATAAAATAACGATCATGGGAAACTATAATTAAGCAACCATTAAAACGATTAAGGAAATCTTCTAATATGTCTAATGTTTGAAGATCTAAATCATTAGTAGGCTCATCCAAAATCAAAAAGTTTGGATTTTTAATCAATACCATTAATAGTTGTAATCTCCTTTTTTCGCCTCCACTCAATTTATGGATAAAATCATGTTGTTGTTTAGGTGGAAAGAGAAATTTATTAAGAAATTGAGATGCGGATATCTCGCTACCATCGGGCAATTTAAAATGTTCTGCAATTTCTAATACAACCTCAATTAATTTCTTATTGTCATCAAATTGTATCTCTTGTTGCTTATAATATCCAAAAGAAGTGTTAACTCCTAGATCAATCTCTCCAGTATCTGACTCTATTTTTTGAGTTAGGATATTTAAAAATGTACTTTTACCGACTCCATTTTTCCCAACTATACCAATTCTATCACCTTTCTTGAATACATAATTAAAGTTTTCAAAAAGCTGTTTGTCTCCAAAGCTTTTTGAAATATTTTTAAGTTCTAAGATTTTCCCTCCTAGCCTTTTTTGAGATACTTCTAACTCTACAGTATCTTTCTTCAAATTTTTAGATGCCTTTTCTTTCAAATCATGAAATGCATCAACTCTATATTTTGCTTTTGTCCCCCTAGCTTTGGGCATTCTTCTCATCCATTCTTGCTCTTTCTTCATGAGATTTCGGGCTTTATCAACCTCAATCTGCTCAGCCTCCTCTCTTTCCTTTTTCTTTACAAGGAATTCCTCGTAGTTACCCTTGTATTTATAAATCTGTTGTTGGTCAATTTCTATGATACCATTGCATATTCTGTCTAAAAAATAGCGATCATGGGTTACCATTAAGAGTGTTATATTTTGCGTAAGCAAATAGTTTTCTAACCATTCAATTACATTTATATCTAAATGGTTAGTGGGCTCATCAAGAATTAAAAAATCGGGCTTTACAATTAATTGAGCAGCTAAAGCAACTCTCTTCTTTTGGCCACCTGACATATTTTCAACTACTTGTTGAATATCGTGAATGCCTAATTGACCTAAAATTTGCTGAACTTGGCTTTCATAATCCCATAATTGGAGTGCCTCCATCTTCTCCATTAAATTTTGAAACTGCCCTTGTTCCTTTTCATTCATTTCTGACTTGTTAGCCAATTTTTCGTAATCTCTAATAATATTCAAAGACTCATGATCAGTATTAAATATTGCTTCAGTTGCTGTTAAACCTTTTTCGAATTGAGGATTCTGAGATAAAAACCCTATTTTAATATCATTTCGAAAACTAAAATCACCTGAATCTGCGGTTTCCTCTTCCATTAAAATCTTTAAAAGAGTTGATTTCCCTGATCCATTTATCCCCACTAATGCGATCTTTTCTCCTTGAGCAAGTCCAAACGATATATTTTCAAAAAGAGCCCTTTCCCCAAACCTTTTGGTGACATTTTCAACTGACAGATAATTCATTGAATAATATTTTAATTCAGTAGTAATTCAACTATTTGATATTCATAACAAAAGTAGGCCTATTATTTAAATTTATAATGTAGCTATGCGTATAATTAATATATTTCAAATTCCATATTTATTAATTGGCACATTCTGAATTATTCTTTTAATTGCATGGCACAAAACAATTCCTATGAAAGTATTTATAAATGATGTACCTCTATATTTAGTTCCTATGGATAGGGAAATTGACAGAGAACATTATGATTTAATTATTGATGCTGAAAAAGAAAAAATTAGATATGATAATCTGATTGATGATGTATTAATAAGGAAGGGAAGCCTTAAGAATATTATGGACTTCTATCAATTCTTATCTTCGGATCAGAATAAAAATTTAGATTCGCTTACCGTTAAAGTTTTTGACTATACGAAAGTAGTAAAAGATTTTAAAAAGGAATTTAAAATTGTAGAGGCAGCTGGAGGAATTGTTACTAAAAAGAATAAATATCTTTTTATTTATAGATTAAAAAAGTGGGATTTACCAAAAGGTAAATTAGAAAAGAAAGAAAAAGTAAATGTAGCTGCTGTAAGAGAAGTAGAGGAAGAGTGCAATGTTAAAGTAGAATTAGGCCCAAAGGTTTGTAAAACATGGCATACCTATACAAGAAATGGTAAAAACCATTTGAAAAAGACTAGTTGGTATCATATGACTTTAAAGGCAGATGATAAAATGAAGCCTCAAAAAGAAGAAGGTATTGAAAAAGTAATCTGGGTAAATAAAGTTGAATTAAGAACTGTTTTACTGAATACATATCGTTCAATTCGATATGTAATGAAAAAATTTCATGAATATCAGGAAGGGCTAATTGAGGTAAAGAAATAAGATTAGCTGATTCTTCACTTACTTTAATTCTTTAAAACAAAAAAACTAGAGCATTTCTACTCTAGTTTAAAATTTATCTTCCCAAAAATTTTATACACCAAATCCAGTTGGGATAATAGTGATAATAGAATTCTTTTTTGAGTTGATGTTAGTTCTATTTACAATTCTTTTCTTGATGCTTGGTAGTTTCTTTTTCATAGCTCTTTTTTTTTGATTGATAGTTCAAATAAGCCAGATCAATATTATTATCCAAGGAATTTAGATCAAGGTATTTCTACTATAGACGAAGGTTAATTTAATGTAGACATATTATTTTAACCACTTATTTGCCTCATGTTTTATAATGTCTCTATAAGTAGACCCTATTATTATCTCTTCCTCTGTTACAGTCTCTAATATATTACCATTTATTCCTCTAATTGAGGATATTTTAACGATGTAAGACCTACTTACCCTCATGAATTCATTTTCAGGTAAAATTTCTAATATTCGTTTCATAGTAAGATATGTTATTATCTTTCTATCTCGCAAAAAGATTTGAACATAATCTTTCATCCCTTTTACTAAGAGAACATCTTCAAAATTAATATGTAATAGTTTGCCATTCACTTTGGCCCAGAAGTAAGAGTTTGATGTAGCCTGCTCATTACTTTCCTTAACTACAGAATTAATATTAACTTTTAATAAATTATATACTTTATTAACTGCTCTAAAAAAACGTTCAAATGATATAGGTTTCAACAAATAGTCACTAACATCAAGTTCATATCCCTCTAGAGCATGATCTTTTGAAGCTGTTGTAATGATAATTTTTGGCTTAAAATTGTTTAGTATTTTTATCAATTCAATACCATTCATTGTAGGCATCTGTATATCCATAAAAACTAAATCTGGTTTTAAAGTTTCAATATCCTTCAAACCCTCAATAGCATTATTTGACTTTTTAAGAACTTCGACAAAGGGTATTTTCTCACAGTGCTTTTCGATTACATCTTGAGCAAAGGGTTCATCGTCTATAATAATGCATTTCAAATTCGAGTTCATATCATCTGTATTTTAAGGTTGACAGTAAAAATATCTTTTTCTTTCTCTACTATTAATTCATGTTTATGTGGATATAATAATTCTAATCTTCTGCAAACATTTTCTAGGCCTATTCCTCCTGCTTTAGATGTTTTTCTCTTGGTGGAAGGTATTTTATTACTAATGGTAAAAACTAGGTTTTCGTTACACTGTTTCAATATTATAAGTACAAATGTATTTTCAATGGTATGATGTACACCATGTTTAAATGCATTTTCAATAAAATTCACAAACAGTAGAGGTGCGATTTTATAATTATCATTTTGTACTTCAGAGAAGTCGTATGAAATACTAACATTATCGTGATGCCGAATTTTTTCTAGCTCAATATAATCTTCAAGAAATTGGATTTCATCACTGATCGGAATCACTTTATTATTACTCTCATAAAGTGTAAATCTTAATAAGTCCGACAACTTTAGTACGGTGTTTGCAGCCTTCTCATTATCAATAACAAGTCTATATATATTATTTAAAGTGTTGAAGAGAAAATGAGGTTCTATTTGTGATTTAAGCATATCGAGTTCCAGATTACTGTTAAGCTTTTGTAACTCCATATTTTTCTTTAGTGATGACCTATACGTATCAGCTAATCCTCCAGTAATTAAAATTAGAAGATGAAAATAAAAATACCCTGACATCCAAGAGAACTTCTCTCTATTAAAAAGTTCTTCAACAGAAGAAAAGGAATATAGTTTATCCAGCTTAGGGAACATAACGTTCTTTGGGTAACCCAATTCTAAGATATTTAAAGAAAAAATACTGAGTACAAATACTATATAGTAGAGGCAATAAAGTAGAATTATAAATAAAACAAACCTGATTGTAAAAGAAATTGATAACCTGAAAACCCTAAAGATCAACAAATAACTAGAAATTACCAGTCCAAAATTAATCAGACAGTATACAAAATACTGTAGCTGCAGGGAGTCAAGACGAAAGAGTAAGGCATTAAAAACCGATATAACTAGATATATGAATACTATAAATCCAACCCTTATGCTAGCATAATATTTATCGACTAATTCCATAATTAGTTCTGTAAAAATTTCATTTTATTATTAACCTTTTTCGCTAATTCATATACAATATATTCGTTCAAGTTTTGTGCCGTTGAAAAGAAACGATTTTGGCTCATATGAATCAAATCTTTTAAAACTAAAGTTAGCTCCTCTTTATTGGTATTGCATTGTAATAAAACTTCCTTTATACGGGCGTTTCGAGATCTTAATAAATCCAATATTTTACTTTCTTCAAAAACCTGATATTCTTCCAGATATTTACTATTCAGATCATTAACTTGATTTATGTCAATTTCATCTTCAAACTCATTTCTGAAAACTGCTATGCGTTCATCGAGAAAACCAATTTTTTCATCAACATCAAAATCTATTAAATCAAGCCAACTTTGAAGGTTATGTACTCCTAGAACAATTCTAATTAAGTCACTATCGTTGTTTGAGATTTCTTCAAGACAATACAAAAAGCATTTCGAATCGTGATAAAAAATACTTTCTACTAATTCAATGTCTAGAGGAGAATACCTTTTTAGTTCTCTCTCATAGGTATCTAACTCAATCTTCCAAATCAAACCTTCTTCTTTATATACATGAATTTGTTCCATTAAACTGCTAAATACTTGCAAATAGGTTTTATGAGAATAATCTTTTAGAAAAAACCTTATGCGTAAATGATAGTGTGGATCTGTATATCTTACAAAATAGAATTTATTTACTGTTTGGTTATCTGCAACCTCCTCTCCTAATCTATTCAAAATAAGTTCTAACAAGTGGTCGGATATAAAAGAACCGCAATATATTTTAAGTGAAATAACTTCAGTGCCTGGTAGAAAGTATCTTCTTGAACTATTATTTGAAAACCAATTTCTTTCTATAGATTCTTTCTTATCTTCTTGATACAAGGAAAGAATAAACTGGTTAGTGAATTTCTGTTCGTTTGTATTAGTATTATCAAAATGTAACCACTCAATTACTTCAATATTCTTATCTTTTCTCAAGTGATCCCAAAGTATTCTTAAACTTATTTCATCAGATAATCTTAATGGCAACTCATTATCTCCTTTCTTTACAGCAATGGTTTCGGGAAGATTCAGATCACAAATAAAGTTCTTAAATGATTGAAGATCGAATTTCTCCTTAAATAAATGTCTATGTTCTGCGGTACTTAATTTCCACCAAGCTGGTTGAAGTATAAGGTTTTTAAATTTTATCCTTGGGCCTCTTTTGAATCCTTCTAATTTAAATAAGCTCTCAGTCAAGATACTAGAAGAGTTTTTGCATTGTATACTGCAGAGAAATTTATAAATAACCGATGAAGAGTTTTCAAAATTATGAGCAGAAGACAAGCGTGGAATCACTCGCTTGTTCAGCTTTTTTGATAACAAGACTATTTCGTGATCTTCAATAGTTACAAAAAGATCATCCAGAGGTATAGGTTGTTTGTTTGGGATTTTAATACCAGCATTAATAGGAATATAATATTTTGATGCGATCTTCTTTTTTACAATATTTCCAGCCTTACCTTCAGGAATGAATACTATTTCGGCAAATATTAAATTGTTGTTGTTACTTTCTTTGTCTAGTATTTCTTTACACAGGTTCTCAAGATCAACATTTTTATACGAAAACCTGCCAAGCAGATTAAGAGAAGAAGTTCCTGAAATAGCTGTTAATAAAATTTGACCGTCTGGTAGTTTAGAACCAACAATAGAAAAAGTAGTAGGTAATAGTTTTATTTGGCTCTTATGCCCACTTAAATCCAAGTTAATTAAATCGATTTCATTATCATGTACTTGTAAACTCTCGATTTTATTAAAAATAGAAGGAACTATTTTTGGATATGCATTGGTTTTTTTCTGATTTGAAAGCGTAATATCCCCAAAGATCGCTGAATTATTATTCATTCCAAAATTGGTATTAACAGGAAATCCCAAGCCTGTATCATTGTCAAGTGTCGCTAGTAAGGGGATAATTTCATTGTTATACCTCGAAAAAAATGCTTTTTTAAACTCCTCAACAGTTTCGTTTATGAAGTTCCGAGGCTTTAAAATTTTACTTAAGTTTTCAACTGCATCGGATATCAATTTAAGATCCTTCTCATTAACAGCGCTGTTGGATGTAGGCAACATTAAATCAATATGAAACATATTTTCTACGTTAGCCGAACCGACTATTGGTATAAAGTCTTCTTTCAGTTTTTCGATTTCTTCATAGAAATAATCACCTAATTCAGAATTCTCAAGTTTGTTAATTAGTCCTTGATATAAAATCAATAAATTAAGTAGATATAAAGAAACTTCTGTGGTTTCTGATTTAAGCAAGTCAATCAGGTTATTTAACGCGTTTTGATCTAATTTATAATATTGAAATTCATTGATTAATACATTTTCAGCAATAAGTTCTTTTACAAAAATTTTTCTCTCCTTGAAATCAAAGTCGCTACCAAGTAAATCTAGAATATTATGAAATGTAGCACCCTTCATGTCTATTTCGTGAAGTAATTTCTCGATAACTGAATCAACCTCTATTGTGGAAATTCTATACTCCCCATTGGATAATTGTTCATGAAACCTAAAAGTATTTCCCAATTTATAAATTGAAGGATTTGGAAAATATCGTATTTTTTCGAAAATCTCAGTTTTGTCTAATATGTAATTCAGTAAGGCGGAGAAAAATCTAATATCAGGAGAAACTAATCTCTTATAGTAAGATGGGTTAGCACTTCCTATTTTACCAGAATTTAGGATTTTCTTATTATAATACTTTAGATTTGCTAAAGAAAAGCCTGCTGAAATACCAAAAGGAGTTGGTCTTGAATAAGATCTAACTAAATAGCTATACAGACTCCTAAGTACTTTACCTTCTTTTTCGGATTTTAGACTACCAGCTTTAAGTTTTAGTAATTCTTTGAATAAATGAGGAGATGACCAGTAAATGAGCTCCTCAAACCACTTATTATGAAAAACGGTTACTTTGTACGGTTTATTTAAGTGTAAATTATATGGAAAAAGAGGCCTTCTTTCTAAAGTTTGGCTGAAATATCGTAAGCATTGCATAGGTTTTGGTTCTAAAGAAATTAATCCCAATTAAAGAATTAAATGCTATAAAACCTAAACTGATTAAATATTAAGGTAAAATATTACCAAATATTCTTTTTGCAATAGTCCTATTCTCTAAAATTATTTCAGCTTTTCCCTCCATTAAATAATCTAGTGGCAATATTTTACCAGTGTTTGTTTTCAATTTCATACTATCTAATTTTACATATGCCTGCATTTGTCCCTCTAGGGGCACTGGTAATATTTTGCTTATTTTACCTGTCAAATATCCAAAATCTGAGGGTGGATAATTCTGAATATTAATAACAACTTCTTGACCATTTTCAATTTTTCCAGATCCTTTTAAGGGATACTTTAATTTGACTTCGAAATCTGTGGTTTTAGGAACCACCCAAACAAGATAATCTTGAGTATTATCGGCATCAATTCCTTTTGTGATAAAAACTTGTCCAGACATTGGAGTAATGATCGGTTTATTGATTTTGAGCTTATCATTCTTATGAATAAATAGAGTGTCACCAGGTTTAACAAAATCTTCATCTTTAACCATGAATATAAATTCTTGACTTGCATCATCTCTCGTTAAAGAGACCTTTCCTGGTTGCTCCAAAGCCTGTATAATGACATCTGCAGATATAGTATCAGGAAACTGTATGAAGGCACTTATAAAAGCACCAATTAAAGCTACAAAAAATAAGACTGTAATTCCCCACCTGGTAATCCAGTTTGGGACTTTACCTACAATCTCTTCCATTTCATGGCTTTGTTGCTCTGAATTTAGTGAGTTATCAATTGGCATATTCTTTGATTAAGCTGCTCCGAGTTCTAATTGATTTTTTACAAGCTCATAATAATAACCACCTTGATTAACCAAGCTGATATGTGTGCCTTGCTCCACTATTTCTCCCTGCTTCATTACAATAATTTGATCAGCTTTTTTAACGGTACTTAGCCTGTGGGCAATGACCAAGACTGTTCTTCCTTTATAAAACTCATCCAAATTTTCCATTATAATACTTTCATTATTGGAGTCTAATGCACTAGTAGCTTCGTCAAAAAACATATAATTAGGCTCTTTATAAACTGCTCTGGCTATAAAAATCCGCTGTTTTTGGCCACCGCTTAAACCTGAACCTGTGTTACCTATGCGGGTAGTGAAGCCTAATGGCAGCTGAGATATGTACTCATGCGCATTTGCTACGTGTACGGCATTCATTAATTTCACCTCATCTATGTTTTTACCATCTAGAGCGATATTGCGCGCTATAGAATCTGAAAATATATACCCATCTTGCATTACAGTTCCACATTGATTCCTCCACAGTTTTGCTGAAATATCGTTCAAATTACTACCATCTACAGATATATTTCCTTCCGTTGGAGTATAGAATTTCAGTAGCAGTTTCAAAAGGGTTGTTTTTCCGCTACCGCTTTCCCCTACAATTGCTGTTACTTTACCTTTAGGAATATGCAAATTCAAGTTTTTCAAAACCATAGATGATTTCTCAGACCCATATCGGAAGCTAACGTTATCCAAGCTGATCCCAGATTTAAACTGACTATTAAGGCCTTTGGCAAAAAACACCTGATTTAAAGAGTGACCAAAGCTTTCTTCATTCAAATCTGCTGACTGAGTATCATCACTTTTCTCTTCATTTTGTTTGTTGTGAATCTCTCCCAATCTCTCAAGACTAATTTTTGCATCTTGAATTGTTCTAACAAATTGAATAAGTTGGTTCAAAGGTCCATTCATCTGCCCAATGATATAGGATATACTAAGCATTACTCCTAAGGTGATTTGACCATTTATTACCAGTATTGCTGCCATGAAAGAAATAGAAATATTTTTTAGCTGAGTGAAAAATGTTGACCCTATTTCCTGGTATTGTTCTAATGCCAGGCTCTTGATATTTATTTTAAAAAGCTTTGATTGAATTCTTTCCCATTCCCATCTCCTTGATTTTTGGCTATTGTATAGTTTAATTTCTTGCATTCCCGTAATGATCTCGTAAATGCTATTTTGATTTTCTCTACCTCTCTGAAATCTATTATAATCTATATCTCTTCTTTTCTTGAGGAATAAGAAAATCCAGCCTACTGAAATTGCACTTCCAATAAAGAATATTAAAAGGAATCTGAGATCATAAATACCTAGTACTATCGAAAATATAATCAAATTGATAATTGAGAACAGTGTACTTAATGTGGACCCTGTGAGAAAGCTTTCTATCCGGTGATGATCACTTATTCGTTGTGTGATGTCTCCAATATTTTTCGATTCGAAGAAATTGATAGGTAATTTCATCAATTTGATAAGAAAATTTGAGATTATAGTGATACTAATTCGGGTACTGACATGAAGAAGGATCCAGTTTCGAATCAAATTAACAAATACACCTCCCAAAAAGAGACTTAGTTGAGAAATAAGAACAAGGTAAACGAAATCTACATTTTGTTTATTTATTCCAAAATCCACCAAACTTTGTGTTAAAAATGGAAAGCACATGCTTATAAAACTCGACAGAATCATGCCAAGAAATATTTGAAAAAAATAGGATTTATAAGGCCTAAGGTACTGCAACAAAAATCCAATACTACTTACATCCTTACTTTTAGAAGCTCCACTGTTGTCCTGATTATAGGAATAAAATTCAGGGGTTGTTTCCATTAATAATGCAACTCCTTTTCCATCTTCAGTACTAATCCAGCATTTCTTAAAGGTTTCTGCATCCACCTCTACTAGGTCATGACCTGGATCACCGATAACAAGTTTATCCTTTTTTCTAAAAGCATTTTTTTCTTTAACATCATAAAGAACCACAAAATGATCCTGATTCCAGTGAAGAATACATGGTAAAGGGACCTCTTCCTTCAATTGCTCATAGGATATTTTCCCTACTAATGTTCTAAAACCTATTTTCTCAGCAGCTTCACTCAAACCAAGAAAACTAACTCCATTTTTAGTTATATGAGAAATTGACCTCAAATAATCTAAAGTATATTCATTTCCATAGAAAGCACTCACCATCCTCAAACAAGTGGGACCACAATCCATATAATCAAGTTGCTTATAAAATTTGAATTTTGAGTGCATGATAAATATTAGTCATTTTTTTGACCACTAACCGTTGGCCATTGTGTATCCACTGTAGTGTCACCTTTTCCACCTCCTAAGCTGTCCATGTCCTTTTCATTTAAATCTTTTTCAGAATCTCCAAAAAGACCTAGTTTTTTCAATTCTTTAATATTCTTTCTACTCGTCTTACTTTTTTTCATTTTTTTCTCTTTTAAATGTTTTCATCTCCAGCTCCGAACAAATCAGACAACATTGCCTTACGCCTTTTAAATTTATAACTTTGATAAATCTCAGGTTTGTACTCCTTAAAACCTCCGCTCATTTTCGCAGCTTGATCAGAATCAAGCAAAACTCCATTAAACTCCGAAATATTCTTCTTCCTGTTTGTTTTCTTAAATATTTTCATTTTTTAAGCTTTATTTAAATTTCTGAAACAATTGTTTTTAATCATATTTAATTAGACAAATGCCTTAAAAGCTTAGACGTTCTTACTTATTTACTCCGACATAACTTTAGGCGCATATCCGTCAACAGAAACGGAATTAAATTGATTTATCAGCCATCGGTCTATTTCCCAAATGATATGAGAATAAGTTGATGATAGTATAAACTGATGCTCTTCATTAGGTAATGACACAAACCTTACCTCCTTGCCTAAGCCTTTCAAGGCTTCAAAATATCTCTCTGACTGCTGATAATGTGTCCCTGGATTTTGGTCATTTTCACCATGAAAAAGCAAAATTGAATTCTTCAACTGGTCGGCATTTTGAAACGGTGAAATCTTATTATACATTTTTGGATCTTCCCAATAGGTCCTGTATTCTCTTTGAAATCCAAATGGGGTCAGTGTTCTATTGTAAGCTCCACTTATTGCAATACCAGTTCTAAAATAATTACTATGAGTAAGTACATTAGCAACCATAAATGCACCGTAAGAATGACCCATAATTGCTACTTGGTTTGTATCTACGATCTTTGTTTCCTTCAAAGCATCAATAACTGCTTTTGAATTCATATCAATTTGTTGCAAATACGAATCATTAGCTGGTTTCCCTTCTGTTGCAATTATTGGAAAAGAAGTATTATCAAATACTAGATATCCTGAAAGAGCTAACAATTTTTGAAGTGATAAATTTGCTCGGAATTTGTATGGGTAATAGTCATGTTCATTTGCACTGCTGGAATTGATATAATCAATAGGATAAGCAAATACAATAGCCCCCTTGATCCCACCATTTTTCAAACTGTCTTTATTATAGAGCATCTCGGCTTCAAGTTTGACACTATCCTTTCGATAATAAAATAAATTCTTTTGGGCTAACTCTGAGTTGAAAATCTCTAAATTATTCTCATTAAAAGTTATTTGTTCATTGTTTTTTGTTTCTATTTCATATCGAACCAAGTTTATTGGAACATTAGCTGATTGTCTTGCAATAAAAAGAATATTTAAATTTTCATCATTAATCATGGTAACAGGAAATTCATAATTAGGTGCTTTGGATTCCCAAAGTATTTCAGTTTTGCCCGTGAACAAATTTCTCGTCTCCAAAAATGGTACTACCTCCTTTTCTTCATTTAAGTACACTCTACTAAGCAACAAACTGCTATCCCTAAATAATAAAGTATTGATTCCATTTTGCTGGATTTCTATTGGATCACCCAAGCTTTCTAGAATACTTTGGCTATTATAATGGCCTACGGTGTCAATTAATTGTGAAGTTTGAGGATTAATCAGTAACCAGTTAACAGTTCTAGTTTTCCACCATTTTTCTTTAATTATAGCTAGTGTATCATTAACCCAGATTGCCTCATTAAATCGCAAAGCTGTTGAAAAAACTATAGAAGGAGTTTCATTGAAGGGAGCATGCCAACTATATAGAGCATCTCTTTTTTCCACTTTTTCATTGGGGTCCCCATTATCTAAAGATTGCACCCAAGTTAATGTTGCATTTTTATCATTTCGCCAAGAAAAATTTCTCTTTACGTTATATGCTGCATCTCTCCCTAATGGCCTTACCACTCGCGGTACTTCTATACGTTCTATTAGTTTTCCAGAATTATTTAAGAGGATCAACTCTGAAGGAAAACGGTGCACCGTATACTCATATGAAAAAGGCTTTTTGACCAAATGCACCATAATGTAGCGTCCATCTGGAGATGGTTGAAAATTCAAAATCCCACCAGGACTGTTAAGTTTTGTTATTCTTCCGGAAACCACATTTACTTTTTTCAATTGACTGATTCCATAATATTCAAATAGTTTTTCATCATGCTCACTTTCCAATAGGCCTTGGTAAGTTCTGCTAGGTTCCGATGAGTTCTTATTCTCAAAAACCTTCGGCTTAGCATCAGGTAAAGACAATAAATCAGGATTTCTCTCCGATACAGCTGTGAACACAATAGCATTTTCTGTCGGTAGCCATTCAAAAATATTCTCTCGTATCAGTGAAAAATTCAATGCACCATTATACAGCATCTTAGCTGTTCTTGAATCAACTGTTAAAAGCCAAAGGGATATTCTGTCATTTTCTTTTATTGCAGCAGCTATATATTTACTATCTGGCGACCATTTGTAATTGACAATTTCAATATTGTTGGGTAAGCCTGAAAAGCTTAATTCGGTAGAGTCTGAAGTTGCCTCTTTAATTTTAATATCTCTATAATAAGAGCCTGAGCCTGGCATATTCGTTAGAGTATTAAAGGAAACTCCAGCCAAATTAAGAATAGTACCTCTTTTAGGTCCCTTGTTAAACCTGTCATATGTACAAATTGCAACGTACTTACCATCAGGACTTAAGTTTATTTCCGGATTTGGTTCGCTTTCTAAAATTCGTTGAATACCTTCTACCGGTTGTTGGTAATCTATAGAATTTTGAGCCATTATACCGATGCAAATGACTAAAAGAAATATTATTATTAGTAAAGTAGACTTTGAATTCATCATGAGTTTTCTAATTGAAGTTGAGAACTAATGTTTTTCTTTCTCAAACTTTCTATTCGTGAAAGTTTAGAATCATAATATTTAGCTAATAAATGATAGATAACCGTTTCATGTATTCTCTGCTTTGCAATAAAAGTTCTATTGAGCGTCATGTGGATATGGCTACTTAAGAAACTAAAAAGAGAAACGTCACTTACTTTTTTATCAGAATTAAATTTAGACAATACCTCTCCTACTAAAATTTTATTTCTTTCAGATCTTCTTTTAAAGCACTGTATAGCCTCGGATATATCTTCCTTTTCAAATGTATTCTGATCTAATAAATCAAAAATCACTTTTGAATATTGTCGGTACTTGTTATTTAGACTAACCCATAAACTTTTATTCTTACTACCGTTATTGGTTTCTTCATAAAAATATTCCTTCAATTGGCTTAATAGCTGGAATTTTTCGTGAAGTGTAAGTTGAAAGTCGTTGAGTAAGGAATCGATATTAAGAAGTGCTAGTAACCAGCGGTATTCTTCACCAGTATCACCATCAATCAAATCTAGAAATTCTGTGATAGCAATACTGTCATAAAAAAACATCTGCTCACTTAATTCCATTGTAGCATTCCCGTATCTCTCAATTTCTCTGTCGTAGCTATCAATTTGCATTTGACTCACTAATCCATTTTCTTGAAGTGAACTGAAAGCATCTTTCATTCTCTTAATCACTTCGACCCAAAAGTCAGCTTTTTGAGAATTGTAAAATCGGACACGAATATGATTACCATGTTCTACATACCTAATAAAAAACCACTTTTCTATAACCCCTTCTACTAATAATTCTTCTGATAATGGCTTTATGATGTCTATTAGAATTTTATCTGCAGTTTTGCTACCAGTAAATACCTTAAAGTATATCCAACTATCTCCTACCTTAAAATTTCTCTTAAGGATAGCTCTCTTTTCTGGTGTTGCTATTTGCCTTTGCAATCGGCCACTATTGGAATAGATTGGTTCCTCATGAACTGTCGAAAAAGGAACTATTAATTCATTGGCATAACTTCCCTTTTCATCTTTAATAAAAGTGTTTTCAGAACTGAATAAATACTCTTTCAGTTTTATATCCCTCTTCTTTAATTTATCTGTCAAAATATTTACACTGATCAGGGAAGTTAAGCTCAGCAATAATTCATTATCTCCTTCAACTAAAACGACTTTATCAGGCATATTAAGCTTCTCTTTCAACTGTTTGAAATATTCAGAAGGACTTTCATCTGAAGGTCTTTTCAGAAATGATGCTTTGCTCAAATTCCAGGTTGCTCTTTCTAATATTAATTTCCCATATTGAATTCTTGGAAGAAATGGTTGGTCAGCTAAAATAGACCACTCCCATAAATGAGGTCGACAAAAACCCTGAAACTGGAGATCACTCAAAAACTTATATACAGGCAAACCATTGTGATAATTATGAGCATTAGTTAGCCGTGGTATAACCCTTTTATTCAATTTTTTTGATCTTACAACAACTTTATCACCGATTACAGAAACCAGCAGATCAGACAGTTTAATGGTATGTTCTTCATCAACAGAGCTATTCGTAAGTATAGGAATTTCGTAATCTCGAAGAGTGGGTCTCATTACTACATTACCGGTTCTTCCATCCGGAAGATGAACTATTTCAGCAAAAATAATTTCCTCATTTGTAGCTTCCTCCTCTTGTAATGACTCTTGGACAAACTGTTGAAGTTGTTGATCACCACTACAGAATCTACCTAGGAGGTTAGCTCCCGATGGACCTCCGATTGCTGATAATAAAAAGTTGAATTCTCCAGAATCTAATGTTTCAGTTGATTTAGAAAGAAGACTTCCAAACATAAACATACTTTTGGGTACCTTCATTTTGTCCCTTGCAGTCTGGTTTGGTTTCGGTGAATAACTCTTCAAATCTACGCTCTGTAACCCTTTCTTTAAAGCGTCTAATAAGATTTTAACTTTTTTCCCTTTGCTACTATCCCAACTATTTCGACTGTGGTACCCAGATTTTGAAAATTTCATATTCTCCAGTAACGGCATATATGCTGTACTACTAGAATCTGAAACCTTGTAACCAATACCGGTCTCATTATCCAATGCTCTTAATAAAGGAATTTCACGATCTCCATATTTCTTTTGGAACTTGATAGCAAAATCGCCCATGCTGTAAGGACTCTGAAATTCTTCTGAGCTGGTGTATTCAGTAACTAGCTTGCTTATTTCTGAAATAACACTTTTATTCACCGTATTTGTTACCGTATTAAAAAACAAATCAGTTTGAACTATATTTTTGGTATCGATCGGAATATACTTACTTAATATCTTCTCGATGGTAACTTTCTTTTCTTCCGACCATCGACCCTTCTTTACCACTGAATTAACATCCTCCAAGTCCCGAACTATATCTTCAGTAGAATTCAGTTTTTTAAGTCTTTCAATTAAAACCGTGAAATATTCTTCTCCAGTAATAGAGGGAAGTAAATCACTTACTAGAATTTGTGATTCAATTAATTGTTGAAGGTAGTTATCTACTTCTTCTTCTTTAAATTTTTTATTTATCAAGAACCGCTTCAATTCAGAGAAATACATACCCTTTTGAGCTACTTGAAGCAGTTCACATATTAAAGAGTTGCCTGAAAAACCAGATATTTTATAACTTCTGCTTGATCTAGTATTTATGTATTCAATATATCTGTAATTATTTCCATTGGGATAAATGGTTTCATTAGGGAAAAACCGAAGCTGATTTCGCAGGAGAGGAATCTTATTAAAGTAATCAGTAATTGCTGAAACATAATACATATCTAGCCTAGAAACGGACTTATACTTATTGGAATCAAATTTTATCTTACTTTGATCAGAAAAAGTCCCCACAGCACAGCCTGCAAACAAGCCGAAAGGAGTGCAGCGGCTGGACATTCGGACAAAATATTTATAAAATGATTTTACTACTTTATCATCTACAGAAAAGTATTTTACTTCACTCATATACTTTTTAAGTGCAGTCATAAAATCCGGTGAAGCTAAAAAGAATGAATCTTCAATAAATGGTTTAGAAATTTTATCTGCAATAAGATCCTTATTCTGATTAAAATCTGCTTCTATAAACTCAAATGCCTCTTCTATTGGAAGCACCGGTGTTCTCAATAAGTAATATCTTAAATTCTTTGATATTTGCATCCCAATAGGTTTAAAAATAGAAAACAAGACTACCAAATTTGGCAGCCTTATTTTGTGACTAAAAGAAAATGCTTATTCTGCTATAACAGTTGTATTACAACATCCTCCTTCTCTATCAAGTGATTCGTCACCACATTTACGTAAACTAATTCTGATATTAGTTAGGAAACATGTAGCCTCATCTTGCTCATCAGGGTCATTTTTACCACCAGCTAGTGATTCTAATTGCTTTTCGTCTAATTTTGCAATTGTTTCTTTGTCTAATTCAAGCGGGTTTAAATTTTTCTTCTTTTTCATTTTTAAATAATTTAATGGTTTAAATTTTTTTTGTGCTATTGATCAAATAACATTCGAAATATCTCACTTCTTTTGACCTACACATAAATATTTAGACATAGTGGTAATAGCGTTAGACGTATTAGTGAAAATCACTTATTTAAAATTGGTCGAAGTAATAAGCAGTTTTGTTGAGCTGAGTTTTCTATTCAGAAATAGAAATAATTTGCACCACTATTTTGTGAATTCTTAACAATATTCGGAAGATTTAATCGACAAAAAAATCTGTCTGAGGAAGAAAATACTAGAAAATAAAAAAGGCTTTCAGAAGAGCCCATATTACAAACAAGATTTTGTAGTAACACAGAAATCTCCACCTAGGATAATCAAATAGGACTTTCATTTTACTACAGTAAGAAATGAGAAGGAGTGAATGCATTCATCAATGGAATTCAATTTTGCGCTAGCAAACTAAAACTTGTGTGAAATTACTATTAAGTCCCGTCTTCTTTTATTCCTTTTTTCTATGGCAAACCATAAAACACATTTCTTGCTCCAATCTACTCCCTGATAAATTTATATTATTGAATGACTATTTTTTAAAATTGAAAAGTTGTTATTAACAGGTTACCAAAGGAATGATAGACTTAATGGTAGGCACTACTTAATTAACAAGTAGATAAGAATTTTTTGAGATATCTGCGAAATTTCGAGATCAGCGGTAAGTGAAAGTTTTGCAAGTATATTTGAAACAGATACACTGTAAACTAGAAAATAATCTTTATTTACAAAAATATAGAGCTGGTATTCAAACTGAGTGGCTTAGTTTATCATCAATAGATCTTCCCATAAAAGTCTTTTATTATTACATAAACTCAAATAAGCCAAACCACAGCCAGTAATTCCTTCCAGCATACTATGTTTCTCCGTATCATATAGGGGGCCTGATGTTACATCGGAATGAGGAAAATACTTATTCCCTGTATTAAATTGATAATTGATTGCAATATCCAACCAATGTTTAGCTCCATTTTGAAAGGTATTAATATTAAAAAGCTTTTGATAATAGTTAAATTGAAAAGATATGCCTAGGGAGCCATGACATAAGCAATTATCTAAAACACCATTTTTTTCAACTGAACACCTTTCAGTAATTATAGTATTTAAAATCTTTTCTGACATTTTACCTGAAGACTTAAGCTCTAAAGAGTGGCATAATCGAGCTAATAATATAGCATTAGGTAAATCCCCATAACACCAAGCTAATCGTGTAGAATCATTACTAAAACTCGAATAAGTAAAATAACTGAGCCCATCCAAACTGATAATTGAACCTAGGTACTCTGCAGCTAAGCATAACTCCTCTTTCAATTGCTGACCACCGTTTGATTCATAGCATTTGAGCAAAAAACTTATGATGCTAGGAACTCCGTGAGCGAAGCCATAGTCAATTCTCTTATTTTGCAGTTTCTGATTGTTATCTTCTTTATTGTATCTCCAAGGCAATTTAGCTTTCGGATCCTCCAGGATTAATTCTATAAACTCATATTCTTCAACAAACTGCTTATCAATTTTATTACATACATGTAAAATTCCGATATATCCATACAGGAAATCAAAATCTCCATTTGCAATTTTTGCTTTTATTACTTTTACAAATGTAGGCTTTAGACTTTCAAATAGTTTTCTTGTAGCTCCACTTTCCAAATAATCATTCTTTTCCAAAAAGAATAAAGTAAAAAGATATCCTGATAAACCGCTTGCCAGATCTAAATTATCAACTTTGGATGATCTGATGTCATTTATAAGGTTTGCCGTTAAATCATTTATCAGCTCATCAAATAAATTTTTGCGTTTATTGTATTCTACAAAGAAAATCAAGGTACCGAGGTAACCAGTGAACAGTCCTTCAACACATTTCACTTGCTGAATATTTTCTTGCAGATAGTCGCTGATAAATTCCAGCTCTCTATTTATGATGAAATTATTCATTGTAAATAATTTATAGATTCCGTCTTAAAATCTTAATAATCTAATTGTAAAATAAGTATCACAAACACTTCCTAAGTAAAAATGAGGTCGTTAAATAATGAAGAGTATTCTATGCGTCAAAAATACCCCGATATTTTGAATGCTATTCAAGAGTTATCCTTCTTCATCAAAATCAATGAACCTTATAAATTAAGATGATTATTTCCCGCTATAGAAATCAAAAGTCTTAAGTTACTCTTTATCGAAGAAATATATTTTAACTAATAGTATTTAAATGCGTAGTCCCTTCAGGTATAAATTCAGAAAGCAGTTCTAGCGCCTCCATTTTTTCTTTGATATCTCGATTCATATCTCTCCACAATATTTCATCTGCTCCATATTCTTCCAATAACGCTGGTATTTTTTCTCGAAAGTACTCAAGATTACCTATCAGATGATTTTTTTCATCATTATCACTTAGCTTTCGCAGTTCTCTAAGCCTTTTTTCATCTTTTAAACAAGATCCTGAAATAGCTAACATTGTTTTAACTTTTCTTCCGTGTCGGTTAAAGAATTCGTCTTTAAAATTATCGAAAGCTTCTTTCTCATATTTTAAGTCTGAGTTCTCGTGGAAAATAGAACGAACATAGTTTGTCCCATATTTAAGTGCACGATGAAAACCAAAGGCAGATCCGCTTAAAGCCCAAAGCTCTGGTGGCACCCCTTTATAAGGTGGTACAATAATTTCTTTCTTAAACCATTCATCCTCTTCGTGTAAAAAAGAATAAACCTCTTCAAATTTCTGATCAAAGGATTCATTATTTTGATTTGCAATTTCCAATTGCTGTTTTGTTACTCCTCCATTGGCTAATCCTAGATCTAATCTGTTAGAATAAATGGCATTCCATAATTTAAACTGAGCAACAGTATCAAAACTATTATGAAGTTTTAATAAAATCCCACCAGTACCAATCCTGATCCGATTTGTTATACTAGCAAGTACAGGTACTAAAGAAATAGGACAGCCCCAAGCGGATTTTCGATTAAATAGATTATGCTCAGCTAACCAAAACCGACTGAACTCTAATTCGTCTGCTTTGATTGCATAATCAAATACATTTTTCAACCGGACTAAACCATTTTCTTCGGTCAGACCTTCACCAAACTCTAATAAGCTTATTTTCATCTTAGTAGTAATTAATTTTGAAATAATAATTCATTCCACCCTAACTTATCTCCTACTATTTCATTTATAATAACATTGTAGGCACCTAACTTTCCAAACCAGAAGTTATCATGGGACCTCCTTCCCAAATTTTCTATAGTTTTTATTCTGTAAGAATAAGCAGCCATGCGTGCATCATCTCTATTTGTTAAATCTGCACAGCTTTTGAATATTAAAGAGAAACCGGCAAATCCATGACATAAGTTTATATCAACAATTGGTAAAAGATCAGGATCAAATTTTAAAAAATCTGATAAGACCTCATTTCCAAATTGGAATATTCGTTCCTGACCAAGCTGTTTACCAGCTAGTAAAAAAGTATATGCAACAGATAAATCACTACTGCACCAACCAATATTAGCAGTTGTTTTTTCTTGAAGGTGAGGTTTTCCTTCCAAGGTTACTGACCTAGGAAATAAAAAACATTGTTCATTCTGATGGTATGGTTTATAGAAAGACGCTAAAAACTCCAGTGATAGACGGATCATTTCATCAATCTTTTTGTTATTTACAACTTTTTGAAGCGCTAGTAAGCTTAAGACTATTCCACTAACACCGTGCGCTATTCCTAGTTGAATATGATATTTACCACCCTCTTGATACCGCTTGTTAGCTAATACTCGACCAAAATTAAAATCATTTATTTGTGAATATAAAAGATCTGCTAAATTATCTAATCGGTCATAATCTTGATATATATTACTATGATATTTAGTTAAGAAGTTAATCCCTCCTATTGCTGAATAATTAGTATCAAAATCTGACTCTGCGATCTGAGATTTTGACTGCTTGTAAACCTGATCTGCTATCCATGAAAGCAACTCAGAACCCTTGTTAGAAGGGTCTGAAAAACTACTCCTCTGTAAAAACAATAAACAGAATCCTAGTCCGCCCAGACCGTTGCTAATTGCATTCGTAAATTTAACTCCTTGGTCATCTCCTATTCTTTTTATTACCTGGTTCAAATGACTAATCGCAGTATCATAATAATATTCATCTTTATGGTACTCTGCTAAATTTAATAGAGATAATACTTTACCTAGATTACCAGTTAATAGATAATCAGGTTCATCAATTTTATAATCGCATAACTTATACATGCTGGCTGCAAAGTCATCAATTTCCATGCTTGAGTAATTAATATTAAATCCCACGCGAAATCCCCTCCATGTCTGGTAAACTACCATCTAAATACCTCATTAAAGTAATACCGATTCCCATGATTCCCCAATCATAGGATAGATTAAAGATATCTGATTCAGTAGCAAAATGAGATTGGAATCCGCAATAACTATTTTCAGACAAGGAATAGCGTGGAATTACCTCCATCCAGTATTGGTAGGCTCTCCAATACTCTAGGTTTTTAGGCTCCAAGCGAGCTAATCTCTCATACAATAGAGCAATTCCAGAAGCTCCGTAGGTAATGCTAGCATCAAATGTCAGCATACTTTCAAACTTAATACTATTACAAGCTCTTAGTATTTCATTAGCTTCTTTCAAAACAGATCTATCAGCTAAAATTTTTGCTGCCTTCAATAAACTGTAACCAACTCCCAAGTCCCCGTAGCAAAGGGTAAACTGAGCTTGTAGTTTCTTTTCATGTATAAAATGAGGAAAAATCTCACCTAGATTATTTGATTTATGCTTCAGTACAAAATTAATTGCTCCATTTATTAATTTCTTACATTTTTCCTGAGCTAAACCACGTGCATACACATCCGAAAGAAAAGAAATGATCATGCAAGAGCCATGAGATAGGCCTAAATAAATCCTATCATATAAGCGAGGGCTACTCCAATAGATTCCATCAGAATCATCTGAAATAGCATTTGCTTCGATCGCATTTACAATCTGTGTTAAAAGAATATTGTTATTTTCTGAAGGTGACGTATTAAGTAAAAAATTACCAGTTGCTAATGCGCCAGAAAAAATGCTAAAATCAGAAAATTTGATTTTATTTCTACATAGTTGATGAAGCATTGCTTCTATACTTTCTAAATATTCTTGAGGATCGAAATTCAATAAATTATTTTCAGATGCCTTATTTAAGAAAATCCCTAAACAGGCAAGATTTGCATCATAAGAGTCAGTGGGATATTTATTTTCATAATATTTATATGATGAATGCTTGAGTGCTTTACTTAAGTAAATTTCTGCCTTTTCAGAAAAATGAGCTTCACGTTTAAACTGAGCATAATAAAAATAAAACATTGATGCTCCCAGCCATCCATGACTTATTGTACCATTATTCAAATGAAAAATATTAGCATCCACTGCTTTTTCAATACGATCAATTAAAGAACTTAATTCATCAAAATTTTGACAATCGTTTAACTCCAATGAATGGCAATTTGTAATTCTCATTTACTTATATCTTTATATGATTGGAAACTAATCAGTTTCTTGATGAAGTCTTCTTTTAGTCTTACATATATGTTGCTTTTACAAATAGATCATCAAACCAAAATGAAGATCGATCTCATGTACCTACTACTTTTAAGCTATCTTTTATAAAATCAATCATCTCTGCCTTTTTGTGATGATTTGAATACTCTTTTTCTATCTTTTCAATAAGTACATTATTTAATGAATGTCTCAAGATGAGATAATTTCTTCCTTCAAACACATGAGAGAATTCTATAATGTCTTTCATTACATGATTTAAAGTTCCGTTTTCGTTTGCTTCAAGTATTGATATATATCTATAGATTGCTAAACGCTCACTGGTACTTACATCCATATTATTAAACCAATCCCGAAAAATGACGTTAACAGTAGGATAGACTCCAAATTCAAGTTGACCTGCTATATAAACTTTAAGAAAGTTCAGAATAGAGTACTCCTTTAAAATTTTCGGTAAACCTGTGTTGACAATTCCAGAGCCTGTATTTAAATATACAATTTTACTTTCCTGTCCCATAATCATAAATTTGAAAAGCTCTTGCCAGTTTGATAGAGCTTCTCTAACTTTATTTTGCGCAATTAAAACCTTATTCAGGTTTAAGATTTGCTCTAATAAGTTGAAAAACACAAATGTAGCTTTACGATTTATTAGGTATTCACTTAATACTAAGTGCTCCCTTATCACTTGTTCTGCCTGCTCATATTTACCTAACTTATAAAGACAATAAGAAAGTTTTGGTAGCAATTCAACGGTAATATATATTTTTAAACCCTTATCTATTATCAAATTATGTTTAACCTCTGATTGAATAGCATTGAGATTTGAAATTAGAATTGTGTAGTTTGCATCTTTATTAAACATTGATTTATTGATGCATAGAATCTCAGTACTAAACTTAGAATATATACCTGATGGTTCATCTCCTAATTCTAATTGATCCAATTGCTGTTTTAGTAAAAAATCCTTTACCTTGTTGTAATCATATTTTCTATCGCTTGAAGAAATCGAGCGATTTAGTCTATAAATTTCATTCATGGGTTTTCTTTAAATCAACTTTACTTAATCTACTCGATTCACAACATCCTCATTACCCAGCTCTTTATTTCTAGCTTCTCTCACTGTATTTTTACCGAATCTGTAAACTAAACCTAGCTGAATTCGTCTTGCATCAGAATAGGTTTTTACACGCGTTTCCATATTATAAGAATTGATATTTGCACCTGACATATCACCTCTAAAAAAATCCATAGCTGAAAGGGTGTAATTTAGTTTATCATTGAAAAGACTACCCTTAAGTGCAAGCCGCGTATAATTATTAGAAATAGCTTCTACCAAGCCTAATTGTACAGGCCCCGTATAATTTATTGTTGTTTCCAGTTTGAGACCAGCAGGTAAATTAAAGCTATTTTCAAGACCGAAAGTATGATAAATACCCAGAGGAATATCAATAATATTAAAACCCTCTTGACCTATGGCGGATTCCATTAAGGCACCATATGCAAAAACACTACCTGTCCACCAGTTTGTAATCTGAAATCCCATATTTCCGAGAAGACTATAGGAGGTAAGATCAAAATTTGTATCTCTCCAGATAGTTACATCACCATCTGCACGTGGAAGCTGTGTATATGAATCTTTCTGATCACTATATGCTGCTTCAACATAAAGCATACCCCCTAAAATCATATTTACTGAAAGCGTATTTTCATAAGCAGGTAAAAGACCTGGGTTTCCTTCTATAATTGTATAATCATCCACATAATTTCTGAAGGGAGTTAGAGTAGAAAAACCCGGGCGTTGGATAGTCCTACGATAATTTGCTGACAGCTGCAGCATCTGCGATGCAAAATAATCAACTCTCACATTTGGGAAAAAGTCAGTAAACTCTCTGTCCAATTCCCTTTGATTAGCAGTTAGATTATCTACGATCATTCTGGAATATTCCATTCGTAAACCCGCACTAATATTTATTCTTTCTCCAAAAGCCTTATTTATGTCTGTATAGTAGGCTAGAATACTTTCTTGAAACTTGTTTTGAAAGGTAAAATCCTCTACCCCAATGAACTGATTGCCAACCTTTATGTCCTGAGCAGGTTTTGTGTCATTCACAGATTTAGTTACCTTACCACCTGTTATTAGCCTTAACCCATTCTGAAACGGTAGCTCCCAATCCATCTGGCCCACGAAAATATTTGCTTGATTTCTATTTGTATTTCTTGCAATCGGAAGTTCTGAAAGTACTTCCTCAGTTGGGGTTAGAAGCCTCTGGTACAGCATCTCAGTTCCGTCATTGATATTGACCGGTGTATATGTGAAAATAAAATCAACGGATTTACCAAGAGTATCCAGTTTATGATTGTAATACATGCTATAATTCTGAATCATCTCACTTCCAAAATCAAAACTTTCCATTCTGAGAACAGAATCGACCGTTCCAGACTCTGAAATAAAATCAGTGCTATTTTTAAAAAAAGAGTCTCTGGATGTCTTCGTGTAATTTACATTTGACTGCAAACCTATAGAATTTGATTTATTTATAGTATAATCAATAGCAGCTCTCAATGATGGCTTATTGTACACATTCTTAGTCTTGTAATCTCCATCAAGTAATATTTGATTACCGTCAATATTTAAAATCCTTTCATTATTGGTTTCTGTAAAGGAAGACCCAGACCTTTGATTTAAATTAATGTTTGTGACCCATTTTTTCTTTCTGTAAGTTAAAGACGTTCCTAAAGAAGCTTTCCCGTAAATCCCTTGTGATAATGCAGTTCTAGCAGAACCCGTTAGTCCATAATATTTTGATCGCTTTGTAGTTATTTTAATAACTGTGCTAATATCAGACGGATACCTAGATGAAGGATTTGTGATGAATTCAATATTCTCAATCTCATCTCCAGTCATAGAAGTTAAAATAGAATTTAGTGATGCTTGAGGCATCTGTACCTTATCCAGTAAGATTAGTATACCACCTTTACCATTAACAGAAATACCATCGCTCTTAACTTGCACAAAAGGAAGTGCGTAAAAAATATCCATGATATTATCTGACTGGAATGTACTGGCTGTTACGTCCATTACATATCTATCCGTTTTTCTTTCAAGAACCTGACGTTTTCCAGAGACTGTAACCTCATTTAAGGCTTGTACTGATTGCACCAATGTAATTGGCTCTAATTCAAATGTCCCTCCTGAAAATAGAAAAACTGAACCTATAAATTTTTCATATCCAATAAAAGTGACAGAAAGAAAATAATTACCTGTAGGTATTGATCTTATCTTGTAAATACCATCTTCTCCCGTTATGGCCCCTTTTACTATAGAACTATCATTTGCATTTAATAAAGCTACACTGGCAAAGGGTATTCCTATTTCTGCAGCTTCTAAAACTTTTCCAGTAATTATATTTTGTGCCTTACCCGTGAACCCCATTAAGAGCAGAATTAAAAAAAGAAAGGATCTGTAAATGAATTGCTGAAACTGAATTGAAAATTTCATATTTGTCAATATTTGAGTTTTACTGAAGATAAGTAAGAGGATCCTACATTTTCCTCTTAACTATTACTCAAATCAAGACTAAATTAAACTGATCAACAATATATTTAGACAAACACACATAAGGTTTAGACAAACTTTATCAGAGTCAGGCTGTAAATATTTCTGAAGTATAAATTTTTACTTAAAGAAAATTAAAGTAAAAACTTCCAAAATTAATATGTTTGGAGGCAAGAGATGTTATTAAAATATACTTTCCACAAAATAGATGTGTCACAGATTTAACTGATCTTCCTCGATATTTTCCATTTACCATTATCCGAATCCTTATCATCTAAAACTTCAAAACGAGAAGCATGACTGATAAATTCAGGAATAATCTTTTTGATTTGCATGATCATCCCCATCTCATTCTCATCCAACAGTAAATCATAAAGTTTAGAAAGCTCAGATGAGATTTCGTTATGACGCATTCTATCTGTTTTTGCAATTAGAATCTTTTCATGGTAAGTAGGAAGTGTTGTTTCTTTATTGCTTAACAACTCTTCATATAATTTCTCCCCTTCTCTTAATCCTGTATATTCTATATTGATATCTACCCCTACTTCAAAACCAGAAAGCTGAATCATTTTTTTAGCTAAATCAATTATTTTAACTGATTTACCCATATCAAATACAAAAATCTCACCGCCAAACCCCATAACACCAGCTTCTATTACTAACTGACAAGCTTCTGGGATCGTCATGAAATATCGAGTTACATCAGGATGAGTAACGGTAACTGGCCCTCCTTTTTCAATTTGATTTTTAAATAATGGAATTACTGATCCATTTGAACCTAGCACATTACCAAATCTGGTAGTAACGAATTTAGTGGTATTCTTTTTACCATCAGCTTTTACATCATTTAAAGATTGGACATAAAGTTCAGCTAATCTTTTTGTGGCTCCCATCACATTTGTAGGATTCACAGCCTTATCTGTTGATACCATTACAAACTTTTCAACATTGTATTGAACTGCTAGGTCGGCCAGATTTTTTGTACCAAATACATTAGTAGCTATGGCTTCAACTGGATGTTTTTCCATTAATGGAACGTGTTTATATGCAGCAGCATGGTAAACAATATCCGGATTATATTTTTCGAAAATCCCTTCTAATCTTCTTTTATTGGTAACATCAACAATCAAAGGAGTAATTTCTACTTTTTTATCCTTATTCTGATTAACTAAGTCTAAATCAACTGCATATA
Source organism: Marivirga arenosa (assembly GCF_030503875.2). Classification (NCBI taxonomy): domain Bacteria; kingdom Pseudomonadati; phylum Bacteroidota; class Cytophagia; order Cytophagales; family Marivirgaceae; genus Marivirga; species Marivirga arenosa. Next base: position 1,355,669 of record NZ_CP129968.2, on the reverse strand, counting down.
AAAATGATTCTGCCTGATCAAGAATTAATAATTTTTTAGGCTTTACTTTTAGAACTTGCTTCGCTATTTCAGAACCAATTGAACCTGCTGCTCCAGTTATTAGTACAATTTTGCCAGCTATGCTTTCTGAAACTTTCGGATTTTGTAATTGAATTGATTCTCTGCCTAATAAATCTTCAATGCGTACTTCTTTAATTTGATTTATGCTTAGTTCACCATTTACCCATTTTTCTGGTGGCGGAACCGACCTTACTTTCACATGGGCTTTTAAGCAATAATCTACCAACTCATTTTTCCTTTCCACAGAAAGATTGGCAATCGCAATGATGATTTCTCGAACAGCATATTTCTTAAGAATTTCATCAAGATTATAATTGGCATCAAAAATAGGAGTACCATTTAAAATTTTACCTGATTTTTTGATGTCATCATCAATAAATCCAACCACTCTTGATCTTGCATTTGGATCAGCATCAATTACTTGCTTGGTGATTATTCCATATTGGCCGGCTCCAAATATTATAATATTTTTTCTATTTCTAACAGCATCTCGATAGTAACTAAAAAGGTTTTTAACTAATACCCTGTAAGAAAATAATATACTTACAGATAAAATAAAGCTTATAATTAAAACTGAGGCTGGAATAATTACACTTCCTCTGTACCAGTAATTTAAATAACTGATGATAGCAATAAGAATTGTCCCAATAAAAGTAGTATATGAGATTCTTAAACCATCTTCAATGGAGGTATACCTAATGATTCCGGCATAACTTTGCGTTAAGAAAATAGAGATTAAATGACAAATCAGAAATAAAACAAGGCCTTCAGTAAACTTAAAAGCCAAAACATCTGCCAAATTAAAGTTGAAACGAAGTAAATAAGCAATTACGATTGCTGACATCAACAACAAAAGGTCGATTAATAAAATAATCCACCTAGGTAAAAAGCTGATATCGTTGATTTTCTTAATCATTAATAGGTAAATATAATCTAAATAATATTTTATTATAATTATTTAAGCTTTTATTTAAGAAATTGCTTAATCTTTTCGACTATTAGTTGCTTTTGGTCCATAGATAATGATGAACTAGATGGAAGACATAAGCCAGTTTTAAATAATTTTTCTGAAACACCAGAGGTATAGGCGTCATATTTTTTGAATACTGGTTGTAAGTGCATTGGTTTCCATAATGGCCTTGTTTCAATATTGAATCCCTCTAAATATTGCCTTAATTCTTCAGTTGTCCTTTTAATTGATTCATCAAAAAGAACGCAGGTTAACCATCTATTACTGAAAGAATTTTCAGGCTCATTTAAAAAGCTTAAGCCTAAATTCCCTAATTCATTTCTATAGAATTCATGATTGGCCCTTCTTTTTTCAACCCATTGATCTAGCACTAACATTTGCCCTCTACCAATACCTGCGGCTATGTTACTCATTCGGTAATTATAGCCAATTTCTGAATGTTGATAATGAGGAGCCGCATCACGTGCTTGTGTAGCTAAAAAGCGTGATTTATCAATCCATTCTTTATTTTCTGAAACGAGAGCTCCTCCTCCTGAAGTAGTTATAATTTTATTTCCGTTAAAAGAAAAAACACCAAAATCACCAAAGGTGCCTAATGCTTTTCCGTTCAAGCTTGCCCCTAAAGCTTCTGCAGCGTCTTCAATTATTGGAATTTCATATTGATCAGCCAGAGCTCTTACCTCCTCAATTTTGCCCGGCATACCATACAAATGAACAAATATGATGGCTTTCGGCTTTTTGCCTTTCTGAATATATTCTTTAATAGCTTTTTCAAGCAAATTAGGATCCATATTCCATGTTTCATCTTCACTGTCAATAAGAACTGGATTTGCCTGCTGATAGACAATGGGGTTGACTGTTGCTGAAAAAGTAAAGCTAGAAGCTAGTACAACATCATCTCGCCTTATACCCAATAAAATTAGAGCTAAATGGATAGCGGCTGTACCAGAACTTAAAACTGATGCATTCGATACCTTATTATAATCCTGAAGGTCTTTTTCAAATCCATTTACATTGGGGCCTAAAGGGGCAATCCAGTTTTCATCAAATGCTTGATTTATAAACTTAATTTCCTGTCCTCCCATATGGGGAGCTGATAAAAATATTCTCTCATTCATGATTATATATCTCCTAATTGAGGTCTAAGAACAATTTCTTCCACTACAGTTCTGTCTGATAAAGCATAAGCTGACCAAACTGATTCAGCAACATCTTCTGCTTTCATGAATCTTTCTAATGGTAAATCAACACCTTCCCAACTTGCTGTATAGGTTGCACCAGGAATAATAGAAGTTACTTTTACTCCTTCACCCTTCAATTCTTCTCTCAAGCATTTTGTAAAGCCTTGCATAGCATATTTTGTGATACTGTATGAGCCTCCACTTGAATAAGCTGTAATACCCGCAATACTACTCATTGAAAAGATGTGTCCCTTTTTATGGGGTAACATAGAAGGTAATAAAGCTCTAGTTAAATGATATGCAGAAAACAAATTTGTATTCATCATCATCTCTAAATTCCCTTCGGGCTCATCTTTTATACTTCCGGGTAAAAACACACCCGTATTATTAATAAGAACATCAATTTTAGAGGTAGTGCCCTTTACAAATTCGGCAAATTGAATTACTTCTTCTTTCTTGGATAAATCAGCAGCTTTCACAAAAACCCTAATGTCATTCGACCTTTCTATTTCTTCCTTAAGCTCATTTAATTCATCACTCTTTCTGGAACACGTTATAATATTGAATCCATTTTGAGCAAATTTCATAATAATGGCTCTACCAATGCCTTTTGTACCTCCTGTGATTACTATATATTTATCCATAATTATAATGCAACTAGTTTTAAGAATACGAAACTAACGATATTTATCATAGTTCTACAAACAACATTTCACAACCAGCGTAATGTTTAAAGATTATTTAATGCACAAGCTAAAATTTTCTTTCACTTTAGCGTTTTATTTTATTGCAAAGAAAATTTTCATGCTAACTTTAAATTTGAAGATTCAAGAAACAACAACCTTATGAAAGCAATCGGTGCTTATTTTATTTTTTTAGGGAGTATGTTCGTAAGAAGAGAAACCTTTTCTTCTTATCTAAAACTAACCATTAATGAATGTATTTCTATTGGTTGGAATTCTATCTTAATTGTTGCAATTACCTCAACCTTTATGGGTGCTGTAACTACAGTGCAGACGGCCTATAATTTAGTGAGTCCTTTAATTCAAAATTATGTTGTAGCTCAGGTTACTCGGGAAATGGTTGTTTTGGAATTAGCACCCACCATTACGGCTATTGTAATTGCCGGAAAAGTTGGGTCAAGTATAGCCAGTGGATTGGGTACTATGAGAATTACTGAGCAAATTGATGCCTTAGAGGTTATGGGAATCAACTCAGCATCCTATTTAGTATTGCCTAAAATAGTGGCTGCTATGATTATGTACCCTTTATTAGTAATTATTGCAGGCTTTTTGTCATTATATGGTGGTTATATAGCGGGTACAATGACAGGCATTTTAACTGAAACAGAATATGTATATGGTATTAGAATCGATTTTAATTCGTATACCGTGCAATTTGCCTTAATAAAGTCTGTAGTTTTCGCGTTTTTAATTGCCTCAATTTCTGCTTTTCAAGGATTCTACACAACAGGTGGTGCACTTGAAGTTGGTCGATCAAGTACAAGTGCGGTAACCAAAAGCTGTATTGCAATATTATTAGCAGATTACATTTTAGCAGAATTATTATTGAATTAAGCAATGATTGAAATAACAAACATATCTAAATCATTTAATGGCACTTCTGTTCTTGAAAATATATCAGGCACATTTGACAGAGGTATTACGAACCTGATAATTGGAGCCAGCGGAACTGGAAAAAGTGTATTATTAAAATGTATTGTCGGTTTAATAATACCAGAGACTGGAGAAGTACTGTATGACGGCAGATCATTTTTAAAAGCAGATAAGGAAGAAAAAGCACAAATGAGAAGAGAAATTGGAATGCTTTTTCAAGGAGGTGCTTTATTCGATTCGAAAAATATTGAGGAAAATGTTATGTTTCCTTTAGATCTACTTACTGATATGAAAAAAGATGAAAAGCTTGATCGTGTCAATAATGTATTAAGTAGAGTTGGATTGGAAAACATTAATAAAAAAATGCCATCCGAAATTAGTGGTGGCCAGAAGAAGAGAGTTGGAATTGCAAGAGCTATTGTGAATGATATTAATTACTTATTCTGTGATGAACCAAATTCAGGCTTAGATCCAAGAACTTCCCTATTAATAGATGAACTAATACAAGAAATTACGCATGAATTAAATGTAACCACTATAGTGGTTACACATGATATGAATTCCGTTATGGGAATTGGTGAGCATATTATTTATTTAGAAAAAGGTAAAAAGCTATGGGAAGGTAATTCAGATACAGTTTTAACTTCTAATCAAGAAGACTTAGAAGAATTTATTTTCGCTAGTAAGTTTATGAAAAAGCTTAGAAAAACGCTTTAAAAAAGAGCTGTTAATTGCACACTCCCATTATGGATAACCGGGTAATCTTTGCTTTTTCTTCCAATATATTGAAGGATTAAGTTTAGATCACCTATCAATTTTCTTTTCATAGAAATATTCCATACATAATTATCTCCTGCTTGTAATCCTTCAAACATTTCAAAAGCTAAAGGGCTCTGATTATCTTTTAATTTTGAATCTACACTTACATAACTAACTTTTGATTCAAAAATGTCATTTTGTGATTGTATAAACTTATTACTTAATTCTATTGAATTAACATTTACACTACCACCAAAAGCCTCGTGTTCACTCCATTTATTATTATTTTTATAGGCTAACACTAATCTTAATTTTTTACCGTTTTGCCACATAATCTTAGGGATAATAGATTGACTTGTGAAAGCGTAATCTCGTTCGTCTACTCTATCAGAAAATGAAGTACTAATTGAATTAAGATAGCTAAGGTTAACATTCCAATCTTGAAAAGTATTTAAGCTAGTACTAAACAAATAGTTTTTTCTTGACATCCCTTCAAAACCATCTAATAATAATTGCTTTCTATTAGATGAAGACCAAGTAGATTCAAAATTCAAATCGCCACCTCTATTATAATAAAAGGAACTTTTCCAAATATTTCTAGAGGATAAAACCTTTTCATTTTCTGTATTACTCAATGGAGAAATTCTATCCAGCCAATTTTCAAAAGTATTTTTCGAATCAAAATTAGCGTTAAAGTTACCCGATAGTTTTCCAAAATAGTAAAGCAGACCATCTGAATCCCTCCAACTTTCAGGCATTTTCCATTGCAATTGATATAGCAAGCGATTAATGTAAGCCGTTTTATAGTCACTTCCCATAGTTAGAACTTTTACATAATTCCTATTTCCATATTCGGTTTCATCTTCAAAGAACTCATTTAGCTCTTTTTCACCATTATTATTTAAATCAGACCAAGAATGTGTTCCCAAATTTCTTGCAACTTCCATAAAGAAATAGTTTCTTTCTAATACTCTGCCAGTCCCTGTTTGAAAATTTATATTTTGATTGATATGTCCATCTAATAAAGAAGAGAGCCAGTTTATTCCTCCTTGCAGGTAGTGTTGTTGGTTATTGGAATCATTTTTCTGTACAATATTTCTGTTAATAGCATTCAATGAAAGCCTATTCCCCTCATTGAATTGAAAGGAGGTTTCGAGTTTAGTATTCTGAGCATCTTCATTTCTAATCATTTTCTCTTCAAAAGGGATATCATCTTGTCTTAATTCATGAGATAGTAAAAACGACCAAGCTGATGAATCTATTTTTTTTAGATAGAATTGGTGACTATTAAAATATTGAAAACTCTGCTCTATGATTTCATTTTGCCAAATCTGATGTTGCTGAGTATTAAAAGTATAGCCTGGAATTAATTCATATTGTGTGAAATTAATATCAAAAAGAGCCTTTCTCCAGCTAATGTTTTTTGCTTCAACATGATTATCCATTACAAAAACATTAGCAGTAATCTGAAGATCACCTTTCCTATGATATCTAATTTTTTGTTGAATACCTTGACCTGCATTTTCTTTATCTCTAAATGTAATGCTATAATTAGCAAGCTGCCTTTCAGTAGAAATTTCAGTACCTAAATTGATCAAGTGCTCCTCTCCTGCCAAATACACCGCAGATTCCTGCAGCCCCCAATTTCGATTAAAATCCATTTCTCGAAATGGTTGAATTGGAGAAAAAGTAGAATCTAAATATTCATAACTTATATAATTATTAATGTATACCTCTTTTAAAAAGTTTAACTCTTTATTGTCTGAAGTGTAGCTTAACTTTAGAGCGTTTCCTTTCTGTTGGCTAGCCTCGGAATTAAATTGATTTGATACGAATTCCGATCCTGCATATTCAAGTCCTACTGTTGAACCATTATTTAGATTATATGTTAAACCAACATCTATTATTCTTTGATTTTGAGGAAGAGCTACTCGTTTTACGGGCTCATAATTACCCTGAGGGATATCATCTATTGGTGCTACCCATTCATAAACTACTCCATTAATTGAAGTATTCGATATTATATAGTTACCATTATTTTGACCTACCTGTGTAAATATTAAATTGTAATGAGCAGATCGAGGGTCTTTTGAATATCTATAAATCGAATACTTTTTACCACTTAAAGTTGTATCAATCTTAGCATAATTTATTTGTCCTTCTTGAAAGCCAATGCTATCAATAGCTTGAATTTCACCATAAGAATTGATACCACTTATATTGGAGAGCTGTTGAAAATCATACTCACTAAAAGTATTAATTTGATTGCCTGGTTTATCCTTTTGTTGAAAGTAACCTACATTTATATCTAAGTTGCCTATTTTTTGATTGTGCTGGAAATTTGTTACCGTTCTGTCATATTGCCGATCAGAATATTCAAACTCAATTTGAATCACACTATATTTTGATAAATACAAATGAGAATTAAATGTGATTTCTGCTGCATTATAATCTATAATATAATCGTTTTCTAATCCTCTTTCTAATTTTTCACCATCTAAATAAACGGTTTCAGAACCCGCCAAAATAAAAATGAAAGGTTCATTTTGAGGGCCTTCAATTCTATAAGGACCTAAAACACCTTCTATGGGTTCAATATTTTGCACACCCGCCTTACTTCTTGCAAAAGAGACTACCAATTCGGTATTTGAATTAGTTGAATCAATAGATAATTTGGAAGTTGAAAGCCCAATTCCTTGTACTTGTCTATTATACTTTAAAAAATTAAAAGTTTTAGTAGGTCTTAAATTTAAATCTCCTGCTTCCACAGCCCAATCATTATGAATTAATTGAATGTTAACACGATCAAAATCTTGTAATCTTTGCGTATTTCCTTCAGGCTCAAAGGGTAATTGCTGGTCTGTTAATCTCGCTTTTACATCAAGTTCATCTGAAATAGCTCCAGAAATAGTTAAGTCCATAACAGAGTGCATCATAGTTGATTGTTGTCTTCCAGCTGAAACAGATCTCATAAAAGCACCTGAAATATTGAGAGCTCCTAGTCCTAAAAGCTCTTGATTTGATTTATTTCCTATTGATATAGGAACTTTATAATCCGTGAAAATGGCACTACTATCAAATAATTTTTCTGGAACTGCAGTTTCAACAATAGATTTCTTAACTGATACATAGTTATAACATACTTCCAGCTCACCAGTATAATTTCCTCTTTGTATTTTTAAATAATCATGATGAAGTTCGTAGGGGAAATCCTCATTTTTTGAATTTTTTACCTTAATCGTTGCAGGAACAATTATAATCGAATCAGGAATACTAAATGAGGAGTATTGAGTTTTAAAACAATGATTTTGAGCATTCGAAAGCATTGGAGAAAAAAAGCTCCCTATCAGGAAAAGTAATATTTTAGCAAATCTCCAATTCAAAATTAACCCATTCTTTTTAATTCAATAAAAAAGGTAGTCCCTTTATTTAATTCAGATTCGAACCAAATATCACCCCCCGCATGTTCAATACCTCTTTTAGCAACTGCTAAACCTATACCTGAACCACTAGATTTTGTAGTAAAGTTCGGTAAAAAAACTTTATTATAATTTTCTTCAGGAATACCAGTTCCGTTGTCTGATATTGATATTTTTATCCTTTCGCCCTCCACCTCAATTTTAATATTAACACTTACTGGATTAGTACCATCGCCACTTTGTAATGCATTAAGAATCATATTATTAAAAGTACGTTCCATAATTTTAGGATCAGCAAATGCATGTATTTTATCAGAAGGCAACTCCAGATTAATATGAACATGATCGGCTTTAAATAACCCTACTACATTCCTCAAAATATCACTCACACATACTTTTTCATTTTCAGGAATTGGCATTTTAGCAAAAGAAGAAAAAGAGGTTGCAATATCACTCAAATTCTCAATCTGAGATAATATACTTTCTATCTTAGCCGTAGCCTCAGGCATTGGGTTATCCGACCTTTGTATTTTCATTTGTAAATGCTGCAATGATAACTTCATTGGCGTAAGTGGATTTTTTATTTCATGAGCCACTTGTTGTGCCATTTCTCGCCAAGCGGATTCTTTTTCTGTCTTACTTAAAGCTTGCCTACTTTTCTCAAGCTTTAAAAGCATCTGATTATATTCATTAATAAGCAATCCAATTTCATCATCCACTTGCCAGCTTATGGGTTGATTCTTGGCCGATAGATTTACTTGGGAAAGTTTTTGCTTAAGTAAATTTAAAGGAGAAGTTAAAATTTTAGTTGCTGTATATGCTAAGAAAATGAAAACTATAAAAGAGCTAACAAAAATATTAAAAACATTATTCAATAAATCAGTCAGCAATACATCATATTCTTTATTCGATTTAAAAAATGGACTCCCCAAAATAGCTAATAAATTACCTGAATTATAAGATCTAATGCCTACATAGGCTGACTGATAATTTAAATCACCAATTTGCTCTTCTAAGGTGATAAGCTTTTGTCCATTTTGGAAAATTGAGGCATATGCCTTAGGATTAATTTTATAGGACAAGAGATTTTTCTCAAATACCTGTGGCTGACTCGTTAAAAAAAGTTGACCATTAAGATCATAAAGGTTTATATCCGCATTAATGATCTTTGTAATAGTAGATATTTCATTACTTAAAGTAGCCTTATCCACCAAATCATTTTCGTATCGCATAAGCATTGGCACTAATTGACTAGCAACACGGTTGGTATTCTCTTCATATTTGGAAACGATATCTTCCAAAAATGTAGCATTTACAAACCCAATAGTTGAAATACTTACTGATAGTAATGGAATCAGAAAAGCCAATGAAAAATAAAGCTGGATTTTTGCGCTTAACCCAAGAGTTTTCGTTTTTAAATACCCTTTGATAAATTGATAAGCTGATATGGTAAAAACCAGTACAAAGCATAGAATGAAGAAAAATGAGATATTAGAGAAGAAGCGATACCAGTAATTATTCCTTTTACCAAAAACTATTTTCTCATCCTGGTCTGAAACCACATTAAAATTATAATGATTTTCCTGTTGAATCTTCTTTAGCTGTGCATCCTCTGTTATTACGCTATTAACCGTATTCGGAAAATTTAAATCCCCTACACTATAAGATAAGGTGTCGTTTTTGTAGAGAGCATAATCATAAGGAATATCAAGTAAGGCAGGAAGATTTCGGTTTTTAACTAGAAGCTCAGGAAATACATTCTCTGGTCTTATTTTCTTTGGCTGCAACTCTAATACAATTTTTGCAAAAGCATAATCATTATGTTTAATCTCATGCAAATAAATATATTTTCTTTGTAATTGATTACCCTCAGAATTTCCTACTAAATATAAATTTATATCCCCTCTTTTATTTCTCTGATTCATCTGATGGATAGGATAAGATGAATTCATAGGTAAAGTATTATTAGGATAAATCACATTGCCTTTGGCATCAAAAATTTTTATTGATGTTTCATACTTATCGAAATAATCATTTAGATAATACTTTTCAATTTTATCAACTATAGTTTTATAGGGTGTTAAAGGCAGTAAAAACTGACGTTTGATATACTCATCCTTTTTAAGACTTTCATCAAGCTGGACCAACATATATTCAGCTAAAACATCATTTCCATTTATAATTTTATCCGCTAGAATATTTCTTTGTTTTGCCTCATTTCTGATTTCTAACGTTTGCACTGAAATAGCATTTATTATAGATACAGCAATAATCAATAGAAATAAATAAATGAAACTCAAAAAATTAATGTCTTTTAGTGCTAATCCCAGATTAGTGATATATACTATAGAGTTTAGTACGAAAACTACTAATCCTATCCAGATAATAGAAATACCGAAAAAAAAGCTAAATAATGAGAAAATAGCTAAGGATAAAAGTTGAGCAGATATAAAGCTTCCAAAGCTGATGTCTAGTTTAGAATTATAATGGTGAGCAACCTTAAAGGCCTCAAATAATAAATATCCAAATAACAATACAATTAGGAAGGATAGAATCTGAAATATATTAAATTCAATTGATTGAGTACTGTCTAACCCCCAATTGGAGTGAAGATATATTAGATTTATAAAATAGAAAACACCTATTGTGGCCAAATAGGATAAAATATTTACAGCAAATCGAATCTTTAAACTTCTGATAACAGATCGCTGTAAATAATCTTTTATTTGCAATAAAGAGAAATATCCAATTAAAAATAAAAAAATGCAGTTGATTATTAAATATCCTAGTGAGGGATTAAAATCAGATGATGCAAAATATTTTGGATCAAATAGTTCTAATTCTTTTGAGTGAAATGGGAAATCTAATAATTCCAACAAAACCCATAATAAGACGATGCCAAAAGTAAATAATGAAATTTGAATAGCTAAGCTCTTCTGTTTTTTAACAAAAAACCATAATTGCCAAATCAATAATATAACTATAATGAATTCAATCAGTATTATAATAGCATGTAAAACACCATTATAGCTTTCAAAGTCTTCACTTAATTTAATATAAAACAATGGATTACCCGATAAATCAGTTAATGGGTAACTATTGTCAACTTCAGTTTGATAAAGTGAAATATCATCTTCAGGAAGAATATCAGTATTAAATCGAGATTGGATATATTCATTATTTACATCATAATGTTCATAAAGTGGAATCACAGATACCAAGTCAATACTACCAGATTTTGACTTTATTGAATATTCTAAATATTGACCCGACTGATTACTGATAAAATACCACCCATCATTTCTATATTTTTTGGATTCAGGAGCATAATGTTCGTCTGACCAATAAACCAATGAGGTATTATTAAATATGAAAAAGGAATAGGAATTTTCTATTTTATTAAGTGACTCAAAGTCTAAGGCTTTATTCTTAGAAAAGTAGGTAATCCAATCTTTCTTTTCATTCTCTACTTTCTGAAGCTCTTTATTGAGTTTAACCTGAGTTTTAGATATGAATTGATTACGATCAAGCTCTAAAGTATGATAATAATGCCGTAAGCCAAAAACGATTAGAATTAAAAAACTAAGAAGGAAAAGTATATATTTCTTCACTTAATTGATGATTTTAAGCATCAATATAGCAATAATCATACTGGAGTTTAAATGAAAATATTGAAATAAAGATGAATGATGATAAACAGGTAAAAAATTATGGCTTAGCTCTATTTAGTAATTCTTTAATATCAATTTTCTTTTTTTGATTTTTAGAATTTCTGTACCAGAAAAAACCAATTACCATAACTACTAAATAAGGTGCTGCAAATAAATAAAGAATACCAAAGTTAAGAGAGCTAGCAATACCTATTTCTCCATTATTAACATTATTTTCTACAGTTGCACGGCACATAGCGCATTGTGCTAGTATATCAGCCGAATTTATGAAAAGAAATACGATAAGTAGTAGAATGACCCTCTTCATCTAAATTTTTATTTTAAAACTTAAAAATACTAAAATGAGTTCACTTAATTTAAATAATATGGGCTTATCATAAAATAAACGATGACACCAGTTATTGAAACAAATAACCAGATTGGAAATGTCCATTTCACCACTTTCTTATGCTTTTCAATCTTATCAGTTAAAGCATAATAAAAGGCAAATAATACAAAAGGAACTACTACTGCCGCTAGTACAATATGGGGCAATAATATACTAACATACAGCCCTCTCATAAACATGATATCTTCCGTTTTTTCAGCTTCATCTAAAATACTATTACCATTTATATCCCCATAAATAGTTGAATCAGCTGTAGAGTGATAAATTACGTAACTCACTAAAAATAGTGATCCTAAAGTAAATGCAATAGACATCATGCTTTTATGTGCAACAATATTCTTCCGCTTGATAAAATAAAGGCCTAAAAGTAATACTATAGCGGTTATTGAATTAAAGGTAGCATTTAAGTGAGGTAAAATATATACCCAATCTCCAGCCCCCTCAATTTTTTCAGGAGCAAATAATAATACGGCTACTACTACAGGTATTGCAATAGATAATACCCATATTAATTTTACAAATGATTTTCTATTATTATCTATTTGGCTCATTAGTCTTTACTTAATAATACTCTAATTTCTAATATCAATCTGTCAACCTCCTTTGTTTCATAGCCATCATAATAGCCCCTTATTCTATTCTTTTTATCTAAAAGAACTAAGGTATTATAAATAAGATATTCCTCTTCAGAAGGGTGGCTTCCTTTCCATTGTTCAGTAGGAAAGGCATAAACACAATTTACAATTTGATTTTGCTTATTATTATCAAACCAGAAGCTGTGTGCTTTATCTCTATTTAAAAAAGATTCTTCTGCTATTAATGAATCATTAGCTGATTTTGGTTGAAGTGAGATTATATCTATTGAAAGATCCTCAAAGGTGTTTAACACTCTATTCAGTTCATTCTTTAATGTCTGAATTTCTTTGTTATCTGAATTGGGAATATGAACCACCTTAAAATCAGCAGAATAAGATTCTAATAATTGAATTGAATCTCCTTCTTGAGTATAAATTTTTACGCTTTCCTCATTGGTATTGGTGTTATCACAATATGCTTTTACCTCTGTTTCAAAAAATACAGGAAGGTCAAATTCATTTTGCCCATAAGACCTTAAAAATAAATAAAGAATTACTGGAAAACTTAGCGTAAATAAGAGAATAAATATTTTGGATTTCTTCATAAACAAAAAAATCAGGTTGAGATATTCAACCTGATTCTAACATTTTAGTTTTGTGTATAATTAATTTCTGATATTAAATATTGCACTTCCTTCTACCATTAAAGCTACTACTAACCATAGAATTAATATAGTAGGGATAAGAATTGACCAGATTAAAGCTTTTTGTTCATGCTTTAAGTGCATAAATTCTGCAACAATATAGAATGCTTTTACAATTGTTAGTCCTAAGAATATAGATACTAATACAATACCTCTTGGTAATGTAAATGCAAACACAAATTCAATTAAAGTTACTACTGCTAAAATACCAGCAACTTTCCATATTTTCTTGGTCTTTTCCTTGTCTTCAGGAATTACCTGAATATTATTAGTTTCTTCGTGTGACATATCTTTATAATCGTTAAATCAAGTAAAAAAGTGTAAATACGAATACCCAAACTAAATCAACAAAGTGCCAATAAAGTCCAGTTTTCTCAACCATTTCGTAGTGTCCTCTTTTATCATAAGTACCTACAACAGCGTTGAAGAATATAATGAAGTTGATAACTACTCCACTAAATACATGGAATCCGTGGAAACCTGTAATAAAGAAGAATAGAGATGCAAATAATGGAGGTCCATACTGATTCTCAGTAAGATTAGCACCGAAAATAGTTTCACCCATAGCATTTACAGTTCCTTCTGCAGTACCGTGAATAAAGTGACTCCATTCCCAAGCCTGACAAGCAAGGAATGTTAAACCACCAATAATAGTCCAAAGCATCCATTTAATAACATTCTTTCTATCCATTCTATGTCCAGCTTCCACAGCTAAAACCATAGTAACGGAACTTAAGATCAAAATGAATGTCATTATCCCTACGAATACTAAAGGAGCATGAACACCATGTAAAAATGGTACAGCCTCAAATACCATTTCTGGTATCGGCCAATATTCAGTACTGAAAGTAAAATCAGATACCGTTCCTTGATATGCAGGGTGAGCATAACGAATTAAACCATAAGTAATTAATAAAGCTGAGAATGAAAAAGCATCAGATAATAGGAAGAACCACATCATCAACTTTCCATAACTTGCCTTCATTGGGGCTACTCCACCTCCCCAAGTGCTTTTCGTAGTAGTATCAATTGTTGCAGAAGTTGCCATAAATTTAACTGTTCAAAATAGGATTAATGATTTAACAACAAAAATATATATAAATATACCCAAAGTCCATCTAAAAAGTGCCAATATGTAGTACACATTTCCATTTTCACCATATTTTTAGAATGAACCTTTAATTTAAAAGCCGAAAATAACATAATTAATATAAAAATCAGCCCTGAAATTAAATGAAATGCGTGCAATCCTGAAATTACATATAAAAATGATCCGGAAGGATTGCCCACAAAATACACGTCTCTATCCACTAAAGCGCCCCAGGCTTCAAATTGGCCAATAAAAAAGGCAATTGATAAAGCAGCTGTGACGATCATAAATAATTTTAATTGCTTAAAATTATCTTTTTTTGCAGCCATATAAGCTAAATGCATAGTTACGCTACTAGCTACTAATATAATAGTGTTAATCAAAAATTCAGTTGGTAAATCGAATATTAGCCAATTACCTTCAGACTGACGCACTATATAGGCACTCGTTAGTGCCGCAAATATCATTACTATAGTAACAATAAATAACCACAATGCAAACTTCAATGGGTGCATTGAAAGTATCTTTATACTTGGCCTTAAATCTTGTTCTTTATTAATAGTAGTATCCATTATTAAATTTTATCTAGTAAATAAGCCAGTTGAACTATAGGTAAGTACAAAAATGATCCAAACATTATTTTTAAAGCAGCTTCTTTACTGCATTCTTTCATTAAATAAAATGTTTGGCTTAAAAACAGTACTCCACATATAGTTGCAACTAGTGCAGAATATATACCCGTAACTCCAAATAATGTTGGAAGTAATCCTAACGGAATTAAAAACAAAGTATATATCATAATCTGAATCGCTGTATTCAAATCTTTTTTTCCTCCTGAAGGCAAAAGTTTAAAGCCAGCTTTTTTATAATCATCGTCAGCAACCCATGCAATCGCCCAAAAGTGAGGAAATTGCCAAATGAATTGAATTCCGAAGATAATCCAACCTTCAATGCTAAAATCATTAGTAGCTGCTACCCAACCTAACAAAGGAGGTAGAGCCCCTGGAAGTGCTCCCACAAATACTGCAATAGGCCCAACTCTTTTTAATGGTGTATATACAAAACTATATAATATTAAGGATGATAAGGATAAGATTGTAGTTAAAACATTGGTGTAAATAAATAATAAACCTAGTCCTATGATACCAACTAAAATTGCAAAAACAATAGCCTCTTGTTTTGATATTTTACCAGTTGGTAAGGGTCTGTTTTTAGTCCTATCCATCTTTTTATCATACTCGATTTCAATAATCTGATTTATAATTACTGCAGATCCTGAAACTAAAAATCCTCCTAATGATAAAAAGCTTAAAGTAACGTAATTAATGCCACTACCACTAAAGCCTAACACATAACCAAAGGCAGATGAAAAAGCCACTAAAAAGCTTAACCTTGGTTTTAATAAAACAAATAGATTCTTTAGATAGCTAAGCATCAAATGAGTTATAGATATATTTTGTGAGCTATGATATTGCATACTCTGATTTATTCTGTTTTTGCTCACTAAAAACTAGCTGCAAAAATATAAAAAATTGCATTCCGAAAATCATACTTCCAAGAACTAAATGAATGGGTTGCGCCCAAAATGGAATCGCAAAATAAGCCATAATAGTTCCCGATAATATTTCCAAAATGATTAGTGTCATTAGTATTTTAGTATTTCTAAGTAAAGAAGTAAAAGATTTTCTTTGCTTAAACAGTAAATACAATAAATAACCATGAATAATTGCAATCGCAATAGAAAAAGATCTATGTACGTAAAACTCCAAACCTAAACCTTCTATCCAACTTCCTCTTAAAGCCTCACCTAATTGGTTTGAAACAATATCTAATGATTCCCTAACCTGAGTTCCCAATATTACTTGTACTAGAATCATGATCATAGCAATGACTAATACAGAAGTAACTCTATTCTTTTGCTCAATTCTATTATTTGAAGCAGATGATTTATAACCATTTACAACAAAATAAAGAGCCGTTAGTACTGCCAATATTACTAAAGCTATAACCATATGGGTAGTGATGAGCCATGATAATAAATTAGTAGATACCACAACCGATCCGATCCAGCCTTGAAATAAAACTAAGATTAATGAAGCAACTGATAAAACTACAATTGATCTCTTCTTTTTCCAATATTTGAATGAACCTACAACACACAATAGTATAAGAAAACCTACTACAGCTCCTAATAATCTATTTACATATTCTGTCCATGTTTTAGAAGCATTAAACTCAGCTTCATTCTTAATAGACTCATCAGCCAAAATAGCCTTACCGATTTCAGCATATCCAAATACCTCTAGATAATTTGCAAATTTTACATTCTTTTCATGCCTGTAATCAGCATAAAAATCTCTGTAACCTTCAGGTAATTGTCCCTCCGAAGTAGGTGGAACCCATTGGCCAAAACATTTTGGCCAATCAGGACATCCCATACCCGAACCTGTACTTCGTACAATACCTCCGGCTAGGATTAAAAGATAAACAGCTATTACCGTAACTGTTACTAGCTTACGGTAATAGCTGTTTATGAAATGATTAGTTTTATGCGTTTGCCTTTGCATCAGCTGTTTTATCAACAACTTCCTTCTTTGCTAATTCAACCTCATGATCTAAATTAGACTCTGGAGTTTCAGATAAAGGTACAGTTTGAGGAATAAAATCCTCTTTAGCACCTGGCTTACTGTAATCGTATGGCCATCTGTAAACTTTTGGAATCTCACCAGGCCAGTTACCATGACCAGGATTAACTGGTGTAGTCCACTCTAAGGTATTTGATCTCCAAGGATTCTGAACTGCCTTTCTACCTCTATACATTGAGTAGAAGAAGTTGAATAAGAAAATGAATTGAGCTGCTACAGTAACAATCGCTGCAATTGTAACGAACATATTTAAGTCAGTGTAGCTACTGAAAGCATCAAAGTTTGTCCAAGAATAATATCTTCTTGGGAAACCAGCAATACCAATGTAGTGCATCGGGAAGAAGATCATATATACCCCAACAAAAGTCAACCAGAAGTGTATATAACCTAATCTCTCATCCATCATTCTACCAAACATTTTAGGGAACCAATGGTAAACACCAGCTAATAGCCCAAAGATTGATAAACTACCCATTACAAGGTGGAAGTGAGCCACTACAAAATAAGTATCGTGTAATTGAATATCAATTACAGAGTTTCCTAAGAAAATACCTGTTAAACCTCCTGATATAAAGAATGATACTAGACCAATAGAGAACAACGTAGCAGGTGTAAATATGATGTTACCTTTCCAAAGAGTGGTTAAGTAATTAAAAACTTTAACAGCAGATGGAATGGCAATAATTAATGTTAAGAACATGAAAACTGACCCTAAGAAAGGATTCAATCCTGAAACGAACATATGGTGTGCCCATACTACGAATGAAAGTACTGTAATACCTAACATAGAACCAATCATCGCTCTGTAACCGAAAATTGGTTTTCTAGAATTAGTCGCTATAATTTCAGATGTAATACCTAAAGCTGGTAATAATACAATATATACCTCAGGGTGCCCTAAGAACCAGAATAAATGCTGATACAAAATAGGACTACCTCCCATATTTGGTAATGCTTCACCACCTATATAAATATCAGATAAATAGAAAGAAGTACCGAAACTTCTATCAAATACCAATAATAAAGCAGCAGCAAATAAAACTGGGAATGATAATAAACCAATTACAGCAGTTAAGAAGAACGCCCATATTGTTAAAGGCAATCTTGAGAATGACATTCCTTCTGTTCTCAAGTTAATAACAGTAGTGATGTAGTTAATACCACCTAATAACATTGAAACAATAAAGAATACCATGGCTACTAACCACATTGTCATCCCTAATCCTGAACCTTGAATAGCTTGTGGCAAAGCACTTAATGGCGGGTAAACTACCCATCCACCACCAGCAGGACCAGTTTCAATAAAAATTGAGGACATCATTACGACACTAGACAAGAAAAAGAACCAGTATGATAACATATTCATAAATCCTGATGCCATATCACGTGCACCAATTTGAAGTGGAATTAAATAATTACTAAAGGTACCACTCAATCCCGCAGTTAATACAAAGAATACCATAATGGTACCATGCATAGTAACCAATGCTAAATAGAATTCAGGATCTAATTTTCCTTGTTCAGAAATCCACCCTCCTAATATTGGTTTCAAAAAGCCTAAATCCATTTCTGGAAATCCTAATTGAAGTCGAAATATTACTGACATTCCAACCCCTATTAACCCCCATAAGATACCAGTTATAAGGAATTGCTTACCAATCATTTTATGATCGGTAGTGAAAATATATTTTGAGATAAAGCTTTGTTCGTGCTCATGATGCTCATCATGGTGAACATCTTGGCTAATATTTACTTCTGCCGCTGTTGACATAACTTTATAATTTAAATTTCTAGTCTAACTCTTTGTTATCAATTCCTGTTTTCAAAAGTGCTAATTCTTTTAGCTCAGAAGGAACTTTTGTTAAATACTCAGGATTCTGCTTTAAAAATGATTCCTGTTCTGCATACCATTTTTTGTAATCTTCAGGTTCATCAACAATTAGAGTTAACCTCATTGAATAATGACCTCTACCACAAATCTCAGTACAAGCTATTTCATAGTTAAATTCAGGATCATTTAATTCCTCTCTCATTTCTTCAGTAGTTTTACTAGCTGTAAAAGTAAATGAAGTAGGCATCCCTGGAACTGCATCCATCTTTAACCTAAAATGAGGTGCAAAAACACTATGTAACACATCTCTTGCTCTAATATTAAAAGTAACAGGCTCTCCTTTTGGTATATGCATTTCTCTAGGTATAAAATCATCATAAGATGCTTTATCGTTGAAATCAATACCAAAGCTATTTACGGCCTCGATTACTCTATAATCTGTATTACCTAATTCACCGTCAGCACCCGGATAACGAACACCCCAAGCAAATTGGTAACCCATAATTTCAATATTGTTTGTATTTTCTGGCGCAGGAGCTGTAACATCAGTCCATACTCTCCATCCAGTGAAAACAAGTATTGCTAAAACTACAGCAGGAACAAAAGTCCATATAACTTCTAATTTATTGTTTTCAGGATAAAAAAGTGCCTTAGAATCTTCCTTATATTGGTATTTCCAAGAGAAGTAAAAAAGTAAAATTTGTGTTAATACGAAAACAACACCTGTTACTGCCATGGTAATCCAGAACATGAATTCATATTCTGAACCGTGCTCTGAAGCAACTGGTAGATTGTAGTTATCGAATTCTTTAAATGAATACCAGAAGAATAGAAATCCCCCACCAATTAAGAAGAGCATAAATAAAGCTCCATTAATTTTATTAGATCCAGTTGCAATTTTACCGGTGTCTCCCTTTGCTACTTTTATCAAAGAAGAAATCCTGAAAATTAAGAACAAGATTGCTAATAAAAGTACTACTCCTAAACCTATAGCTAAATTGAACATATAATTTACTGTTACTTAATTAAATTAAAATACGTGATGATGTTCTGCTTCTTTCAACATTGGATGATTCTTAGCAAGAAGCGGATATTTAGATAAACTAGTTAAGGCTACAAATAAGAAGGCTACACCAAAAATGATTGCCATTCCAATTTCAAGTAATCCAAAACCTCCATTTTCTTTTAATACCGCTGGTGTTACCATTAAGTAAAAATCAAACCAATGACCGATTAAAACAATTATTGTAACGATCTTCAAGAAAACTGTATGTCTTTTTGAATCTCTTGGCATGAAAACCAAAAATGGAAAGAAGAAGTTCAAAATAAGATTCACAAAAAATACAATACTGTAATGATCACTTGAAAGTCTTTCGATGAAGTAAACTGTTTCTTCCGGAATGTTAGAATAATAGATTAACATAAACTGAGAGAACCAGATGTATGTCCAAAAAATTGAGAAGGCAAATACAAACTTACCTAAGTCATGTAATACTCCAGTAGTTACAACTTTTAAGTATCCTTGTTCTTTCAATATTACTGTTATTAATGTAATGGCCGCTAAAGCAGTAACCCACCAAGAAGCAAATACATACCAGCCGAACATTGTGGAGAACCAGTGTGTATCAATTGATAAAATCCAATCCCATGCTGAAGTAGATGAAGTAACAGCAAAGAAAACAATAAATCCAGCTGAAATACCTCTTAATTTATAATAGTAGCTTTCACCACCATTTAAATCTTCTTCCAAAGATTTTTTTCTGATCCATCTGAACATTAAGAACCAAACCACAAAATAAACTGCCATTCTTATTAAAAAGAAAGGAGTATTTAAATATCCCTCTTTTCCAGCAATGATCGAATCGTATCTAGGATCATTCACATCATAAAGATATTCATGTGTCCAGTGGAAAATATCATGACCTCCGATTAGGAATATACCTAAAGTTAAGATAAAACCGATCGGCAACCAGTTTCCAAAAGACATTGGAATTCTAATTAGTGCTGCAGACCATCCTGCTTGTGCAACATATTGAATTGCGACAAAAAATACTCCTAACAAAGCAAGGCCTACGAAATACATATTGTTAATCCATAGATTAGCGAAAATTCTTTTAGACCAGTGATATCCGTGACCTTCTTCTGCATGTCCTTCTTCAGCATGAGCACCTTCGGAAGCATGTGCTTCGTCACCATGTGATTCAGCTACCTGCTCAGTACCTTCAGAATGCCCTGCTTCGTCAGCATGACTATTTGAGCTTGCAGAAAAAATACCTAATATCAGTAAAACCACACCTACAACAGCTAAAATAGAGAGTGTCTTTTTTGCCTTTGCAGTAAATTGAAATTGTTCTTCAGCCATGATAAATTATCTTAAAACTGTGTTATTAATCTTGTTTTTGTAATGTTTGTACATAGCGTACAATCTTCCATCTATCTTCTTGCAGCACTTGTGATCCGTGAGCCCCCATTCTTCCTTTTCCATGTGTAATTACATGGAAAATGTGACCGCCTGAAACTGTAGCTACTCTACCTGTATTGTATGCTGGCACACCTTGGTAAACTTGTCCTACTTTGGCAGTTTCATCCATTGAACCACCTCCATTTTCACCATGACAGTGTGTACAATACTTAGTATAAAGTACTTTACCCTCTGCAACAACTGCTTCATTATTCGGAAGTGGATTTTCTAGGATTCTAGCAGCCAGATCAAGGCTATCCTTATGTAATCTGTAAGGTAACATTCCATTTTCACTTCTTGGAACTGTATTACTTACAGGCTCTCTCATAGTCATACCAAATGGGTTATTAGGATTTGAGTTGAAATACTCTCCATATTCATCATCATCTGATGAAACCCATGCTCCTTGTTCTTTATCCGTTATTTGAGTTAATGGCTCATAAGAAACTGCATGGTACATATTTGGTGCGTACTCTAAGCCAGGTTCATCTTTACCAGCTTTACAGCTAACTAGAACCACAGTTACGAAGCCTAAGAAAATGATTTGAAATATTTTATTTGTATTCATCATTTGATAATTCAACTTAAAATTTCTTTTCGTTTATTTCTATAGCGCCTGATTCTTTCAAAATAGCATTTAATTCATCTGCTGATTTTGAATTCTTAGCTAAATCGATTGCCATAACATGCTTATCATCAGTGCTTCGAATATCATATATTCTTGGCTTTCCGTAAGGTTTAAGGTTACTGATTACAAAGAAAGTACCTACCATACCAAAAGCAGCTAATAATACTGTTACCTCAAAACCTACAGGTACGAAAGAAGGTATTGCTATATAATCTTTACCTCCGATAATCATTGGCCAGTCAATTCCCATCATATAGATCATCATTAAGAAAGCCAAGCAGGTACCTGTGATACCAAACAAGAAGGCAGCTATGGAAATTCTGGAACGCTTATATCCTAATTCATCATCTAAACCATGAACAGGATATGGCGTATAACACTCATGAATATTTACATCGCTTCCACGAACCTTTTTAACAGCATTTAATAATACTGATTCATCATCAAAGATTCCTACGATAAAGTTTTTACCGCTTTCCATAATTATTTCTTGTTTTCAATTTCACCTGAACTAGATTTCAATACTGATTTTACCTCTGCCATATTAATCACTGGGAAGAATTTAGCAAAAGAGAAGAACAGTGTAAAGAATAACCCAAAACTGAATAGGTAGATCCCCATATCATAAATAGTTGGGCTAAACATTGCCCATGATGATGGAAGGTAATCTCTATGCAGAGAGGTTACAATAATTACAAAACGCTCGAACCACATACCAATATTTACTACAATAGATAGTATGAATGTAGCTACTAAGCTTGTTCTAATTTTCTTAAACCAGAATAACTGAGGTGAAATCACATTACAAGTCATCATTGACCAATATGCCCACCAGTAAGGACCAGTAGCTCTGTTTAAGAAAGCATATTGCTCATACTGAACACCTGAATACCAAGCCATGAAAAGCTCTGTAATGTAGGCTACCCCTACAATAGAACCTGTAATCATGATAATGATGTTCATTAACTCAATATGATTGATCGTAATGTAGTCTTCTAGATTATAAACTTTTCTTGTTACCAACATTAAGGTTAGTACCATGGCAAAACCTGAGAAAATCGCCCCTGCAACGAAATATGGAGGGAAGATAGTGGTATGCCACCCTGGAATTACTGAAGTAGCAAAGTCAAAGGATACAATGGTGTGAACTGAAAGTACTAAAGGTGTAGCAAGACCTGCTAATACTAATGAAACCGTTTCATATCTCTGCCATGTTTTAGCAGCTCCATCCCATCCAAAACTTAATGCTCCGTATATCGCTTTAGAAATTTTGTTAGTTGCTCTGTCTCTTATAGTAGCAAAGTCAGGAATCAAACCAATATACCAGAATACTAAAGAAACTGAGAAATAAGTTGAAATGGCGAAGAAATCCCATAGTAATGGAGAATGGAAGTTAACCCATAATGACCCCCAAGTATTTGGAATTGGAACGAACCAATAAAAACTTAACCATGGTCTTCCTGTATGAATTAATGGGAACAATAAGGCACAGATTACTGCGAAAATAGTCATCGCCTCTGCTGCTCTGTTAATTGAAGTTCTCCATTTCTGACGGAATAAAAGTAGAACGGCAGAAATCAAGGTTCCTGCGTGACCGATACCAACCCACCATACGAAGTTGGTGATATCCCATGCCCATCCTACAGTTTTATTAAGACCCCACATTCCGATTCCATCCCAAAGGGTAATCGCTAATGCGTAACCTCCTGTAAATAATGCACCCAAAGAAACTACCATTGCCGTCATCCATTTCGGATTTGGCTTAGCCTCTACGTGCCTACAGATATCATGAGATACATCATGATATGTCTTATTTCCTGTTACTAATACTTCTCTTACTGGTGAAGTGACTTCCATATTGCTACTTTATTAAATTAAGCCTTAGTATTTACTTTATCTTTATTTCTAATTTTGGTCATGTACCAAACGTTAGGTGCTACACGTAACTCTTCCAACACATGGTAGGCACGCTCTTCATTCACCTCTTTAATTGGTTCGTCATTACGCTCTTTCAATTTCAAGTATTTAGAAATTGCAGAGTTTTCATTATTCAAGTCTCCGAAAACGATAGCATCAGAAGGACAAGCTGAAGCACAAGCCGTATTCACATCTTTATCTTCGATTTGTCTCTTCTCTTTCTTAGCTTTTAACTTACCAGCCTGGATTCTTTGAATACACATAGAGCATTTTTCCATAACTCCACGAGAACGAACCGTTACATCTGGGTTTAATACCATTTTACCTAGGTCATTATTCATGGCCATGTTCTTATCGAACTTAGTATTATCATGGTATTTGAACCAGTTGAATCTTCTTACTTTATAAGGACAGTTGTTAGCACAATATCTTGTACCCACACATCTGTTATAAGTCATTTGATTAAGACCTTCTGAACTGTGGGTAGTTGCCGCAACTGGACATACCGTTTCACAAGGTGCATTATTACAATGCTGACACATCATTGGTTGGAAAGTAACCTCTGGATTTTCAGCTGCTTTCTCTAATCCTGCAGTATCATCCGGAGCCGCATCAGAGCTATAGTAACGGTCAACACGCATCCACTGCATATCTCTTCTCATTACTACCTCTTCTTTACCAACAACCGGAATGTTATTTTCTGATTGACATGCAATTGTACATGCAGCGCAACCTGTACATGAATTCAAGTCAATTGCTAATCCCCAATGGTGGTTATTATATTTGTGACCATTCCAAAGTGTTAACTTAGATGGTTTTACTTTTCCTTTACTGGTTTCAATATGAGGTTGGAAATCTCTTGTCCAATCCTTTTTCTTATAGTCCTCTAATAAAGCCTCTTGAATTACAGTCTCACGACCCATGAAGGTTTGGTGAGTCTGAGTTTGAGCTAATTGGTAATCACCTGCCGTTCCTTCAACATTAACACCTGAAGTTACAGCATAATAATTAGCTCCATTTAAGCTTCCTACTAAAGGATACACATCAAATCCAACACCATTGGCTACTTTTCCTGCCATTTTTCTACCGTAACCTAAAGCTAGACCGATAGTGCCATTTGCTTGACCTGGCTGAACTAATGCAGGAACTTCCATTGATTGGCCATTAATGTTAAGTTTGATTAACGAAGTTTTACCTTCAAAAATCTTAATACCTAACTCATTAGCCATTTTTTGAGAGATAGTAGCATAGTTATCCCAAGTTGCTTTTGAAATTGGATCAGGTAATTCTTGTAACCACGGGTTATTTGCCTGACGACCATCTCCAATAGATACTTTTTGGTAAAGTGCTACTTCTAAACCTGTGTTATTTGGCTTATAATTTTTATTTATTCTCGATGCAACTGCAGAAAAGTTAACATCTTGGGTGCTTAACTCATTACTTTCTAAATCATAAGTGAATACACCATCATATAATACTTTATCCCAGAAGATGTCAAATGTTGGCTCTTGACCAGTATAGTGAGCATCTTCCCAATTCTTTCTTAAGAAGTTATAGTATTCTTGTTTGTTACCTGACCAAGTAAGGAAACTGTCCTGAGCTTGGCGAGTTTTGAATAATGGTGAAATAGTAGGCTGTGCTAAGCTTAACTCTCCTATTTTTGGTTCTGCATCATTCCATGACTCTAAGAAGTGATGATCTGGAGCTACATATTTTACTATAGCTGCGGTTTCATCTTTTCTGTCAGAAGTAGAAACTGTTAAAGAAACTTTAGATAAAGCTTTTGTTAACTCCTCTCCCATTCCTGAATCATAAACAGGATTGGCGTTATAGAAGATAACTGCTTTTATACTACCAGAATTAGCATCCTTAATCATTTGATTGAAATCTGCCTCATTACCTTTTCTTGCATTTGAGTAATGCGCTAGGTCAATGGTAGTACCGTAATTATTTAGCATGTTATTGATACCGTTCACTAACATTTGAACATCTGCATCATTTGAACCAGAAACTACAATTGAATTTCCTTTTGCTGCTACTAAATCTTTTGCTGCTTTTGCAATATTCGCTACATCAACTTTAGTAGCAGAAACACCACTATTACCAGTTAACTTTGCTACTTCATTGAATAAAGCAGCGACTGCTAATCCTTCTTGAGAAGGTTTGATTGGCGTTCTATAATCTGCATTAGAACCAGTTAATGAAAGATTACTTTCAAATTGGTAATGACGAGACATGTTTTTATTCTCAGCATTAACCTTTCTAGTTTTACTATATTGCTTAGTGTGTTCGATTGGAGAAACCCAAGTACCTAAGAAATCAGCACCAAAACTTACGATAGTTTTTGCTTTACTGAAATCATATGAAGGCACAGCTCTTAGTCCGAACATAGCCTCATTAGCTGCTAACATTCCATTTTGAGATACAGAATCATACATGATGTGCTCTGTATTTCCATATTTAGCTGCTAATTCTTCAATCGCTTTTAAAGTAGAAGGAGAATTTACTGTATTAGATACAATTCTGATTTGTCCTCCTGCATCACTAATCGCTTGAAGCTGACTAGTAACTTCTTTATCTAAAGTAGCCCAGTCAGTATTTTTACCTTCTTTTAATGGCCCTCTTAATCTCTCTTGATCGTATAATGAAAGAACTGAAGCTTCTACCTGAGCATTAACACCGCCTTGAGTGATAGAAGATTTTTTGTTTCCTTCAATTTTGATAGGTCTTCCTTCTCTAGTCTTAACTACAACACTAGCATAATCACCACCTACTGAATACGTAGAGGCATAGTAATTAGGAATACCCGGATCTACATCAACCGGTTTATTTAAATAAGGGATTGCTTTTCTTACAGGTGCTTCACAAGCCGCTAAAGAAGCTGCTGCCACACCAAACCCCATCATTTTTAAGAAATCTCTCCTGGAAGTATTTCCTCCATTAGATTCTTTTTTATCATTGATTGGTAAGTACTCAGGAAATTCCTTTTCCGCATTTTTAACAAATGACGGATCATTCGTTAATTGTTCAGTTCCTTTCCAATATGTTTTTTGATCACTCATATCTATGATTAATGAAGTCGATTAAATTCTTTTAATTAATAATGACACTTAGAACACTCTAAACCACCTATGTCAACAACTTTTAAGTCGCCACCATCATGAGCTTTTACTAAGTCATCGTAATATGCATTTCCCTTAGCATTTACTTTAGTTTCTCTGTGACAGTTTATACACCATCCCATTGTTAATGTATTCCATTGCTTTACAACAGCCATTTCCTCAATAGGGCCATGACAAGTTTGACACTCAATTTCACCCACATTAACGTGTTGAGAGTGATTAAAATAAGCTAAATCTGGAAGATTGTGAACTCTTACCCACTCTATAGGCTTCACATTATCACCATACTCTCCAGTTTCAGGATTATAATCAATTGCTTTATAAATTTTAGCAATTTCTTTTGATTCAGTTTTAATAGCTGAGTGACAGTTCATACAGATATTCGCTGAAGGAATATTGGCACTCTTACTAATCATAACACCGGTATGGCAATATTGGCATTCGATTTCGTACTGTCCAGCATGGATTTCGTGAGAGAATGCAATTGGTTGTGTTGGTTGATAACCTTGTTGTACACCAACTGTATATAAACCATCAATTACTGTTTTGGCAACAATTGCTGTGAATATAAATATAACAAAGAACAAGAAACCATTGCTTCTTACTAATTGATTGAAATTAACTTTTTGATTTACATACTCCTTATCTCTATCATCAATATCTTCCTTCTGATTGATGAAACGAGTTAGTACTGTAACAATAAGTACTAAGACGATGAGAATCAGTACTAAAACAATTACAAAACCAACAATAATAATGGTTAAGTATTCTGAAGGAATGCCTCCCCCACCTGCAGTTGCAGCTTCACCATCAGCAGTAGCTGCATCAGCAGTTGCTGCTTGTGGTGGATTATCAGTTTGATATTTGATATAACCTAAGATGTTCTTAATTTCTTCATCTGCGAAGTAAGAAAAACTAGGCATTACTGTTTTACCGTATTCATTGTAAAGGTTAACAGCGTATTCATCACCGCTCTGAATTACTTTCTGAGAATTCTTGATAAAACCAATTAACCAAGGAATATCTCTTCTTTCGTAAACATTTTTAAGCGCAGGACCAACCATTTTATTTTGGACCTGGTGACAAACAGCACAATTACCATTGAATAATTCTTCACCATTTGCAATAGCTTCTTCACTTGTAGGTAATTCATCTGCCTGCGAAAAAGCATGATTTGGCAATGATAAGAAACTCACTAGTAGGAATGCTATAAAAGATAAGCGAGTAATATACGTTTTCAAGGACATATTTATTTGTTCATTTAGCATCTGGGAACACCAATTATTAATTGGCTACAAATCTACTGCCCAAAGCCATTATTTCAAATACATTTACTACACAAATTTAGCCTTTTATTATACAGAATTAAAAATAAGGGGTTAAATAACTGATAAACAGTATTTTAAAAGTTTTTGCAGGTTGCTTTATCAGCTAATTTAGAAAAATTATAAATAACGATACTGTTGAACTTTTTCCCACGATTAAGCTCATTAAATTAGACGCTCCATGTAACTAAAAGCTAAAAAATTAGAGTAAAATAATAATGCTGTAGAAGATGCGAAAATCCAATCAATATCAATTAATTCATTTAAAATACTGAATACTAAATTCTTACCCTATACATGTATATACATTAAAAACAAATGAAAATACGTTTAAGCTTTCTTAAAATTCCCTAAACAAGACTAAGATTCATGTAATAAATACGATTTAATACAAAATATCAATCTCTTATTAAATGAGATTATTTTCAACATTCACGCTGTGAATCAGTATATAAATTGTAGTAAACAAAACGAATCACTTTTATGAAAATATTAACTTTTAGAAATGGAGACATATTACCTGCTTTAGGACTTGGGACTTGGAAGTCTGAGCCAGGTGAAGTTTACAATGCCGTATTAGAAGCTATAAAAGCAGGCTATAGACATATTGATTGTGCATATATATATGGAAATGAAAAAGAAATAGGAGACGCTTTGAAAGAAGCATTTGATCAGGGCTTATGCACAAGAGATGAAATTTTTATCACTTCAAAATTATGGAATAATGCGCATTTACCTGAAGATGTAGAGGCTGGATTACAGCAAACTTTAAAAGACCTTCAATTAGACTATCTGGATTTATATTTAATGCACTGGCCTATTGCTCAAAAACCTGAATCTCAATTTCCAAAAAGTGGTGATGACTTCTTAAGTGCTGAGGTTGCCCCTATCGAAAAAACTTGGACTGCCATGGAAAAGCTTGTAGAAAAAGGTTTAAGCAAACATATTGGAGTAGCCAACTTCAATATCAAAAATTTAGAAAGAATAAATAAAAATGCTTCTATAAAGGTAGAAATGAATCAGGTTGAACTCCATCCTCATTTGGTGCAGGAGGATTTAGTGAGTTATTGCCAAGAGCATGATATATTAGTTACTGCTTATTCCCCATTAGGTTCAAAAGATAGAGCTAGTCAAATGAAAAAGGATGATGAGCCTAACTTATTTGAATTAGAAGCAGTTAAAGAAATTGCTGGAAAATATGAAAAAACGCCTGCGCAGATCTTGATTGCATTTGCTCTAAATAGAGGAATATCAGTTATTCCAAAATCAACCAATGCGGGTAGAATTAAGCAAAACCTGGAAGCAGCTGAAATTAATTTAACAGAAGATGAAGTGAACAAAATCAGCCTGACAGATACCAACTACCGATTCGTAGATGGTAGCTTCTGGACTCAAGAAGGATCTCCATATACTATGGAATATTTGTGGGGTTAATTTAATTAGATATAAATAATAATATGGTATTTAAAAGCCGATGAAGATTTCATCGGCTTTTTTATTAAGTCAATACTTAGCCGATTTTCCCATTGGCAAGGTATTTTTAATAAATTCTCTTAAATCATCATTCGCAGTTTCTAAATCAGCTTTACGCAAATACATCATGTGTCCACTTCTGTAGCCTTTAAAGCTCATTCGATCTTTCATTTTGCCACTTGGGTCAATCTGCCACATGGTATATTTCGAGTTGAAATAGGTAGTTGCGCCATCGTAATAACCCGTTTGGAACATCACATTTAAATATGGATTTTCAGCCATGGCTTTTCTTAGATTATCACGAGTATTATTATTTTCAAAATCCCAAGGATAAACGGACCCAAACATATTGTATTTAATATCCGTCTTGAATTTTAATTCTTCTCTGATGTAGGAATTGATTGCGGGTGTGAAGGAATGTAGCCAAGAAGTGAGCTCAGCACTATAATCAGGAGAAACACCTGCTTCTGTTTTATCTATTCCTAAATAACGTGAATCTAAGCGACCAATTGTATAGCCCTTTTCATCACGCAATAACTCTTTCCAGAAAAAGCTAGTAGGTACATCCAAATTGTGTTGCAATATCGATTCTTCTGATAGGCCTGAATAATAAGACATCTTTTCCGCTATGGTTTCCTTTTCTTTTTGAGAAAGAAATCCTCCTTTTGCTAGAGCTGGCATTAAGCTATTGATAGCAAAATCTTCTGATTCTGGTAAAATTTCCAATAGGTCTTTCGATTGAAGAGCTTCTGGTAATACCCCATGGTGCCAAGCTGCAGCGGTAAAATATGGGAAGTTCACTACCGATGAAACCGGACTGTCTGAATTGATGGCTTTATAATCTGCTGGAGAAACCAAGATAACCCCGTTTAAATACATCCATTGTTGCTCTTGAAGAGCTAAAGCTAAACCCGATACACGCGTACCGCCATAACTCTCTCCTATTAAATACTTAGGGGAAGTCCATCTTTCATGACGGCTTACAAAAGTGTTTAGCCATTCTGCCAGGTATTTAATATCAGCATTTACTCCAAAAAATTTATCTCTGTTTACCTCTTTACCCGTTTCCGGAATGGTACGAGAATAGCCAGTATTTGCAGGATTAACAAAAACAATATCCGCCACATCTAAAATAGAATGTGGGTTTTCATGAAAGCCATAAGGCTGAACAGGATAACCTTCTGCATCGATATTTAATATTTTAGGACCAGTATAGGCCACATGCATCCATACTGAAGCAGAACCCGGACCACCATTAAAAGAAATCAAAAGCGGTCGGTTTTTATCTTGCACATCTGTTCTTTTATAATAAGTATAAAATAGTGTAGCGTCTGGCTCGCCCTTTTCATTCCAAACGGGCTGAGTTCCTGTTGTTGCGCTGTAGGAAACTTTTTGACCTTCAATAGTAGTAGTATGATTTGTCACTACCATTGTATCAACTGCAATTTTTCGATTTTGAGCAGCTACTGTAATTCCCATCAGCAGCAGACTCATTAATGCTATAGATTTGATATAATTCATATTTTATCTGATTGTGTTTTTTACTATAACCTAAAGCTAAATGAAAGGATTAAATATCAACAGCCAAAATACCATCAGAAGTGATATGAAAGGATTAGTGGTTTAAATACGACTATATGAATAATATATTCATTGAACTTATATAAGCTTTTGAAAAAGTAAGGCAGTTGAGTAGGCATCTCCCAAAGCAGTATGACGATCTAAGGGATCAATATTGTATCTTTTAAGCAAGGCATCAAGCGAATAATTTTCAGCATTAAATTGAATTGAAGGATTATTACTTTGATCCTTTTTAATGGCTAAATCTACTGTGTCAATTACTTTATTCACTAATCTAACCCCAGGGAAATTCTCTGTCAAATACCGATTGATTAAACTTATATCGTGTTTCGCATGATGTGCCACTAAAATTGAATTCCCTATAAATTTTAAAAAGCTAAGAAGTGCTGCTTTAATTTCAACCCGGTTCTCTTTTCCAGAAGTCATAATCTCGTGAATATGTATATTTCCTTTCACTCCTGATTTCCCGGTTTCAAGAAAACAATTGAAAGTTTCATTAACATAAATGCGATTGTTTATCATTTTTACTGCTCCGATAGAAAGCAATTGTGCGGAGGACACAGATAGTGAAGAAGACTCCGTATCGAAAATCACATAGCCTGCTTCATGCGAATCGTCCAATTTATTTAAGTTGAAATAATTAAGGATTTCTTCTGGGTATTCTGTTTTCGCTTTATTTTTCCAAAAACTAATTTTCATTTTATGAAAAATAATTTAGTTGGAATCTCAATTCAATCATTTGTTGTAAATCATAAATAGGTTCAAAGGAATTCCTTAAAAGCTGTCGATCAAACTTTGTAATTTCTTTTATTGAAATAAACCTTCCTGAATCTTGATTTCTCATCCCTTCAATAGCTCTAAACTGGGAAAGAAATTCATAAGCCTGAGCCGCTTGCATGTATAGTTCTTTCCTGGAATTATCATTCTCTGCCAAAAAAAGATATCTCTCTATCGTATTTTTAGTGTTCACATTTCCTGCTTCAAGACATAAAACACGAGCAATATCCGTAAGGGGCATCATAGCTCTTGCCTTTAAATCAAATTCTTTCTCATGTTTACCTGATCTTTCTACAATCAAATTTTTAAAGAAACTTAAGGGAGCAGGATTTTTTGTAGCATTTTTAGCTAAGAAATTTAAAAAAATCTTATTGCTCCTAATTTCTTTTTGTAAAAATTGATCCAGTTCCTTTGTCAATTTCTGCTCACCATATATATACCGATAGTCAAAGAAAATGGTCGACATCAATAAGGCTTCTTTTTCAGGTGAGTGGATCCAGCCACTAAAGCGATTTTTCCATTCTGAAAGCGTAAGGCACCAATTAGGATTTCCTGCCATCATATCCGCAGGGCAATAGTCGAAACCTGCCTCAAAAAGGATTTTATTGACTTTTCTTCCTAATTGAGTGAAATATTCACGTGTATAATTAATTGCTGCAGCGTCTACATTCTCAAAAATAATAGCATTGTCTTGATCCGTCCTTAAAAGCTGTTCTTCTCGACCTTCACTACCTAATGAAATGAAAGCGAAAGCTACTTTGGGTTTGTAATATTTTTCAGATTCCATATCCAAAATAGCAAGCTGAATAGCTCGCTTAATTAAGGAATCATTGATAGTAGTGATAAGCTGTGATACAACTGAGGTTTTAATATTCTGTTCTAAATAGTATTGAAGAAACTGATCTACCTTATTTCTATGGTAGCATAATTGTTCAACATTCTCAGATGATTCTAAACTGTAAATAATGGCAAAGGGATTGGAACGTAATTGAGAAAAAAGCGTCTCTTGACTGAAAATCCCTATTACCTTTTCCTTTTCAGTGATAATTAGGTGCTTAATATTATACTTCATCATGCTGATAATATATTCAGCTAGCGGGAGTCCCTTTTCTTTCGTTACTAAATCTGTTGACATGATTTTAGATACTGATTCCTGAACAGATAAAGCAGTACTTACTACCTTTACTCTCAAATCAGTGTCTGTAATAATACCCACAGCTCTTTGTTTCTCATCTGTTATTACAGCACAATTTGCAGAATGAGTAGTCATTTTCTGACTGGCAGATTGAATACTAGAACTACAATTGATCAAAATAAGTGACTCTTTGAATTCATTCAAAGGCTTTTGCCAGCTCAACAAGTCTGATCCAGTATTTCGATAATTGTGGGAAGAAATAATATGTTGAGGGGCTCCTTTTTGACCGGAGGCTAAACCTGCTGCAAAAAATAAGCTTACTTGATTATTAGCATCTACTAATGGCTTAAAAATAGAAAGGGGAAATGCATAAACTAATGACTCCTCCTCGCAGTATGCTTCAAAAACATAAGGATTACCCGTAAGCATGGCGCGAACACCAAAGAGTTCTCCCTCATCACATATGTCAACAAGTTTTTTTTCTTGCCCATCAGTTTCACGAAGTAAAACCTGACCTTCCTTTAAAAAAAATATAAAAGGTTGGGCTTTCTCTTTTTGTTTAAATACGGTTTCTCCAGATTTAAAATATAGTACCTCAGCCTCTTCACTCAATTTATTAAGCTCTTCTTTTTCAAGCTTATCAAAAGGAGGAAAACGCACAATTAAGTCTGCTATTTTTGAGGATATTATATTAACCATCAGTTTTGTACTACTATTATTATGATAATCAAAAGGCTGTTTCTTTACTCAAAACAGCCTTTTGACTATCACATATCACTTTGCTCCTTCAATTATGGATTCTACCACTTCCGGATTCAATAATGTAGAAGTATCTCCTAAATTACTGGTATCTCCTTCTGCAATTTTTCTCAATATTCTTCTCATAATCTTTCCAGATCTTGTTTTAGGTAAACCTTGCGTAAACTGCATTTTATCCAATTTAGCGATAGGTCCTATCTGGTCGGTGATAAGCTGATTAATTTCCTTCCTTAAATTATCTTGATTTCTACTTTCACCTGTATCTTTCAGCGTGATGTAACCATATAGTGCATTCCCTTTTATTTCATGAGGGAAGCCAACAATTGCACTTTCAGCCACTGCTGGATGCTCATTTATTGTATCTTCAATTGGTGCAGTACCTAAATTATGCCCCGATACAATAATGACATCATCTACTCGTCCTGTTATTCTATAATAACCTACTTCATCTCTTAGGGCACCATCTCCGGTAAAGTATTTATTTTCATAAGCTGAAAAATAAGTGTCTTTGTATCGCTGATGATTTCCCCAAATCGTTCTTGCCATACTTGGCCATGGAAACTTAATGCATAAATTACCATTGACCTGATTTCCTATTAATTCATTGCCATCAGCATCCATTAAAGCCGGTTGAATTCCAATGAAAGGCAAAGTAGCATAAGTCGGTTTTGTAGGCGTACAAAATGCTAAAGGTGTAATCATAATTCCTCCAGTTTCTGTCTGCCACCAAGTATCTACTATTGGTGCTTTCTTTTTACCTACATTATCATCATACCAGTGCCATGCTTCCTCATTAATTGGTTCACCAACTGTACCCAATACTTTTAAAGAAGAAAGATCATGCTTCTCTAAATGACTCACACCCTCTTTCGCTAAAGCTCTAATTGCAGTTGGAGCGGTGTAAAACTGATTTACCTTATGTTTTTCCACGATTTCCCAGAATCGACTAAAATTTGGATAATTAGGAACTCCTTCAAACATCACTGTGGTGGCACCATTACAAAGCGGTCCATAAACAATATAACTGTGTCCTGTAATCCAACCGATATCGGCTGTACACCAATAAACGTCTGGTTCTCTATATTGGAAAACATTTTTAAAAGTGTAGGCGGAATAAACCATGTAACCAGCAGTGGAATGAACCATCCCTTTAGGAGTTCCTGTCGAACCAGAGGTATACAAAATAAATAGCGGATCTTCTGCATCCATTATTTCTGGCTCGCAATCAGTGGATGCCTCCTCTAATAAAGGTTGAAGCCATTTGTCACGGTTTTCAACCATATTAATCTCAGTATTTATTCTTTTAGCTACAAGTACCGTTTCTACACCTGAACAACTTTTCAAAGCTTCATCAACGATGCTTTTTAGATCAAGCGTTTTAGCCCCTCTGTAGGAACCATCACTTGTGATGACCATTTTACAATCACAATCGTTAATTCGAGCTGCAAGTGCAGAAGATGAAAAGCCTGCAAAAACAACGGAATGTATTGCCCCAATTCTAGCGCAAGCTAATACTGCGATTGCTAACTCAGGTATCATCGGAAGATAAATACAAACTCGATCGCCCTTTTTAATATTATTCTGTTTTAACACATTAGCGAACTTACATACTCTTTTATGCAATTCTTTGTAGCTAATATGCAAAGCCTCCTCATCCGGATTATTAGGTTCAAATATGATAGCTGTTTTATCCCCTCTAGTAAACAGATGGCGATCTATACAATTTTCAGTTATATTTAGCTTAGCTCCTTCAAACCATTTCACTTCTGGCTTAGAAAAATCCCAGCTTAACACATTATCCCATTTTTTACGCCACATAAAGTGTTCTTCGGCAATTTCTTCCCAAAATGCGCTGGGGTTTCGAACTGATTTTCTATATACCTGATAATATTCTTCAAGATGTTTTATGTGGTAATTACTCATAATTGTTTATTTAATTTTGAATAGTATTCTTTTAATCATTTTAACTAAAATGGTATTTCTTATTTAAAAATCCCAATACCCTCTTTTTCATATACCGTTTTCACTTCATCTATAATCTGTATATCGTCTATAGTGGATGGAACATTATATTGCTTTTCATCTGCTATACTTCGAAGCAACTTCCTAAGAATCTTACCACTTCTTGTTTTTGGCAATCGTTGCACTATAAGCACATCCCTGAATGAAGCTACTGCTCCTATCTCATGTCTGACTTTAGCGATAATTTCATTCTTTATTTTTTCTTCTTCAAGTTTATTTTCAGTTTTCAGAACCACCAAGCCTAATGGTTTTTGCCCCTTCAATTCACAGTTAATGCCAAATACAGCGCATTCTGCTACAGATGTATGGGAAGAAACAATTTCCTCCATCTCGGCAGTTGACAATCTGTGACCTGCCACATTGATGATATCATCTACTCGTCCTGTTATAAAGATGTAACCATCCTCATCTTTATAACCTCCATCACCAGAAAAATAATAGCCTGGAAAACGTTCTAAATAACCAGATTTGAAACGCTGAGGATTAGCCCAAAGACTCGTTAAAGTACCAGGGGGTAATGGAAGCTTAACCGCAACATATCCCTCGGTATCATCATTAACCTCCTCTCCGGCTTCATTTAAAATTCTAATATCATAACCGCAAACCGCAAAAGATGCTGAACCTGGCTTCACTTTCTTCAACTCTAATCCTGCCATATTCGCTATCATGGGCCAGCCACTCTCAGTTTGCCACCAATGATCGATTACTGGTACTTTTAAGTGCTCTTTAGTCCAGTTTAAAGTTGCTAGATCACATCGTTCCCCCGCCAAGAATTGATACTTTAAAGAATCCATATCGTATTTTTTGATGAATTCACCATTCGGATCTTCTTTTTTAATCGCTCTAATGGCCGTTGGGGCTGTAAACATCACATTTACCTTATGTTCACTAATTACACGCCAAAAAGTCGAAGCATCAGGAGTTTTAATGGGTTTGCCTTCAAATAGAACTGTCGTATTTCTATTTAATAAAGGCCCGTATACAATAAAACTATGTCCCACTACCCAACCCACATCACTTGCAGCCCAAAATACCTCTCCCTCATCAACTCCATAAACATATTTCATTGAAAATTTCAAAGCGGTTGCATAACCACCTGTATCTCTAATTATCCCTTTGGGAGTTCCCGTAGTACCTGAAGTGTATAAAATGTATGAAGGATGAGTAGAGTGCAAAGGAATTGCTTCTACTGAAGGAGCACTATCAACAAGATTTTGATAGTCTACATCATAACTTTTAGGTGATTCAATCTCAGTGTCATTCCGATTAAAGACTATGACATGCTCTGGTTTATCTTGAACACTTTCAATCGCTTCATCAACAAAAGGTTTGTAAGGAATTATCTTATCAATTTCTATTCCATTTGAGGCAGTTATAATGGCTTTGGCTTTGCAATCAGTTATTCTTATCGCCAACTCATGAGGAGCAAAACCACCAAATACAACAGAATGAATAACGCCTATTCTTACGCAAGCTAGCATAGCATAGATTGCTTGCGGTATCATCGGCATGTAAATTATGCAAGTATCTCCCTTTTGTAAGCCTAACTTTTGTAAACCACCTGCGAGCTTTGAAACTTCATGATGCAACTGATTGAAAGTGATATGCTCTTTGCTTTGTGTGACAGGAGAATCATAAATGAGTGCTACAGTATCGCCAAATCCATCTTCAATATGTTTATCAATACATAAATAACTCAAATTGAGTTTACCATCCTGATACCATTGTGCATAATCGTATTCATCTTTGCTCATGATTACCTCCGGAAAAGAATGCCAATCTAACTGTTTAGCCTGTTTTCTCCAGAAATCTTGCGGTCTCTCGATACTTTCCTTATAAAAATCTTCGTACTTCATAATTCAATTTTTTGGGCAATGTATGCCGTCTTTTCATTGGCATTTAAGGTTCACAAATTAGGCAACCAATTCATTTACCTTTTTAACTAATTCTTTTGTTGAAAAGGGTTTTTTCAAATATAAATCAGCACCTAGATCAAGGCCTTTTTTTATATCTTCCTCTTTTGCTTTTGCTGTAAGGAATATAACTTTAATGTGCTGTAGTTCTTCTTTGCTTTTGATAAATTCACACACTTCGTAACCATCTACTTCTGGCATCATGATATCAAGAATTAAAGCGTCAGGTAATTCTTGATTGACTATCCCTATGGCCTCTCTTCCATTTCGAGCGATAAAGATTTTATGACCTTCTTTTTTCATTAGAAACTCCAATGACATCAAGATACTTGGCTCATCATCTACAATTAATATCTTTTTCATTAATTTTAATTAATTCTCATTTATGCTTTCCATTACTTTGGCAGGCAGGGTAAAGATAAATTTAGAGCCTTGCTCACCATCACTCTCTACCCAAATGTCGCCTTGATGATATTCTATTATTTTTTTACAAATACTTAATCCTAAGCCACTTCCTTTCGGTTTTTTACGCGTTTGATCTGGAGCCTGATAAAAAACATCGAAAATTGACTCCTTGATCTCATCCGGTATTCCTTGACCATTATCAATCACTTCAACAATAAAGTTACTTTCCACCTTCTTACTATTGATCAGAATTTCACCTTCAGTTTGATCACAAAATTTAATTGCATTTGAAATAAGGTTAAGTAAAACCTGTATCAATCGATCTTTATTGACGTAAACAAATTCACTTGATTGTTCTAAGTTTATCCTGAGGGTAATTTCTTTCTGATCTATCAGAGTTTGGACAGTGCTAACAGCCTCTTGAATGACTTCATTTAGCG
Source organism: Marivirga arenosa (assembly GCF_030503875.2). Classification (NCBI taxonomy): domain Bacteria; kingdom Pseudomonadati; phylum Bacteroidota; class Cytophagia; order Cytophagales; family Marivirgaceae; genus Marivirga; species Marivirga arenosa. The sequence goes on along the minus strand of NZ_CP129968.2, from coordinate 1,316,802 downwards.
TTAAATATTCTAAATGAAAATTCTGTTTTCCAGTATTGAATTTTTCAATATCTAAAACCTGAGAAATGAGCCTATCCATTCTTTCCGTTTCTTTTATGATCGTCTCTAAAAACTCTTGCTTTTCGTTCACCGAAATATCATCATTATCATATAGTATTTCAGAAAATGCTCTTATTGAAGTAATAGGCGTCCTCATTTCATGTGTTATAGTGCTAATGAATTCATCTTTAATATGGTCCATCTTCAATAACTTTTCATTGGTATTAAAAAGCTTTCGACTTACCCTTTCCAAAGCTTCTGATTTTTCTTTTAGTTGCTTATTTACAATAACGATTTGCTGTGTTTCTCTTAATATTTCCAATACTTCTTTAGTTGAAATCTCCTCTTCCTTTAATGTAGAACTCAATAAAAGACGAGCAGAAGAAGAGCCTATTAAACCTGCTAAAGTACGCTCTACTGATCCTACCAATTTGGCATCTGCAAGATTATCGGGGTCAAGCTGAAGGCTTTGTCTTAATTCATATTCTTTTAAAATCTTATCCGCCTGACGGTATCCTATAAATTTGATCAATAAATCCTTAATATCTTTCACATAAGCTGTACCCTTCCAAACCATGGTGTTTTCAAATTCCTTGGCATATGAAAAAACATCTACAAAAACTTCTGCATGATTTCGCTCTTTTGAACTTTGAGTAAAACGTAAAGACATAAATATATAAAGTGCAGTATTGATGAATAGACTCCAGAAAAGGGCGGCAGGTATTTTACTCATCGGTAACCCAAAAGCTTGAGCATCGGACAAAGGGATTATATTAAATAGTCTTTCATTTTGAACTATGAAATCAAAGATACCTGTCTGATCAAGGGTGGGTAACACTAGAAAAAAAAACCAGACTATGAAACCCGCTACTAAACCACTAATAGCGCCTTTTTTATTTCCTTCTTTCCAGAATACGCCTCCAATAATTGAGGGAGCAAATTGAGCTACCGCTACGAAAGAAATCAAACCTACCGAAACGATGGAAAAGCGGACACTAATCAAGCTATAATATCCATAGCTTAATAATAAAACCAATAATATAGAGGCTCGCCTTACATTTAATAATCCCCGACCAATATTATTCTTGAAAAGGCGTATAAAACGACTATTTCCTACCAAATAAGGAAATATCAAGTTATTACTGATCATGATGCTAAGCGCAATAGTCGATACAATCACCATACTTGTTCCAGCAGCAAAACCTCCCAGATAAACCAATATGGCTAGAAATTCATGAGATAGTAGTATTGGAATAGCTAAAACATAGGTGTCCGCTAAGACGGCTTCTTGACCTGAAAATAAAATTTTACCAGCAAATGCTATAGGAATAACAAAGATATTAATCACTAGCATATATAGCGGAAATAGCCAAATAGCTTTATCGAGATGCTTTTCGTTTGTATTTTCTTTAATAGAAACATGAAATTGTCGAGGTAAAAACATGAAAGCCATCATCGATAGCATGTTCAACCAAAACCATTCGGAATACCCTCCACTAAAATCCAGGGTTGTTAGCTTTTTTAAGGAGGAATCTTCTGCAGCCACAGAAAAAATATCTGCAAAGCCATCGAATACAAAAAAAGTTATAAAGAATCCTATGATAAGGAAAGCTACCAGCTTCAATAAGGATTCAAAAGCAATAGCAGTCACCATACCCTCCTGTTTTACAGTAGCATCAATATTTCTCGTACCGAAAACTATCGTAAAAAATGCAAGTACTATGGTGATGTAGAAAGTATAATCATTGAAAATAAAGGAGGAGATACCAGCCGAGTTGCTTACAAGGCTAGAATCATATAACATTTGAAAACTTGAAGAAATAGCCTTTAACTGTATAGAAATATAGGGTATGATACCTAAAACACAAAAAATAGCGACTAGACTCCCTAATGATACAGATTTACCATAACGTGTAGAAATAAGATCTGCTATGGTAGTAATTTTGTAAATTTTACTAATCCTAATAATTTTTTTGAAGATAAACCACCATATAGGTGCCAGCAAAGTTGGACCGATATAGGTAGCCAAAAAATTCAATCCTGATTCAGCCGCATTTCCTACGGAACCATAATACGTCCAGGCAGTACAATATACTGCTAAACTAAGGGCATATATATAGGGATTTTTTAATAGACTTTTTCCTGCTTTGGCACGGTATTCCCCAAAGTAGGCTACTAAAAATAGTAAAATAAGGTAGCCAATTGACACTAATATGATCACCCAATTATTCATCACGATTTATTACCTTTTGAACGTTTCCTCATTAGTAGATATACCGCCAAAATAAAAATGACCCAAGCCGAAAATACATAAAGGTATAAAATAGGGATACCCAGGAAACTCTCTAAACTATTAAATACAGATATAAATGGAAAATTGAACAGTATAATAAAAAGTACACTGATAAAAGCTAATCTTTTTGATGTATCCCTAAGTGTCATATTTCACTTCAAATAAATTTACTAAAGAGCATTGCGGTTTTGCAATGCTCTTCAGTAAACAGATAAATTAGTGCATGCCTGATGCTTCGCCCGCACCCCTAGGGAAACGGATATTATCTACAATATCCATCACATGTTGTGGTGGAGGAGGCGTCATAGCACTCACTGCAAAAGATACAATAAAATTGATTAACATTCCTACAGTACCAAAACCTTCTGGTGAGATTCCAAACCAAAGATCATCTGCAGTTGTCTCTCCGAAAGCGTTAAACTTAAAGGTGATCATGTAGAATAAAGTAATAGTTAATCCTGACACCATACCGGCAATAGCTCCGTATTTATTCATTCTTTGATAGAAAATACCTAATATAATAGCCGGGAAAAATGAAGCTGCTGCCAATCCAAAAGCTAAGGCAACCACGGCCGCTACAAAACCAGGAGGATTTATACCGAAATAACCGGCCACTACTACTGCTACAATTGCTGCGCCTCTAGCGATCCATAATTCTGCTTTATCAGAAATATCTGGAGCTATTTGTTTCTTAACCAAATCATGAGAAACAGAGGTTGAAATCACTAAGAGTAAACCTGCAGCAGTTGAAAGAGCAGCTGCTAACCCCCCTGCAGCCATAAGGCCTACAACCCAATTCGGTAATTGAGCGATTTCTGGATTAGCTAATACCATAATATCTTTATCAATCGTTAATTCATTCTTTTTCTCATCAGCTACATATTGAATAACACCATCGTCATTTTTATCTTCAAAAATCAAAAGCTTTGTTTGCTCCCAATTGCTGAACCATTCAGGCATCAATGAGTATTCCTTATTACTTACAGTTTGAATTAAGTTTGTTCTGGCAAAAGCAGCAACTGCAGGAGCTGAAGTATAAAGAATAGCAATAAAAACTAAAGCGTAACCAGCAGAAATACGAGCATCTCTCACTCTAGGTACTGTGAAGAAACGAACAATAACATGAGGTAAGCCCGAGGTACCTACCATTAATGCTGCGGTAATAAAGAATATATCTACCATAGATTTTGACCCACTTGTGTACTCTGCAAAACCTAGCTCAGCGTGTAATCCATTTAGCTTATCCAGTAAATAAGTTTCACTACCGGTCATTTTAGAACCAAAACCAAGCATTGGGATAGGATTGCCAGTTAATTGAATAGAAATAAAAATAGCCGGTACCATAAACGCAAATATCAAAATAACATATTGCGCCACTTGAGTATAGGTAATCCCCTTCATACCGCCCAATACTGCATAAAAGAATACAATGGCCATTCCAATGTACACACCGGTATTAATATCTACTTCAAGATAACGGCTAAAAACCACTCCTACACCTCTCATTTGACCCGCAACATAAGTAAATGATATAAAAAGCGCACATATAACTGCCACAGTTCTGGCAGTATTAGAGTAGTATCTGTCTCCGATAAAATCAGGAACCGTGAACTTACCAAACTTCCTGAGATATGGTGCTAACAATAAGGCTAATAAAACATAACCCCCTGTCCAGCCCATTAAAAAAACAGCTCCATCATATCCTGCAAAGGAAATGAGACCTGCCATTGAAATAAATGAGGCTGCTGACATCCAATCTGCCGCAGTTGCCATACCGTTTGCTAATGGAGAAACTCCTCCACCAGCTACGTAAAACTCTTTCGTTGACCCCGCCTTAGTCCAGAGTGCAATTCCAATGTAGATGGCGAAAGTCACACCTACCAGTAAGTATATCCAAATTTGTTGATCCATTTTAATTAAATTTTATAGGTGTAAATTTTACTTTTCGTCCACATCAAATTCCTTATCCAATTTATTCATCAAGCGAACATAGACGAATATCAGGATCACAAAAACATAAATTGAACCCTGTTGGGCAAACCAAAATCCGAGTGGAAATCCTCCGATCTTAATATGGTTTAGTTGATCGACTAATAGAATCCCACAGCCGTAGGATACCGTAAACCAAACGACCAGAAGTATCAGTAAATACCGAAGATTTCGCTTCCAGTAGGCTTTCATACTTGCTTTGTTATCTTTCATAATATTAGGTTTTATAAAAATATGTGTAGTTGTAATCTTAATTGTTGTACTCCATTCGGATTACCATCAGCATCCAATCCTCCTTCAAGTGGATTATTTGAAATGGTATGATACTCAAGAGTGATCTTAGCATTATGTCCATTTACAAAATAATTCACCCCAGCATCAAAAGCGTTTAGATTATCATTATAAGCTTGATAATTTCCAGATTGAAAAGCAACATAAGGCATCAACTTGGCTTTCCTGATAAAATAGCCTAGTTGACCATATATATTCGTACCAGTACCTGCCCATCTGGACATATAGTTTTCACCATAGTTAAAATTAATAATGGAGGCATAGGCGTTAATTGCATTTCCACCTGAGCCTATTGGAGCATCATAGAAAACATCTGCAGCCAAGTGAGTAACATTAGAATGCTCTAAACTGACAGTATTAAACATTCCTTTTGGATGAGCAAAAAAACCTAAACCAACACCCAAAACCTGTTTACTACCCATATAGGTACCCACTTGATATGGTAATTTGGTGGATTCTTTATCAAGAAAATTATATCGGAAATAGCCTTCAATAATAGTATTCCCAACAGGATTCCCATCCGTATCAGGTGCAACACTTCCTTGATAAACTAAATCGCTGTCATTACCTCCATTTGTTGAATTAATAAGATCGGAACCCAAACCTAAAGCATTTGCAGGGTTAAGTGGATTATTTGCTGCTATACGATAATCAAAATTCCCGATCTGCCCTTTAGCATAGAACCCCATATGTCTGGCGAATTGGTCGGTTATTCCTAGTGAATGCCATTGCACAAATGGACGTGTATTGTCCATTGTCATAAAATTTAAGGTACTTTGATTAGCAAGACGCGTAAGCCCTTTCCAATAATGAAGCCCTGCACCAATGAATAAGGCCTCGGAATTATCGAAAAGTTTAAATTCCGTCCACGCATCATGTAAAAACAACTGAGGGCCATCCCCATTGTTACCTAAAGCACTCATATTAGCAGTGCTAAGATTGTTTAAACCGAAATGGGTTAAAATGAGAAACCTAGGTGATATTTGAGCAAAAGCAAGTACCCTTGATCTTCTTATACTGGTGCTGGCTCTTAATGGAGCATCTTCAATGGCTAAATTAGATGTTTGCAACCATTGCTGGTGCCAAAGAATAAAGCGGACATATTTGGCGCCATCCTCAGTCAGCTTTACGGTTAATGATTTGTAGGAATGATCTACTTCTTGCTGAGTCAGCTCATCCCACTTTTTTTCTTTCTTAAGCTCTTTACTGGTTGTGTCTGACTGAAAACCATAAGAGGAAGAGCAAACCCCAATAATTGTTACTAAAAAGAGTAGTAGTTTTTTCATGATTGATTTTTTTAAGTATACACCTTTATATGCAGATGAACTACCCTCCAAAAATCAATGATCAATAGCTAAATTATTTCATAATATATATACCTATGTTAAGGATATAGTTAGTCTCTAAATCTTTCCCAGCGAATGAGCATGTATTTATCACCAAGTGAACTAATCATAAGCCCTGCCTCTGATAGATTTCTACCTTCGGCAACATAATCACATAACTCTTTATGCGACAATACTTTATAGGTTGGATGATATTCTAATTTTTCAGGAGATTTAATATTATATTTTTTTACCCAATTTCTAACAGAAACATGACTTACCCCTAAAACTCTTTCTATTTCACGCATGGAAATTCCTTCCACATATAGCTGTAAAGCTTTAACCACATAATAGGAATCAATTTCTTTCCCTACTTTGTTAACAGTAAAATTATAATTGCAGACTTTACACTTAAATCGCTGCCTGTTCTTTATAATACCACTTTTTACGATATCTTCACTCTGGCATTTAGGACAAATTGTTAGTTTCATTTGAATTGTAGATGTTAATATTGTACAGGTATATATCAATTTAGCATATATATATCAATTTAACAATATTTTAATTCAATAAACTAGTTAATAATAGAATTATATTTTAATTTTTTAGCTATAAACCATATTTAAAAGCACTTTAAAGAGGCCAATCGGAAATCAAACAACAATAGAGTTGAGTTGCACTACTGAATTTTTTTAGCCTTAATTGTTTTAAAGATTAGTTATAAAAAAGGAACCAATTGAAATTCAATGTTTCAATACAAAGTGAAAAGATTTAAAAACGTGTAGGTTTATGCACTATGCCTTTTGAAGTTGTTGTTTTCGATTAATAATCTCATCCAAAACCACATATAAAATGGTATTAAATAAAATAAAGACAATCAAACTCCAGAAGCCGGTAAATTTACTAAGCCAAGTAGAAGCCCCATAACTATGAGCAATCAAACAAAACAATAAAAAAGTCTTACTCAGTTTTCTAGGCAGGTAATATCCCAATACGCCAATCAAAACTATCCAGAATGCTGAAATAATAAAAAGACCTGAAACATGTTGTGACATAAACCAAGCTCCTATCGGGTTACCTTCTGTTGCTTTACTTAGGTCACCCTTCCAATAATCAGGATTCTGAAAAAAGGTAGTGATAAAAATATCAAATATACTGGCCCACAAGGCAGGAATAAGCATTAACAGTTTTTGGTTCTTGGTCATAGAGGTTGATTTGAAAAAGGTGAAATTGTTTTAAAATCCTAACATAAGAAATAACTTCTATTTCACCTCAATATAGCTTTCTTCGAAAAAGGGTTGCCCATTTGTTAGCATTCCCTCTATTCTTACAATGTAAGTTCCTTTTTGATCAGAGGTAAAAAAAGACTCAGTGGCTATATTGTTTTCGAAAGTAATATCAGGATTCCAATAGAGTGTTGTTCTATAATCAGGAATCGTATTTTCTTCCTTATCAAGATCATAATTGGGACTATAAAACTCTTTTGCTTTATGGTAACCAGGGTGAATGAAGGAAGATAATCCTGTCGATTTTACTTCTGGATTTTGGTATCTTAAATCACCTATTTTTGTATAAATAGCAATTACCCCTAAGGCCCCTCTAGTACCATAAATTGCAGCATCGGGCCCCTTTAAAACGTCAATAAGTAAAACCTCTTCAATGGGTAAATATCTTACAAAGTCTTGAGATACCCTAACACCATCAATGAAAAAAGTGGGGGTGGCATTACGATTAAGACTAACAACTCCCCGTATAGTGACGGTCTCAAATGGAAAACTTCCTATTACTCGAACTCCAGGTACAAAACGCAAAAGATCAAATACATTCTGATACCCCACTATACCCATTGAATCTAAAACGATTCTATTACTAGGCTCCCCATATAATGTTGTAATATTATAATCAGGTTCATTTAATTTATTTGCCTTAACAAGAACTTCATTTAACTCAACTGATTTATTATCAAGAAAATATGCCTCTGAAATTTGGTTTAGTTTACGCACTTTTTCAATGTAATCTTCCTTAATCTCATAATCAACATCAAAAACATCCCTTATTTGTGGTCTGGGTGAATAAGTTAACTTTACTTTGGCACTTTTATACTTTTTAACTTTTTCATTCTTTTTCTTGTAAACTTGAAAAAATATCCAAGTGCTATCCATTAACTTTAAATCTGTAACCTGAAAACTTCCAGTTTCATTGTTTACGAACAATGTATCATTAATCATTCCAATAGAAGGAATAGTGACTCCAAGTAAGAATTCATTGATTGTTTTATCATTATAATAATCAGCAACTTTTCCTCTAAGTTTAAGTCCCTTTTCAGGTAAGAATTGTATTTGATTTTCTTTATCTCTTAAAAGAGAAGTCCAATTAAAACGTGACCATCCGTGGGTTAACATCAAAAGATCAAGTGCATTATAAGCTTTTTCCGAACCAGTAAAATAGTAGTCAGGAAATTCAATGTTTCCTTTTAAATCTGAACTTAATAATAAGTAATTTCTAATATTTTTATTGTACACATCATATGATGATTCCGATAGAGGGTTAATAGTAATAGATGCAGACCTGACTGTATCCTTCTCTCTTGAAAAAATATTCAAATCTACCTTGGATCTCGTTTCATATGACTTTCGATCGTAAGTCAATTCTATTTGAGGTTTACTATGGTTAGGACTTGGGAAAATCAGTCGCTCACTGAGAGGTATCCTATTTTTATCAAAAAACGTTATATGGATGACTCCATTACCCAAGGAGCTTTTCTTCAACCTTACGGCCATTTCAGACTTATGATCACTATTTTCACTTAATAGAATTTGCCCTCTTCTATGAATGACTAGCGTACCATCTTCAATGTCAACATTCTTAGCTTGAACTGTTATGTGTAATAAATCTGAATTTTTAGAATGTATAACTTTTACAGCTGCTCCTTCCTTTTTAACTGTCGGAAGAAAAAAAGTATCTTTTTCGATCACTGCTAAATACCGGTCTTCAATATCGGGATCAATAAAAAAATTCCCATATCCCAGTGCATTCGACTTAAAAGTGGTAATTTTCCGTCCTTTTTCATTAAGCACAACCCCCTTTAGTTCTGAATTTGAAAATTTAGAATTTGTAATTTTAAAGGCTACCCTTGTTGCTATTCCTTCTATTAGGTCACCTCCTTCAGGAAAAAAACTAGCCTCTATACCTTTTTCGTTGTACGCTACTTTGCTATTTTTTTTTAAATCATCACTTTTTATGGGGTTAATGAGTGAAAAATCAAACCTGTAAAAAAAATCTGGTTGTTGATTTCTCATCCATTCTGTATATGCCCTAATTCTATACCTACCAGGGTTTAAATCAGTTGAAAACTTAAAGCTCCCCTGTGCTGCACCATTTAAAATAAATAGAGCCAGAGAGTCAATAATTTCGCTTTCGGAATTGATGAGTTCGACATATAAAGTATTACTAACTTGAGTAGGTAGGTGATTTATGGCATCAGTAATATATGCTTTAAACCATAAATCGTCTCCAGCCGCATATTGAGGCTTGTCACAATGAAGATAAACTTTTTCCGGACTTTCCCTTATTACATAACGACCTAGTGCTTCCCTATAAACTGTTTGAGCTTGAACTGTTACTATACATAGCAGCGTTACAAGAATTATTATACAGCTTTTTTTCATGGTCCTTTGAATTAATGTATTGATAGTAATAAGTCTATTAGAATAAAACGCTTTAAGAAGCTATTATTTTTAAAAATCTGCATCCATTCATTCTATGAAATAGGTAACTACCTTTTGTCTTATGAAATACTTTAAAGGTTTTAGTTTGACTCTTTAATTCAAAAATAAAACTAAAAAATTAATTCTAATTCGGAAGAATAAATTTGTAAACACCCTTCTATTTGAAATTATTCAGATGAATAAACAATTAAAAAAAGTAATAACCTTCATAAGAAATAGTAAGACATAAGTTTTATTACAATATTTTCAAGTATTATTTAATTATATACTTATTAAAACTACTTAACTACCACCACACTTTCAATAACTTGAAAAATTTAAAACATAGTAATGCAATTACCCCCACAATCAAGCCAACTATTAACTCACCGAGAATGGAAGGTAATTTATGAAACAGATCATGTAAATAATGGATATTATGTAGGAAAAGCCCGCCACCCACTAACAGCATTGCAAAAGTCCCTAAAACTGTAAGTGCTCTAATCACCATGGGTAAGCTTTTTACTAAAGCTTTTCCTAAAACGGATAAAAAACTCTTCTCTCCTTTACTTCTAGCTATTAATTTATAGCCCAAATCATCCATTCGTACCAATAAACCGACTATGCCATAAACTCCCACAGTTGCTAATACAGCCACTATGGTAACCACAATAATTTGCATAAGAAGTTCTTCCTCAGCCACATTATCTAATGCAATGACGATGATCTCTATAGATAGAATAAAGTCAACTAAAATTGCTGCTTTTATCTTCTCTTTTTCCATTGCAAGGACTTCTTCTTTTGAAATTTTACTATTTAAATCATGTTGTTTTTTCTCCTTCTTATGAAAGAAATAGGCATAAATCTTCTCAACCCCTTCAAAAGATAAATACACCCCTCCTATTAAAAGAATAGGCGTAATTACCATTGGTAAAAAGGCACTTAAAAGGAAAGCGATTGGTAATATTATTAATTTATTGAGAAAGGAACCCTTGGTGATCTCCCAAAGAATTGGCAATTCTCTTGCTGCAACAAATCCAGATGCCTTTTCGGCATTTACTGCCAGGTCATCTGCCAATAATCCTGCTGTTCTTTCTGTGGTACTTTTGCTCATGGTAGCCACATCATCCATAAGCGTTGCGATATCATCAAAAAGAGCGAAAAATCCTGAAGCCATAAAAATGTAAGTTTAGATTACAAAACTAGAGTAATAAAATGGAATTATAAAAATGAGCATATAATTATCTAAAGCACTGTTTTTTCCTATGGATACATAATAGTGAAATTTTGATATACTAATATTTTATTTAAATTTAACTATGCAAAAAAAGAACTCTCAACCAAAACCAAAATGGCTTCTAAAACTTCAGTTAAACAGCTGGGAGCCTGAAATTTTGCTCTCCGGAATAGTCTTGTATGGAATGTTTCAAGTCCCCCTTCTATTAGATCAATTTTTACTGTTTTTCTCCAGTGAAGTATATAACGACATGAATGCAATGTTTACATTAGTTGCAATTTTAAAAATTGGTGTTTTTTGGCTGATTGGAGGGCTTATTTTACACCTTATCACAAGAGGATTATGGGTAGGAATGGTGGGCTTAAGCTATACATTTCCAAATGGAATTAAGCCCGATAAATTAAAGTTTCAACCGAAATATTTAGCCAAAGTAAATGATGTGCCCGCATTTGATCAAATTGTACTGAACTTAGAAAGAATATGCAGCTTTATTTATAGCATTGCCTTCCTTCTATTTATGAGTTTGGTAGGAACATATATTTATGCAACAGTATTGGTTATAATACCTATGGTGACTATCATTAGCCTATCGGATAATGAACTGATAACAAATAACTTAATTCAATCACTCGAATTATATGGAAATATAGTGCTATCGATTGGAATAATAGGAGTAATTGATTTTCTAACAATGGGGTATTTTAGAAGGTTTAAACTCTTTGCAAAATTATTTTGGCCATTTTACAAAATTTTTAACTTTTTAACTTTATCAAGCTTCTATCGCCCCACCTACTTTGCAGTCATCTCCAATTTTAAAAAAGCTTATGTTTTCATATTTCTTCTATTTTTTATTATCACAAGTTTCATAGGTATTTCTTCCGTACATCAAAACAATCCTGAGGAAGTATTTTCAAGACTAGAAATTTGGAATAACAACAAAGGAAATAGAGCATTAGAAGGTTTTTACCAAGACAAGAATAGCTCAAACCCATCAGGAATTATTCAGATACCTTCAGATATAATAAATGGAAATATATTGAGAGTTTTTATTCCCTTGTCCATTAGTATGGAAGATTCAATAAAAAAATTTATAAAATACGATTCAGTAATGAGTTCAAAAAAAGAAAATTTTAATAAAGGACGGTATTTCTTAAAAGGCCTTAGTAACTTCTACAAATTAAGTATCGATGACTCTATATTCAATACAAAAAGCTATTTTCAATATAATAACTCCACAAATAGAAAAGGAATTATCACGTATTTAAATGTTGGGTATTTAAAAGAAGGTCTTTATGAACTAGAGATGCGAGGACCAAAAGAGATGTATAAAAATAGTTTTGCCATTGTTCCATTTTATAAAACTAATTACTAAAAAACACTCTAATCTTAACTTAAAAATTGATAGCTAAAAGTTAGAGAAACAAAAAACCGGCATAAACCGGCTTTTTCTTATTTTATTTAAATGATGCTATTATGACTTATCTTTATTAGCCATTCTTTTACGCTCGTTTTCATCAAGGTAAATCTTACGCATTCTCATGCTTTGTGGGGTTACCTCCAAATACTCATCCTTCTGAATATATTCTAAAGACTCCTCTAAAGAGAATTTCTTTGGTGGTGGTAATTTTGCATTATCATCAGACCCTGAAGCTCTCATGTTCGTTAGTTTCTTACCCTTTACTACATTCACGACCAAGTCATTATCACGAGAGTGCTCTCCAATTACCTGACCTGCATAAAGATCATCACCAGGCGCAACAAAGAAAGTACCTCTATCAGTTAATTTATCTAATGAGTAAGCAGTAGCCATACCTGCATCCATTGAAATCATAGAGCCGTTATTTCTACCTGCAATTGGGCCTTTATAGGGCTCATAACCGTTAAAACGGTGCGTCATAATAGCTTCACCTGCGGTTGCAGTTAAAATATTATTTCTTAGTCCAATGATCCCTCTAGCAGGTATATTGAATTCTAAATGCTGTACATCACCTTTAGGTTCCATTACAGTCAGCTCACCTTTTCTTTGAGTTACCAATTCAATTGCTTTACCAGAAACTTCATCCGGAACATCGATAATTAAATGCTCCATTGGTTCATTACGAACTCCGTCAATTTCTTTATATAATACTTGTGGCTGGCCTACTTGAAGTTCATAGCCCTCTCTTCTCATGGTTTCAATTAAAACTGATAAGTGAAGAATCCCTCTACCATAGACTAAGAATTTATCTTCAGAACCTGCTGGCTCTACTCTTAAGGCTAAGTTTTTCTCCGTTTCCTTCATTAAACGATCACGCAGGTGACGAGAAGTTACAAATTTACCTTCTTTTCCGAAGAAAGGTGAGTTATTGATGGTAAACAACATGCTCATTGTTGGCTCATCAATAGAAATTCTTGGTAATGGCTCTGGATTTTCTGGATCGGTAACCGTATCACCAATATCGAAATTATCTAGTCCAATAATTGCACAAAGATCACCAGAATGTACCTCTTCTACTTTCTTTCTACCCAATCCTTCAAAAACCTGAAGTTCTTTAATTCTCATTTTTTTAATCGTACCGTCCTTTTTACAAAGTCCAATCTGCATTCCTTCTTTCAAAGTACCTTGGTATAATCTACCAATTGCAATACGACCTACAAAAGAAGAGTAATCTAATGACACAATCTGCAGTTGTGGTATTCCTTCTTTTACTGGGGCTGCTGGAATAGTTTTAACGATTTCATCAAGCAATGGAAAAATATTATCGGTTTTATCTTTCCAGTCTGTACTCATCCAACCCATTTTACTTGATCCATAAATAGTTTGGAAATCAAGTTGTTCTTCGGTAGCGTCTAAGTTGAACATTAGATCAAAAACTTGCTCATGTACTTCATCAGGACGGCAGTTTTCTTTGTCAACTTTATTGACTACCACTATTGGTTTAAGACCTAAGTCTAATGCTTTCCCTAAAACAAAACGTGTTTGTGGCATAGCTCCTTCAAAAGCATCTACTAAAAGTAACACTCCATCAGCCATTTTTAATACACGTTCCACTTCACCTCCAAAGTCAGCGTGACCCGGAGTATCAATAATATTGATTTTAATATCTTTATAAGTAACGGAAACGTTTTTACTTAATATAGTAATTCCTCTTTCTCTTTCAAGATCGTTGTTATCCAAAATTAATTCGTCTGATTCCGTTCCCTCACGAAACTCTTGACAAGCATAAATAATTTTGTCAACCAATGTAGTTTTACCGTGGTCAACGTGGGCGATAATCGCCACATTTCTAATTTCTGACATCTAAATAATATAAATAAATTAACTGATATTCAACTAGTTAATACAACTAATAAAAAGTATCAACTAATCAAGTTGCAAAGGTAAGGAAAATAGTTTGGGGTATAATAGTTATTGGAAATAATTTAATATTCTGATAATCTGAGGATTTGACACTAAATCATTTAAAAAAATAAAAAAGCTGGTCAATATGACCAGCTTAGTTAATACAGCATATAATTTAATTATTTATTGAACAGCAGTAAACGCATTCAAATTACCATATCCGAATTCTGAGTTTCTATTAGGATAAAAATCTGCCGATTCTTTCATTTTTTGTAATACTTGGCTTCTGCTCCACCCAGGATTTCTTGACCAAACAAGAGCCGCTATTCCAGCAGTAGTAGCAGTAGCAACTGAAGAGCCTCCTACGGTAGAAGGTTGATCACCATTCATGGCTACTGATAAAGGATGCGCATTTGTTCCAGCCTGCTCCATAATTACAGTGAAATCTACTTTACTACCCGAGTGACAAACATCACATCTTTTATATTGACCTTCTTTAACACCCGTTACTGCAACCGTTTCATTCATGCTTGCTGGAAAGATTACACCAAACCAATTCGTAAAGCTTGTAGAAGTTCCTGCAGCTGCAAAAATTAACTTTCCTTTTCCATAAGCATAACGAATACCATCCGCTACTTTAGAATTATTAAAAACATCTCCTATTGACATGCTAATGATTTTCACATCAGATCGGTTCCCTAAATAAACCAAAGCTTCAGTTACTCCATCTTTCTCATTCCCACCATTTATTACTACATCACTAGTTCCTCTAACGCCTACTAAATTGGCGTTATAAGCTACACCAACAGCATTCCCATCATTTCCCCTTGGCGCGGTAGCCACTCCAGCCATAGAGGTGCCATGACCACATTTATCATCCGGTCCATCGTATTCCTTCCACCACCACATTCCAGTTTGATAGGTTCCTCTACGTTCAACAGTTCTGCCTTGAGAAAAACCAGAATTGAATTGCCCCCCTAAATTCTCCTGATTTGGAGAAACACCTGTGTCAATCATACCAATTGTAATACCAGCACCAGTGCTATATTCCCAAGCTTGGTTGATGCCCATCTGAGGATAATTCCATGACATTTTAGCATTTGGAGAAATGGTAGTGTAAAGCCCAGAGATATTAAAATTCGGTTCATTTGAGCAACCCGAATCACTATATCTTTGACCCTCATTATAGGTTTGAAAATCAACCTCATAGCTTAAAGGCTCAATATACCGAACGTTTTCCATTGATCTCAATCTGCTAATTACCTCTAAATCAAGAATCTTCATTTCAAGAAAAGGTAATACATCATGTGAAAAGCGTTCCAAATCATCTTTATTGACTGATCTTTGATATTTTCTTTCCAATACAAAACGGGTTTCTTCTACTATATCCGTTCTAGATTTTACCCAATTTGGATCTTCAACATTAATTGAGGTTATTCTTTCGTTAATGTTGCTTTCACCTTCCGCCTTATATCCTACAGTTAGTATACTATCAGCATGCATTAAGGCGCTCCATAGTTGAACATCATTTAATTGGGACCATTTGAACTCATCATTATCTTGCAATGACTTTATAATAATAGCATCAATATCTTCTTTAGGCACTAATTCTATTTCTTGTACTATTTCAACTGAATCATCTTTCATATCCAGCATTTCATCATCATTAGAACACGACCATAAAATTGAGGCTGCTAATATTAATGTTAAAATTTTCTTAATTTCCATAGTGTTTAGTTTTGGTTTTTGTTTTATGCTGTACTAGAATGAAATTGCAAAATATTAATTTAACTTACAAATGAAAGGCAGAATAATATTTGCACTATTTGAAGAATAAAAACTCTACCATTAACAAAAAACTAAAATGAAATTGAAAATATAAGAGATGAATTGATAGTTTATTCCTTATCGAAATAAACTTCTTTACCATCATATTTTAACATGTAACGGCCTTTGGGTAATTTTTGAATGTCGCAGGTAACATCCTTACCTCTTTTAATAATTCTACTATTTGCATTATACAACCAGAAGCTAACCTCCTCAGAAAATTCAATCATCCAATCATCCGTTATAGCGTATGTAATTTCACGCTTATCTGATTTATAATTGAAGGTTTCTGAATATTTTACAGGTAACTTCAGATCATGATATTGTACTCGGTACAGGTTTTCTCCAAAGCTATGATCCGCTTCTACACTATGCTGATTGATGAATATACCCCCTTTGGTTTTGACAGTATCCAATATCATCCATTCATTGTCAATTTGTTTTTCCACTATGTAAAAACCTTCTTTCGATTCTTTTGTGGTAATCCAAATTATTTCATTCTCATCCACATAAAATTTCAGCCAATTGAATTCAAGTAAATCTTCTATTACTTCAGGATTGGTAAGTTCTGGTTCACAGCTATCATCATGCACAATTCTGATCACTACCCGGCTGTCAACTTCAAGACCTTGCATATCAATTTGATAAGCAGAGACATCAGGGTTTTTAACCAACAATTGTCCATTTAAATAAATGGCCTCAATACAAAAGCCTGCTCCCTGCCCTAAATAAGGATTACGAACAAATACGTTCTCACCATTGTAAAAACCACGGAAATAGGTATCCTTTCCTATCGAAGAAAAGGATATGATAGTAAATAATAAAAATAAAAGCGAGCAATTTCTCATCATAACTCCCTAATAATCATTCATATCGTAATGATTCTATAGGATCAAGCTTAGAAGCTTTAAATGCAGGATAATAACCAGAAATTAAACCTACGGATGCAGAAATGGTAAATCCTACAATCATCCAGACCCATGGCACCACAAAACCTCCTTCACTAATGAGAGCCGATATACCGTTTCCGATGGCAATACCTAATACAATTCCTGCCAGACCCCCTATCTGACATATTACGATGGCTTCCCATAAAAACTGTAAACGGATTTTTGTAGGTGACGCACCAATCGCTTTTCTAATTCCGATTTCTCGAGTTCTTTCTGTTACTGAAACCATCATAATATTCATGAGACCAATAGATGCTCCTAACAATGTAATAGCCCCTATTGCGAAGCCTCCGATTCTGAGGTAGCCTGCAATTTCTTCTAACCTTTCCGCTAAGGATTCACTTTTTTGAATGTTGAAAGAGTTCTCTTGTCCAATTCCATCTCCTCTAACCCCTCTCATAACACCCGTTGCTTCAGCGATTCCTTGATCCATCATTACTGCATCTGGTAAAGAAACCGTAATAGCGTATTGTAAAGTACGGTTAGCAAAAAGTGTAGATAATCCAATTGGAATTATTATTGACTGGTCGGCACCTCCACCTCCCATACCTCCTTGTTCTTCCAGAACACCGATCACCTTAAATCTTGAACCAAAAAAGGATATGTCTTTATTGATAGGATCAACATTTTCATTAAATAATTTACCTACTACATTAGCACCTAAAATCACTACTTTATTATTATTTTGAACCTCAAGAGGTGAAAAATTCCTTCCTTCAGCAATATCGTAAGCTTTCTGTATTAAATAGTTTTCATCAGAGGCATAGACTCTGATGGTAGGTGTAGTTTTCTCTGATTTATATTTTAATTCAGCACTTCCGGTTATTCTGGTATAAATGGACACATTACCAGCATAATTATATTTACTTTTAAAAAGTAAAGCTTCTTTGTAACCTATAGGTTCATAACTTTTCTCTTTCTTTCCTTGAGATGTACCTCTTCTTCCATCCTGTCCTCTTGCTTCTATGTCAAAATTATTGGCACCTAGTCCCGCTAAATTACCACTAACTGAATTCTGAATACCATCAATAGCGGTAAGTATACCCACTAATGCAGTGATTCCAATAGCAATAATAGCTGCCGTTAAAATAGTTCTTAACCGATTTCCTTTAATCGACCTTACGCCTTCTTTTATGTTTTCTAGGTAATCCAAATCAATTATTTTTTGTAAATTTTAATAATTTAATGTGATTATACACGATTTATTACATAAATGTATAAAACTTTAATTTGAAACTCCATTAATTATAATTAGTTATACATTGATAAGTGATTTATTTTCCCTTTACTATGATTAAAAATATTACGCTATACCTTTTTATAAGCTTCTTTTCGGCAAATATTCTATTCGCCAATCAAATTCTAGTTCCAATGGATAAAGAACAGGCCAATCATTTGAAAGCCTACGGAGTAGCCTATTGGATTTTAGAAAAAGAAATTCCGATTGATTGGTTATTGAATTACCGAGGCGGGAGCTTTCTGATAGAAAGTCGACAATCCATTATTAATGAATTAATCATTAGGGGCATTAGCTATGAAATTATTTCTGATGCCAATGCTAATAGTTTATTGGATGAGATAGCGAGCCCTTCTTCTAATAAAGATGCAATGCGACTGAATAAGGTTCCTAAAATCGCAGTATATTCACCGAAGTCAAAACAACCTTGGGATGATGCCGTAACGCTTGTACTCACTTATGCGGAAATTCCTTATGATGTAATCTTCGATGATGAAATCATGACAGAAGGTTTATCAGAATATGATTGGATTCATCTTCATCATGAGGATTTCACCGGGCAATACGGTAAATTTTATAGGAGCTACGCAAATCAACCCTGGTATATTGAACAACAAAAAGAATATGAAGCCATGGCTAAAAAACATGGTTTCAGAAAAGTAAGTCAATTAAAATTAGCTATTACTCAAAAGATCAGAGGTTTTGTCAACAAGGGAGGCTTCTTATTTGCCATGTGTTCTGCTACTGATACTTACGATATAGCCTTGGCTGCAGCTGGTGTTGATATAGCTGCTAGAATGTATGATGGTGATCCTGCAGATCCGAACGCTCAAGAAAAACTAGATTATGAGCAAACTTTAGCTTTTGAGGATTTCAAATTAGAAATGAACCCATTAGAGTACGAATATTCAAATATTGACCAAAACCAAATTGACAGACCCGGTATAAAAGAAGGAAATGATTTCTTTACCTTATTTGAGTTTTCAGCTAAATGGGACCCAATCCCTACTATGCTAACTCAAAATCATGAAAAACTGATTAAAGGATTTATGGGACAAACTACTGCCTATCGAAAGTCATTAATAAAACCTGATGTCGTAATATTAGGTGAGAATGATGAGATTAATGAAGCTCGATATATTCACGGAATATTTGGCAAAGGATTTTGGACTTTTTATGGAGGGCATGATCCTGAAGATTACCAGCATTTTGTAGGTGAACCTCCTACCGATTTAAATTTGCACCCTAATTCACCAGGCTACAGATTGATATTAAATAATATCCTATTTCCAGCAGCTAAAAAGAAAAAGAAGAAGACTTGATACTGGGAAAAGGAATTACAATTATTACTAAAATACAATTTCAACTGATAGAATAATAATTGGTGAAGACAACGATTCTTTGAAATATTAAATTTTATGGTAAAAAAAATATAAAATATTACCTTAAATTTCTTTTAAAATAGCATTAACTGTTTAAGTAATTATATGCTATAACTAATAATAAAGTTGAATATTTCATGATTTATTAAATCGGTTAAAATACACTATTTCAAATCGTTATACTTTTCCTTGCTTAATAAAATGAGCTCCGTATTTTTGCATCCTCAAATTTTAAAATAACTCTAAAAAGTACAAGAAATGAATACTACTTCTACAAAAAACAATGCTAAATCAAACTCAGAAAAAGCTCAATTAGTAAAAAGAATTTTGACAGATAAAAAGTTGAATTCTCCTATTTGTTCTGTAATCTGTTCAGTTAATTAATCCATTTTACTTAAGTAAAATGTTTCATAATTCTACAATAAATAAATCTTTATTATCAGCTTTAGACTCTGAAGATGATAATATAATAATACAAGGATTTATGGAAAGATATTCTGTTAGTTGTGATGAAGCTACAGAAATACTTAATGAAACTAAAAAATGGTTATGGTTAGCTTCTGAAAATATAAAGGAGAAAAAGGGTTTTCGACTTTTTATTGATAATTCATTAATGATAATTGATGAGATGTGGCACAATTTTATATTGCATACAAGGCTTTATCAAAAATTTTGTCATGAAAAGTTAAATACATTTATTCATCATGAACCCACTCCTGCTTCTGAAAAAGTAATAGGGTTTGACAGTGAAGCAGAAAAACAAAAATTTGAAAAAAATCAGGAGGAAAAATTAAGTCAACAATTATCATATATATATGATAAGTTAGGTCCAGAAACCTTAACTAAATGGTACGAGGAATTTCCTGAAAAATTTAATCAAAAGAAAATGCAAGCGATAAAACGCTGACCAATAACTAATTTTCAATAAAAACGGTAGTAGAAAAGATGATTTGCTACCGTTTTTTTATTATTTCAATAAATCTATCCAATAGTATCTATAAGCCTTAATTTTTTTCAATTTAATTCTATATATTTCTATTTCAGTCTTACATTTTGCCTGATTAAATAAAAATTGAAAGAAGAATTCTACCATACGAGTAAAATCTATTTATCAAATTTGTTATTTAAATTCATAATCATATTCATTATATGTTTGAATTTTAACCAAGTATTTGGCCAATCTTATTTTTCTCCAATGATCCAAAATTATTCTTCCAAAGAATATAAAGCTGGAATTTCAAATTGGGATATGGCAATAGGTAATTATGGGATTTTATATTTTTCTAACTTGACGGGTTTATTAAGATACGATGGATATAATTGGGATTATATTAAAATTAATGGGGGAAAAATATCCCGTAGCATTCACAAAGATTATAAAGGCAGAATATATATAGGCAGTAATAATGAAATAGGCTACTTAAACTCCGACAGCTTAGGCCAAGTATATTACCAATCTTTAAGAAAAAAATTACAAATAGAGCAGTTTGGCAATGTCATTCAAACGCTAAGTATAAAAGATAAAATTTATTTCATAACACTAAATTACCTTATCCAATATGATCAATCGGAATTTAAACACTGGAAATTAAATAAAGGATTTGGTGGCTTTATATATAATGAAAGAATTTATATAAAAGAGGTTGATAAAGAATTGAAGAAGCTGGAGAATGACAGTTTAAATGCTATTCCAATGATAAACACAATTAACCCAAACTTGATCAGAAATAATGTAACAAATTTAACCCAGTCCGATGAACTGTATATAATAGACATTAATTCAAATAAAGGCTATAAATTCAAGAATGATTCTATTTTTGAAACAAAACTCACATTTCCTTTTGGTAAGTCAGTATTATCTATTACTGGTAATGAGAATTCTTTTTGGGCATCAACAGTAAGAGATGGTATTTTTAATTTCAATTTGAAAAGTTCGATAATAAATCATATTGGGATGAAAAATGGCTTCCCTACTAATATAATTTTCAATATACATTCAGATAAGCAAAATGGAGTTTGGGCACTACATCAAGATGGAATCACTAGAATCCAATCTGATAAAAAAATAATGTGCTGGAATAAAAATAAAAATTCCAGCTTCATAATTAGTGAAATTTCAAACAAGAACTCCATTCCATATTTTGCAACTCTCAATGGTTTATATAGTCTTAAGAAAAATAGTATGCTGAATTTTATACCAGCTAGCAAAGACAGATTATTCCACATATTTGAATATCAAAATTTTAGAGTTGCAATGGGAGAAAAAGGAATGTATCAGATAATAGATAGTAAAAACATAAAGACTCACCCGATACAAAAAGCTACTAATTCCTTTGATTTTAATGAAAGTACAATTTCAATAACTACATTTAATGATGGTATAATTAAATACAATTTCAAAAATCAAGACGTACATGAATATATCCCTGAGATAAATGGCTTTTGCAATAGTACATTAAGTATGGATTCCATTCATTGGTTAAGTTACAAATCTGAAGGAATCTATCTGATTAATGATAATAATGGTCATCCAAAATGGAAATTTTTCAATCAAAAACACGGATTACCAGATGTTAGTGGAATCAATATATTAAAAACTCTTGATGATGAAATCTTATTTTCTACCACAAAAGGCTTTTATACTCTTAATGCAAGACCGAAAGCTGATTCAAGCGATTTTTTTGTTCCACATACAAAAATTACCTCTGAGAAATTAAACATCAACAATATTGATCAGGACAAATTCGGTAATTACTGGATTACTGTAATTGAAGAATCACAAAAACAATCGGTAATAAAATATGAGCGACAAAAAGACGGTAGTTATTTAAAAATCACCCAAGCATTAAAAGTAATTCCAAATCAAAATTTTTCTACAATTTATGTTGATGAATCTGAAGATAGTGTTGTTTGGATAGCTGGTAGTGAAGGATTATATCGATTTGATGAAAAAATTAAAGTTAATTATGATATTAAATTTAATACATTCATAAATAACGTAAGTTTAAGAGATTCCTTAATTTCTGCTGGTATTTACAAAACCTACAAAGGATTGGATTCAATACCAACATTAACTATACAACAATCAGAAGATGAAATACCAAAATTTGACTTTAGTAATAACAACATAAAATTTGGTTTTAGTGCATTATTTTATGAGCAACCTAAAAGAAATCAATACTCATATAAATTAGAAGGGTTTGACAAAAAATGGTCTAGCTGGACCTCAATAAACAATAAAGAGTATACCAACTTACCAGCAGGTAGTTACACCTTTAAGGTTAAATCTAAAAACTTATATGATGTAGAAGGAGCCACTGCTACTTATACATTTAGTATTCTTCCACCCTGGTATCAAACCACCTGGGCATATCTAATTTTTAGTGTTATAACTGTAGGTATTATCTGGTTTTTAATGTTAGCCTATACATATAGAGTTCGTCAACACCGAAAAAAGCTAAAACTCATTGTAGCCGATAGAACATTTGAAGTAATGCAGCAAAAAAGGGTTATTGAAAAGCAATTAGTCAAAATGCAAAATTTAAATGAAGAAATAAGCCAGCAGCGTGATGACATATTAGAAAAAAATGAAGAATTAGAAAGCTCGCAGCAAAAAATAATCACCACCAATGAGAAACTTCAAGAACTCAACCATGCTCTTGAAGAACGAGTTGAAAAGCGAACAGCAAAAATTAAAGATACAATAAGAAAGCTTCAGCAGACCAATAAAGACTTAGACACTTTCACCTATAAAACTTCTCATGATTTAAAAGGCCCTATAAGTAGGATTAAAGGGATTTTAGCTCTTGCAAGATATGAAAACCCTGAAGCCAAATCTGATAAATATTTAGATTTAATTGAAAAAACAACCAAAGAGATGGATATTCTCTTAGCTAAACTTACGCAAGTCCATAATATTTATAATTCAAAAATTGAATATAATAGTATTGACATTCCTACAGTATTTAGAGATGTTATGGATAGAATTAGTCCATTGGTTGAACAATCTCAATTTAAATTTAAATTTGATTTACAAAATGAAAATGAGTTGAAAACTGATGTAAAAATGTTAGAACTCATTTTACTTAATTTGTTAGAGAATGCCTTAACCTATTTTGATGACGATAAACCACAAAAAGAAATAAAACTTAGTACAATAAGAAAAACAAACACTTTTTATCTTTCTATTGAAGATAATGGTATAGGAATACCTGAAAAACAACTTCCTAAAATATTTGAAATGTTTTACAGAGGTTCTGAAAAATCGATTGGTAATGGGCTTGGACTTTATTTAGTTAAAGTAGCCGTTGAAAAAATAGGAGCAAAATTAGAATGTGAATCGGAAGAACACAATTTCACCAGAATTATTATCAAATTTCCGTTGAACAAAGAATAACTTCCTTTTTTAGAGTATTAGCTTTTCTTTTTAGCTATTAATTTTTTCTCTTTTTCTACTAAAGTCTTGAGTGTCTGATTTTTAAAAATCTTAACGGTTTCATTACGCACTTTTAGAAAAGCCTCTCTTATAGAGCAGGTTTCTTCATCTTTGCATTCTTCACAGCGTTCGTAAAACTTAAAAGTAACGCAGGGTAATAAGGCTATAGCCCCATCAAACAAACGAAGAACTTGAGCTAAATTCACGTTTTCGGGTTCTCTTCTTAAATAGTAGCCTCCCCCTTTGCCTTTTTTGCTTCCTAATATCCCATCATTCTTTAATTCTAACAGTATAGCTTCTAAGAACTTTTGAGGAATATTTTCTTCTTCAGCTATAGTGCTAATGAGAATAGGACCACCCCCGTACTTTCTACCTAAATGCACTAAAGCATTAATTGCATATTTAGACTTCTTTGAAATCATGATGGCAAATATACACTTTGATTATAAAAAGGAAGGTGTTTTTACAAAAACAATAACAATTGCATTGAGCATTCTTATATAAACAAGCGATACTGAATTAGTATCGCTTGTTTGATTATGATTTCTTCCGGGTTGATATTCCAAATGGTAAATAAAGTGGACAGAAACTGATAAAGCTAGTAGCTATAAAAATGATAGCCAATACTCCTAGAATTATAGCTAATGTACCCGAAATAACTCCAAAATAATATAAAATACCCACTGTGATAGCTAATAAAATTCTGATTGCTTTATCAGCCGTTCCCATATTTGCCTTCATAATAATTAGTGTTTTGTTATATCCTAATATACGATTTTCTTGAGTTTCTCACCTAATAAATTTAAAATCAAGAATTAACCATGAGTTCTACAGCCTTCTTCATTGCATCTAATTGCTGTTTGGCTTCATATACATAAGGTTTGGCAGCTCTTTCTTTGCAATCATACAGTGGACATGTCTCACAAGTCTCATTTACAATTCTAATCGGAATCGTAGGATCATTATGAAAACTTATTCTTTTCTTCATTTGAGGAGTGATTAACAAACCAATGGAAACGCTACTATTTTGACCTATATTTTTATTGCTTGACTTGGCTAAGCTTATGATCAAATATTCATTATCTGAATTAACATATTTACTTTTCTGAACTTTACATCTAACAGTATCTTCAGCAACAACATTGTCATTTTGAAGCTCTTTGAGAATTTCTATTGATGCCCATCTTCTACAATAGTGTTGGTCCAGAGCAGTACCATGTGGATTATGCAATCCAGACAGATGCATTTCTTTGGTGAGCTTAAAAGTTTGATTATCGGAAGTGCTAAACCTTAAAAAGAACAACTCTTTAACCCCAAACTCTTTGGGTAATAGGTTTGTGATCCGATGCATCAACATTTCTGGTGTACATCTATACTTTTCTAAAATATTATATATTATTTCAGAATTACATTGTGGCTGTAAAATAAATGATTTTAAATCATCAGTAAATTCTTTCGCAGGGAGTAAGAGAGCGCAAGCAAAATAAGAAGCCTTATAATTATTCAACATCTCCTCAAAAGAGTTAACAGAAACCCAGCTTGAGGTAAAAGGTCGCGGATTTAATTTCAAAAATTGATATCCTAATTCTTTAGCCATGGTAAAAACCTGTTGCTGCTCTGTCAATTTAGGATTCATTAATAACTGCGGCTTTTCTCCTTGAATAGTCATGGATCTTAAGGCTTTTAACTCCTGATGATGTTCCAACCCCTTTGGCCAAACTTGATAATTAAACTGTTCATTCAAAATTTCATATAATTGCTCATAGCTAAAAGGGAAAGTATGCTTCGATAAATATTTCTCCTTAAAAGCTATTACTTCATCCTCTAAAGATTGGAAATAATTATCATGCATTTCCTGATAGGATCGTAGCATATTCAAATACAAGCTTTCCACTCTTAAACCGTAATTTCTACTGATCTCAATAAGAGTACTAATGAAAGCACCAAGTTTTGCAGGAGCATTACTTAATAAATCTAATAAATGAGCTGGTTCTATCCCTAGAAGCTCTAGAGGTAATTCTTTAAATAAATTAGATTGTAATAATTCACCCAAAGGAGCTAGCTTCTTACTTAATTGTAAAGAAACTAAATCATCGAAATTGATTTCAAGCGCATCAGAAAGTATATTTATTTTCTCAATTTTCGGATATTTTTTACCCTTCTCTATTTCATTTAAATAGGACGCTGATAAACCCGTAAGTTTTGATAATTGAATAAAAGAAAGCCCTTTTTCAATTCTTAATTGCCTTACTTTCAATCCAAAAATTAGCTTTACATTTTCTTGAGATACTGACATTTATTCAAATATTTTCCTTTTGATATCCTTCACCAGTTAAGCGAACAAACTTTTTTCATTTTTTTTTATCTAGCTATTTCTAAGTATAGCCCTTTCTTTATCATTCGCTAATATAGCGAATAATTTCTTACAGCGAATATTCGCTTGTAAATTAATTTTCGCTAACCTACATTTGAAGCATCGATCATTTAAAAATCTGATAATCAAATGGAAACATCAATCGAACAATTACAGAGCAGAAAACCGAAGCAAAAAGAATTTAATCTTTTAACTGATGAGGCAATCTCGTTTTTGAACAGACTACATGAAAAGTTTAGTGATAATAGGTATGAATTGATTGGAAAACGTGAGCAAGTTTATGACCAACTAAGAAACGGTAAAAACTTAAATTTCCCTAAAACTACTGAGGACATCAGAAATGATCCTAATTGGTCAATCGATCCATTACCAAAGGATTTACAAAATAGAAAAGTGGAAATCACAGGACCTGTTGACAGAAAAATGATCATAAACGCTTTGAATTCTGGCGCTAAAGTTTTCATGGCTGACTTTGAAGATGCCACCAGTCCAAGTTGGAAAAACATAATGGAGGGTCAAATAAATCTATATGATGCAATAAGAAATCAAGTAGATTTTACTGCACCTAACGGTAAAAAATATAAACTGAATAAGGAAAGAGCAGTTTTAAAAGTTCGCCCAAGAGGATGGCATCTCTCCGAAAAAAACTTCTTGGTAAATGGCGAACCTATATCTGCTTCATTGTTTGATTTTGGCTTATACTTCTTTCATAATGCACACGAATTAATCAGACAAGGTAGCGGTCCATATTTTTATCTTCCCAAACTCGAAAATCGATTTGAAGCTAGATTATGGAATGAAGTATTTGAATTTGCTCAAAATGAATTAGGTATTCCCAATGGAACCATAAAAGCTACTGTTCTAATTGAAACCATTACTGCTGCATTTCAAATGGAAGAAATTATTTATGAACTGAGAGAGCATATGGCTGGATTGAATGCAGGAAGATGGGATTACATTTTCAGTTTCATTAAAAAATTCAGACATAAACCAGATTATATCCTTCCCGATAGGAATCAAGTGACAATGCAAGTGCCTTTTATGAAGGCTTATGCTAATTTATTAGTGAAAACCTGCCATAAACGTGGCGCCCATGCTATAGGTGGAATGTCTGCCTTCATCCCAACAAAGGATAAAGAGAAGAATGAAAAAATATTTGATACCGTAAGAAATGACAAAACTGAAGAGGCTCTAGCAGGATATGATGGCAGCTGGGTAGCCCATCCCGCATTAATCCCAAGTGTAGAAGCAGTATTTGATCAAATCATAGGCGATCAACCACATCAGAAACATATTTTAAGAGAAGAGTTTTCCACTTCTGCTTCAGCTTTAACATCTCCTCAAGTAATGTATGGTGAAATTACAGAGAAAGGAGTAAGAATGAATATAAATGTTGCTCTGCTGTATATAGAATCATGGTTACAAGGCATAGGAGCAGCTGCCATTTATAATTTAATGGAAGATGCAGCCACCGCTGAAATTAGCAGAGCGCAACTATGGCAATGGTATCATCACCAAGTATCTCTGAAATGTGGTAAGATATTTAATAGAGCCTTATTCTGTATGCTCCTTGAGGAAGAAACGGAAAAAGTAAAAGAATTATTAGGCCAGGAAAGAGTAGAAAGTGGAAAGCTAGCTATTGCCAGAGATTTACTTAAAAAGCTAGTGAAAAGTGAAGAATTTGAGGACTTCTTGACCTTGAAAGCATACCCTCATTTACAATAAACAAATAACCTATAAATCTTAAAAATATGAATACTCAAGAAAAAATTAATAAACTAATTGCAGAATGGGATACTAACCCAAGATGGAAAGATGTGGAAAGGACTTATACTGCAGAAGAAGTAGTTAAGCTTGCTGGTACTGTAAAAATTGATCATAGCTTAGCACGTTTAGGAGCAGAAAGATTATGGAATCTTCTGAAATCGGAAGATTATGTGGCGGGATTGGGTGCCTTAACTGGTAATCAAGCAGTACAGGAAGTTCAAGCTGGATTAAAAGCAATCTATTTAAGTGGATGGCAAGTAGCGGCAGATGCTAACTTGGCCGGACAAATGTATCCTGATCAAAGTTTATATCCTGCGGACAGCGTACCAAATGTGGTGAAAAGAATCAATAATGCTCTATTAAGAGCAGATCAAATTCAATCTGTTAGTGGTGAAGGTGATATCCACTGGATGGCGCCTATCGTTGCAGATGCTGAAGCTGGTTTTGGTGGCAATTTAAATGCTTTTGAACTGATGAAAGGCATGATAGAAGCGGGTGCTGCAGGAGTTCATTTTGAAGATCAATTATCATCTGCCAAAAAATGTGGTCATTTAGGAGGGAAAGTATTAGTACCAACACAAGAAGCCATAAATAAATTAATTTCAGCTCGCCTAGCAACAGATGTGATGGATGTGCCAACGCTCATCATTGCTAGAACTGATGCTGATGCTGCTAACCTTTTAACTTCAGATGTTGATGAAAGAGACCGTGAATTCTTAACAGGTGAGCGATCTTCTGAAGGATTCTTTGGAGTAAAAAATGGATTAGAACAAGCGATTAGCAGAGGTTTATCCTATGCTCCTTATGCGGATTTGGTATGGTGTGAAACTTCACATCCAGATTTAGGAGAAGCTCGAGAATTTGCTCAAGCGATAAAGGAAAAATATCCAGATAAAATGTTGGCCTACAATTGCTCCCCTTCTTTCAATTGGGCGGCTAAGTTAACAGAAAATGAGATGCTAGAATACAGAGAGAAATTAGCTGAAATGGGGTATAAATTTCAGTTCATTACTTTAGCTGGATTCCACGCTTTAAATACCGCCATGTTCGAATTAGCTACTGCCTATAAAAATAAAGGCATGGCAGGTTACTCTGAATTACAACAGAGAGAATTTGCGTTACAAAAACAAGGCTTTAAAGCCGTTAAACATCAAGCCTTTGTAGGTACAGGATATTTTGATGCGGTTCAAAATGCCGTAACACAAGGAAAGGCTTCAACAACAGCTTTGAAAGGTTCCACTGAAGAAGCTCAGTTTTAAAACTAATTTAAATTTCGTTTCCGTAGTCCACAGTTAATTGTGGTTAATATTAAAAGACTTCTTAATTGAGGTCTTTTTTTTTTGCACTACCCCCTTTAGGTTGCCAAAATAGATGTAGGATATGAAAGCTTATTTTAAATAATTATATATGGAAATTACTGCCTTTAAAAGAATTATATCCTATATGTTACAAATGATACAAATAAATATTATATTATTGTGCAATTTATATTTTGCACATGAGTTACAAGGTTAAGATAGCAATTTTATTAATCTACATTTTTGTAGGAAAGTCATTGGCGGTAGACGCCAAAGGGCTTAATAATTTGCTTGACCCTAGTATCATTTCTTTTTACAATCCTTACTGTAAAAAGGTTAACAACATAAAATCTTCTCACAAACCTATTCAAATTGATCAAAATGAGACTCAGAACTCTCAATCAATTATTATATTAAGTTTTTGTAATACTGAATTTAAATTCGAATTCTCTACCTTAAAATTTTATGTTTTTAAACATGTTAAGTCTTTTAATAAATTCATTATTTCAAGACTACTTTACCTCTATTTAGATCAAGACTCTCCTCCACCACGGCTTTTCTAACAATTTTTATTCTAAGTATTGCTCATTTCTCAGTTTTGAATTTGATGTAAGTTTATTGCATAAAATCAAATTCAGATTTACACTGAAAACTAATCAAATTACATCTTATATCGGATGTATTTCTGCTTAACGGAAAAATGCGTGATGCTCACTCAATTATTTATAAAATTAAATAGGGAAATCTGTCTATTTAAAATCAAACTATTACCGGTTAAATTCTTAATAGAATGAACCAAAATACAATAAACATGAAAAATTACATATTTAGCTCCTTACTTATTTTAACTATACTTTTTGGAGCCCACAATTTAAATGCTCAACATTCAGGAAATGAAGATAAAATCAACTATGTGGTGATAACCAAAAAAATACCACAACTCCAACCGATACTTCTTACTGCTGAAGCTCTCAAAGCAGAAGATGGAGAAAACTTTGGGGAATTTAAAATTATAATCTGCGGGAAGGAAATTGGAGATATTACTGATTCTGATAAAATCAATAAGTTTATTAAAAAAGCGGATAATGCAGGCGTAAAAATTATAGCATGCGGATTTTCTCTCAACAAATTCAAAGTAGATAAAACCAAAATCCCTCAAGAAATAGAAACGGTTGAAAATGGTATTCTTTACAATTTTCAACTTCAGAAAAAAGGATACAAAAGTATAACTCTATAAGTATATGAATATGGAAACGATAATTAATAAATTAAGTAAGTCATTATTCTTAATCGGAATTATGGCATTAACATTTGCTTGCGATAATAAATCAGGCAATAAAGAAAATAGTACAGCGAAGTCCGATACTTTAAGTATAACCATTTTACAAACTGCCGATATACACGGCCAGCTTGATCCACATCCAGAATTATTCTGGGAAAATGAAGAAATAAAATTCAAAACGCGTGGTGGAGTAGCTAATATCAAAACCTTATTTGAGAAAGAAAAAGCAAAAAATCCAAATCGTACCTTAATAGTAGATGGTGGAGATCTGATTCAAGGTAGCGGTTATGCTGCTTTATCTGAAGGTCAGGTAATGTCTGACATCATTAGTAAAATGGGATATGATGTAATCATTCCTGGCAACTGGGAAGTGGTTTATGGTAAGGAAATCATGATGAATGTGATGAATAGCTATAATACTGATGTGATTGCACAGAATATGTATCATGAGGAAACCAAAGAAAACTTATTCCCAGCTTATACTGTAAAAGAAATTGAGGGAGTACGAATTGGATTTATAGGAATAAATGATCCTGCCGTTCCAATCAGACAAAACCCCATATTTAGTGAAGGAATTGCTTTTAGTGGCTTAAATGCTGATTTGAAGAAAATGGTAGATGAAACTAAAGAGAAAGAAAATATAGATGTTCTGTTCTTAGTTACGCACTTAGGTGTGTTTAAACAATTAGAATTGGCTAGCAATCCAATTTCCGAGCATGTGGATTATGTATTAGGTAATGACACTCACGAACGAGTTAGAGAACCAATACAAGGTAAATATGCAAAGGTTACTGAACCTGGTGCATTTGGTTCATTTGTGGGTAAATTAACATTGCATTTTGTAGAGGGCGAATTAGTTGGGGATGATTATGAATTGCTAGATGTTGATCCAGAAGTTTATGCTGCTGATGAAGAAATCCAAGCACTAGTAGACAAAAACAAGGCTCCATACAAAGAAAACCTTGAAACTGTAATTGGATATACTAGTACTCCAGTTTACAGATACCTAACAGTTGAAAATCCAATGGATAATATGATCACGGATGCTGCTCGTTGGAAAACAGGAGTTGATATAGCGATTTCAAATGGCTTCAGATTTGGCAATCCGATTGTCCCTGAAAATGGCAAGCCTGCCCCTATCACAAGAGCAAACCTTTGGAATATTCTACCTGTAAATGAACCTGTTAAAACAGGTAAGGCAACAGGAAAGCAAATCAAAGAATGGTTAGAACAAGAGATGCATAATGCATTTGCTAAAGAGCCTAGTGATCGATTCGGAGGCTGGTTAGTTCGTTTTTCGGGCATGGAAGTGAAATTCAATGTAGAAAATGAAAAAGGAAATCGAATTGAGAGTATAACAGTTAAAGGTCAACCTATGCAAGATGACCAGTATTATTCAATTTCAGCTTGTTTACGCCCTGGCGATCCTCTTGATAGATTATGTAGAATGGACGGAGTAACGGATGTGGATACAAAAGAATACACGATTCATGAGGTAGTTGAAGAATATTTAGCAGAGAATTCACCTATTGCACCAAAACTTGACGGAAGAGCATATAGTGATGCATTAGGTACTTATTCATTTTCTACCGTACCAAGTACTAATTATGTTTTCCAGTAAGAAAAAAATAATTAGATATCATAAATCATTATTATGATTAATAAAAAAACCGCATCAATACCAGATGCGGTTTTCCTTTGAATAAAAATTACAGAATAAAAACTAAAAATATTAAGCTTTACCTCTCAACATTAAGTTCCAATACATAAAAGGTAAACCATATTTTTTCAATATCCACATACTCCACTGCTCTTTGGTAGTATCGACAAATTTTGATAAAAATGGATCACTATCTCTTTCATTTCCATACTTAAATTCAGCCAATACCATTTTACCATAACCTGTAACTAATGGACAAGAAGAATATCCCTCATAACTAGCTAAACCAATTTTATGATTCTTCATCATTTCTAAAAGGTTTTCAACCAATACTGGGGCTTGTTTACGCACCGCAGCGCCTGTTTTAGCAGTTGGCAAAGCCGCAACATCACCTAGTGCAAAAATATTTGCAAATCGCTTATGTTGTAAACTATGCTCATCAACATCTACCCAGCCTTTATTAGCACCTTCTTGTATTGAAACCTGACTATCCTGAATAAATTTAGGAGCCGCTTGAGGTGGAGCTAAATGAAGGAAATCAAAAGGCATTTCTATCTCTGTTTCAGATACTAGACTTTCATTAATAGGATTATTCTCCTCAACTACGCATCCTCCCTCAATATTATGAGTATACTTAAAATAGATTTTCTTAGCATCTGCATCTATTCTTACTGGTGCATAGTAGGGTTTAAATATAATATCACGTTCTGCAATAATTTTATTTAATGTTCTCGCAAATTCCTTAGTTCCAAAAATAACAGTACCTGGTGTTGCAAAGATGACATTAGATTTATCTCTCAATCCATGCTTTCTTAAATAATGTTCTGCCAAATACATGATTTTTTGAGGAGCACCCCCACATTTAATAGGAGTAGTGGGCTGAGTAAAAACCATATTCCCTCCCTTAAATTCTTGCATTTTCTTCCAAGTATGCTCAGGATCAGTGTAGTTACTACATACGACTCCTTTTTCCATAGCTTCAGGTAAGCCTGGTAATAATTCAGGAGCCATCACCAATCCAGGTGCTACAATTAAATATTCGTATTCTACATCCCCAGACTTCTCTGTGGTTACCGTATTCTTTTCAGGAAGAATGTTAGTAGCTTTATCTTTAATCCATTCCACACCTTTAGGAATGTAGTCAGCCTCTTTTCGGATAGTCTTTTGATAATCAAAAGTACCAGCACCAACAAGAGTCCATGCGGGCTGATAATAATGTTTATCAGACGGTTCGATGATAGCAATATCAAGTTTTTTATCCTTTCTTTTGAGTTGTGCGGCTACCGTAATGCCTGCAGTTCCTCCTCCGATTATTAGGATTTTATGCTTTGCCATGATTCCAAATTTTTTAGTTTTCGTTCGTATAAAAGCTGATATCTCCTTCAACTTTCACTATAAAAAAAAGCAATTATTTCGACTTTTGGAGTGACTTAAGTTACATAAAATATCTAAAAGCAGAAAGACAAATCAATTAATAAAACCTGTGGAAAAAACCCTAAAAATTGTAGTTGATTATTGCATTAATCATGAACAGATTAACCTTATTGATTACTAATGCAGGATTTTCAGGAATATCTTTAGTTAATATTTTACTCGTTAATAAAATTTCTGGCTTAAAACCCTTTAAATTATCATTCTCATAGAATAAATCTAGATTAATGTGCATGTAATTCGGTAAGGCATATTTACTTAATTCAGCCATTGTTACATCAGGAGTCCAATGATGCCCAACACTAATTGCGGATTTAAAATCATGAACATCTCTCGTATAATGATGTAGGTAGTTAAATACTACTGCCTGATTATCTCCAAAACCCTCGCTTCGCTCTCTTTTCTGAAAGCTAAAAAGAAACTCTCTCCCCCATTCTCTTGGAAATAAATAACGTCCCTGATCAGTTATATAATTATAGGATAGGCTTAATTTACCATTTTTTACTGTTCTTGATAATTGAATTCCAAAAAGTTGAGCTAATTCATCCTGAACATATCTATATTCGTAGGTTTCATTCCCCCCATTCCCCACTCGATTTTGAAGCAACCATTCCGCTGAAAATTGAAAGTTTGAATCTGAAAAGGTATAAGACGGTTTAACATAAACCATATTAAAAAGATTATCAGCATAATAATCCCAAACTACAACATTTAAATTGTTCAAATTGTATTCGAAATTCAAAACTCCTATATAATCAGATTCTGTATTTCCTCTATATTGGCTTGCCTGACCATTCACATCTCTGCCTACAGGATAAATCCCGATACTTTCTCCAATATTTTCGAAGCCATCGTAACTTCTTGGTGCAATTCTATTAATTGCGCCTAATTGGAACTTAACTTTATCTTTTTCCTCATATTTATAAAAAGCGCCCTCAAATAAAGTAGGTATCATCCGGCCATCTTGACCATTTAAGAAGGGGGATTTAAAACCTTGTCTACCAATCTTAATTTGATGGTTATCTTGCTTATATTGAAGATATAACTCTCCTGGAAAGGCAATAACTTTTTGCGATAAATCCTGACTATTAAAAAGACCTGAAACATACCTGCTACCTCTACCAGTTGTAAGATCTAAAACTTCTACATTGCTTAATCCAGTATTTATACTGCTATATAGAGCACCGCCTACTTGCCAATTATCATTAAAATTATATTTATATGACAACTTAAGGCCTGTAGCTAATCCATACCAGTTTTGAAGATCCCCTTCATTAAATGTATGTAAATAATAATTTCTCCATTGACCACTAAAGTCCCCTTTCTTTACTTCCTCCTGATTATTATTGTCCTGAGCAAATAAAGAAAAGGGAAATAGAGCTATCAATACTAAGACAGTAATTCTCATTTACTTCGTTTTCTTGATTTGATAAACGCTATCGTAATACTGAACAATTGGTTTAAATGGACCATATTTGTGCTGCTCTGCTGGGAATGGATCATCCCAGGGTCCGTAAGCAGTTGAAACTGGTTTTAATTTTAAATCAGGGAAATCATTTTCCGGATTATCTTTTTGAGGTCTTTCAAAGCTATTGATATAAGCTGCTACATGAAAAGCTTCCTCATCCGTTAACTTAGGATTAGCTTTTGTAGCTATTAAATGCGGCATATTCGCTTTGATAAATTGGGCTGCAGTCAAAACTCTATGCATACCAGCACCATGATTAAAACTATCTCCCCCCCATAATGGCGGATATTGATATCCTTTTCTAGCATCATCTAATCGAGTTCCTTGTCCATCTTCTCCATGACAAACCTGACATTCATTTACATAGACTTGTTTTCCTACTATAGTATCTGCTTTAAATTCTGGTATTTTTACTGAAGTAAACCCTTTAAACCATTTTGCAGTATCTTCAGGAACTCCTTCACTCAACCATTCCATATAGGCAACTAATGCCTGCATCTGCTCAGAATCTTCAGGTAGTGCTTTACCATTCATACTTCTTTGCATACAACCGTTAATTCGTTCTTCAATAGTACCAATTTTGTTTTCTCTGCCTCTAAACTGTGGAAATCTGTTAGTAACTCCTACCCAAGATGCTGCTCCTGGCTTAGTTCCTGCTTCCAAATGACAGTTTTGGCAGGTTAAATTGTTACCTGAATAAAGTCTTTCATCCTTATTGATCACCTGAGGCCCCATCCATTTCGGTGATTCGGTTGTAAGAAGATATCCGAATTTAACTAAATCACCTCTTTTACCTTCTGGCAAATCCTTGTCAAGAGATGGAAGGTGCCATTCTTTATCTGCTTTAGAAGACGAGACCCCAATCCAGTCAGGAGCCTCGTCCATAAATACAACCGCCATGAAAAGAGTTATTACAACTGCCAGGATTCCAAACATTACTGCTGCTGTCATCCTGATTAATTTCAAAAAGTCCATTATACTAAGTCTATTTAATATGGCTAAGTTATATCTATACTCTTAGTGAGGAAGCTTATCTTTAAGCTTTCCATAAACAAAAGTTCCTAATACAGCTGATAGGATTACTACCAAAATAACGCCAACACCATTACCTACCAAAATGAACATTGGTCCTGGACAAGCACCAGTCATAGCCCAACCTAAACCAAAGATTGTACCTCCAATTAAATATCTTGCCCAGCTAAATGCTTTAGGTGGAATATTAATTGGTTCACCGTCAATCGATTTTAAGTTGTTTCTTTTAATCAATTGAATTACAATTATACCCACTACTACAGCTGACCCAATCACTCCATACATATGAAATGATTGAAATTTAAACATTTCATAAATTCTAAACCAAGAGATTACTTCAGCTTTTGCCAGTGTAATCCCAAAAATTGCGCCTATTAATAAATATCTTAAAAATTTCATTTCTTCGTTTCAGTTTAATTTTGATAAAATTTACATTACAAGTAAGTAGGGTAAGATAAAGTAGGTCATGATTAAACCTCCAATAAAGAAACCGATAACAGCCACTAATGAAGCAGGCTGAAGATCACTTAGTCCAGATATTGCATGACCTGAAGTACATCCTCCTGCGTATCTGGTACCAAAACCTACTAGAAATCCACCTACTACCATAAAGATGAATCCTTGAACTGAAAGTAAATTTTCCCAATTAAAAATTTCTGTTGGTACTAAAGTCTCACCAGGATTATTGATTCCTAATGCTTGTAATTCTGTAATAGTAGTTTCAGAAATATTGGCCGCAGGCTCATATCCTAAATATAAGTGCGAGATTAAACCTCCTAATACTAAACCAAGAGCAAATACCAAGTTCCATGTTTGGGTTTTCCAATCAAAATCAAAAAACTCACATGATTTACCTGCTCCTAAAATTGAGCACATAGTTCTTAAATTTGCAGATAGCCCGAATGATTTCCCGAAAAATAGCATTGAAAACATTACAAGAGCAATGAGTGGGCCTGCAACGTACCATGGCCATGGTTGACTAATCCATTCTAAAATATTGTTCATAAAATACTTTTTTTAGTTTAATTCTAATTAATTTAATTCTTTAATTTAAAAGTCCGTTCTTTTCCTAATATGATGTTACAAAATTAAACGTAGAACATTCCGAAAGGCGTAACAAATGTTACCTATTTATTGCTAAAATGTCAGCTGAAATACTTAATAGGGCTTATACATTGATTTTAAAGGAGTAAACTATAAATGATGGAAGAATTTATTTCTGATGAATTATTTGAAAATATTGAAGCAAGTGAAGTCAATTTCAAATTGGCTGAATATGATAATTGTACATTTAAAAACTGTAACTTTCAAAATTATGATTTAAGAAATTTTAAGTTTATTGATTGTCAATTTGATGCATGCAATCTATCCTCAGTAAAAATTCATAACACTTCATTACAATCAATTGAATTTACTAATTGTAAAATATTAGGAGCTCATTTTGATCAATGCAACGATTTTGGTCTTTCAATCAATTTCAAAACCTGTATTTTAGATCAATCTGTATTCTATGGTATGCAATTAAATAAAACCAATTTTGTAAACTGTAAACTTATTGAAGTTGATTTTACAGAATGTAATTTAAAAGAATCTAATTTTAACCACTCTGATTTATCAGGAGCAGTATTTGAAAATTGCGATTTACAAAAAGTGGATTTCAGAAATGCAGAAAACTTTAATATTGATCCAGAGATCAATAAAATCAGAGCTGCCAAATTTTCAAATAATGATTTAGCTGGCTTATTAATGAAACATCAAATTAAAGTAGAATACTAATATAATTTACTCTCCTTATTATTTTAATTTTAGATTGATGTACAAATATCTTTATCGTTAAGCCTTGAACTAAAATTGAAAATACAACCGAATAAATAGCGTAAAGAATAATATTTTTAGCATCAAAATCATATTGTGCCATCGCTCCTCCTTTAATTGCTTAACATTAATTGATAAAGTTTTGCAAAAAACCTCAACATCACAACCATTTATACTTCCATAAAATCAAACCCTCAGAAAATAGAAATGCTAGGTATAATATTTCGGGAACTTAATAGACTGAGAGGAGAATCTATACTGAAAGAACTAGGGCAATAATCATCAGTCCTATAGTGGAAGGGAGATTTGTAAAATTTACATTTATGAATGTAAAAACTGCTGCTCAGAATATGAATAGTGTGTTTAAATCTTATTCAACCATTATGATTTAGATTACCAATTTATGTTTGAATTTAAATTAGCAATTACAATCAACTAGAATAAAATAAATATTATTTTATTGGGATATACCTAATACAAAAAAAGAGACCGCAGTGAATAACTGCGGTCTCTTTTATATTTATAGAATAATAATATTTTATCTCCCGAATGCTTCTACGTTATAATCAAGTTTTGTACCGTACATTGGGAAAGTTATTTTAAGCATTCCATAAAAACCTCTTTTTTGTAAACCTGGTCTCAACCCAATTTCAGCACCATAACCCCATCCTAACGTTCTGTTGAAATGGCCATCAATACCTAATCGACCACCAAACATGAAAGTATTGATTGTAGAAGCATCATATTCAAAGAACTGAGTTGCTCCTGCTGGTTGGTGAAAGAAGTTTTCAACTGTTACCATTGGGAAAATGAATAAATCTAAGAAGGTAGAAAACACATGATCATCCACTAACTCTTCATAGGTTTTATCTGGTTTCGCAGCAAAGTTTTTGATCCACGTAAAACCACCTCCAACTGAAACACCAGCACCTAAAACATTACCGAATACTGCTCCACTATCTTCACCCGTAATCGAGTTGTCCGATTGTTCAGTTTCTCCAACAGGATTTACTACCACTCCTTGAGAACCGATAGCTCTACTTAATTCAGAAGTAGTTTCATAATATACACCACCTAATCTAGCGAATAAAATCTCTCTTCTTTTATTAGGTATTGGAGCTCTTTTAGGAACTTTTGCTGCCCATTCTGCACCTTGATAATTCTTAGAATATAAAGGTATTAAACTTTCAGATTCCTGCTCTTTATCCCAGATATGATAAGAGGCACTTGCTTCAGCGAAGAAATACGTTCTGGCCCTTGATTGAGGATCAAATCCATTTTTCTGAGCAGAGTTTCTTGCAAAATCACTTCCAATAAAATAAGGAGTTCTAGCATGTGCTTTAAAATGCATCTTATCCTTAAGATAATAAGTAGCATCTAAGCCAAAACCTGATGTTATGTTGGTTACATGTATATCACCATATGCTGGTGTAATCCCAATAAATAGTTTATTTATATCATAAGGATCGTTATACATTTCTTCATATGTAACGGTCTTATTATCAGATCTTCTTCTAAACTGTGCATCCGCAGTGAATACAAAAGTATAAGATATTAAGATGACAAGAATAAGTCTAACTAGCTTCACTATAATTCTATTTTTTACAGCTGTAAATATAATAATTAATTAGGACTACAATAAATGTAGTTCCTAATTGAGGCAAAACCTCGATAAATTATGGAAAAATAGCAATTATTTATAATAATAGCCTTATCCCACTAAATTTTTAAGCACTTTTTCGTGTGATTTAACAATATGATCAAGATCTTCAGCTGATAATGAAGTAGATAAAAACCATGATTCAAATTGAGCAGGTGGTAAATAAACCCCTTCATTTAACATACCTTGAAAATATTTTCCAAACATCTCGGTATCGCATTTTTTCGCCCCTTCAAAATCATGAACTTGCTCGTTTGTAAAGAATATGCTAATCATAGATCCTAATTGATTGATCGTATAATCCTTACCTAAAGCTGTATTTACTTTGGCTAATTCTTTAGCTAAATATTGACCAGAAGCTCCAATTTGCTCATATACTTCGTCATGATCATTCAAATAGCTTAGTATAGCGTAGCCTGCCGCCATTGCAATAGGATTCCCAGACAAAGTACCTGCCTGATAAACTGGGCCTTGCGGAGATACAAAATCCATGATTTCTTTTTTACCTCCATAAGCACCTACAGGCATACCTCCACCAATAATTTTACCTAAGGTGGTAATATCTGGTTTTATGTTGAAGATTCCCTGAGCGCCTGCTTTGGATAATCTGAAACCAGTCATTACTTCATCAAAAATTAATACGATTCCATTTTGGTCACAGATTTCCCTTAAGCCTTGTAAATAACCTTCCTTTGGAAGAACACAGCCCATATTACCAGCGACTGGCTCAACTATTAAAGCCGCAATCTGATCTTTATTTTGTTCTACAATATTTTTTACTGCATCTAAATCATTAAATGGAGCTGTTAAAGTATCTTTTGCGGTTCCTTGTGTTACCCCTGGAGAATTAGGAGTACCCATGGTTGCTGCTCCACTTCCTGCTGCAATTAAGAAGCTATCACCATGGCCATGGTAACAGCCTTCAAATTTCAATATTTTTTCTCTGCCCGTATAACCTCTAGCTAATCGAACTGCTGACATAGTAGCTTCAGTACCCGAGTTTACCATCCTAACTTTTTCAATGGATGGCACCATATGGGTTATTAATTCAGCAATCTCTATTTCTTTTGCTGTAGGAGCACCAAATGAAAGTGATCTTTTTAAAGCATCCGCTACTGCTGCTTCAATAGCTCCATTTCCATGACCTAAAATCATAGGCCCCCAAGAATTGATTAAATCAATGTATTTATTTCCATCTTCATCATACATATAAGCACCTTTAGCACTTTTTATGAAGATAGGATCACCCCCAACTGCTTTAAATGCCCTAACAGGTGAGTTCACACCACCTGGAATAAAATTTTGCGCCTTAGTAAATAAAGATTTGCTTTTGGACTTATCCAACATAAATAGTTTGCTTTTTGTATTTGAAAATTATTCTTTGAAAACAGAAGGATTCTCTTCCTCTTCTTGCTCATAATTGAGCATCTTCAATTTTAAATCCTCCATTTTCATAATTGGTACTACTTGATTATCATTCGCATTTGTATAATCAAACCCAAAGTATAAATAGCCTTCCTGAAACCCTTCTTCATAAAGACCATACTGGAAATAATTACCATATTGAATTAATTTAGCTCCAAAAAATCTCATGGTTTCATATCCATCATAACTATACTGTGAAGGCAATTTGTTATAACTTTCTTTATAGGAATCTTTAAAATCTACTACTTCTGCAGACGTAAAATCGAAATAATTCTGACCAATCATTATTACGCCCATTCTTTGTAATTGATCAAATGAAATTTGATTAAATTCCATCCATTCATCATATCCAATTAAAGGAATACTATCTCTTCTTGTATCAATCGCACTCAAAACATTAGATACTAATAAATTATCCGAAGAAGCTAGCATGATATGACCTATGGTATCTCGTGACATTATTAAAGAATCCTCTTCACTTACTCTCACTTTAACTGTATTACTAACATAAACTTTACCATCAGTATAGGTAGTGTCAGGATCAAATACCTCAGTTAAAGAACGTAATATTTCAGTACTAGAAACTGCAGAGCGAGATGCGGCCATCCAAGTAATATTAAAGGAATCCTTTTCTAATTCTCTTTTGTATGTATAAGCAAAAATAGAATCTTGTGATTTGCTTCCATATAAGATAGTAGCATTTTTAGACTCCATATTATTTATAGCAAACCTAGCTGCCATTTTAGCTCGTGTTTCAGGAGTCGCCTTAGTCAAAAAGGAATAAGGATTCGTGGCAATTGTCTCAGAATTGGTAGATAATGGATTAACCATATTTATTTTATGCTCATAAGAATAGGCTCTTATCATTCCTGCTGGAATAGGATATAAAGGTCCAATAATCATATCCATTTGTAACAACTCACCACTTTCAATGATCTCTGACGTGGTTAAACTATCTCTTTTGGTATCATAAGCAAGAAGCTCAATCTTCTTTCCATTTGCATTCAATTCATTCGCAGCTATTTCAATGCCTTGATAAATATCCAATACAAACTGATTTCCTTTGTTTCCCTTAGTAGTAGTAAGATTATCAGTTAAAAAAGGTAATAAAACCGCAATTCTGTATTGGTCTTTCTTTTCAGAAACACTTTTATCAACAAAATCGAAGCTTGCTCTATTTAAATTGAATGAATCAATCAAGAATTCCATTAACTCAACCTGTCTATCTACTATGGGTTGTTGATTAATTTTCATGGCTAAATGCTCAGCCAGAATCTTATCATAAGGGTTTAATTCTAAAGCTTTCTGGAGTTGAGGAATGCTATCATAGTTAACCAAAGTGTAACGCTTGATCTTCTGAGCAACGGTATCTAAGTCCCTATTTTCGATACTGTTTAAAACATTAAGTCCTTTGAGAA
This sequence comes from Marivirga arenosa, assembly GCF_030503875.2. Taxonomy (NCBI): domain Bacteria; kingdom Pseudomonadati; phylum Bacteroidota; class Cytophagia; order Cytophagales; family Marivirgaceae; genus Marivirga; species Marivirga arenosa. The sequence continues at coordinate 1,274,138 of NZ_CP129968.2, read as the reverse complement.
GATCACCTTCTTGCAATAACATTTTGCCATACCAAATATTAGCCTCATCAATTTTATCCCATTCAGGATGTGTAGTTCTTATTCTTCCTAACACTTCCATGGCTCTTTCTTTATTGCCTGTTTCATAAGCTGAAATTGCATAGAAATAGGAAGCATAAAGATAAAATGGATTATTCTCGTTAAGATCTAACAGATTTACAAAATGATTTTGAGCTCTTTGATAGTTAGCCTGTTTGAAATAATTCTTTCCAGACAAGTATTCTGATTGATAATTTACTTGTGCATTTAGCTGAAAGGCACAAAACATTATCACTCCAAATATAATAATTGGTTTTAATCGCATGATCTCTTTATTATCCTGATAGAAAGCATTAATAAGTTTAAAATTAATTATTCCCACTCAATTGTAGCTGGGGGCTTAGAACTAATATCATAAACAACTCTATTAACACCTTTTACTTTATTTATAATTTCATTCGATACATCACTTAAGAATTCATAAGGCAGATGAACCCAGTCTGCAGTCATACCATCTACACTCGCTACAGCTCGCAATGCCACTACTCTTTCATAAGTTCTTTCATCTCCCATTACTCCTACAGATTGGATTGGAAGTAAAATTGATCCTGCTTGCCAAACATCATCATAAAGTCCTCTTTCTTTCATCATTCCTATAAATATCGCATCTACTTCTTGGATAATATGGACTTTTTCAGGTGTAACATCTCCCAAAATACGAATTGCCAAGCCTGGACCTGGAAATGGGTGACGACCTAATATTTTTTGATCGATTTCTAATGCTTTTCCTACTGAACGAACACCATCTTTGAATAGTGTTTTCAGTGGTTCTACCACCTTTAAATTCATTTTTTCTGGAAGACCGCCCACATTGTGATGTGATTTAATAGTTGCAGAAGGTCCTTTTACGGATACTGATTCAATAATATCAGGATATATTGTTCCTTGCGCCAACCATTTCACATCCTTAATAGCATGAGCTTCTTGATCGAATACTTCTATAAATGTTTTACCAATTGCTTTTCGTTTTCCTTCAGGATCAGAAACCCCTGCTAAAGCTTTATAAAATTGGTCTTTTGCATCAACCCCTTTTACATTAAGTCCCATGTGTTTGTAGGATTCTAAAACCTCTTCAAACTCATTCTTCCTCAATAGACCATTATCTACAAAAATGCAATATAAGTTTTTACCAATTGCATGATGGATAAGCATTGCTGCAACTGATGAATCAACACCACCTGACAACCCTAATACTACTTTATCATCACCTAATTGTTCTTTTAATTCCGCAATCATGCTATCAGCAAAAGCTTCTGAGGTCCAATCTTGGGCACAGCCACAGATCTTTACTAAGAAATTTTCTAACAGCTGCTTACCTTCTAAAGTGTGCGTTACTTCTGGGTGGAATTGAATGCCATAGGTAGGTTCATCATCTAGTTTAAATGCGGCAACTTCTACAGAGGGAGTGCTTGCAATAATTGTAAACCCACTAGGTAATGTTTTTATAGTATCGCCATGTGACATCCAAACCTGCGATCCTTTGGTTAGGTTTTTCAGCAAATCATTATTTTCATCAAAACTAGTAAGTTTTGCTCTACCGTATTCTCTTATTTCTGAAGGCAAAACCTCTCCTCCATTATTTTGGGCTAAATATTGCGCTCCATAGCAAACTCCTAAAAGCGGAACTTTTCCACGATATTTTGAAAGATCAATCTTTGGGCAATCCTCATCCCTTACTGAACAAGGGCTACCTGATAAAATGACTCCCTTTACATCAGGGGTTAATTCTGGTGCGTCATAGAAAGGATGGATTTCACAATAAACGTTAAGTTCACGTACTCTTCTTGCTATTAGTTGAGTGTATTGTGAACCAAAATCTAGAATAATAATTTGCTCTGTCATGCTGCAAAAATAATAGGATGATTCAGTTAAGCATAGAAAAAACTAAATTTGCTTTTAAATAACTGAAAAATAGAGTTTTACATTCTTGAAATATCTAACTAAAACACAAGAAAGTAACATTTAAGAAAAGTATTGATGAGATTTAGTTAAAAATCCTAAATCCCCACACCAAAATATCATCAACTTGTTCTTGATCTTTTTTCCACTGATCAAAGGTTTCCTTAATAATTTCCTTTTGTGTATTCATCTTCTTCATATGAATCCTTAACAATAATTCTCGGAAATTCTTAATCATATATTTTTTGTTATTTAGACCTCCAAATTGATCTACATAACCATCTGAGAAGAGATAAAAGCAAGTATCATTAGTAATCTTTATTTCATGAACATCGAAATCCTTAACTTTTTTATCATGATCAAGCCCGATGGTGGTTTTATTTCCTTTTAGCTGATGTAATTGCTTATTCTGAATATAAATCAATTCATGATTAGCACCGGAAAACTGTACTTTTTGTTCTTTTTTATCCCAAACGCATATAGAAATATCCATCCCATCCCTATTGCCTGTTTGCTTTTGCCTTAGGAGATGCGCCACACTCAATTTTAGCTGCTTTAATATTTCTGCAGGATTATTAACATTTTTAAAATTAATTATGTGGTTAAGGAGATCATGACCAATAAAACTCATAAACGCACCGGGAATTCCATGACCCGTGCAATCGGCAACAACAACAAAAACCTTATTTTCGGTTTCATTAAACCAATAAAAATCACCACTCACAATATCTTTTGGCTGATAGTAAATAAAGAAATCTTCTAATTCTGCTGATATTCGAGTGTGAAAAGGAAGAAGAGCCGTTTGGATACTTTTAGCATAATTCATGCTATCGGTAATATTTTGATTTTTCTCCTGAATTAACTGATTTTTATGAATGACATCAGTATTAATGGCTTTGAGTCTTTCCGCTTGTGTTTCGATTTCCTCCCTTTGCTGAAGAATTTCTTCGTTTTGTAATTTAAGCTGGATATTAGCTTTCTGCTTTTGGTTTTTAGCTCTGAACGTAAGAATTGCAAAAACTATTATAATTACCAAAACACTTACAATTACAATATTCAGAACTCTTTGTTGGTAAATCGTTTTCTGCTTTAACTCTTTATCAATTCTTAAAATTTCATTCTCTTTCTCTTTCTGCTCTGTTTCATAAATAATTCTAAGGTTTGAAATTTGTTTTTGTTTCTCTTCATCAAGCAATTTACTTTTACTTATATCGGCAGAGTCTTTGTATTGAAAAGCTTTTCTATATTGACCTTTTTTATACAAGATTTCGGACAAATTCTCAAAAGACTCAATCTTCCATTTTAAAGAATTAATTTGGCGTGATAAGTCTAAAGCAGAATTTACATTCTCTTCAGCAGCAGCTAAATTTCCGGTTCTGATGTATATCCCTACCAGAAAATTTAAGTATTCAACGGCTCCTAAAAAATCCTGACTTTCAATTAAAAGATCTAGCGTTTTTTTTGTGTTTTGAATTGCTTTGGCTTCTTTACCTTCATTTAAATAAACTTTTGCCTGTACCCCTAAAGCGTAAGCCATGCCATTAACATCTTCGAGCGCTTCAAAAATTTCGTAGGCCTTCCTTTCTAACTTTAAAGCATTATTATTTTCTTGGGTGGCCTGATAAACTTCTCCAATATTTAGTTTGTAAACACCAACTGCTACAGGATATTCGGCAGAATCAACTAAACTTAAAGCCTTTTGGTAATACTTTTTGGCATTTTCATAATCATGATGATTAAAATATAATACTCCCAAACTGTTGGAAGAATTTGCCACTCCTTTAGAATACCCCAGTAATTCATAATTCCGTAACGACTCTTGCAATAAAGACACTGCTCTATCGTATTCTCCCAGCACATTATAAATAGCACCTAAGATATTAAGAGACTCCGCTTTGATGTAATAGAAATTGCTTTTGTTAGCAAAACCTAATGCATCATTTGCAAATTCGAGTGCTTTTTTTGGATCAATTGTACGATAGGCTACTGCTATATCCAAATAGATATTAGCCTTAACACTATCATTGGAGTTTTGAGCTAGGTTGTATAAGCTATCAATCTCAGATTCCTGTGTGTATCCTAAAAAAGGAATTATACTTATAAAAAGGATTAGGAATATATTTTTCATCTACAATATTAGAATGAATGCTACTATTATGCTTCAGTATTTTCTTTATATATTTCGGATCATTTGAAAAAATTCCATACAAAATACTCTTTTACTTACTGTTATACAAAACTTTAATTTTAGTGAATCGAAAATTCATGAAAGAATCCTCAAAAAACTTATTTTATTCATTTTTAATTACCCTTTCAACAATTCCTATTTTAAGTGAAAATGTAATAGCGCAGGACCAGTTCGATGAAAATATAGTTGAATTAGACTCCACTATTTATGAGACTGATAAAAACTCTTTATTTCCATTACCTGTAGTTTATTACACTCCTGAATCCGGCTTATTTTATGGAGCTAGCATCTTATATAATTTCTTCACCGAGCGAAAAAAGCCAATTATAGCTAGTCAAATTCAATTGGCTGCAGGATATACTACCAAAAACCAAACGCTAATTTTTCTTCCATTTCAAATCTATTGGGATCAGAATAAATGGAGAAGTATAGGGGAGCTTGGCTTCTATAATTATGCTTATCCTTTTTATGGCATAGGGAATAATGGACAACCTGATCAGTTCTCTACATATAGAGCCATATTCCCAAGGGCGAGAATATTTCTGCTAAAACAAACAATCCCTAATTTATTCATCGGTGGTCGATATTGGTTTGAAAATTACGATATAATTGAATGGGATAATACGGGAAGTTTTCAGCAAGAGGATTACTCAGGTGGTCTTTATAATAGAACAAGTGGTATTGGACCTGCTTTAATTTATGATACCCGAGATGGAGTTTATTATCCTAGAGAAGGACATTATCTAGAGAGTTATACTGAGTTTAACCATAGCGTGACAGGGAGTACACATAATTATGGAACAGTATCGCTAGATTACGCCTATTATAAATCGATCACAGATAAAACGGTTTTAGCCAGCAATGCATTTGTGGTCAACAACTTTGGAGATGTCCCTTTCAACAGATTGGCCCAACTCGGAGGAAATAAGAAAATGCGTGGCTATTTTCAGGGGTATTTTCAAGACAAAAACCTACTATTAGGACAATTAGAAATTAGACAAGAGCTATTTTGGAGATTTGGTTTAGCGGTTTTTGGATCAGCTGGTCAAACCGCAGCCAATTGGGGAGATTATGGCATGGGTAGATGGAATTATGCGGGTGGAGCGGGTTTAAGATTCGTTTTTGATAAAACCAAACATATAAATGTTAGACTTGATTATGCAGTAGGAAAAGAAAGTAGTGGCTTTTACATTGCCTTTAATGAAGCTTTTTAGCAAAAAGCCTGCTAATTTAAATTGGCAGGCTTTATTTTTTCATTTTAGTTCAGTAAAATTTCCTAGATCGAGAGTCCAGTCATAATCCTTATAATTAACACCAGGACTAGCATCTTCGGGAATACAATCATACTTCTTCAAGTATCCAATAACTCCGCCCTGCTCAGAGAAATCTCCTTTAAACCAACTGAATAAAGTAGTGACATAAACTTCTTCTTCATTTTCATCATATCGAATTGTTCTTTGAAGAAATTGTTTGGCAATTTGATCTAATTCATTTTCTAAATCATGAGCACTATAAACCGCTACATAAGGACAAGAAGTAGCACCGCAGTTTAAAGCAAAATGGATTCTACCATCAGTCTCGTCAACTCTAAATTCTTTTTCTAGTTTACTTGCAAAAGGATCTTTCAAAAAACCCATTGATAATTTTACCTTTGATCCTCTAATGATTCCATGTTCTATAAAATCAAAGCTTAACATTTCTCCTCCTACATTGATTAAATCTGATTTAAAGAACGAACCTCTATCTTCAAACAATGAGGGATCCTCAGAAAGTAGAATTTGTACATAGGCATTATACGTATTGATCCAAAATGCTTTGGTTTTTTCATCAGTATCTAATGATTGAGCTAATTCAGAAAGAGGTAATGCTTTATATTCATCTACGTATTTTTGGTAATCCTCTTTGTTTTTAACAGCAGAAATCAATTTCATACTAAGTTTGACAAATTCATTTGGTTCATTATCAATTTTATTCTGACCGTTAGAAGGAAAACTAAAAATTGTTAAAGAAATGATAATTATTAGGAGGCTAAATCTTTTCATTATTGTTAATTCGTAGATGTTTCAATCAACTACGCAATTATAATCTTTATAGATGTCCCATACACAGAATAATAAAATATCTGTCATTATACCGACACTAAATGAGGCCGAAAACATAAGTACCCTAATTCAGCATTTGAAAGCCAATAGTGGGCATAGTGATATAGAAATAATCGTAAGTGATGCTAAAAGCGAAGACCATACTGCTGAAATTGCTTCAAAATTGGGAGTAATAACAATCAGCACAAAAAAAGCTTCTAGAGCACATCAAATGAATGAAGGAGCTAAAATTGCAAAAGGTGATATTTTATATTTTGTACATGCCGATGCAAAACCTCCCAAAAGTTTTGTACAAGATATCCAACAGTCAGTACATTCAGGAAATGATTTTGGATGTTATCGCTTTAAATTTGATTCTAAAAGTCCACTTTTAGCCGTTAATTCATTTTTTACCCGTTTCAAATTCTTATGGTGTAGAGGTGGTGATCAAACACTATTCATCAAAAAATCAATTTTTAATGAAAATAGAGGCTTCAATGAAGAATATATTTTAATGGAGGATTTTGAGCTCATAAAGCGATTATGGAAAAATTACCGATTTGGAATTATACCAAAATCTGTATTAGTCTCTGCAAGAAAATATGAATTCAATAGCTATTGGAAAGTCAATACAGCCAATCTCAAAATATTCAGAATGTTTTTAAAAGGTTATCCTCCTCAACTATTAAAAGAGAAATATTTTCAATTGATAAACCATCCTAAAGGATCAAAATAGCTATTCCTTCACAAACCTTTTGATCTCATTATTCCCTTCTAATCGAATAAAGTATAATCCAGATCTCAGATGTTGAACATTAATAGTCGTGATTTTATTTTGAATTGGAGCTTCCAATATCAGTTTTCCATTTAAATCATAAAGATAGATTTGATTAGAATTACCAGTATGGAAAATTTTTAGGTTTTGAAAAACAGGATTTGGATAAACTAAGTATTCAGTATCTTTCACCTCTTTAAGCACTGTTAAACTCCTAACCTCATAAGTCCCTTCAATGCTACAAGCATTCTCATCTGTTACTATAACTGAATAAGTACCAACAGGAATATTATCATTTAAAGCCGTTGTAGCTCCATTACTCCACTCAATATTATATTCTCCAGTGCCCCCAGCAACACTTAATTCAATGGAACCATTATCCAAGAAACCTTCAGTCTCAATTATCTTAGCAGATAATTGTAAAGGTTCGGGATTCTGTATAATAACCGTGTCAGAAATTGAACAATCTTGAGCATCCAGAGCTGTAATAATATATTCTCCGGCTTTTAAACCTTCAAATAAATTTGTTTCTACTGCTGTTCCAGAATTTAATATATACCGATAGGGCTTTATTCCCTCTATTAGATTTACTTCAATTGAACCATCATTTGCATTATAGCAGCTAATATTTTCTACAATTATATTTTCAAATGTGAAATCTTCACAAGGGTCTTTTATCACTTGGAAGCTAATTGTGGCAGTATTCGCCTTATATTCATCATTACCATCTTGAGTTACTCTAACAGTTACATCACCGGGAATTCCACTTAAAGCAACAATTGAATCTCGAATACTGGCGGGGCCAGATATTTCGTATCTCAAAGGCAATTCACTTGTTGTTGAAGCTATAACTACAAAATCAGCATCAGTTGTTAACTTATCAGGAATAGTATTAATAGTAATTGTCTGGGATAATTTATTAACTGTTAAAATTTTATTTACTACGGGAGCAGCAAGAAAACTATCATTACCTGCTTGACTCGCACTAAGAGTAGTTTGTCCTGCTCCAGTAATAGTTACAATATCACCTTGTATAGTTGCTACAGCATGATTACTTGAGGTATAGCTAATTTCCAGTCCACTGCTAGCAGTAGCATTCAATGCAAAATCTAGATCATTCACTTTTTTGGATTCCAAATCTGGGAAATTTATGGTTTGAGTGTCTCTACCATTTGAAATTTCCCATTCAAAACCTGAAGTACTGTAAGTATCATCCCATACTATATATATGGTTTGATTTTGACTCAAAGTAATTCTTAATTCAGATTGTAATCCTCCAAAATCATCATTCTCTGCAATAATCGAATTGCAATCCCTATATAATTTTAAGTCTGTATTTACTGTGGTATAGCCAACTGAGCTGATGATATATTCTCTTTCTTCAGGTGCTGTAAATTCATAAATAGCAGGAGAACTTGCTAAAGTATTAATCCCAAAAGAAGCTACTGAAGCATTATCGCAATCTATTTGTGGACTTTGCTCAACACAAAAAGAAGCTGATAGACTACTGCCAAAATCGGAACCAGTTAAAATTTCTGCTCCATTTGAGTCTGTTAAGGTAAATGAACCTGTCCCAAACTGGCAACAAATACCATCATCTTGGGAATCATAGATTGTAAACTCATAATTTCCATCTCCAAAATCAAAAGACTCTATATATTCAGTATTATCATTATAGGTGATTGAATCTTTTTGAACAATTTCACCATTTAGCGATAATTCCCAAGTAGTTTCACTTCCAAAATCATCCGTATTTAAAACAAATTGTAATGGACCAACATAACAGCCTAATGTATTAAAATTGAATACATCAGAATATTCTCCCTTTGCCCCGTCAGAACATATTGAAGCAATTCTTATCTCATAATTTTGTCCAGCGATTAAGTCTACTAATTCTATAGAATTTAACTCAGTTGTTACCGTAAATCCATTATACCAAACCTCATAACTTGAAGCCTCAGGATTAGTGTCCCAACTTATATTCAAAGAAGTTTCAGTTCTATTAACTAAAGATATTTCTAATGGAGGTGCTAAAGTACAATCTTCATAAACCTGACCTAAATTTTCTCTGAAACCACCCGTTTCGAATAAAGCCTGAGAGCGTAACTTTTGTCCTTCTGTAAACATATTCATGCAATCATCATCCACGTAATCCATATAATTCATGAACATATCACTAGTGCTTGTCGTATTTTCACTGCAAGATTTGGAAGGATAGGATGGGCATCCAACATTTGAACTTCCTGCTATTGGAGTGTCCTCTACTTCATCATCCACAGAACAACCACCATCACCCCAGATATGAAATAAATTTAAATAATGACCGATTTCATGGGTGGTAGTTCTACCCTTGTCAAAAGGCGCTCCTAAATAAAAATCATTATTGTTATCATAATCAGAACTTCCGAAATAGTAAGGGCTCACCACAATTCCATCTGTAGCATAGTCCCCACCTGGAAATTGAGCGTAGCCTAGTATATCACCCACTAAGGGAACCACCCAAATGTTGAGGTGTGTTTCTGGCGTAATCGCATCAACACCACCTGAAGATGAACTTTTCATTTCATCATTGGTATTCCAAGCGGTAACTGTAGAAGCCTTTCGGCTAATTCCTTCTAATCTGAATGTTAAACGATAATCCGTTACTAAATTTTTGAATTCGGCTGGAACATTCACTGTATCGCTGTTTAAAGCTCTAAAATCTTCATTTATTACTGCAATTTGCGAAGCAATTTGTTCATTACTTATATTTTGATCTAATGAATCTTGATCATATATAACATGAACATAAACTGGTATCTCTCTGTAAGTATTATTTTGAGTAGTTCTTGAAAATCTTCTTGATAATAAAAACTCCTCAGTTTGTTTCTGAATAGTTAAAAACCGATTCTTATAGGTCGGATTGGATAAAAGCTTTTGATTATGGATTGTTTGAGCAGCACAATTTCTAGAAGGTAGTATTTGAGATTGAGCTTGGAAACTCAATACCGTCAAAAAACAAAATACTGTGAAAAATATACTTCTCATTTAATAACTTAAGTACTTATGTTAACTTATAAAGTTAAAAATTTTAATATGGTTTAAAGTCTTATAAAACTGTAATTATAAAAATTTAGTTTCAACTGTATGATTCGATAGGACTTAAAATAAAAAGAGCATTCGTTAGCTAACAAATGCTCTTTTAGAAAAAATAATGATATAATTTTAATTCATCACGAATTCATAGGTACCATACTCTCCTCTTCCTGTCTCCTCTTGATACACAATTACTACAGTTAATATTCCATTATTAACATTCGCAGTAAATAATCTACCGTCTTCTCTTATAAACTCATCCTCCACTTCTGTGTTCTGTACCTCAAAAGTTCCACTTTGAGGCCATACTGGGCTACCATTTTCAGTGCTGTAGCTCTTGTCAGTAATAGTGATACTGAAGTTTTCAAAGTCAGAAATCACAGCCTGGTCTTTTCTTATTTCGCTAGCCGTCCATGTTCCCTGCAAAGCCTCAATTACAGCATTTGCCGTTTCTTCGTCTATTTCTGATGCATCATCTGGGTTACATGAGAACATCATGATGGCCGCCATCATCATTAAGCTTATATATTTAAATAGTATTTTCATTTCTAATATCTTTTATTCTTTAATAAATCTGTAAAGCTGGTTATCTCCATCCATTTTGATGAAATACAAGCCTGCTGGTAGTTGACTTACATTGATTTCACTTTTCGATCCATCAAGGTTCATCTCATTTAGAATTTTACCTCTCACATCATACAATTGTATCAACTTAACTTCTTCATCATACTCGATTTGTATGATATCCTTTGCAGGATTTGGGAAAATGCTAATAGCTTTCGATAAAGTTTCAGCATTTGCCGTGACTCCACCAATTGTAAAGCTCTTTTCAATATTACAACCATTTTCATCTGTAACTGTAACTGAATATTCTCCCACTTCTAATTCTTCAATGGATGCGGTAGTAGCATCATTACTCCAGCTATAAGTATATTCACCTGTACCACCCGTCACACTCAAACTAATACTTCCATTACCTAATATACTATTGCTATTCACTACCTCTGCAGTAATTTCTAGTGGATCAGGGCTCGTGATGGTAGCGGTTGCTGTTGCAGTACATCCATTAGCATCGGTTACCACTACAGAATATTCACCTGGAGCTAAAGTTGTGAAGATATTTTCCCGAACTGCATCAGCTTCATTTAAACTATAGCTAAATGGGGCGGTTCCAGCTGTAGGATCAATAACAATAATTCCCTGGTCATCTCCTGCACACACTGAATTTGTTACTGTCGCTGTAACAGTAAAATCTAAACAAGGATCTTCTGTAACATCAAAGCTTACTGATTCGGTAGCTGGATTAAAGTCATCATTTCCGGCTTGACTTACCGTAACTTCAACAGTCCCCACAGTCCCATCTAATGTAATGCTTGTACCCTCGATTGTGGCAGGCCCACTCACTTCATAAGTTAAATCTAATTCACTAGTCGTACTCGCCTCAACATCAAAAGAAGAATCCGTTGTGAATTTATCTGGTATTGAAGTAATGCTGATGGTTTGGTCGCTTCTTGAATTAATAACCTCAAAACTAACTTGTGCTGAAGCTGAATTATAATTAGCATTTCCAGACTGAGAAACTGTTACGGTTACGGTGCCTACAGTTCCCTCTAATGTAATAGTGTTGCCTGAAATTGACGCAGGCCCTGAAACCTCATAGATTAAGGCTAAACCACTTGCTGTGCTAGCCGTAACATCAAAATCAGCAGCTGTTACTTCTTTATCTGAAATAGCTGTAATTGATATGGTCTGATTCGCCTTATTAACTACTAATTCCTGACTAACTGGAGAAGCTGGATTATAAGTTCCATCTCCTTCTTGACTAGCAGTTATGGTTGCAGTTCCTGCCCCAACTACAGTAACTGTAGATCCACTTATTGTGGCTACATTTGGATTACTACTTTCATACGTAAGCGCTCGGCCCGATGAAGCTGAGCCACTTAAATCAAAATTAGCACCCCCAAAGCTTACTGCGGGCAAAGCATCAAAGGTAATAGTTTGGTTTGTCTTATTTGGATCAGTAACTAAAAACTCCTGAGTTACATCCTGAGCTGCATTATAATTATCGTTACCTGCTTGAGAAGCAGTTACTACGACAGTTCCTGTTTCCCATGTAAAACTTATAAAGTTGCCAGATACGGTAGCAGGTCCTGTTACAGAATAACTAAGGTTTAACCCGCTTGTTGAAGATCCATTGATTTCAAAATCAGCGTCTGAAACTAACTTATTTGTAATCGGATCTAATGTAATAGTTTGATCTGCCTTATTTACGGTTAAGATTTGTTCTACAGGTTCTGCAGCATTAAATTCAGTATTCCCATCTTGGGAAGCAGTAATGGTTGTAGTACCAGCTCCGACAATCGTTACGGTAGAACCAATTACCGTGGCCACAGCAGTATTTGAGCTAGAGTATCCCACATCTAAATCAGAGGATGCTGATGCAGTCAAATCAAAATTAGCATCTCCGAAAGTCTTGCTGTCTAAATTGTTAAAAATTATTTCTTGGTCTTGCTTCTCGTAAGAGTAATCTAAATCAAAATCCAAGGATTTAGTCCCTCTAATATTCCATTTTATAAAGATTTCATCATTAGCAGAAAGATTAGTAACTTCTTCATTGCCAAAACCATCTAATAATTTGGTAAAATCTCCACAGCTTCCCTTATATATTTCGTAAGTAAAAAAAGAACTATTTGGAGATATTGAAACAGTGGCATTATTATTCAAGATTTCAAAAGAATACCAATAGTCCGCATAATTGTCTTCTGTAAGGATATTTTGGCCTTCAATTGCCACTTTGGCATTGGAACAAATATCGCCCTCTAAAAATGCTTGAGTAGCAATATTCCAATCAAAATTATTTCCGTCTGACAAATTCCAACGAATCAACACTTGTTCTTCAGGATCTAAAGAACTCAAAAAGATATTTCCATTGCCTGATCCTAAAAATTCAAGAGCATCACAGGCATTCCTATAAACATGAACATTATTATCAACAGAACTAGTAACTTCCAATCTCCCTCCCTCAGCTGGTATGGTATAGGAAAACCAGAAAAATGGAGCATTTGAAGAGGGAACTGAATTGATTCCGTCAGTTGCAATCTCTGCTAAATCGCATTTTTCACCCGCAGCAAAATCATCTAACGAAAGGTTCCAATCAACATCCCCTGTTCCGTCTAAAGTGAACTTTATATTTATGACCTCATTGGGTCTTGGATTCTGAGTGACCAAATCATCATTTTGGTTGAAGAAATTGGAAGCTCTAAATTCGGTACAATTTTCACCATAGACTTCAATTCTAGAATTTAAAGGATTAGAAATAGTTAGTATCTTTTCTTCAGCTGGCATTTGGAATTGGAACCAAATAAATTGATTAAGAGTAGGAGGGATTGTATTAACACCTTCGGTGTCTTTAACAGCGGTAATCGGGTCGTCACAAGAATCTCCTTCAACAATATCATTTACTTCTAAACTGAAAGTTATGTCTTGATTAGACAATTCAAAAGTAGAAAGCCTTAAATAAACTTCTTCTCCTTCAGCAGCTTCCAAATAAGAAATCAGACCAAGTCCACCGCCTAGATCAGTTAAGCTTCCACAACTACCAGATAAAAGTTCAATTTGTGCATTATCGGAATTAGAATATTCTATTTGCAATTTACCATCTCTGGGAATAGTAAATTTATACCATTGATATTCAAATGGCACCAAGGTTTTGATATATTCAGTATTTTCGGCAATGGTAACAGCAGAAGCACAATCTGTTTGAGAATAGCCAAAAAAGCTATAGAAGATTAAGGTTGATAATAAGTAAAGTTTTTTCATATAGTGATTCATTTTAAAAACAAAGCACTAAAGTATATATACAAAAGGTAAGAACAAAAATTAAAAACTAAATATTTAAGTGTTATTACATTTTATGTTCAACCAAATATTTAGACATAAAAAAACCGATCCGGAATCCGGATCGGTTTAGTATTTTAAAAATGGTCTAACTATCAGAAGTTTCCAACTTTATTACCAGTACCGTAATTTATATCTAGAACAAAGTTTTGACCTTCGTTCAAGTTTCTTGTACTATTAATATTACCACTAGAAACAAAGAATCCTTGCTGACCATTACCCGCATTTTGTTGGTTTAGATCTTGTAAATATCCAGTTCCGTTTTCAGTGATTGTTCTTCCACCAAACCATTGATAAGTTCCATCTGCGTTAAATATACCATTTCCTAAAACAATTTCAGCACCTGAGCCAGGAGCACCTTCGGCAGCTACCATTATCATCGCACCAAATTTTTCAGTATATCCAGTGTTGGAACCATTTGTAGAGGTACCAAAATTAGAGATGTTCACTCCAGTAACCTCACCATTATTATTTATGGCAACAGTACCAGTAGGAGCTACTCCTGCTTGTGGATTCACAATAACAGCACTTGGCATATTTGCTGCAAAGAAGTTAGTTTCATTATTTTCTACAGCATCTTGATATACTATATCGCCATCAGCATCTACTTCTAATCTACTTTGAATACTTGCAGTAGTCTGGAAATTACCTTCTAAATCTAATACTCTAACTTGAGTACTATTAAATTCCTGAGGATTAATATTTGCATTAAAATAATCAAAACTAATTCCTGGAACAGAACTATAAGGCTCTACATTGTCATTATTTAAAGCAAATGTCCATCTAGTTTCGAATGCTGAAATATCTATAACAGCTTGAGCTGTAGCGCCTCCACCTGAGAACGTAAAAGAAGGATTCGTTAAATTATCTCCTTGAAAAGCCATAGCTCTAATTCTTGACTTCATCGATGTTATGTCTAAAATCGCATCATTAGCAGTAGGCACTGCTCCACCAGTTTGTAATCTTAAATTAACAGCTGCATTATTAATGAAGTTTAAATCATCTTGATCAAACCAATTATCTTCATCTTCTATAGCTTGTGCTAAAGCTGCAGCAACTGAATCAGCTGTTATTGCACCCGCTGCATTTGTTCTAACAGACAAAATGCTTCCAGCAACAAAAATATTTTCCGTAGTATCTACGTCATCTTCAGTAGCATCATAAAACGGAGAGTCATAACGGAAATCAAAATCAATATCAGTATCAGCAGGGAAACCAGATCCTGCCTGAGATAATGTTAAACCATTAATAGCAAAATCTAAATGCGCTTCAGCATAAAGGTTTTCTGCTCCAGCATTTGGATCTGTGATAGTTACTAAAGGAGATTCAACATAACCAGAACCTAAAGAAGTAAATTGGTACACAAAAGAACCGCCATCAGTTTTAGTAGTATTATTTCCAATTGCAGTAAATCCAAAATCTCTTGGCACTCTTGCCCATGAATCAATCACAAAACCACTACCTCCACCGTTTGGCTCATCAAAAACAACGATTGCACCGTTAATTGCTCTGATATTGTCAGAACCTGAATTAGGACCAAAATTTGCCTCAACAGTTCTATATTCAGGTCTATCAAGTAATACGCCATTTTCTCTATCTATTGCGATTGTTTGATCTAAGGTTAAATCTGGAACAGTCATAGTGAAATTAATATTTGCAGGTACAATTAGTTCATAATCACCTGTTGTGTTATCAACTGCAGACTCACCTACATTAAACTCATTACCGCTGTTTGAAAAGAAATAATTCAAAGAAAATGAAGCATTTCTAGATAAATTATTGGTAAAATTAGCTCTAATAGTTAAATCTTGAGGTACTTCAGGTGTAGTGTTTGTTACATCTGTCTCAATATTAACAGTTCCACTAACAGTTGCAGTTGCAGCATTTGATGAAATTACGGTGATTACTGCAGATTCAGTTACAGGAGTTGGAATAACAATACCGTCAATTATTTCATAATGCACACCTTGCTGTATAGAACCAAAATCTGCTTGTAAGGTAGCCGGCGTAATACCTGCACCAGAGATATTAATTGTATTACCACCGATAGCAACTCTATCAAAGTAAACAGTACCATTAGCAGCAGAAGTAGCAGTTTGTTCATCTGCATCACCACCTGCAGCAGCTCTCAAACTAACATCTGCACCCTCAACTGGAGTACCGTCTAGGTCTACAATTGTCAATTGCAAACTTACAAGTTCTCCAGCATCGTTTAATGCATCAATGTTATTTTGTCTTTCTGCATTATCAATAGAATCTTGTCTGGCATTAGCCGCGTTTTGTTGTTGTTGCTGAAGGTCATATTGCGCTTGCAATAAATCCTCTTCAGTAAATTCATCTGCACAGGATGAAATGATGACTGTCATCGCCAACATCCCTAAGCACATTTTAAGTAAATTGTTGATTTTCATGATTATTGATTTAAGTTAAAATTTAATTATTGTTTGTATTAAGGTTAAAAATTATAAATTAAAGATTGTCATTCCGAAATTTAACATAATGCTGTTGGTGTACACATCTCCCACATTTCCTATTCTTCCAAAACCAACATTATTCATTTGATTTAATCCCTGACGATATATTACTTCAAGGTATCCTTTTCTATCTTCTTCTAAATTGAAGTCAACGCCAAATCCACCTAGAAAATCAAAGTGATGATTAACATAATCACCTCTCACATTTTCTTTGTCGTCAGAAAAAACTGCGTAAGTATCTACTCCTGTAACAGGGTTACCGAAGGTTTGTCTCAAATCTCTTCTTTCAATAGCCGACATATTAAATCCATAAGCAAAACCAACGGTTAATCTTGGCTTAATTTCTGCTTCTTCCATACCAGGAAAATAGATATTAACATAGATTGGCACCTCTATATTGTGAAATATAACTTGTCTATCAACATACTCAGTTACAACATTGAGTCCCGGTGGTTGATCAAAATAATTTGGTCTTGCTCCCCCCAATTGGTTGTAGCTTACTCCAGCTCTGGCATTTAAGAAGAGAATATCATAAGATGCAAAAGCTCCAATATTCGCTCCCATATAAACTCCAGGTGAGTTTAATTGATTGATGTTAGTACCAGCACTAACTCCTAATCCGATTTGTGCTTTAAGACCATAGCCAGCCAGCAAAAATGCTAAGACTAGGGAAAGCTTAATCGTACATTTGAATAAGTATTTCATATTAAGCGGGTTATGTGTTAAAAATTTAATTTTAATGGTTTAAAATGTAATTTTCTATTCGAATTCGTACAATAATACGTAATTTTTTATACAAAAGAACAAATATTTTAAATTTTTACGCAAATTTTTAGTTTTTAATTGCACTTTTCAAATATTAATTGTTCAATTTCAATAAATTAAATTTATCCTATTTTTGTAGAATAAATGCAATATTTCAAAACTTTTACACAAATAAAATACCTACAAATAGGTAATTATCAATTTAATATACCTACAATACAAAAAAAGGCAGTCTATAGGAGACTGCCTTTTAGCTTAAAAAAATTAAATTTATACTCTAATTAATATCATTTCTTAGGGTATAAGTCTGTTTCATTTTATGAATTAATGCAGAACTTTCTTCAAAATATAAAGATTGTTGCCCGTCACTCATCGCTTTTTCAGGATCAGGATGAAGCTCATAAATAACTCCATCCGCTCCAGCCATAATTCCGGCAAGTGCTACTGATTCAACATACTTTCTAATCCCAATTCCATGAGAAGGGTCTACCACCACTGGCAAATGAGATCTGTCTTTCAATACTGGAATTGCATTTATATCCAATGTATTTCTGGTCATATTTTCGAAAGTCCTAATACCCCTTTCGCATAAGATCAGATCTTCGTTACCTCCACTGAATACATATTCTGCTGAATACAGTAATTCTTCAATGGTGCCACTTACCCCTCTTTTAATCATAACGGGTTTATCTACTTTTCCTAATTCATCCAGCAAGTTGAAATTTTGAGTATTTCGTGCCCCTACCTGATAAATATCGATATAGTCATACATTTCCTCTACTTGCGAAACTTGCATAACCTCTGTTATGATCTTAATGCCAGCATCTTTGGCTTTCTGATACCACATCTTTAAACCCTCCATACCAAGACCTCTAAAGGAATAGGGAGAAGATCGAGGCTTATACACTCCTCCACGCATGATTTTGACATTGTTCGCAACTAAGTGAGCGATTACCGCATCTACTTGCTCTTCATTTTCAATACTACATGGCCCAGCCATCACATTAAAATGGTTTTGTGAAATCACATCTCCATCTCTTAATTGAATCTCAGCAGGATTAACCTTCCATTTACGAGAAACCAATTGATAATTATCAGAAACAACATGCACGTCTTTTACACCTTTTAGATGGCCAATCTCTCGAATATCAATATCGCCTTTTTCAAGTGCTACTAAATAAAATCCTTTCTGAGTTTGTACTTCACTTACCGATTTAGTGAATTGCCCCAATGAAGAAATCAAATCATTCTTAGCATTTCCACTTATATTTTTTTCTAGTTGTAATATCATTTTTTTTTAAGATTTTAGAGTCCAGAATCTAGAGTCAAGATTTAATGTGATGCTTCTAGATTTTAGGTTTATTATATTTTTAATTGTTATTGCATTTAACGGTCTGACCTTCGGAGCTGACCTAAGCTTCCATTATATTTGGTAACTTTTACCGGTCTGACCTGCGGTTCTGACCTAAGTATCCATTTTGTTTCATAGCTCTTTGCCGGTCTGACCTTTGGTGCCGACCTAAGCGAGCATATTTATTTCAGGTCTAATCTACGGTACTGACCTAAGCAAGCTACTTCCACCCTTTGAGGGTTAGGAGACCTTTTTGGCTACGGCTTTATCTTTTTAATAAAACCTTTAATACTTCCTTCCAGATCATCTGCATTCAATGCTTTAATAAAAGCACTCCCAATTATACCTCCATCCGCAAATTGATTCACCATTTTTAAAGCAGCGTGGTCGCTAATACCGAAGCCTACCATACGCGGTGTTTTTAGATTCATGCTTTGAATTCTCTTCAAATATTCTAATCGCTCCGGACTATCTCCCCAAGAACCCCCGGTGGTGCTCGAACTACTAACCATGTAAATAAACCCTCCTTCTTGCTCATCGACCTCTTTAATTCTCTCTTCAGAGGTTTTGGGAGTAACTAAGAACACATTTTTAAGATTGTACTGATCGAAAATGGGCTTAAATTGTAATTTAAATTCATGCATAGGCATATCAGGTAGGATTAAACCATCAATACCGACCTCAGCACACTTTTGACAGAATTTTTCAGTCCCATATTTCAATACATTATTACAGTAACCCATAATGAAGACCGGCTTTTGAGTTATCTTTCTTAGCTCTGCCAATTGCTCAAAAAGTTTATTAAGGTTCATTCCATTGGCTAAAGCCGTCATGCTACTTTGTTGAATAGTAGGACCATCGGCTAATGGATCTGAATAGGGCATCCCAATTTCAATGATGTCAACATCTGATTCATCCAGTGCTTTTAAAATTGTATTGGTATCCTCTAAGCGCGGATAGCCTGCTGTGAAATAAATCGTAAGCTTTTCTTTTTCTTTCTGATGAAAAACTTTTTCTATTCTATTAGTCATTATTTTTTAGTTAGTATTAGAACCGATTCGACTACTGTCTGATCTTGTTTCAAGCGATCTGACTATTGTCTGATCTAAGAGCTATGGTCTGACTATCGTCTGACCATGGTGCTGTACAATTCCTTTAATATTTTTGATTTACAGGGTTATTAGTTTTAGGTTTTAAGTTTATGGCAGTTACATAATGGAGTAACTCCCTAAGACTAAAAACTAATTACCAAAAACTAAATAGTAATAATTAATAGTTGCCAAAATTGATATAAGTCTGTAAATCCTTATCCCCTCTTCCCGATAAATTGATTACCACTACATCCTCCTTATTAAAATTAAACTGATCTAATGCAGCTAATGCATGTGCAGTCTCCACTGCTGGAATAATACCTTCCATTTTGCTTAATTCTACACCAGCGTCCATAGCTTCTTTGTCTGTAACATATTTAAAAATCCCTCTCTTGCTTTCATATAAATGAGCATGAAGCGGCCCAATACCTGGATAATCTAAACCAGCTGAAATAGAATAAGGCTCGGTAACCTGTCCGTCTTCAGATTGCATTAATAAAGTTTTGAAGCCATGTAAAACACCCTCACTACCTTTAGCTGTTGTTGCGGCAGTTTCTCCACTGTCTATTCCATGCCCTGCTGCTTCAACCGCAACCAATTTCACTTTTTCATTATTTAAATAATGGTAGAATGCACCTGCTGCATTACTTCCTCCTCCAACACAGGCTATTACATAATCAGGGGCGTTTTTACCTTCCTGTTCTTGAAGTTGGTGCATAATCTCCTCACTAATGACAGATTGAAATCTACTTACCATATCAGGAAAAGGGTGAGGCCCCACTACTGAACCTATTATATAATGCGTATCATCAGGATTGTTGATCCAAAAACGCATAGCTTCGTTTGTAGCATCCTTTAGTGTTTTAGAACCTGAAGTAGCAGGTACCACTTTAGCCCCTAAAATTTTCATTCTTTCAACATTGGGCTTCTGACGTTCCATGTCAATTTCACCCATAAAAACTGTACAAGGCATATCTAATAATGCACAAGCAGTAGCTGTAGCCACCCCATGCTGACCAGCCCCAGTTTCAGCTATGATTTTCTTTTTACCCAAACGCTTGGCTAATAGTGCCTGCCCAATAGCGTTATTAATTTTATGAGCGCCTGTATGATTTAAATCCTCTCTTTTAAGATATATTTTTGCCCCGTATTTTTCAGATAGCTTTTTAGCCAGAAATAATGGAGTGGGTCTCCCTACATAATCCTTTAATAAAGACTTAAACTCATTTTGAAACTCTTCATCTTCGGATATTTTAAGATAATTGGCTTTTAGCTCTTCTATATTAGGATGGAGAAGCTCTGGAATAAATGCCCCGCCAAATTTCCCATAATATCCGTTTTCATCTATTTTAATTTCCATACTTTAAATATTAAGTAGTGAGTATCTGGTATCAAGTACAGCGATACTCTCTTTATTTTTCTAATTATTTTTACTTTTTATAATCTTTGATCTATCAATTATCGGTCAGACCTTTGGTGCTGACCTAAGTACCCAATACTTCTTGAACTTTAATCACATCCTTAAATCCGGGCTCCAATTCCAGTTTACTGTTGAAATCAAGTCCATATAAATTTTTAAACTGACTTTTATCTATGTTAGTATCGTTTTCATCTAAGCCTCCACTTAAAAAGAATGGCTTATTAATTGCCGCTGAATTTAAAACAGACCAATCAAACTTTTCTCCGTTACCTCCTGGCAGCTTTCCTTTTGTATCAAACAAATAATAATCGGCTTTTTTATATGCTTTCAATTGTGCCCCATCAAAATCATCTCCTACCGAGAATACTTTTATCACTTCTAAACCTTCTGCTTTCAATTTTTCAACTTGCTCTGGGCTCTCCTTTCCGTGAAGCTGAACAATATCAAAAAAACCTAAATCAGCATATTCTAATATTTTATCAAATGACTCATTCACAAACACCCCTACTCTTTCTGTTTCACCAAAATTCAATTTGATCAGCTCCTGCATTTGATCTTTACCTACAAAGCGACTTGACTTTTCATAGAAAATGAAGCCCATATAATCAGGATTATATTCCAGTACATCTTTAACATTTTGAACCTCCCTCATTCCGCAAATCTTCTTTTTCATATCTATAGATTTTAGTTGAAAATTTATATTATGCTACTTCTCCTTGATTTGTGATTAGATTTTTCACTTGCTGACTAAACCTTTGGCAAGCTTTAGCGGGCTGACTGCTTTTCATAAAGGTGGTGCCAATTAAGAAACCATCAAATCCAGCTACTTTCATTCTTAAAACATCCTCCGGAGTTTTTAATCCGCTTTCAGCTATTTTAGGAACGTCATCAGGAAGTTGATCCGCTAATTCTTTGGCTACCTCAAGGTTCGTATTAAAACTTTTTAAGTCTCTGCTGTTTATCCCTACTAAATCAGCATAATTACCAAAATGAGAATTTAACTCAGCATGATTGTGAACTTCCAATAAAACTTCCATTCCTAATTCATGAGCCAAAGATGCTAACTCCTGACATTGAGTTTTATCAATCATGGCTGCTATTAGTAAAATAGCATCCGCTCCGTGCGCTTTCGCTTCATAAACCTGATAAGGATCTAACATAAAATCCTTTCTCAAGATTGGGCAATAGTTGTATTTTCTTGCTGTTTCTAAATCTTTAAGACTACCTCCAAAAGAAGGCTCATCGGTTAAAACAGATAAAGCACTAGAACCACTTTGCATATACCCAATTGACACCTCTTCAACTGAAATATTTGGATTAATCACGCCTTCAGAAGGTGATTTCCTCTTTATCTCTGCAATGATACCTGATTTAGTTTCATCCAATATGTATGATTTCAAACTGACAGGCTTTGTCTTGTAATAGAGTTTTTGTTTTAAAAATTCTACTGGAAATAGTTTTTGTCTCTCTTTAACCTCTTCCTTTTTATATTCTGCTATTTGTTCTAATATGTTCATTTTTATAAGATTTTAGATTCTAGATTCTAGAACCTTTCATATTTCTACTTTTTTTCTAATTTTTTCATTCTAAACCTAAATACGATCTGACCTCTGTTAATGACCTGAATTTTATAGTTTCCTGCCTTCGCAGGAATTACTCAAGGAAATATTTAACGAATGTCTTTTAGGTCTGACCTTTAGTACTGACCTAAACTTCAAGCTTCACCCTAATAATTTTTTAAATACTTGGTAAGCTTTCCCAGACTCCACAGCTTCTTTTGCCGCTTCTTTAGCTTCTGATAAGCTTTCATATTTTCCAGCCGCTTTTAAGGCTAATGCGCTATTGGCATAAACCACAGAATGCTGTGCTTGCGTTCCTTCTCCTTTTAATATATCAGTGAAAATTTTTGCAGCTTCTTCAATAGTTTCTCCGCCATGAATCTCTTCCGATTTTATTTTAGTCAAACCAAAATCTTCAGCTTTTACAAACTGCTCGCCTTCTGAAGAAAACACCTTAGTTTCACAGGTTAAGGAGCATTCATCATAGCCTTCCAAGTCATATACTACACTGTATTTAGTATCGGTTTCCTGGAATAGGTAAGAATAAATTCTAGCCAGTTCATGACTGAAAACACCTGCTAACTGTTTTTTGGGTCTGGCTGGATTTACCAAAGGCCCCAACATATTGAAGAAGGTCTTGACTCCTAGTTCTTTTCTGATTGGTCCTACAAATCGCATAGCGGGGTGAAATTTCGGGGCATGCAAAAAGCAAATACCACTTCCTTCTAATTGTTTTTCCAAAACAGATTGCTCATTGGTAAATTCATATCCAAAATGCTCCAATAAATTAGAACTACCACATTTAGAAGAAACCCCATAATTTCCATGCTTCACTACATTTTGACCACAAGCTGCTACTACAAATGCAGATAGTGTACTGATATTAAATGTGTTTTTACCATCACCTCCAGTACCACATAAGTCCATACCGTCATAGGCAGATAAGTCAATAGGAACTCTCAATTCCATCAAGCCATCGCGAAATCCACTTAATTCTTCTACCGTTACAGGGCGAATCATAAAAAGAGTCATGAAAGCCGCCAACTCTGAATTATTAAATTCACCCTGCCCTATTCTTAAAAATATGGCTTTAGCTTCTTCCTTGCTTAGCGTATTATATTGTGATAATCTATTAAGTAATTCTTTCATAATTTAGATTTTTAGAGTCTTGAATCAAGATTCAAGACTATTTTTTCGTCTTTTATATCTCTATTTTATTTCATATTAATGTTAAGTCTGGTCTGACTATTGATACCATAGATATGGTCTGACCACTGGTACCGACCTAATCTACAAGATAAGTAAGGTCTGACCTTTGGTACTGACCTTATCAACCACATAAGTATGATCTGACCTCTGGTACCATAATTACGGTCTGACCTTGGTACTGACCTTATCAAATACATCTAACTTCAAGCTCTCAATATCCAATTCTTAAGTATTTTACCACCTTCTGGGGTCATGACAGATTCAGGATGAAATTGTAATCCGCATACATCATATTCTTTATGAGCAGCCGCCATAATTTGTCCATCATCTGTTCTCCCCAGTATCTCTAAATCCTGTGGGAAATCAACTTCATCAATTACCCAGGAATGGTAGCGACCCACATTGATTTCTTCATTTATTCCTTCAAACAAATAATGCTGTTCTAGTTTTGCTTTATTTTGAATACCGTGTTTTACAGGCTGAATATTTAATAGCTTTCCGCCAAACACCTGACCTATAGCCTGATGACCTAAGCATATTCCCAAAATAGGTTTAGTAGGTGCATATTCTTTTATTAAATTAAGCATGATACCTGCATTTTCAGGTACACTAGGACCAGGAGACAATAAAATTTTATCATATTTAGCCACCTCATCCAAAGTAATTTTATCATTTCTGACTACATCAATTTCAATAGACAACTTTTGCTTTCTAATCACCTCCACCAAGTTGTAAGTAAAGGAGTCGTAATTATCTAACAATAATATTTTCATATCCTTCACCTTAATTAATTTTGATCAAACAAATGCTCAGCCTTATCCATTGCTTTTCTCAAGGCAAATAACTTATTATGCACTTCTTGTAATTCACTTTCAGGATCAGACAAAGCCACAATTCCTGCTCCTGCTCTATAATTCAACTTATTCTTCTTACTCACAAAAGATCGAATCACTATGGCATGATTGAGGTTTCCGTTCAATCCAATTAAACCTACAGCACCCCCGTACAAACCTCTACCCGTAGGTTCATACTTATTAATTAATTCTAAAGCTTTATACTTTGGCGCACCACTTAAGGTACCTGCTGGGAAGGTGTCAGCCAATAGTTGTACTGCAGATTTTTCAGGAACATCCGCTGTTACTTTGCTTACTAAATGGATTACATGAGAATAAAATTGAATCTCTTTGTATACTTCCACCTCCACATTTTCACCATTTTTAGATAGATCATTTCTCCCTAAATCAACCAGCATGGTGTGTTCGGCATTTTCCTTTTCATCATTTAGTAACTGATCCGCTAATTTGGCATCTGCTGCATCATCCCCACTTCTGCGGTAAGTACCGGCTATAGGATTCACATATGCTTTTCCTGACTTCACCCCTACCTGAGCTTCTGGTGAAGAGCCAAATAGCTTATAATCTCCATAATCGAAATAAAATAAATAAGGCGATGGGTTTAGTGAGCGTAAAGCTCTATACACTGTAAATTCATCACCTTTGAATGATTGAGAAAAAGCACGGGATAGAACAATTTGAAATACATCTCCAAATTGAGCGTGCTCAATTCCTTTGTTGATAATGCTAAGGAATTCATCATCCGTCATATTGCTTTCTTCCTCTCCGACTTTTTTAAACTGAAATTGAGGGACAGAACGATTTAATATGATCTGAACTAAGTCATTCAATTTAAAATCATATTCTTTTTTAAGCTGATGTTCAAAAACATGCAATTCATCTTTAAAGTGATCAAAGACTAATACAAAGCGATAAAAATGATAACGAAGAAATGGAATATCTTTATCTACCTTTTCAAAGTTGATATCCTCAAAATACTGCACCCCGTCAAAGCCAGTAGCGCCAAAGAAACCACTTTCTTCAAAATCCTCCTGAGGGAAAATTTCATCTGCTTCAAATTGATTAATAAAAGATTGTAGCTTATCAGGCAGTTCTAATTTACTATTAAGTTCTTCGGTTTTTGTCTCTCCTTCAATTTCAGTATAAAAGCTATTTTCATTGGCTTTTACCTCCGCAACGGATTGTACTCCTATATATGAAAAACTGTTTCTTCTGGTATGATAATCAGAACTCTCCATCAAAAAGGTATGCGGAAATTGATCTCTCAACCGTAAATAAAGTGCTACCGGAGTAAAGGAGTCTGCCGGTAGGGTGATATGTGATTTCTTTATTTTCATTTATACTTTATTTTAATTTTATACTAGCTTTCTGTTTATAATTTATGTTCTGGATTCAACCCTTAAAAACAAAAAAGGCTTACCGGATGTCCGATAAGCCTTTTTCTCAATTGAGCATAGCAAATCTGTTCATCCGGGTTCAGATGTTATTAAGTGCCACCACCATGCTGAATTGAATTTATTAATCATCTTTTTTTAATTTTTGGTCAAAAAAAACCTCGCGACAGCGAGGTTTAAATATTTATATATACCAGTGCTGTCTTCTAAATTTTAGAAGTCCACCACCAATTGATATTTGTATTTCTTTTTTGCATTTCCACAAATGTATGTGCGAAACTGATATAAGCAAAATTATTTGTCAGATTTTTCAGTTTTTTTCTTTGCAGTGGCTTTTTTAGCGGTTGAAGCTTTCTTAGTAGAGGCTGCTTTTTTTGCTGGCTCTGCTTTCTTTTTAGCTTTTGGCTTTTCCTTAGTTGCAGTTTCCGGACCAGAAGAAGCGCTTGGTCTTGGACGGGTATTACCAAATGTTCCTCTCCAAATTTTTCCTTTTTTAGATTTTCTGTCTCCTTTTCCCATAGTTTTTGATTTATGATTGTCTTTTTATTATTTTCTAAAATAAGAATAATTAAATTATTTTGGTAATAATTTATAATTCTAGTTTCCCAATAAGGATTCTTATATTATATTGATGTGTAAACATGTAAAAACCTCATTTTGGCATTATTTCTAAATACGGCTTTTATCATTTTAGGATTTATTCTTTTGATAAAAGGAGCTGATTTTATGGTCAGCGGTGCATCATCCTTCGCAAAAAAATTTAATGTCTCTGAAATCGCTATTGGATTAACTATTGTAGCAATGGGAACTTCTGCGCCCGAATTAGTGGTGAATTTGGTTTCAGGTTCTCAGGGATTAGATGATGTAGTATTTGGTAATTTAATCGGGAGCAACATCTTTAATTTATTCCTGATTTTAGGTATTGCCGGTACAATCCGGCCCTTAATCGTTCAATCAGAGACGGTTTGGAAAGAAATACCTTTTAGTATGGGAGTGGTGATCTTGCTCTTCATATTGGTAAATGATCAATTCTTTTTCGGTCAAGAATTTAATTCCGCAGGTTATATCGATGGTTTTATTTTATTACTCCTCTTTGTCAGCTTCATTTATTACGTTTTCTATAATGTAAAAAATAATAACCATATTTTAGACATGCCTGATGAAACCAAAATTTATAATCATTGGGTGACTTTATTAATGATTTTAGGGGGGATAACAGGATTGGTATTAGGAGGGAAATTAGTTGTAGATAATGCAGTTGATATAGCCCGAAGCTTTGAATTAAGTGAAAAACTGATTGGTTTAACCATTTTGGCTGCGGGTACTTCTTTACCTGAATTAGCAACCAGTGCTGTGGCGGCTTATCGAAACAGAGCAGATATCGCAATTGGAAATGTAATTGGCTCAAACATCTTTAATTTAACCTTTATATTAGGGATTAACTCTATAGTGAAGCCCTTAAATTATAACACTCAATTGAATCTAGATTTTTACGTATTAATTGGTGGTTCCATATTGCTTTTCATCTTCATGTTTACTCTGAAAAATAAAAAATTAGATCGATGGGAAGCTATTCTATTTCTATTCACTTTTTTAGCGTATTTGACTTATATTTTTATCCGAAAATAGGAGTCTTAAATACTGATTATCAAGTTTTTAAAAAATTATTCCCGAAAAGTTGAAAATATTTCCTACAAAAGAAACTAATTATAAAAGCTAGCGTTCTTAGCTTACTTTTTATAACTAAATATTGAAAAATAACACACTCCGTCTGGACATTTCCAGACAGCCTAATGACAGTACTTGCGGGCCCACAAGTTTGCATGCTGTTTATCAATTTTTTAATGACTCTATTAGTCTTGAAGAAGTAATTGATTCCATTGAATATCTTGAAAGTGGCGGAACATTAGCTGTAATGTTAGGAATTGATGCGCTAAAAAAGGGGTATCAGGTTGAGGTCATAACTTTTAATTTAAAAGTTTTTGATCCCAGTTGGTTTCATGATGAAGACATTGACTTAGTCCAAAAGTTAAAAGAACAACTTAAATATAAAAAAACTTCAAAAGTTAAGCAGGCTTCAAAAGCCTATATTCAGTTTATTGAAAATGGGGGTAAGATTACCTATAAAACCTTAAATAAGGATTTATTGCACTCTTATCTCATTCAAGATATTCCGATTTTGACGGGATTGAGTGCCACCTATCTTTATAATGAAAAAAGAGAATTTGGTGACCCAGTTCGCTATGATGATGTAAAAGGATATCCTTCTGGGCATTTTGTGGTATTGAGTGGAATCAACTATGACCAAAACAGTATTACTGTGGCTGATCCATTGCATGCAAATCCTTTTGAGTCACAAAATTATTTGGTGGATATAGACCATCTAATATGCGCTATTTTATTAGGTGTAATCACCTATGATGCAAATCTATTGATTATTCAAAAATGAAAATAATTATAACTGTAAATAACCTTAAAGATTGGGATTTTGAAATCAAGAATATTGAAGTCATTACTGCCAAACAATATTTAACCAATCAAGATTACTCTAAACTTAAAAATGCTAGAGTATTTAACCTATGCCGCGATTATAAATATCAAAGTGCTGGATATTATGTGTCTTTATTAGCAGCAGCCAGAAAGCATAAAGCGATTCCTAGCATTGCTACTATTCAGGAAATGAAGTCTATTTCAGTGGTGAAGATTCTTTCTACAGAATTAGACTCACTCATTCAAAAATCATTGAAAGACATAAAATCTGAGCGTTTTACATTAAGTATATATTTTGGTAAAAACTTATCCAAAAAATATGATGCTTTGAGCATGCAGTTATTCAACTTATTTCAGTCTCCATTTATTAGAGCTCATTTTATTATGAGTAATGGGAAATGGGCAGTACAAAACATTTCACCTATTGCATCGGGAGATATTCCTGAAGAGCATAAGGCTTTTGTAGAAGAAGCAGCAGCAAAATACTTTGAAGCTAAAAAGTTTAATGTACCGGAAAGAACTACTGCTGCTTATTCAATGGCGATTTTATATGACCCTCATGAAAAAACTGCACCTAGTTCGGATAAAACTCTACAGAAGTTCATTAAAGCAGCTTCTCAAAAAGGCATCCAGGCAAATTTAATTACTAAAGATGATTATAACTATTTATCCTCTTATGATGCATTATTCATAAGAGAAACTACAGCTGTGAATCATCATACTTTCCGCTTTGCTCAACGCGCTAAAGCTGAGGGATTGGTAGTAGTAGATGATCCTGAAAGCATCATCAAATGTAGCAACAAAGTTTATTTAGCTGAACTTCTGAAGATGCATCAAATTGAAGCTCCGGAAACAATCATTATCCATAAAGAAAACATCAATATTGCCCCTGATATTTTGGGCTTCCCTATCATATTAAAGCAACCGGATAGTGCTTTCAGCCAGGGTGTAAGCAAAGCCGAAAATATGGAGGAATACAAAAAGAAAGTGGCTGACTTATTAGAAAAATCTGACCTGATTGTCGGACAACAGTTTTTGCAAACCGATTTTGACTGGCGAGTGGGAGTATTTAATGGTGAAGCACTTTATGCTTGCAAGTATTATATGAGCAAGCAGCACTGGCAAATTGTAAACTGGAATAAAAATGGACAATATGGAAAGGTAGAAACTATTCCTGTTGAGCTAGCTCCTCCTGCTTTGATTAAAACGGCCGAAAAACTTTCCAATTTGATAGGTGACAGTCTTTATGGGGTGGATATCAAGCAGAAAGGAAATAAATTTTATGTGATTGAAATAAATGATAACCCCAATATCGACACAGGGGTGGAAGATGCTGTATTGAAAGATAAATTATACAGTAAAATGATGGATGTATTCTTAAACCGAATCCAGAAAACTAAACGAGTAATATTATATTAGGAAAGTCCTATAAACAAACTACCTACTTGTAAAAAGGAAAATTCATTCCGAAGAAGAGAAAACTGCAGAAATCTATAAAATTCATAGAAATCAAGAACAACTAAATAAAAGACATTTTTAATAAAATGGAAACTATACATAAAACCAAAACCTACTCCCTATTTGAATGCTTCGGCATTGAGTTAGAATACATGATTGTAAATCGTAAAAGCTTAATGCCCGCTCCTATTTCTGATCAAGTGATCATTAAAAAATTAGGCCATATTACAGATGAACTGGAAAACGGAACTATTAGCTGGTCTAATGAGCTGGTTTTGCATGTATTAGAATTAAAAACTACCAAACCTGTTCAATCCTTAGAGAAATTAGCGGAAGATTTTCATCAAAACATAGTTGAAATAAATGCTTTGCTTGCAGAAGTGGATTGTGTATTAATGCCAACTGCTATGCATCCTTTAATGGATCCTCTGAAAGAAGTTAAGCTTTGGCCTCATGAAAGAAATGAGATTTATAATCAGTATAATAGCATATTTGATTGCAAAGGCCATGGCTGGGGAAATTTACAAAGCATGCATATCAATTTGCCTTTTGCGGATGATGAAGAATTTCATGTGTTACATGAAGCTATCCGTCATTTAATGGCGATCATTCCAGCTTTAACAGCTTCATCTCCAATTTTTGAAGGTATGAAATCTGAAGTATTGGATAATAGATTAGCATTTTATGAGCAGAACCAAAAACGAATTCCATCTATAACAGGGCATGTAATTCCCGAATCGGTAAAAAGTAAGGATGAGTATGAGCAGAAAATTCTAACCAAAATATATAAACATATAGCTCCTTTTGATCCGGACAAAAACTTACAATACGAATGGTTGAACTCAAGAGGTGCAATTGCCAGATTTGACCGTAATGCAATTGAAATACGAATTATTGATCTGCAAGAATGCCCAGCAGCAGATATCGCTATCGCTGCATTCATTAGTAAGTCATTACAATATTTAATTCCGCAAATCAAGAAGTATAATCCTATTGATGAGCTAGATCTTTATGATATTTATAGGTTAGCATTGGAAGATGGAGGTGAAAGCATTATTCATTACTCTGATTATTTACGCTATTTAGGTATAGAAAAGAAAGGCGACTTAAGCATCAAAGAGATATGGAAATATTTACTCCAACAAGTTGATTTAGGTGATGCACAAAAAAGCGTAGTTGAATATATTTTGGAGTATGGAAACCTATCTCAAAGAATATTATTCAACTTAAAAAATACATCATTTTCGGTTGAGTATATTAAAAAAGAATATCAGCTATTAGTGGAATGTTTAAGTGAAAACAAAGTTTACAAACTACGCTAATGAGTAAAATGATTATCAGTTGTGAGCATGGTGGCTTTGAAATACCTACAAATTATGAGCCTTTATTTCAGGGGGCTGAAGAAGTATTGAAAAGTCATAGAGGTTGGGATAAAGGTGCTTTAGAAATTGCAAATTATCTACATAAAAGATCGGGCCAACCTTTATTTTCGAATACCATAAGTCGCCTTTTAATTGAATTTAATAGAAGTTTGGAGCATAACGAACTCTTTTCTGAATTCAGCAAAAAATTAACTTCGCAAGAGCAGCAACAATTAATAGATGAATTATATATTCCATATAGAAGTCAGTTAGCTCAGAAAATAGAACATTATCTTGAGCAAGATGAAAAGGTAATCCATCTCTCCATTCACAGCTTTACTCCTATTTTGAATGGAGAAGTTCGAAAAACTGAAATTGGGATTTTATTTGATCCGGATAGAACATTAGAGGCAGAATATGCTCTGAAATGGCAAAAAAACATTCTAAAAAACATTGACATCTGGCGAGTAAAATTTAATTATCCTTATTTAGGTATAGATGATGGATTAACTACCTATTTCCGAAAACAATACCCGCTTAACTATGCAGGAATAGAACTGGAGGTCAATACTAAATTATTAGACTGTTACCCTATTCCTCACATTAGCAATTGGCTATTTCCACCGATGAATAAGGTAAATAAGTTGAATAAGTAGAGTTTATAATTGTCTGCTCTGAGCAGCACTGTTAGGAATGAAGCAATCTCAAATTTAGATTTAAAGATTGCTTCACCCTAAAGGGATTTGTAATGATGGTAATTACTAGCCTTTTAGAAAATTAAACTTGTTCTACATTTATCATACTTACTAAAGTGATCAAATAAAATAGTTACTAAAAATCGTAGTTGTGAGAGCAGCCTTGCAATCCCTTCAATAGCTAATTCTCAAAAAGCTTTTTCATAGCGTCATTCCTGACTTGATCAGGAATCTTGACTCTTGTTTAATTATATTGCCTTAGTCGTACCTCCTTCGCAATGACGGAAAGAACGTTCCTGGTGTAAGAAATAAATTCATAATTTATTATGCATGCCTACTATTTTTTATATAATTTCAGGCATGCAATCAGAAAGTCTATTCATTAACAAAGAGCACTATAAGCTTCACCTCAAAAGATTCTGGAAACAGGAAAATGCCCCCTCTATATTGTTAATCCATGGCAGCATAGAGGATGGCAAAATATTCTATTCCAAATCAGGAAAAGGATTGGCTCCTTTTCTAGCAGAAAATGGTTTTGATGTTTTCGTAGCTGATCTCAGAGGAAGAGGAAAAAGTACGCCTCATCCAAGTGCCAACCATAATTTTGGTCATGCATCTGCTTTTGAGGAAGACATACCTGATTTCATTGAAGAAATTAATAGAACAAAAGGACAGGGTCCCCATCATTTAATTTCGCATAGTTGGGGTGGAGTTCATCTTATGGCCTATTTAGCAAAAAATGATTTAGAAGATCTTAAATCATTAGTCTTCTTTGGTAGTAAAAGAGACATAAGAGTGAAAAGTCTGAAAAAATGGTGGATCGTAAACGTAATTTGGTTTGGCTTTTGCACATTCCTTGCCAAAACAAAAGGTTATTTACCAGCTAGAAAATATAAAATAGGAAGTGCTGATGAAGCAAAGGACTATTTCTTGGAAGTGAACAAATGGGTTCGTTCCAAAGATTGGAAAGATCATCGAGATGGTTTTGATTATGCAGCTGCACTACAAAGCAAAAACATTCCCCCTATTTTATCCATAACAGGTTCAAATGATACTGAAATTGGTCATCCGGTAGACTGCAAGCGATTATTAAATGAAATCGGAGATCAAGAGAACTTTGTTTTCAAAGTAATTGGCAAAAAGCAAGGCTATCAACACGATTATGATCATATTAATTTACTAACCCATCCTGATGCTAAAAATGATCATTTTAAAGAGGTTTTGGAATGGTTGAAAAACTCGAAAATAAAATCTTAAGGGACAGATTTTATTTTCGAATTTTCATTATTGGGTTCTCTCATTTATCCATTCAGTAATGATGTCTAAAGCTAGTGGAGAAAAAGTTTGTTCTATTGAAGCATACTCATTAGGCAAACCAGTCTCACTTTCTTGAAATAGGTGATTTAAGCCTTCTAACTCTTGGGTTTGGTAATCTTTATTAGCTCCTGCTTCTAAAGCCTTATTTATTGCTGCTAAATTCTCCTTAGAAGGTACTTGAAGATCATTTGCTCCATTTAAAGCTAAAACAGGACATTTTACCTTTTCAAGGATTTCTTCAGGATCAAATTTTACAAAATCTGAAAACCAGGGCATTGTCATTTGCTTTGCAATTGCTTCTACTTGCTTTTCAGGAATCATACCTCCAAATTTATCCGTGAAATACTTTTTTAACTCTATTTGTATCTCATCCGGCTCAGCAGCTGAATTTAATATAATATCGTAAGCTCCCTTCATATTATTCTGAGCCTGCATTACTGCTGCTTCCGGCACACCCATTTTTCGTTCAATGGTCGCTTTCTGCAAAAGCATTAATTCATCTCCCCTGATACCAGAGCCTGCTAATAATACAATAAATGCAACATCACTTTCTCTTTCGGTTGCTACAATTGGCGCTATATTTCCTCCTAAACTATGCCCTATCAATCCAATTTGTTTCCTGTTAATCTTTTTATGGCCTTTCAGAAATTCCAAAGCACTTTTAGTATCCGCTACAAAATCATTAAGTCCACTTTCATTATAATTTCCTCCTGATTCAGCTGTTCCTCTATCATCTACTCGAAGCACGGCTATCCCATTTTTGGTCAAATGATCCGCTATGACTAAAAAGGGCTTGTGATTCATAATTTCTGAATTTCTGTCCTGAGGACCACTTCCGCTAATCAAAATCACAGCAGGGAACTTGGAACCCTTGGCCGGATAGGTCAAGGTGCCGGCTAAAGAGATACCCTCTGTTTCATTCTTGAAAGTCACTTCTTTTATAGTGTAGTCGAAGGGTGGTTTAGGTTCTTGAGGTCGATTTACTTGACTATACGCCTCTATGCTGACTAATAATGCCGAAACTAAGAATATGAAATATTTTTTCATTTTAATTGATTTTTAATTTTTGGAAAGTCATATAAGAATAAATGATGGGCACCAGGCTAATGACCGCAGTGATTGAAATAAACACCATAAAATTGATTTGCTTTTCAAAAATCAAACTGGACAACACTACAGCAATGCCTCCTATTAACCATAATATACCTGCCAGTTTATGGGTGGCTTTCCATACCTCTTCACTTTCGAGTGTCCATGGAGTTCTAATTCCAATAAAATAATTTGCTTTGATCGTTTTGAAGTAGTTTCCTAAAATGAGATACAATACTCCCACTAGGAGCACAATATAGTTTGGATTGGCAACAGACTGATTGTTGGCAGAATAAATAATAAAAATAGTTATGGCCGAAATAAAAGTGATTAACAAAAACCGAATGTTATCATATTTATTCCCCATTTGATGAAGTTTATTCTTGGGGTCAATTTTCGGAACAATTAAGAGTAATACATAAACCAAAACTGGGAGTACAAAAACTGCTAAAATTAATTCAGTTTTCTCACCGTAACGATCAACCTCTCCTTGTAAATTCCAGTGTAGTGGAACTTTATTCGGTAAATCATTCCAAACGTAGGCCAAATAGACAAAAGGCAATAATACAATCGCAATCAGGGGTAGTTCTTTTTTAAGCTTCATTATTTATTTTTTTAAGGTCATGATCCAGTTTAATAAATCTTCCAGTATGGTGGTATTCAATGAATATTCCACAAACTGGCCTTTCTTTTCACTGCTAATTAAATCGGCCCTTTTGAGAATATCCAGATGATGGGAAATACTAGGTTTGCTCATATTAAATTTATCCGCTATCTGACCGGCATTCAAATCCTGATCTTTCAGCAATTCGATAATTTCCCGCCTGGTTTCATCATTCAGGGCTTTAAAGATTGAATTCATTTATTTAGTTATTTAGATAAATATCTAAATACTTTTATAAAATTCAAAAAGATATAATGATTAAAGAGATAAATTTTAAGGATCTAACATCCAATCCAATAAATCATTCTGATTTATGATGGACCAACTATGGGGATGGCGATTACCATTTGATCTGTAGCCTTTTTGATGAGAGGGTAAATATTCCACCTTTTCAAACTCGTTTTGATTTAAAACTTTGGCTAATTCTTGAATTTGATAGGCATTAGTGTTTACAAAATCAGTTTGTCTATTTTCTTTCCACCATAACGAATCTGGCTCTGTATAAAGTCTTATTTTCGTATTTTTCAGATTTCTCAGATTTGATACATTTTGATTTTGTAAAGTATAGACAGAATATTGTTCGAACTTAGCCACGCTATCTTCTGGATTCCCTAAAGTGTTTTCAAACTTTTGCAGCAACCAGTTCGCCTCTTCAACGGAAACCTCTGAAAAATCACGCTTAATGTTGAGCTCAGCATTATCATACAATGCTTTTAAATTTATCGGTGAGTCCACCAAGAAAACACCCCTTGGCATTATTCCAATTTGAGCATTGCCCGCTAAGTAATTGGATAAGAGGACTGCCACATTCCCTCCACTTGAAAAACCTCCGATGTGTAGATTGTCCCTAGGAAGCTTATAGTTTTCTAAAGCTTGTTTAATTTCAAACGCTAAAGTTTCAATTTCCAGCTGTTTCAACCAGATTTTCTGATTGAAGTTAGAATATAGAATTGCAACATCATTTTCGATTGCTTTTTCTAAAATATCGAATTCTCGTTTAATATCAGATGCTTGTTCTGGATAGCCTCCAAATAAAACCACAACTCCTTTTATGGGCTCATTAGGAATAACTAATTCATAACCTTCTTCTATTATTTCTTGAAATTTACTATCCTCTTGAGGCTTAGTTTGGCAGGAAATAAATAGGATAATAAAGCTTATAAAATAAAATGAGCGGTAGTTCATATTCAAAAATATCAGCATCTTCATAATATTAGCTAATTTAATTATGAAAAACCAGTATGTAGAACATGGCGGTAACAGGAGGGTTGATTTACGAGAGAAAAACGAACGCGTTATGCTTCGCAAGGCGCTCCTGTGGAGACCTGAACCTCAACCAGTAAATCAGTTTAGATATGAGATAGGTACTATTTCATTTATGGTGCATTCATCCTATTTTATCTTTTTCCATTCAGTTTCGCCATTTTGTTCAGCAGTAAACCCAATGATATCACCTTTATCATTCCTGGTGAATTGAATCTTAACATTTACCGCTTTTGATTCCATTTTGTCTGCCTCTGTTATCATCAGTTTAGTTCCAGTTCCTCTTGCCTCAGGAAAATCTAGAACTAGAACATCATATACCATAAAAATTTCAATTAGTTTCGACTCGCCCTCTAATTGGTATGTACCAAAATACTCCTGGTATTTGTCATACTCCAACTGACTCCTATCTTCAATCTCCAAAGGATTTTTTAGAATAACACTAGCTAGATAGTTAGCCACTTCTTCGGTTCTTTCCAGTGATTTATTGGCTAAAACGCAAACAAACAGATCTTCAGAAGGTAGGTAAAGACCATAGCTTGTAAAGCCGTACATATTTCCTCCGTGCTGAATGGTTTTTAGCTCTAAAAGATTTTTAATAAAAAAACCATAGCCGTATCCGGTTCCGGCTCCTGATGTTGTCCTTTTTTCAGTAATCAGATTATCAACCACAAAATCAGTTAGGACTGTCCTGTTTTTTAATTCCTGATTCCATATCCATAAATCATCTACCGTAGAAACAATGGCTCCTGCTGCATAAGGGACAGACCCTACAATTTTGGGTGAAGAAATTAACTCTCCCTCATATATTCTATATCCTTTTGCAATTCTTTTCCTTTTCATTTCATTATTATACCATAAGCTAGTTGAACTCATCTTCAAAGGTTCGAAAAGATTTATCCTCATATATTCCTTGAGTGAGATCCCCGAAACTCGTTCTATAACCACTCCCAGTAGAGGATAATTGGAATTGCTGTATTGGAATTTGGTACCTGGCTCGAATTCCAAAGGCTGGTTTTTATAATATGAAATTAGTTGTTCGGGTGTATGTCCTTGTGAAAGCAGATGCATCTCTTCTTCATCAATGTCAAAAAATTCTGGAATTCCCGATGTCTGAGAAAGAAGGTGATGGAGGGTAATAGGAAATTCTTTGATCGGGAAGTATTCAACATATTTTTGAATAGGATCATCAAGAGCAACTTTTCCCTCATCTACTAACTGAAGTAGCGCAGCTGAGGTAAATTGCTTCGCCATAGATCCTATCTGGAAAATCATATCGGTTTTGATAGGCTTTCTTTTTTTGATATCTGAGAGGCCAAATGCCCTTTTGAAGATTATTTGATCTTTTTTCGCTATCAGAACTACTGCTCCTGGGCTGTTTTCTGCGTATTCCTTCTTCAGAAAGTTTTCAATTTCCTGTGTTTCGATATCCTGAGCATGAAGTGAAACGCTTAATATATTTATTAAGAGGAGAATGGGGATTAATCGTTGGTTCATGAGTTTTTGGTTTTTAAGATTGATATCAATTACAGTGCCAACCCATCACGCACAAGGGTCACTTATAGTCAGTATGGGTGCCATTGACCATGCAAGTCTTATGATAGTAGAAATTAATTGTGCTGATGTAAAATTTGCTATACTATTGTAACTGATGGTTGTTGTTTTTATTAATTAATAGCAAAAACCTACTATCAAACAGGGCTAATCAAAAGTTCTCTTCAAATTAAACCCTAGTATTTAGAGCACGGAGGGAACTAGCTATATTATGCGTACTGCTTTTCCATCACGCTATATGCGCAATAAAAAAAAGTGTTATGCGTGATTTAAAATTTGAAGTGCGCATGTTTAAATACCACCATGCAGAGCATGCTGGGAACGGGAGATATAAAGGAAGGATCGATAGTTCATACCGTAAGATATTAGCTTCTAGTGAACTGATCATTTTCTATTTATGTGTAGCTGTTTTGTACTGCACATACTTTCTTTTTTAAAGTAGATATAACCATATTTTCTGCTTCTAAAAGCTTTTTTAAAAGGCACAAGCCAAACGCATGCGCAAACATTAGCAATTTGATATACGATTCTCTTTATAGTTGATTTCTCAAGACTTACTTAAATTATTTAACAGCATCTTTACAAATTAGAATGAAATAATATCTACACCAGAAAATCTTTCATAGTAGTAGAAAAACAATTTGAAAACTGTAGATTTGAATTAAAAAAATATATCCTAGAAAATGAAAAAAATAAATTACTTACTTCTTCTGTTACTAAATGTCATCAATTTTTCATGCAATACAGATAATTCAGAGGAAGAAATTTTCAATCCTAAAATTACTTACATTAATGATACATGCTTTGGCATTCAGGAGGAAGTTAAATTGGGAGGAACTGATCTCGATGTCATTGACGAAATAAAAATTGGATCAGAAACTATTAGAGTCTTATTTAGTAGTCCTGACAGCAATTCCTTTAAGATTCCGCTAAGTATAGCAACTGGTGAATATAACTTGATTTTAAAATCAACAGATAATGAAATTGAATATGTATACCCAAAAACTATTTATGTTGAAGG
Organism: Marivirga arenosa; assembly: GCF_030503875.2. Taxonomy (NCBI): domain Bacteria; kingdom Pseudomonadati; phylum Bacteroidota; class Cytophagia; order Cytophagales; family Marivirgaceae; genus Marivirga; species Marivirga arenosa. The sequence continues at coordinate 1,235,116 of NZ_CP129968.2, read as the reverse complement.
CTTAGGAAATTGGTCACTTGTGAATTCTGATTTCCCGGGAGAACCACGAAATTCGGCTTTATCATTTGTTATTGACAAATTTTTGTATTTTGGTGGAGATGGTAGTTTATCTGATTTTTGGAAATTAAATCTTGAAACTTCGGAATGGACGCAATTATCTGATTTTGACAGTGGCGTGACATCATCAACTGCTGTTAATAATACTGAAGGATATGTTATAAATACCACAAATGATTTTTACAAATATTCACCGGAAACAGATAGCTGGGTTGAGTTAGCTTCTATTCCCAATCGAACAGCTTATTATACATTGGCTTCAGTAAATGAAGAAATATTTGCATTAGTTGGAAATAACAATGATGAATCTCAACTTTGGGCATACTCAAAAGCAGAAGATTCTTGGCGATTAATTCTTGGAAATCAACCAAATATAGGTCAATCACCACGCTTGTTTGTGATAGATGAAACACTATATGCAGGATTTTCAAATAGCTCAAAAGTCCTCTACAAGTATAATAATAATGAAAATGAATTTATTGAGTACTTAAGTTCAGAGTATTATTACTTTGGATTTCATTCTTTTTCCTCATCAGAGGGCTTTTTGGGGGAGGCTTGGGGCAACTCTTCTGGTACAGGATTACAAATAAATTATAATACTTTTGTAATTAACATGTCTTGTAATAAAATTTTTGAAAAAAGGTCAGTTCCGATTCCTACCTCCTCTGATTTTTATACTGCATTTACGTATGACGGTGATTTGTATGTTGGATTAAACTCTTCAACAAATCAAATTTTTAAATTAGACAGATAATGACTTGTTTTAAAATAGTGTCAGAAATATAATGCAAATTATGGAAGTAGAATAAAGTGGATGTACCATTTATTAGATATGTAGAAGGACGGTCACAGAAGAGATCGGAAAATTGATTAGCACGGAAAATATTAATTGAAAAGTTAGGAACCGTCCCATATACCACTATCAATACTTTGGAAATTGATTAAATTCTTCTGCTTTTTAATAATGAACTATGATTTGCCGGCCTTGGTGGTAGCCCCCATCAATTAAAAAAGCTCCTTTTCCATTTTCAATTTTCACCTGATTGAGTACTAAATTCTGAAGCGATTCAAGCTCAGACTTCTTGATAAGCTTCATATTACAGTGGGGACAATCGCCTGCTTTGGCAAAGCTCAATTGATCACATTCTAAATTACAGGGAGTACATACATATTCTTCTTGCGGACTTTGACATGCAGAAAAAAAGATAAGAATACTTATTAAATACAAAAGTCGATAGTTCATCCCGAAAGATATTAACTTCTATTTAATATTTAGTTTGAATGAAAGGGAAAACTATTATTTAGGAGATAGGAAAATGAGCTAATATCAAAAAGGCATTAACGGCTTTAAGGTCTTTTTTCAGCAAGGTAAATTATTAAGAATACCTTTTTTTAGATACAAAAATCTAAAAACCCTCTTGATGATATATAGAACAAAAAAGGCTGCTTTTTACAGCAGCCTTTTGGGGATTAGTAATTTAGTTTTACTTTTTCTATTGTGAGTGCTTTTTCTTTTTCATCATACTCTAAAACCACAATATATCCAGCTTCAGAAGGTAAGACTTTAAACCTCTTTTCTTCCTTTACTTCCATTAAGTCGATAGTATCAGTGGAGATTTTACCATCCGCGATAAAAACATTCCCAAAAACATATTTATCTGATTCCTTCTTTATTTCCAAGTAGTCTTGGTACCCAATACTGATGACATCTTTTTCCATACTACTAGTCATAAATTCATAGTCATAACCATTTAGGGCTTTCACAATCATTGCCAACATTTGAGGACTAAAAAATGCTGCATTCGGTACAGATATGTTGTTTTCTGTTTTTTCGATGGTTTCTATGTTGGTCAATTTAAACTCTTTATCAAACTTGAATATCATCATATCTTTAACTACTATATCAAACCCAAGCCCTTTAAATTCTTTGTCATATTGTTCCCCTATGGCGTAAAAGTTGCCCATATTGTCTTCTACAAAGTCATGAAAAAAAACATATCCAAAATCTTCAAACTCTCCCTTTTCGTCAACTTTTAAATACTTACCAGCATCTTCAGTCCATGAGATATAATCCTTGCTTATTATATCGCCAGAATTATTGATTTTATACTTAAATAGCCCTAGACTCTCGCTAGTTATGATATTACTTTCTTTGTCATAGTAATACCCTAAAAGATAAAATTCACCGCTATCATCTACTTTAAAGCCATTAATTGGGGATAATTTATACTTATCGTCATCTAAGGATTTTTCAAATAATGGCATTCCCGTCTTAGAGTCAAGAACCATTAAATTTAAATCGAAATCTTTGCTTAAAAGGCCATCCTTTTCCATGATAAGGTTCATCATGATATCTTTATCGCCATAAAGCATGGTTGGGAAAACATGAGTTTTCAGTTTAGGATCACTGCTGTAATTCCAATTTTCGCCCCCTTCAGATGAATAAAAATCTATACTATATCCATAGTTTTTATTTTTCAGAGTTCTGAAGTCCGCAAAACCAAAATCTTTCAAAGGAAATAAAAAGATTGCCTGAGCAGCTTTGCTGCTCTGCATCTGGCGGAATTGGGCCTTTTCAATTTTACCGACTTCTCGAACTTCTGTACTTAATAGCTTAGCTGAATTATCTAACTGTTGCAACATCACTTTATCCTCTTTATAATCATAAAGCTTCAGCATAAGTGACTGGCCGTTATATACAGCATCCATTAGAAAGAGATGCTTTGAACTTTCAACCGTATGTTTACCTACTTCATTCAGATTTTGATCTAGTATCTGCAATTCATAGTTGTAAGTTTTTCTATTTATTCTGTCGGTTTTGTAAAACAGGTAATGCCCCACTACAATTTCATCGTTAATAATAGAGCCTGCATTTCTTAATTCTACTTCTACTATATTTTGGATTTTCTTCTCTTGCGCTTTTGCGCTGATAGCAATGATTAAGAAGCACAGTAATGCGTAAAATCTAATTTTCATGTTTTCTAGTTTTGTTAAAATTGATTATCGAATTTTTAGTTTGTATTTATTTAATGTATCTAAGAAATCTTCATCCTGCCCCAGTAAACCGCTATTTTTCAAATGAAAATGATAGATAAGCATTTCCAATTCTGAAAGTCTGATTCTACTCAAAAAAGTTATAAACTCCTTATAGGTGGCTTCTTGATAAGGGCCAGGAGATTCTACATATCTGCTTAGCTCATGAGAGTTTTGAGCTTCGTAAATCTTATCAAACAGCTTACTAATTCTCCTCAACAACTGCTTATTGTCTGCTTGTGCTTCTAATTGCTTTAATGAAAAAAATAAAGCTCTCCCATAATTATTTTGAGCTTCCCAACTATCTATAAATGCTAAATCGAGGTCAACACCTGATTTAAGAGCTGGAAGCTTTCTTGGATTGAAAAATTCAGTAGTTGTATCTGCTTTTACTTCAGTGATAAGCTTTAAACGAGCAATTCTTTCTTCTACATCTGGGTGAGACTTTAAAGCTTTAGTATCTTCATCAGGCGATTCAGCAGCCATAGAAAACAGATCGCTTTTATCTATAATCCATTTCTCCTTAAAGGGGTAATCTTCAAATCCCAAGGTATTGGAATAATCAATCGCAGGAAAAGTATAGAAATCAATGGAATCTAATAAATTTAGAGTACTAATTGAGTACCTATAGTCATAATTGGCATTGAGGATGAACTTCAAGGCCAGTGAGTCCGCCCTGATTTCTTGCTGGCGGCTAAATTTCATTTCTGTTAAATACAGCCTTTTAAAAAAAGTCTCCAGCTGTGCTCTTCTATTGTATTTCTCTTTATCAATACGATCAATGGCATCTTCAAACTCTTCTGAATCCAATCGTTCTAAGTTTCGATAGGCGGATATATCAACGTCCTGTTTGTAGTCATGCCCGATTTCGTGCGCAATAATAAAAGCCAGCTCGCCTTGAGTTCTGATTTTTCTAAGAATGCCAAGATTTAGAATAATAGTTCCTCCTCCTATAGAATAGGCGTTCGCAATGGGAGAATTACTTACGAGAATCGTATAGTTCTCTTCTTGAATTGCTTCGTTGGATGTGCTAATTTTTTGAAGGCAGTGGTCTATGCCTTCATAAATTAATTTATCATAGACAAATAAGCTATCACTAAAGGCCTTTTCGAGATTCTCTTTTCTACGCTCGTATATCTTCTCATAAAGAGAAATATCACCATTCTGTAGTTTATAATTATTTAATCGCTCGCTGTGTTGATTATTTATCTGGCTAATGATACTATCAGAAAAATGTAAATACCGTAAATCCTGCCCTTGCGCCAAATATAGGTTCGCGATGATTATAAAAACATAAATTAAAAGGGATCTCATATTCTTGGTTGAATTTTTCTAGGGTTCTTTATAGGATCTAAAAAATGCGGTATCAGATTGGATTTAAATTCTTCGCAAAATAGCAATTATATTCTTGAACGGAATAAATATCTTTACTTTATGTTCATAGATAGCTAAACCCAGTAGATCTGAAAAGAAATAAGTGCCCCCCTTAAACAAATTCATACATCCGTAGTTACTTATGAATATTTTAAACCAAACCCTTAAAAGTTATGATCAAATTAAATTTTATTTTTTTGATGTTTGCGAACATCTTTTTGTTTGCTAACTCAAACGACAATGCCAGTGTAGAAAATTATCCTGAAAAAGATACTGACTGGAACAACTGTTACTTAACGCCACAAATTGTGCCCGGTGGTAATTGCTATGGAAGTGGTTCTGCCGGCCAGGCGGTTAGTGGTACACGATACACAGTTGCAGTTACAGCAGGATACAATGGAGCAGTAAATTATAATCGAACCATTGAATTAATGCTAAGCAAAGGTAGTACCATAATCGATGCTGCTTATGTCACCATTCCAGCGGGAGCAACCGTATCAAACAATCAAGACGTATTTCAAATTGCGAGTGAACGATATGGTGATGTAACCATTACAATTGCTAATGTTAACGGTTCGAGTTCATCTGCTTGCTCATGGCGATCTACTACAAATAATGTTAGAAATTGCTATCATGATGATGGGAATTACTCTGGAGGTGGTCTTCCAGGAAGAGACCCAGAAATTCCAATTGAGCCAAATGATCCGACAAATCCAAATCCACCATGCATAATGGATGCCAATGGTAACTGCATCTAAAGTTCTTAAGTCAATTTGGGCAACCAGATTGACTTTTTTATTTTTCTTAAAAGGAAGCGGTTATAGTATTTTATTGAATTATTGATAAGTTTAATTCTATAATATCCAAATAGCCTAAAAGACCTAAGGTCAGCATTATAATACCCACCACTACCAAAATGAGTGGCAATATCTCCAATCTAAATACGGAATCGATTCCCACTTCTCAGGATTTTCTTGATTGTAGACCAATCGGATTTTCTTAAAACCAAGTAAAATATATCGAGAACCAGGCTTAAAATCTTATTTGCATAATACATAAGGATTCAGAGAATAGCGAAAATGGGCACATTCTTATGCGTACTGCATTTCCATCACGCAATATGCTTAGTTGTTTTGTGGTACGCATACATACACAGCAGGAAAATCCGTTATGCGTGAATGAAAAATTCGAACTGCGCATAATTTTTTTCTGTGAAATGGCCATGCGCATATTATTTTTCAGCAAAAAAAGATGTTAGTATAGAGGCACAAGCGACACGCATGCGCCAGCGGGGATATAATTACTTTTTATGATTTTTATAACGCCTGGCTAGGAAAAGTTTCCAGAAGGGCATGTTTTTTAGCTCGTGTTGGGCTGCGTTTTTATTTTTTCTAAGATTTCACTTTGAAGTTGTAGCAAGTCCTTATGTTTTTCTGAAATTCTCATATTTTTTACCAAGTCTACATATGTCGTTTGTTCTGGAGAATTCAGATTAATAAGCTCCATTGCAAAGTTTGCTATCGCCAAATTCTTTAAGTAATCATTTCTAATATTGGTTGCGTTTTGAATGGCAACTTTATACATTTTCATTCCTAACTCAGTGTCTCCTCTTTTTAGAGAAACAAGACCCAAAGTTGCTTGGAAAGTTATTTTGCTCTCATTTGGAAGGCCTTTAATATCAATTTCCATCATTTGACGTACATACGTATCTAGCATCTGTTGATTGTCAGAAGTAGCTAGATTATAGACCATGTTATTAAGTAATGTCGGATCATAAGGGTTTGCTTGTAGTCCAACTTGACACAAAATAATTGCCGCGTTTTTATCTTTTAGTAGGGAACCTGCAATGTATGAGCCAAGTAAGGCTGGACGTTTGGAAAAAGGCATATCCAAAAACCATTTAATGGAATTGTAAAATGCATCTTTCCAATTACCTCTTTCATATAATTCGAGAGCCCTAGCTTCGAAAGGGTTAATTACCTTATCAAACTGAAAAGGATTAATTTGAAATCTTTGCTCATCTTTTGAAACCCATTCAAGTTGAGCTAAGCTATTATCATTCGGCATTTTCATAGATTTCTCAAAAAAACCTTTTGCCTTTTTGAATGAACCATCTTTAAATTCTAGTGTACCAAGAGAACTTGAAAGTTCGGTAAGTTCGTAATCTGAGAAATTATTAGAATCAAGCAATCTTTTACCTTCTTTAATCAATGGAGAAAACCTTCCCATTATAGAGGAAGTGGCAATGTGTGCAGAAATTAGCCAAGGGTCATCTTTTAATCCTTCAGCTTTTCTGAGATAAAAAAGAGCTTGGTCAAATTTTTCTTGATGAATAAAAAATCTTGTAGCTGACCTAAGAACGAATCTATTATTAGGAGCGAGATGAAGAGCAGTAAGAATGGCGTTTTCGGCTTTATGTTCGTGCCCTCTCATTGTATATAGTCTTGCTAATTCAACCCAAATTATAGGATTTCTAAGTTCGTTTTTTGTGCGATTTTTAGTCTTATTTATTACTTTATGAAATGACTTGTTATTAATAAATGCTTGAAATTCATTTACAGTGTCAACATCAATTTCTAAAAGTGAATTGTTCGATATAACAGCAGGCGTTGGCGAGTCTAATTCAATAAGTTTAATTAAATCCAAAAGACTAGATGAAGCTTTTTGTTGATCAGATTTTATGAATTCAATGGCTTGTTTTACTTCGAAATTTTGGATGCCTGAAACAAAAGCTGAATTGATTAAATCTGCAGCAGTTCCAATGTTTTTACCCTGTTTCCAATCTTCAATTGAGCGATCAATGTTCAAAATGATTGGCTCAGCCGATTTATTTGATTGGCTTAATTCACCTAATTGAAGAGTTCGTTTGAAGTCTCTCCAATTTGGAATAACTCTCCTTTCTTTTATTTCATAGATAACGGCCATATAATTTATTTGAACTTGTAATTAGCCATTCTATATAAAACATCAAACTTTGAGACAATTCGCTGAAAATCAAATTGATTTGAGTTTAGGTTTCTGCTGCCATCTCTATTTAATGATAGTTCAATTGCTTTTGGATGACCTCTTCTATCAGGTATAGGAAAACAACAATATTCTATAATTTTAGAAAGCTCGTCACTAAGTTCTTTGTCGCTTATTGATGATTTGAATTCTTTAATTGCTTTGTAAAATGCATCAACTAAATAATCATGAACTCCTTCGAATTTCCCTCGCCATTGTGTCCATTTGAATTGTGGATCGAGATTTTTACCAATTAAAGCAGTCATATTAGCTCCTGAGAAATAGAAGACTATAAGGCTCCCAAATAAATACATGTCGGTAGATCGAACTCTAAAATTCCAATCAGGGTCGATGTATCTATAAAGAAACTCTGTTGGTGCATAGTTTAGATCACCTGGGAAGTCTCCTCCATTTTCATGTGGAGCTTCTATTTCAGCACAAAGTGATCTGCCCAAGTCACCGACTTTTGAAACGACTCCATCTTGATATAGAAGAACATTTGATGGCTTCAAATCCTGATGCCCAATTTCAACACCATGCAGTTGTTTTAGACCAACAGCTACATTATGAAGCGATTGCAATTTCCAAGCGATTTCTACATCCTTACTAAAATTCATATGTGATCTAACATCGCCATCAGACATTTCAAAAATGAGGTAAGGAACATTTGGTATTGTAAATCCCTCTAGAACTTCTTCTCCTTCATCAATAACCATGGAAACTTTAGATAGCTTATTGTTTTTACATCTCAGAAGTAAATCCCTTTCAAATTGATAGGCATTGGTTTGCTCATTTATTATCTCTACAATTGGTCGACCTCTAAACATTTGAAAGAACGCCTGAAAATTTAGAGCTTTAAGAAATGCTTCTTCATCACCGCGAGTAACTACATAGCAAACACTAAAGAACCCTCCTGTTGATCCTTCTTTCGGTTCAATTTTTTTTGAAACTGTCCAACCGTTTTTGAGTTTTTTCCCAACTAATGACTGTGCAGCGTTATCTTGATTTGTACTCATATTCTTTTTTTATGCAGCCCAAAAACTGTATAAAGCACATTAGCGTGTCTTATATCTAACATTCTGTATTTAAAATAACTAAACTTACTTTATACAGACTATAATTTTTTAACAAACCCTCAGAAAATTAATTTGAAATTCGACTTTGGGTTTTGGTTTTTGATGAACTATAAATGTATAGGATTTTATTTGAAATACATCCTAAAACTTTAGGTGTTTATCGAAAAAAGCGGGTAATTAATATGATCCTGCTGAAATGGTCTGCTCCATAAAATATAAATCAAAGCCTTCAGCCCAAAAATCTTTTTTTACTTCCAGTAGATTGAAGCCCATTTTTTCGTAATAGCCGGAGGCCAATTGAGAGGTTCTTACTATCACTTTTTCATATTGCTTTTGCGATCGAATATAAGCTAATCTAAAATCCATTAATCTTCTTCCAATTCCTTTTCCTTGCCATTCAGGATGAATAAAATCCCAAGAAATTACTGCTCGATCAGGATCGTAATTAATTCCTCCTGCCCCTATAAATTCTCCATTTTCCTCCACCACAAAATAATCTTCCCGTTTTTGCTGTAAATATTCTTCCAAATCTGCTTTTTCACTTTCAGCAAAATATTGGGGTGTATTAAGATCAAATAGCGCTAGTACTTTTTGAAAATAAGCTGACTGATAAGGCCTTATATTCATCATTATTATAATTATGAGGCAATGCTCAATAGTGAAGTATTAATCTACATTAATATTGATTAAATATTTAAACTATTTTCAAACCTTTTTCAATATTGTATGTATATACATATAATTTTTTAACAAACACTACTATTATGACATTAAGAGAAAAATGCGAAGACATCTATAAGATGATAGGCGAAGGAAAATTATTAGACGCATTCGACAAGTATTACGGTGAGCCAGTGGTAATCACTGAGCCAAGAGGTACTTGGACTGGGAAAGCAGAATGCAGAAAGCACGAAGAAGAATTCTTAGGAATGATCGAAGAATTCCACGGAATGGAAGTGAAAGCGATTACTTCTAATGAAGAAGCAGGTATCGTAATGCATGAAACTACTATGGATGTTACATTCAAAGATGGTAACAGAGTAAACATGGAACAAGTAGGCGTTCAGAAGTGGGAAAACGGTCAGATCGTTCACGAAAGATTCTACTATCAATAATATTAGTTTTCAAAAGGGAACATCAAAAGCAGACTGAAAAGTCTGCTTTTTTTTGCATGGAAAAATAACAACGCCCCTATAATCCCCTCAAGGGGATAGCTTGATGATGCAGGCTAGGAAATGTTCCCCCTTCGAAGGGGGTTAGGGGGATGTTAACACTAGAAAAAATTAAAATGATCAGCCAGTTGTCGGACAAGCAATATGCTTCCATGCACAAGGCCAACACTGGCCCGAATTTTTGTTATTCTCATTTAATTACTATCTGAAACCTGTCAGGTTTTAATAAAATATAGCTCATAAAGAAATTATTTTTTTGCAAATTCTAAGTATTAGAAACCTGACAGGTTTTATCAGCTTTAATTTCCTAATACAAGACACCCCTATAATCCCCTCAAGGGGATAGCTTGATGATGCAGGCTTTGGAGGTTCCCCCTTTGAAGGAGGCTAGGAAGTTGTTAACATTAGAAAAAATCAGCATAATCAGCCATTTTTCGGACAAGCAATATGCTTCCATGCACAAGGCCATCTCTGGCCCGAATTTTTGTCATTCTCATTTAATTACTATCTGAAACCTGTCAGGTTTTGATAAAATATAGCTCATAAAGAAACTATTTTTTGCAAATTCTAAGTACTGGAAACCTGACAGGTTTTATCAGCTTTAACTTTCTAATACAAGACACCCCAATAATCCCCTCAAGGGGATAAGATAGATTGATAATGCATGCTTTTGAGATTCCCCCTTCGAAGGGGGCTAGGGGGATGTTATATTTTTAAAGAATCGAATAGAAAAAACCTATTACTTATTACTTACAACTTATTTAGCTTACAACTTTCACATTTTACCTTTACTTCTATCAAAACCTGTCCAAGGCATAGCTTTTTATTATCACCATTTGTAGCTTTGTATTTAAGATGAAGGAGATGCAGCAGTTTTTTCAGGAAATGGAAAAATCCTTAAAAGAGGATTTATTTGTAAAACTTACTTTAAGTAAACCCATTCGGAAGTCAGCAGACTTAGCGAATGTATATCTACGTGAAGTAGAAATTAAAAATGAGAAGCTCCTCTCTTTTACCTATCGCTACAAAACCAACGATCAGGTAAAAAACTATACTGCTAAAGAAGCTATTCAGGAACTAGAAAAATTGTTGCAAGATGCTTTCCGCATCGCGACTTTATTTACGCTAGAGAAAGATGTAGCCCTTCGGATTAATAAAAAGGGAAAAGCTACGATAACGAATACCCCTCCTACCTTCAGCAATAAGCTTCCTGAGCATCACGATAAACAAAAAGTGAAACGTGCTGAAGAAAGTGAATTCTTAGTTCATTTAGGAATAAAAGATAAGCAGGGAAAATTGATCCCAAAGATGGCGGATAAGTTTAAGCAGATTAACAAATACCTGGAGATCATTGATGGGCTCATCAAATCTACTGATCTACCTAAGCAAGTGAATATAGTAGATATGGGCTCGGGCAAAGGGTATTTAACCTTTGCGCTTTATGATTATCTATACAATACTAAAAACTTAGACGTAAAAGTTACAGGAATTGAGCTAAGAGAGGAACTGGTTAACTATTGTAATGATGTAGCCAATAAGTGTGGGTATGAAAACTTATCCTTCGTTTCTGAAAGGATTGAAAATTACGATAAGGATCAAATTGATATTCTGATAGCATTACACGCTTGCGATACGGCCACTGATGATGCGATTTATAAAGGCTTAGTTTCTAAATCATCTCTTATTATTTGTGCACCATGCTGCCATAAGCAGGTTAGGCAAAGCGTAAAAGGAACCACTCAGGAAAATCCTATCTTGAAGTTTGGTATTTTTAAAGAGCGTCAGTTTGAGATGGTTACCGATACCATACGTGCTTTACTTTTAGAGAAAAATCAATATAACACCAAAGTATTTGAGTTTATCTCTAATGAGCATACGCGTAAAAATGTAATGCTAGTCGGCAGCAAAGCGAGCAAAAGTCCAAACATGGAAGCCATTAACGCCAAAATTGAAGGTTTAAAGCAAGAATTTGGAGTGGAAGAGCATTATTTAGAGACTATTCTAGAGAAGAAGGAGGAGTAAAACCTCATCCTCCTTTTGATCAAAACCTGTCAGGTTTAGAATTTGACACCCCTATAATCCCCTCAAGGGGATAGCCTGATAATACATGCTTTGGAGACTCCCCCTTTGAAGGGGGCTAGGGGGATGTTAACATTATAAAAAATCAAAGTGATCAGCCAGTTGTCGGACAAGCAATATGCTTCCATGCACAAGGCCATCTCTGGCCCGAATTTTTGTTATTCTCATTTAATTACTATCTGAAAGCTGTCAGGTTTTTGCTGGCTATTTTAATTGATAAAATCTAATATTAGATGAATAATTGTTCTCGAAACCTGACAGGTTTTCTATTACCTAAAACTTACAAATTAATACTTACTACTTTCACACCCCTAAAATCCTCTCAAGGGGATATATTGATAATGCAAGCTTTGGAGACTCCCCCTTTGAAGGGGGCTAGGGGGATGTTTAATTCTATCTAAACCTGAAATTCTTTTTCTCCCACCAAATCCAGGCCCAGAAGCCGGCAGTTAATCCTATAGAACCCAGTATCCAACTAATATGTAAATTCACTTTTAACCAAACAGTTTTAAAATCTGGTAAGCTAATATTGAAATTAATCAAGCTAGAATCATTTATAAATAGGGTGGTAATGATTAAAACCAAAAACACTATTGGAATTATATAAGCAATAATTGACCTACTTCCGCTCCTTACAAAACTTGGCTTGGATGCTTCATAGGCTTCAATTTTACGCATGGTTTTAGTAGAAAAACCATATGAAGGGCCTTCTACATTATCATTCAATAAATCTTTAAATTCTTGCTCTTCCATCATCTTATGCTTTCTAATTCATTTGGAAGCATTTGTTTTAAATGCTGCTCTAATCTTTTACGCGCTCGGTGTAATTGCACTTTTAAATTATTCTTATTCACACCTGTTATTTCTTCTATCTCCTTTAAATCACATTCATTTTGATAATACAATGTGATTAAAGTACTTTCCTGAGGATTCAATTTGTTCAACGCTTGCTTTATGAAGTCTTTTCTTTCCTGATCCAGTAAATTCTGCATGCTATGATCGGAAACTGAAGTTCCAATTTGATCATCCTCTATTTCATCATTAAGCTTAAACCTTTTATTTGCTCTTAATTTATTAATACTATTATTATAAACAATACGATACAGCCAGGTACTAAACTTTGAATCTCCCTTAAATGATTTGATTCTTTTATACGCTTTTACAAAACTATCCTGAGCTATTTCTTCAGCATCCTCCCTATTCTTCACGATACGAAAAGCCAGATTATAGGCCTGAACTTCATGCGCAACAATAATAGCATTAAAAGCATGGTAATTCCCTCGCTTTACTTCTTCGATAATATTGTTCAGATGCTTTTCTTCCAATTTTTAAGTTTTGATATGGTTTGGACAAGCCTAATCAAAGTATGGTTACAGAAATTTACGGATTTTTTAAAAGAATAATGAATTGGTAAGTTTTAAACAAAACCTATTACCTAAAACTTATAACTTAATACTTACTACTTTCACACCCCCATAATCCCCTCAAGGAAATAATTTGATAATGAATGCTTTGGAGACTCCCCCTTTGAAGGGGGCTAGGGGGATGTTAACATTAGAAAAAATCAAAGTGATCAGCCAATATTCAGACAAGCAATATGCTTCCATGCACAAGGCCAACTCTGGCCCGCATTTTCACCCTTCCATCCCGGTTCGATGGTCTACTTTTATAAAACCTGTCAAGTTTTAGTGAGATCTATACTATAATGAAAATTACCTATTGGATTTTAAATTCTGGAAACCTGACAGGTTTATCATTACTAATTACTAATTACTTACTACATGAAACCAATTAATTAAAACTTGATACTTATTACATGATACTTTTCTTAATTCACACCCCTATAATCCCCTCAAGGGGATAGCTTGATCATGCATACTCTGATGTATTCCTCCTTTGAATGGGCTAGTTTTTTTGATAACTCGAATACCTATCCAAATCCGACAGGTTTCTATTAATTATAAGAAGCTGCAATTAAAAATATTTTAGAAAAGCTGTAACCAGTTTAAAGTTTCGCTTGTCCAAAGGGCATAAATCAATTTTAAAACAAACAAACATTAATCATGGAAGCAGTAATCGTATTTATATCCCTTTTCGCTACAATCTTCGGTATTAGCTACTATTTCTTTTACACTCGAAATAAAGAAAGGCTAGCCTTAATTGAAGCTGGCGCTGATGCCTCATTATTTCAGGCACCTAAAGTGCAAAGAAAGAGACATCCGGTCTATGCTATTGCCTTAGTTATAGGAATGATGGCTATCGGTATTGGTTTAGGGATTGTCTTTGCCGTTATACTTGATAATGCGCTTGACATGAAAAATAATAATGAAGTCCTATATGTATCAGGCATCTTCATCTTTGGCGGAATTGGCCTGGTTAGCTCATTTCTTAGCCTTCGTTGGATGGATAAAAAAGATGAAGAGAAATAGAAAAAAAGGGAGTGATTACCAGCTAACTAACCAAAATCTAATAATATGACTGGACCAAGCTTAATCACTAAAATTTTACCTTGTTTACACTCCCTTAGTATTTTAATTCAAATGAATGGGGAGCCTAATCCCCAATTCATTTACCGAAACTATTAAAGCAATTTTCAATGATCGTGATCGTGATCATGATCATCATCACCTTCTAATGAAAACCCATTTTTCATCATACTTTCAACTGCATTATCTAATTCAATTGTTTCTACGTGATGTAAATCGTCAATTTCTAAAACTTTGATTTGAGTTCTATTAGTAGACAAAACGTATAAGAATTTATCGGAACAAACTAAAACCGGATCAGGATCGTCCATTTTTCTTAAAATTTCAATTTCTGATAAAGCTGATCTATGATCGTGACCTTCAGCTTCAGGAATATCTGCCATTTCTACCATTCTGCTGGCAATTTCAACTCCATCATGCGCATCAAATACTCTCAACATATTATCTGCAGTATGTAAAATATAATACTTCCCATCAAAGCTAAACATATCTCCCACTACATCGGAACCTGCATAAATTTGAGTCATAGATTTATTTTCAGGATCGATCATAAAAGCTCCTACATTTCTAGATCGTGCAAAAAACATCTTTGAATTATCATGTCCTTTTAAAGTCCCTAACCAGTTGCCTGATTCTGAATTTAAGTCGCCAGTGTTCTCAATTAAACTAATTTCCCCTTCATCATTCACTAAAATAACTCCATCTGTACTTCCAAATATACCGTGATGTCCATTAGAAGCATCTCCATGGATAGCTCCCACTTCTACTCCACCATTATCGTCTATTACATTTCCATTACTTTCAACAAATTTCACCATTTGAGGCAATCCGCCAGGCTCATTATTATTTTTGAAAGTTGTAACAAACTGACCATTTTCTAACCTAAAACCAGCTCCATGATGTGCAACCGTATTTTCAAAAGAATAAGTAACGGGTGAGTAGGTAGGAATCTCTAATTGAGCCTCATTTATATGGGTAATGGAGCCATCACCATCATTAAATATCACCATATGACCTAATGAGCTTCCGAAGTGGGTTGGCAATAAAGTATTAACTTCTAAATCTAACCATTTTGGTGTATGTTCGTGACCATGATCAATATGAAATTCTACACCAGAATCAAAGAATTTCACTGCACCGCCCGCTCTATCAATTGCAATTAGATATCTTCCCGAATTACTGGTATAGTATCTTGCTCCTTCAACTAAGTTCCCTTCAACTCTTGCATGAATTTGTCTATTATTGGGTTGCATAACATCAATTCCATTTTGATCCATCAATGACAATCTTACCCAAGAGCTTTCCATTTCTTCAAAAGATTCCAAATCATCAGCTACATCATCTATATCATCATTACAAGCAGAAAATAAAGCAATCAAAAAGATCAGGCTCCAAATTTTAATCAAAGTTGTTTTCATTACAATTAAATTTATTAGTTATCAATGTATTCTACAGTTATATTTCCGTTAGCGTCTTCTATCCAGAAGACCATTCTTTCATCCTCGGCTAAATCGAAAGATATATTTTCACTTTCGATTAAGCTTTTGATATCGATTTCCTGAGAGCTAGGAAGGGCTTTCCCGCTATTTTCTCTAAATTGATGTGGCCAATTAGCTTCACCCCAAATCCACTCTTCCATAATTTCGCCTTCCTGATTAGGCTTTTCGGGATCTTTTTTCTCAATAAACAACCAAAGAAACCCTATGTCAGAAGACAATTCATGGGCTGTATTCCTAAATATTCTACCTCTTATTTCGCCCCTGGATAAATCGTCTGAGTTGATTTCTATTTGTGGCGCGTAGGGTCTTTGAATATAAATGACGGTATGATAAGTCGTATTCTCTCTGTAACTGGTTTCATTTCCATCCACATCAGTAGCTGTAATGGAAAAGTGATAGGGGCCAGCCAAAATGTTATCATCCTCACCTAATCCATCATGTCTTTCATCCAAGTAGATCGTTAAATTATCATCTTCAATTGTGGAAAAAAATGTAGGATCTTCTAATTCGGATGCTTCGATGACATGAAAGTAATTGAACAATAGAAAATTGTTAGCAAAGGCCAATCTACCATGTGTGTGCCCATCAAAGCCTGAATGAGATTCAATTTTAATTTCTTCGATCCCTGAATCATCTTGAACTGAAAAGGCTAAGGGTATCTCGTTCTCATCCGGTCTTACAATCTTGAAGTATTGGGGTGAAATACTTTGCAGGCCTTCTAAAGGATTGATCTGTGGTTCATCAAACTGTATATCCTCCGCTTCTTCTAAACAAGCAAAATTGAATATCAGCAGAATTGGTAATGAAAGGTAAAGTCTTCTTTTCATTTGCAACAATATTACTAATGCAACATAATTGCAAATATACATCCGCAAACTACAAACGCAAGTAGTTTGCGTTAATTAAATTGTTATTTTTACAGAAAAGGTAAAATTCCTGCCTTGCTCGGGTAAATTTATTAATCGATATCGGCTGATGTGATTAAAATAGAAGGTATTGAGTGCGTTATTCACAGAAAATTTAAAATCAAATTCTTGATTGAAAAACAATGTGTGAGCACCCGCTCCAAAGTTTAATATAAAACTATCGAATGTTGGTCTCTCGTTTCGATCTGTTCTATTTTGAGCAAAATTATACCTTCCGGAAATGAAAAGGTATTCCTCCTTTAATCGATATCCTTCAGATACAAAATTTTCAAATTCAAAAGTATTAACAATTGATGGAGGTGGTGTTAAGGGCAGGGCTAATCTGCTATTCAAATTCAGATTTTGCACAAATTCAATTACTGTTTCGTTCTTAAAATAGAAAACCGGTTGGTAGGATGTACTAATTTCAAAACCATTGAATAGCGCGTCATCCTGACGGTACTGCCACATAGTCCCCCCTGATGCTAGGAATGAAAAGTTTCCCGTGGGCGCTAAATATATATAATCATTATAATAGGCGTAAAAAGCAGAAATCTCCAGGAACAATTGTTCAGACTGATGGATGTAATTTATATCTGCTTGATAGCCATTTTCTATATCAAGATCACGATCTCCCAATTCATGTCTGAAATTCCCATGATGAACGCCATTACTGGAAAGCTCTATAGCAGTGGGATAGCGAAAACTATTGCCTAAATTAAATTTTATGTGATCCTGCTTAGTAGCCATATACGTCACGCCTAATCCTCCACTAAAATTTTCAAAATAGCGATCGAAAGCTGGCGTTCTTTCCATCATTTCCCCGGTCGGCTGTAGCGTTCCTCTATCAAAAACGGGTTGTAAATGCTGATTGATTTGATGACTAGCTCGATCATATCGTATTCCCCCATTTAAAATAAATTGATCTTTCATATCAAAAAGCTGGTAATGATAAAAGCCTAATTGCGAACTCGTATAGTCGGGCAATAAAAACTCAAAACCATCTCTTTGATTTTCCATCCATTGGAACTGCCCGCCCATTAATATTTGATGATTTGGATTAGGATTAAATTCGTATCTAAGGTTGGCGGTATAAGTATTTAAATGTAGACCCAAAGCCAAATTTGAATTGGCATATTCTGGTGCGATTCCATGAGCGCCCGGAAACGATAATTCATTTCTATTATTCCGCTGATACCCTAAATCCAGCTCGAATTTTTGATTTCCAAAACGCCAGTAAGAGTTACTAATAAGCATATGATGCTGATTTCGTTGCTTGGGTAAATCCACATTTCTAAAATCACCGTTATGCCTTAAATTATAACTGCGAGGAAGCCCTATAGCCCCTGTAAAGATTCCAGCTTCTTGATTAAAGCTTGTAAACCTCAAGCTGCTCTTAAAATTCTGGTATTTTAAACCAATTAAAGCGCTCAAATGTAATTCATTACCCGCAGTATTTTTCAGTCTATTTTCCTCAATTGGAAGCTCAAATCCTGCATAGGTAAAATCATCAGCCGGCACAGAATAGTCTCCGAAATCCTGATGGGTCATTCGGGCACTGTAAAAGAGCGCCCTTTTCTTACCCTTAAATTCCAAGGAATTTGAAAAAGCGTGATTATTGGTTTGGTAGGAAGATAAATACTCAATAGTATTTCCGTCCTGCAAGGGTATATTATTCTCCTTGATGTTAATCACACCGCCCATTCCATCTGGCCCAAAAAGCAGAGATCCAGGCCCCTTTATGACTTCCACCTGATCAACATCGAATGGATCAATCTCGAGCCCATGATCAGCACCCCACTGTTGTCCTTCTTGTTTAATTCCCCTATTATTTACCATAATTCGGTTGAAACTCATCCCTCTAATCATAGGTTTAGCTATTCCCACACCAACATTAATGGTATTGACCCCAGGCAAAGCAGCGAGTGCACCAGAAAATGTACCACTACTATTTCGCTCAATAAAATCCTTATCCACCATTTGAACCGGCTGGGTTTTATCGATTACTCTCGATAAAATATTGTCGGAAACAACCTTAACTTCAAACAAGGTCTGGACATCCTCATGGCATACAATTTTGATGTCATTTAGGTTCTTAAATTCTGAAATAGGAATGATTTGTGGAATATGCGTTACATGATTGATTTCAATTGATTCCACTTTTTGCTGTTTGTCGATGTTGATAGCAAACTTACCCTCAATATCCGTGGTAGTACGAACTTTCATTGGGTGGAAAGTAAGTAATACAGCCTCTAATGGCTGGCCGTCTGTGCCCACAACATTTCCTTCAAATTTTTGAGCTAGAACAAAAAAATGAGAGAAAAATAAAAACGTAATAATCAGTAAACGCAACATATTTGCAAAAATATTAGTCTTATTTTACTATTCAGGAATTATCTTTCATCTATTCTTAATAAGATTCTCTTTTCTTCACTTTCTTCAATTGGAGGTGATCTATGCACAATGCCTTTACCATTTGGGTATAAAAGGTTTTCTCCTTTTAAAAAGGCTACATCAAAGGGCTTCGTTTGTCGAATAGCGTTCCAGTTTCCATTTGTGATGTTTTTCGAATCTACTCTATAAATTTGCCTTTTTAAAAAGTTGATGATTTCTGTCACTTTAAATTGTTTCTGCCATCAAAAATGCTTTTCTTGTTTTGACTACCATAATCCAGTTGACTATATGGGCTATCGCAATTAAAAATGCACCGCTGACTGTAAGTACAACTTCATTTACCTCTATTAATCCAGATTGACCCATCCCAATCAATATAAAGCCCAATCCCAATAGTATTAAGGGTAAAAAATTCGAATGATGTCTTTTAAAAGCAGGCAGAAAAGAAACTAATGCTAATAATAAACTGAAGAAAATGATTGAATATTCTATCCAAGGATTAGCTAAAAAGTGCAGGCTTGCCAAAGTTGAAAGGCTTAACAACACTGGCAATGCTGCACAATGAATGGCGCATAATATAGAAGCCATCATGCCGATTGCATCGAGCGGTATTTTATTTGAACTAACATTTAATCTATTCATCTTTACCAATTGAATAATTGATGACTACTAACGCAACTCAATTGCAAATATAAAAAGATTAAAAATAAACGCAACTTAATTGCGTTTTGTTTCTCCCGATAAATTACTTTTGTGTAGAAATTTTGTCTGATTTGACTTAGAATAAGAGATGAATTACCATTTGGTTCAGCTATTCATCATCTCCATCTGATAGTGCATGATATTACATTCCTCGAATTGATCTCCAACTTTTTTGAAACCAAATCGCTCATATAAGCTAACAGCAGGGAGCTGAGCATGCATATAAAGCTTCTTACCCTCTGACTTTGGATTAGCTCGGATATCATCAATTACGGCCTGTACCAATGCCTGCCCTACTCCTTTTCCTCTATGGGATTTTAGTACAGCAAATCGTTCTAATTTCATTCCATTATCTGTGAATCTCCAACGGGCAGTACCGCATGCGTTACCCAATTCATCTTCCGCAATAAAATGGGTTGATATATCTTCGAATTCATCATATTCCTCTTCACGAGCTACATTTTGTTCCTCAACAAATACTTTTTCTCTGATTGAGAATATTTTCTTAAGATCTTCCTGATTATCTACAACTCGTACCGAAATCATTTTTCTTCTTTTTGAACTTTAGCATCATTTTTATCATAGGCTTCGATTATGTGTTTCACCAATCGGTGGCGAACTACATCTTCACCTTTTAAATTCACTATTCCTATCCCTTTAATATCTTTTAAGATTTGAGTTGACTCTATCAATCCTGACTTTTGCTTCTTGGGCAAGTCAACCTGGCTCATATCACCCGTAATGATCGCTTTAGAATGCGGCCCCATTCTGGTTAGGAACATTTTAATTTGCATTGGGGTCGTATTCTGGGCCTCATCCAATAATATAAAGGCATTATGAAGTGTTCGCCCTCTCATATAAGCTAAAGGAGCAATTTCTATCACTCTGTTTTCTTGATAATATTTTAGCTTTTCCGCAGGCACCATATCATCTAATGCATCATAAATTGGTCTTAAATAAGGATCAATTTTTTCTTTTAAATCTCCAGGAAGGAAACCTAAATTTTCTCCTGCTTCAACCGCAGGTCTAGTGATAATAATTTTACGAACTTCCTTGTTTTTAAGGGCTTGCACAGCCATTGCTACAGATACATAGGTTTTTCCAGTACCGGCCGGCCCAATTGCGAAAACCAAATCATTTTTTCTTACAGCCTCTACCAATTTGATTTGATTCGGAGTTTTAGCTTTTATGGCATATCCTTTAGTTCCGAATACTAAAGTTTCATCCGCATTACCATCTAGTTTCTTTTTGCTTTCTTCGTATTCCTCGTTTAAATACGTTTTTACACTTTCCTCCGTAATTTTTCCAAACTTATGATAATGAGTTACTAGAGAATGCACAATTTGATTGATTCGAATAATTTCAGGTGTGCTTCCTTGTATTCTTATTTCATTTCCCCTAGAGATAATTTTTGATTTAGGAAAAGCAGAGGATAACTCGTTGATATTACGATTTTCTACTCCTAAAAAATCCACAAGGGATACATTTTCCAAGGTGATAACTTTTTCTACCAAATGATTTTCTTATTTATGATGTCTCAATGTGTTAGTACTAAATTTTCTGTAGTTTTGTTTTTAACAAATTTAACAATAATTCAATTTTTTGTATGCCTTTGATCACTTTTCTATCAGATTTCGGTTGGCGCGACCATTATGTGGCAGCGGTGAAAGCCAAAATACTGAGTGAAGATGCTAATCTTCAAGTGGTTGACATAACTCATAACATCACTAAGCATGATATCATTCACGCTGCCCATGTTTTAAAATCAGTTTATCAAGAATTCCCTGAGGGAAGTGTACATATAGTAGCTGTCAATTCACTTTCAGAAGCAAATGAAGATATTATTGCCGCTGAAATTAAAGGACATTATTTCCTAGCCAGTAATAATGGAATATTGAGCTTGTTAAGAGAAAAAGATCCCGATCAGATCGTAAAAATTGATACAGAATTAAAAGGAAATTTTCTAGCAAAAGATGTTTTGGCTCCTGGGGCTGCTAAACTCTTAAAAGCGCAAAATATTACTGCATTAGGCTCTGCCTTAGCAGCAGAAAAATTCAAAAAGTTTATCATTCCAAAAGTAAAAGCTACTCGAGAAATCATACAAGGACATGTGGTGCATATTGATGATTATGGGAATTTGATTACGGATATCATGCAGTATGATTATGACATCCTAAGTAAAGGCAAAAGTGTACAGATCAAATTCAGAAACTATTCACTGACAGGTGTTCAAAAACACTATCATGAAAGCCAGGGGGGAGAAGCTTTTGCCATATTTAATGATCAGGGAGTATTGGAGATTGGAATTAAAGAAGGCAATGCTGCTGAGCTATTAGGAATGGAGTATAATAGTATGGTAAGTGTTAAATTTGAAGACTATTAAACTTTTTAGTTCAAACCACAATATTAAAAGACAAGCAAATTCCTTTTTCATCTGCGGTTAATGAAACATGTGGCTCACTGTTTAATAGAATAGTCAGACTATCATGAATTTTTTGATAGGCAACTGCATCTAAATTTTGGGATGACATTTGTATCAGCATATTATTCGAATCTCCCTCTACAATCTGTATTAAAATACCATCTTTAGCATTTCTATTTATCAATTCATTGGTAATCGCTAAAATGCAATTGGTTACTATAGCTACTGCAATATTGTTTTTAGTATAAATCAGAGGGTCTGAAGGAAAATCAGGAATACCGAATCCTCCTACCGCTTTGGTGCTATTTCTGGATAAATCTTGTGCGCTTATTATGATTTCTGATAGATGGGAATACGCTGTATTAAGCGTTAAATTTTTAAGTGCATTCACACAATCTGTCACATCTGCAAGAGCCATTTCAATGTTTGCCAACATATCTATATTTTGACTATTAGCTTCTTGTGCTGCTTCAAAATTTAAACGTGGTGTTTCATCAAATAAATGATTATTAAATAATAGATATTTGGAGCAATTCATATAAGAGCTAACCGCGGAGGCATTAGCATAGCCTTTATAAATTGAATCTTGAATCGGTTTTAGTGTTTCAATTAATTCTCTTATTCCTGGTAGTAAAGCACTTTCTGTAATCTCTAAACGATTTTGGTTACGCTTTTCAGTAATGGATTTCAATCGTCTATTAACCAGCTTTGCTAATTTCTCTAAAACTTTAATGTCGTTTTTAGTAAACTCGCGACTTTTAGTATCTAAAACGCAAAGTGAACCAATTACAACTTCATCTATATAAATAGGAACTCCCAAGTAAGAACTAATCCCGTATTCGGATACTAATTGTTGAGGCACCTCTTTATTATGCTTGGCATCAGATACCTTGAAATACTGATCATTCTTTACAACATATTGACAAAAGGAAACATCTCTATGGGTTCCTCCCGCTGCTTCAAGTGTAGCAGGTAATCCGAATGAAGATTTAAATAATTGGATATGATCTAAAACGATATTAATCATAGCCATAGGGCTGGATAATTCTTCAGCTGCTTTTTTAACAATATTGTGAAGAACTTTATCATCTGTCTGAGATAATAATTCTTTCGTAAACACTTTATGCCGATCTGGCCTGTATCCTAGTATATCAATTCTTTCCATCTTTAAGCCCCACAGTCATTTATTTAAACAAAAACAGGTTGATTTGTACTAAATGTAATAATTTTGTTTAACAAAATAACAAATTTTATTTTACAATATTAAACAAAATACGATTATTGTGGGACAATGGATTTGCGGAATAAGTGTTGTTTTATAGCTTCTATATTTCACTTATTAGAATGCTTAAATCTTTTAAGCAGCTCTAGTAATATTTCATCATGCTCGTCTAATAGATAATCTTTTATACGGATATCAGGCATAACTCCTTCGTGCTTTTCGGAGCCGTTCACCCTTACGATTTTGCCTTTTGATATATTTACTGTAATGCCAGTATTAGGTAATGTAAAAGGAAATATTGAAGCATATAAAGTAGGGTATTCTGCGGTCTCCTCACCCACAATAGTGGCCCAACCATAATCTTGTATCTGAGCAGCAGCAACTGTTGATTGTGAATGTGACTGTCGATTCACTAGAAGATATACATTTCCCTTATATCGTTTTTCAATTTCTTGTGTTTTATAAGAATCAAATTGGTATTCATATATACTACCATTTTCATGATCAAAAACGCTTTTATAAAATTTAGAAGTAGAAGTATCCTGATTCTCTAATATATAATCCTTTAGTATCTGGCTGCTTTTTAAGCTAAAGCTGGAATTCCATTTAAAATCTTCATCAGCTATGTAGGAAACCAAATAATCAGAATGAGAGTCATTACCGCCTGCATTATTTCGAAAATCTATAATTATATTAGGTTTATTGGCCTTGTTTATTTCTAAAAAAGCAGAATCAATAAAAGCTTTGAATTTTGATAATTCTCCATCAAAGTTTCCAGGTTTTAAATAAGCTGCATAATCATAAAATTTAAAAAATCTTTCCCCGTCTATTATTGGATTACGCTTCATTTCGTAATCCTCGATGGCATTAATTGCTTTTACTTTGTGGGTTTTAAGTTGGCCTTCATACTTGATTTCAATGCTAAATTCATCAACTTTACCGTAAATTTGCCAATAGTATCTTGGCAGGGAGAAAAGCTCAAGTTTAGCCTGCTTAAAGTATTTAGATTCTGCAGAAATATGAGGGTATATTTTTTCTAATATTTCTTCTATCTTTTTACCATTTATACCTACCAATTCTGATCCTATTTCAATATTCATGTCAGACCAATTTTTCCGTATTAATGGCCTTTGATCTTGAAACGCAATTTCTATAGGCAAAACAGTTCCACCCCCTTTGGCATATTCAAGATATTGCGGTATTGGAAATTCTATTGCAGTATGCCCGTTTTGAACTGCAGATGTTAAGAATTGGAAGCGATTAATTATCTCTAGGATACTTAATGAATCCTCTTTTATATCATATTTTAATTGATGATAAATTGAATCAAAGGCTTCTGGTTTAATAAATTCATTTGGATTATAATGAGTTTCTTTTAGGGCTTTGAATAAAAAGTCTAAATCAGATTTAATCTCTTCATTTGAGTAATACTTTTCATTTTGACTGAATAAATTTAAGTTAATGAATACCAGTAAGCTGAAAATTGAAATTGTTTTCATCTGTTAATTTTTTCTGCAATTCTAAAGTATTCTCAATTTAAAAGACAGTCCTTAAAGTCTCATATGACTATTTAAGACTCATAAACCTTCATTTTCCATAAATTCTGAAGGGGTTAAACCTGTCTCTTTTTTGAAAACTCTATAAAACGAGGCTTTAGAACTAAAACCTACCTTTTGACTCAAGCCTACAATGGAATATTTTTTAGCTTCATCTGTCAATATACTTTCCTTGAAAGCTAGTACTCTGTAATGATTAATAAAATCATTGAAATTGGTATCCATTACTTCATTTAAGATTTGGGACAAATCATTAATCGGCCAGCCTACATGCCCTGCAAGTTTAGCAATGCTTAACTTAGGATCTTTGTAAAGCTCCTCACATTTCACAGTTTTAATCAATTGTAATTGCCTCTTTTCAAGTTCTTCCTGTGTAAAACTGAACTTGGCTGCTTTATCCATATATTGTTTTAAGGCGCCAGAATATTTCAACAAATACATATAGCCTAAACCATAAATAAAAGCAGTAAAGATGATACCTAGGGGAATAAAAATATATTGTGTATAGCCTCTTATAATATCTACAAATAAAATGGAAGCTGTAATGGCAATAATGATGGCAGTAAATAAGATTCCCCAAGATATAATAAGATACTTTAGCCATTTTTGAACTTTAACAAAATCCTTTAATAAAAAGCGAGTAGCCTTAGATTCTTTAAATATTAATAGGGTATAAATTAATAAGTGCAGATTTCCTAGTAAAGCTAAAGTCATAGTAATGAATATAACCGTATTAGAATGTGAATTCGTCCAGTCTGGATTAGCTCCTAAATAGCGAAAGAAGAAATAAAAAAAGAGCCCTTCAAAAATTAAACAAGGGACAAAATGAAGTAAATCTTTAGCCTTGAAGGCTCTTAAAGGGTTTTTGATATGCAATATATGCAGATAGGCTAAAGGTCCGTAAGCCATTGAAAATTCCATAGGGAATGGAAAAATCCGATTAAAGCCAGAGATTGAACCCTCTAATACGATATGAAGAATTGTGGAAGAGAATAGAAACAATAAAATTCCAAAGTATAAATTGGGTCTCTTATACGGCTTTTGAAAAACAATCAATCCTGATAATACTATGCCTTGTATTACAGTTACTAAAAAGTAGAAATTAGATGTATTAAGGGAGGTATCGATCATCTTAAAAAGTTCTGAACTTAAATATATAAGATTAATATTTCATTTTCAGATCTAAGTAAGGATGTAAAAAGAAAAAAGCATGGTTTGTATACCCCATGCTTTCATACTATTTATTTTAAATATAAAAATGCTTATTTCAAACCGATTGGCACTCTTGCCATAGTATCGTCCCAAGCGATAATCATATGTGCTCCTGGATCAGCCTCCTCAAACATGATACTCATGTATTCTACTGTGCTTTCAGTTTCTTCAGTTGGTACCGTAATTTTAGCAACCGTGCTTTCTTCTGGTTTGAAAGCATAATGCCCCCAACCGTCTGTATCAGTACTAAAGTGTACTTCCCAGTTTTCCTCTCCTAATTTGATGTATATAGTGTAACGTCCTGCTTTTACTTTTTTACCATCAATCGTTACATCTTCAAAAAACATCACTTCAGTAGACTCATTAGCACCAACTCTCCAGATATTTCCCGGCTTTTCTAATTCCGTAAAAACAGCTCTACCATCAGCTTTAGGTCTTGAATAGGTTACTCTAATAAGAGGTTTAGCATTTTTTTCCTCATCAGTTTTAGCAAAAGCTCTAAATGCAACTCTTGAAGGATAATAAGCCATATCCATTGGGCTTTTATCTAATTCCGGAAATTCTTGTGCTTGAGCATTAATACCAAAGGTAAAGCATGCTAATACAGCCAATGTTAAAATTATAATTCTTTTCATTTTGATTTGATTAGTTGATTCAAGGTGTAATAATAGATTTTAAAGAAAAAGGTTTAAAAATTTATTACCAACTTTAATAAGCTTGCAAATCAATTTTCTTAACTCTATTCATGATTTTTAAATACCGAGTAAGATGGATTTTTTCTAATATTCATATTCTGTTCACTAGAATCTATACATTCACTACAATTTCAAGCAATTCTTATTAACTTTCAAAGGAATTAAAAAATTAAAAGTATGAGTGTAAATATAGTAGGTGCCTATCATTCTCAATTTGGAAAATTAGAAGATGACACGCTCTATTCTTTGTATGAAAAAGCGGCTTTAGGGGTATTAAAAGATGCTAAAATGGAAGCCTCTGAAATTGATGGTGTTTTTGTTGGCAATTATAGTGGTGGTGCTTTTAATCATCAAGAAAATATAGCCCCATATGCTGTTAATATACTTTCTGAACTACGACACAAACCCATGTACAGAACTGAAACTGCATGTTCATCTGGTTCTTCTGCAATCCATATGGCTATTATGGCCATCAAATCAGGCATGATGAAGCGTGTGATGGTTGTGGGTTTGGAAAAAATGACTTCATTAGATTTAAAAGGGATCACTGAGGCATTAGCCATGGCTACCTATTGGCCAGAAGAAGGAAATAAGAAGGTTACAGCTCCTTGTATGTTTGCTGATTTAGCTAAAGGTTGGATAAAAAAATATCAATTTTCTGAAGAGCAATTGAGAGCTCAGCTCGCTAAAATTTCTGCAAAAGCTTATTCAAATGCCACTGAAAATCCATTAGCACAATTACAAAAAGCTAAAACTGCTGATGAAATACTGGCCCTCCCAGATGAGAAGAATCCTGTAATTTATGCCCCGTTGCGATTGCATGATTGCTCTTTGGTTTCGGATGGCGCTGCAGCACTGATATTGGAAGATCAATCCTTAAGAAAAAATGCTGGAGTTAATATCAAAAGCTTTTACAGTGCGGGTGACTACCTTGATAGTTTTGGAAAACATAAATCCGATTATTTTTTAGAGGGTGCGGCCTATGCGGTTGAAAAGACATTGAAAGAAGCTAAAATGGATATTACAGATATTGACATGGCTGAAATTCATGACTGCTTTACCATCACTGAATTACTCTTATACAGCGCTATGGGAATCACCTCACCCGGAAAAGAATTTGAAGCTTTAGAAAATGGAACGGTTTTTAGAGATGGTTCATTACCTATCAATTTATCTGGTGGTTTAAAAGCTAAAGGTCATCCAATCGGAGCCACAGGAGTTTCCATGCACGCTTATATATACAAGCAATTGATGCAGGAAGCCTATGGGATTCAGTTAAATAATAAAGCCAGTGGAATGGTTGTTAATATTGGAGGTTCTGGAACCTCCAATGCAGTATCAATTTTAGAGCGCTTTTAAATTTCAGTTTTCTTTAAGCGCTTTATCTATCTTATCAAACTCAGCAGGTTTAGTCCAGAATTGAATAATTAGTTTAGAATCTAAAGCTTCTTGCATTTCATCATTGATGGCATAGCCTGTAAGCACATAATACTTTTTATTTTCAAATCTAGATTTAGCCTCATTAATGAATTCTAAGCCTGACATTAAAGGCATATTCAAATCTGTAATGATATTAACAATATCGGATTGTTTCTCTAATATCTCAAGTGCTTCTTCACCACTTTCAGCCTTAATCACTTCATAATCATCTTCTAATAATTTTTCGAAAATCAAGAGATTCAACTCTTCATCATCTACGTATAATACTTTAGGCTTTGCGTTCATTCCGTTTTCCTTTTGGGAAGCTAATGGTAAAAATTGTTCCTTTATTTAATTCTGATTCAAAACTTAAATCGCCATTATGTTCATTTATTATCGATTTACAAATGGATAACCCAAGTCCGGTTCCTTTACCTGGAGGCTTAGTTGTGAAAAATGGATCTGTTATTTTCTTATAATTTTCTTTAGCAATTCCACATCCGTTATCACTAACTTTAATCTGTATTTGGTTTTTTAATGATTTGGTTTGAATGCGTAACTCTCCATAATTGGTGATAGAATCGATCGCATTTGATAATATGTTTAATACCACTTGATGTAGTTTTCCATTATTCCCATACACAATCAACTCTGGCTGCTCAAAATCTTTCGTGATTTTTATATGGTCTTTGTGCTTATGATGTAAAACTAAAATACAATCCTCAATTATTGTATTGATTTCGCATTCCTCATTTTTACTTTCACTATTTCTACTTAATAAATTCAAACTTTTAACTATACCAGTAGCTCTATCGGCTCCTTTTTTAATCCATTCAAGATATTGTGTAATCTCATTTTGGTCTGGGTTTTTCCCATTCTTTAGATGTTTATCAATGGCCAGATATCCTCCTACTATATAGTTAAGAGGATTATTAATTTCATGAGCAACACCTGCCGTTAAAACACCAATAGATGCCATTTTTTCTGACAATACTAATTGAGATTGCATTTCTCTTAATTCATCTAAAGCCCTTTTTCTTTCATCTGAAAGTAGCATTTCTCTACTCACATCCCAATTTGTACCATAAACGGCTACAGCTTTACCATTTTGATCAAATTCGGTTTTCCCTTTGGCTCTTATATGAGATATTTTACCTGTTTTTGATTGAACAATTCGAAATAATGTATCGAATGGCTTTTTACCGTTGATGGCTTCATTTAATTCATCTACCGATCGTTGCTTATCCTCTGGATGTAAACTTTTCTCCCAAGCATCAAAAGCACCATTAAAATCATCTTTATTGATGCCATATAATTGATACATGATATCATCCCACTTCAGCTCATTTTTTATTAAATCATAATACCAAACGCCTGACTTAGAATGCTCAGCTGCTAGCCTGTAAAGCTCAAGTTCTTCAGACATTTTTAAAATTTCCCTAGTTCTTTCCTCTACTCTTTTTTCTAAAGTATTATTTAGCAGCTCTAGTTGTTCCTTCGAATTTTTATTTTCCGTTATATCCAAACCAACAGAATCCCAAATGATACTACCTCCTTTTTGTCGCGTAGGAATGCCATTTAAGTGTACCCATTTAATTCTTCCATCTGCTAATTGAATTCTGTGTTCAAATGACCAGTGGGATAGATTTTTTGCGGATTCACGTATAGAGTCAATGTAAGCTTGTCTATCATCCTCATGAACTCTATCCCATAGCAATTGATTATTTTCTAAGGCCTGCTCTTGAGTTATTTCATATAAATCATAAATCCCTTTACTAACAAATTCTAATTCGTCTGTACCATCGGAATTTAGTTTATATCTCAATACTACTCCAGGTAAATTATCAGCTATGTTACGGTATTTCTGTTCACTTTTTATTAAAGCCTCCTCAGCCAATTTTCTTTCCGTGATATCTTCTCCTGTTGATATAAAATACTCACCCAAAGGAATAGTATTCATGCTCAAATATTGATTAGTCGGTGGAAAGTACTCTTCCCATTTGTATGTTTCCCGATTTTGAAAAATTTGCTTTATAATGGGCAAGAATTGAGAGGTGGCATCATATCCGAATATTTCATTAGCTAGCTTACCCACCACCTCTTCTTTTGTTTTACCCCAAGCCTTCAAAGCGGCTGGATTTGCATCATCCAAAACCCAAGTTTCTATTTCGTCATTCTCATCCCTAATTACCTTCCATAGATGAACCTCATCACCCAAATTTTCAAAAAGCGTTCGGTATTTATCTGTTATTTCTTTTAATTCAGATTGAGTTTCTGCTAGCTGCTGACTAGCTTTATTGAGCTTCTCATCAATAGTCCTAATGCTGGTATGTAAATCTCTGTTCTTCATTATATTGTTGCTACTATCACATTTTAATATGATAGTCAAATCCAATTCTTATTTAAAAGAATGCACACCTTACATACTTTATAGTAAAAAATTAAGCTGATGTCTATTTCACCTTATAGGATGATTCATATTTTTTATTAATATAACGTAATTTTTATCAAGTTCAGAATGATTATTCTTAAAACATTTAAATAATTTTTAGAATAACAACACTTCTTAGAAATATCATATAAAAAAGCAATGGCTGTTAGTAAATAAAAAAGGCGTTAAACTTTGTTTAACGCCTTTTAAAATGGGAATAATTGACTAGTAATTAGTTTAATACTTCTTGTATCGGTTCACCAGTAGCTCCATTCGGTAAATTAGTACCTAATATATGAGCTAAAGTAACAGCAATATCATCTATATTTTGTCTTTTGTAGGATACTCCTTTATCTATTCCACTTCCATACCAAATTAAAGGAACGTGGGTATCATAGGCATATCCCGTTCCGTGTGTAGTAGCAGCACTTGTTTGATAAAACCACCCAGGCTGAAGTATTAATAATACATCGCCTGAACGTTTGAAGTTATAGCCCATTTGTAAGGCTGCTGCTCTATGCTTAGTATACTCTTGTTTTTGCATATCCGTTGCTGAATACGCCTCTGCAACTCCATCTAATTTTAATGCTTCATAGGTCACAAATTCCCTAACTGAATTTAAATCTAATTTTTGATCTTCAATCAACTGATGATTCAGGAAAAATTGTTCATTAGAAAAATCTTCTATCCAGTCTCCTTGCCCATATCTAGCTTGCAATGCTTCGCTCATTTGTTTCACATATAAATCATCGTCATAATGATCTGCAGGAATTTTTTTAGATTGTAAATATTCTGGTACTTCTGCACAACCATGATCAGCCGTTACAAAGATTAAATAATTTCCCTTTCCTACTTTTTCATCTAAAGCCTTAAATAAGCGAGCAATTTCCTGATCTAATTTGATATAGGTATCCTGTACTTCAACTGAGCGGGGACCAAATCCATGACCGATATAATCTGTAGAGGAAAAGCTCAAGGCCATGAAATCCGTAATTTCATCTTTACCCATCTCTTCGCCTTCTATTGCTGAAATAGCTAAATCAGCTAAAATTGAATTTCCATATGCTGTATTTGGCAACAAAGCGAAATTCCCATTTTCCTTTCTAAGTTCTTTTAAATTATATGGAAATACAGCCTTTTCTTTTCCTCTAACCTTCATTTCATAAGGCATATCATCGGGAGATGATTGTGTATATTCATCTAAAGGCATTGAAAGCTCCCAGCTTTTATTCAGATATTGATCAGCTAGTTTTCTTGAATTGAAATCTTGTAACCATTGTGGTAATTCCTCCTTTTCATAATAAGAGCTTGTAATGAAATCTCCGGTACTTTTATCATACCAGTAAGCACCTGTTGGATTATGACCTGCTGGTAAAATCGAACCTCTATCTTTAATAGATATTCCGATCACTTTTGATTTGAAATTCGTAGCCAAACCAATTTCATCTGTAATTGTAGAACTTAACATTCTATGAGGAGACATTTCACCTGCATCTGACGGTGAACCTATTGTGTAAACAGAAGTATCCTCAGCACAATAAACAGATGTTTTAAGATTCTTTTCATACCAATTATTGGCAATTATACCATGGGTTGCAGGAGTCGTTCCAGTATAAATGGAGGCATGACCAGGCCCTGTAAAGGTTGGAATGTAGTTATAATGGGTATTATGATTATAAAAACCTTCCGAGATCAATCGTTTGAAACCCTCTTCACCAAAATTTTCGGCATAGCGTTCAAAATAATCATGTCTTAACTGGTCAATTACTATTCCTACAACCAGTTTAGGTTTCTTCAATTCTTTGTTCTCTTTTTGTTCAATTGGTTGACATGCATTGATAAAAAACAACACTACCAAAAGATTGAAATATTTATACATAGAGTTATATTATAATTTTTCGCTAAAATAATAGTTAAAGCTTATTTTTAATAGTTTTTAAAGTTAAGTGTATGTTAGGGTTTAAAACAAGAAATATTAGGAGTGCATTTCATTATTGTATAATCAATCACATGCCGTTTCAAGATAATCATCAAAGTTTAAACCTTCTTTAAAAAGTACTTTACCCTCTTTGTCAAAATAAGCAATAACAATATAGTTTATTTCAGATAAGCGTCTTTCTGCTATCCAGAATAATTCTCCTTTGCTATTATATGGATTTAATTCATTAAAAATAAAAGGAATAATCTTTTCCGCTTTTTGATTGAGAACACCATAACCTGTTGATTGTCTAACGATATAAAAAGCTTGATTTTCAAACTCAACCTTTTTCCAAATATCAATCTCATCTAATAAATACTCATTTTGGAAAATATTAATAATACCAATTTCACCCTCTTCCTGAACTATCGCCACCGAATCATTCAAATACTCAATAGCCTCAAAATCTGGATTTAAAACGGTTTCTCCATTTTGATTACTGATTCCGAATAAACCCTCCTCTTTAAAAATGTATAAAGAATCTTTAACGTACACTTCCAATTTGGATTGAGAATGAGGCGGGATCACTTTTAAGCTATCAACTGATACAGCTCCAAATTTTTTATCTCTAAGGAATGGAATTAAGCCATTGTGATAAGCTCCAAAAGCATTTACTTTTCCCACGGCAATAGTATTAGCAGCTGAATCAATTAATATTTTCTCTTTCCCTTTTTGGATTTGAACCAGGTGATCGGTTAAAACATTATTATCCAAATCTTGCCCTTCTTTAATCTTTCTCCCAAAACCATTAAAGAGGCGAGTGTAAGCCTTTTCATTGATAAGCTCCACAAAACGGATATTATTAGATTCTGGTGACAATTCAATATTATAATTCATTAACAGTTTAAATTGTTCTTTTTCAGCTAGTTGAACTTTTCTACCTGATTGAAATAATAAATATTGAGCAGAATCTTTCGTTGCATAAGTAAGCCAACTATTAAATATGCGAATTGAGTCATATTCAAATTGAGGATAGGATTGCAATCCATTTTGAAAAACAGCCCAGCCTCTATCTTTTTTAAGCGCTAAAACACCATCTTTTTCCTTAAAATCTTGAAATGAATTTTCAAAAAAACTATTGAGATTTGCATCTAAGATTATGATATTCCCCTCCTTGTTTTTTATCCAGTAATCCTTAAACTTGATGACTTCAGCTCTTTCAACAGGGAAAATAACTTCCGCCTCCTTATTGAGTATGGTTTCAAATTCATTGGAATATAATCTTAAATATTCGTCATTTATCCATTCATAATCATCATATAAATAGCTAAAATTTTTAAAATCTGATTTTGAGATTTTCTTGAATTCAGTTCTAGAAGCAATACCCAAATCATTACCCTTTTTAAGAAAAAATAGCTCTCCTTCTATCCATATACTATCAACTGGTTTTTTTAAAATATCCTCATTCATTACTGAAGTTAATTGCCAGCCTGAATTCACCTTTTTTGCAAAATGGAAATCATCTAATTTTTGAAAATCTAAGCTTTCATAGTTTAATTGATCTTTATTAGAATAATGCTCAATCCAATTTCGATTAGTAGCATCTTCTATTTCAAAAAAGCCATTATTAAAATCCTTAATTGCAACTATATTTTTATCGCTTAACTTTTCGCCATTCTTTAAATAAGCAAAAATAGAATCTTCATTTCCTGTCAAAACAAAGGGTCTTTGAATAATAAAACAGGAATCTGGCATTATCTCTGAAAAATAAAAAGGTAATAATTCTTCCTTTTTTAGATCAAAAAGGTAGTAAAGACTGTCTTTTTTATGTGTTAAAATCTCAGATGAATTCTCTGAATAATTTAAACCATTCAAAATTGACAACGCCAGGTCTGCAGCTTCAAAATTCGAATATTGGCTTATAAATTTTTGATAATCTGACTTATCCGCCCCGGCACTCATAATATTAAGAATCTGAAAAACTGCATCCTCAGCAAATTCAGTTTGAGGTCTTTCTTCAACATATTCTATATAATCATTAAGGCGTTGCAGCTTAGTTTTTTTCTCATAATAAAGCGTTTCGAAAACATCTCTTGCTTTTTGAGCCTGTGTAGCATTAGGATATTTCTTAAAAAATTCACTAACTGCTTGAGGTGTATTTTGAGCAATCGCATTATCATAGGCAATCTGATTTCTGAGCTTTGTCGCTTCTTCTTCAAAAAGCAGATAACGATAATCCTTTAAATAATGATTAAACGATTCCTCAGTATAAATTGAATCCGCCTTTTCAAAGGCTAAAGAGTCTATTCTTTTTCCAAGATTTACGATTGCAAGACTATCAAAATCTTTCTTAGCTAAAGTCTCTTTCTTCTTAATATTGAGATTAGGGAATGAATCAGTTGCCACATTAATATGATAATGTGCAGAATCGATAGCTTCTAAGTTCCATATGGGATGGCTAAAATATTTAGCCAACATATAATGAGTGGTAGGATCAGAATTATTTTTATCATATGCTTTATCAATTCGAGCTTTCGCTTTTGCCATTTTCTCTTCCTCTAAAAATTTATCAGCATTTAGTACCTTATAAGCACAGCCTGTGATTAAAAAGCTAAAAAACAGTGTATAGAGAAAAATATACAATTGACGCATATAGAGAATAGTCACTTTAAATAGTCTAAAAATAGGAAAACAATTTCTAAATAAGCGAGAAAGCATCTATAAGGTTTTCATTCTACCTAAAAGATTCAATAAGGCCGACAAATAATGCAATTGCCAATTGCATTCTAAGTAGTATATTGCGCATTGTTTTATAGGCAGGCATTATAAATATGGATAAAATAGCCATTATAGATTTAGGTACAAATACCTTCCACTTACTGATAGTTGAGGTGAATGATGGAAAGGAGACTATTCTTTTCAAAGAAAAAATTGCTGTAAAATTAGGTGAAGGAGGAATCAGCAAAGGGAATATTAGTAAAGCCGCAGAAGAACGTGCTATTGATACCATGAAGTATTTTAGCCATAAGCTAAAAGAAGAAAATGTCAGCAATGTTTTCGCTAGCGCTACTTCCGCAATGCGAAATGCCTCTAATGGCAAGGAAGTAATCCAACATATTTATGACGAAACTGGTATTTCGGTTCAATTAATCTCAGGGCTGGAGGAAGCAAAGTTTATTCATCAAGGAGTGAAAAAGGCACTTGAAATAGGTCCTGAGCCAGCCTTAATCATGGATATTGGTGGTGGAAGCGTTGAATTCATTATTTGTGATCAAACAGAAGTCTATTGGATGAAAAGTTTTGAAATTGGGGCTCAGAGATTACTAGATAAATTCCATAAACATGACCCCATTCAACCTAGAGACATTGAAAAATTAGACGATTTTTTAAGAGCCGAATTAGCTGAGCTCAAAATGAAAATGGACATCTATCAGCCTCACCATCTTATTGGCTCTTCTGGCACCTTCGATACTTTAATAGATATAGATTATCAGGAAAAAAATATAACAAAACCTGATGAAAATTCTTTCTCTCTTCCACTTGAGGATTTCGATAGGATCTACAATGAAATTATTCATAAAAATAGAGACGAAAGAATGAAAATACCAGGCATGATTGAAATGCGCGTGGATATGATAGTAGTTGCTGTTTGCCTCATTCAGTTTTTAATAGAAAATAATGATTTTATTAATATCAAGGTATCTACCTATGCTCTTAAAGAAGGATTACTTGATGCTATCATCTCAAATGATTTAAATATATCTTAATGAGTACCTACAATTATAAAGCTTTACAAAATTTCGTAAATGATGTATTCATTAAAATGGGCTGTCCTGATTCTCAAGCAACCGAAGCGGCTGAAGTTCTAGTAAATGCTGACTTAAGAGGAGTTGATTCTCATGGTGTAGCAAGATTACATGGTTACATCAGGCTTTGGGAAGAAGGTAGAATAAATGCTAAACCTGAAATTAAGATCATACACGAGACTCCTAGTACTGCTACTATCGATGGTGATAAGGGATTAGGATTAGTGGTAGCTCCTTTTGCAATGCGAATAGCAATGGAAAAGGCAGAAAAGGTAGGTACAGGCTGGGTTTCGGTTAAAAATTCAAATCATTATGGTATAGCGGGGCATCACAGTATGATGGCTTTAGAAAAAGATATGATTGGCTGGTCGATGACCAATGCGAGTCCTTTAGTATCACCAACTTTTTCAAAAGAGAGATTATTAGGAACTAACCCCATTTCAATTGCTATTCCTACTGAGAAGCAACCACCTTATGTAGCTGATTTCGCAACTACCACCGTAGCTAATGGTAAATTAGAGGTATTAAAAAGAAAAAATGAATCTGCACCTCTGGGTTGGGTTCAAGATGCAGACGGTAAAGGCACTACGGATGTTGATGCTTTAAAAAAAGGTGGAAGTATGTTACCTCTTGGAGGGTCTAGAGAACATTCAGGACATAAAGGTTATATCTTGGGTTCTATAGTAGATATATTTTCAGCCGTACTATCAGGCGCTAATTATGGCCCATGGGCTCCTCCATTTGTTAGCTTTCTTCCATTAAAGGAAAATCCTGTAGGAGAAGGCTTAGGTCATTTCTTAGGAGCGATGCGTATTGATGCATTTAGACCTGCATCTGATTTTAAATCTCATATGGATAATTGGATTAAAACTTTCAGAGCTTCAGAAACTACTGATGAAAACGATAAAGTTTTAATTCCTGGTGATCCTGAAAGGGAAATGAGTGAACTTAGAAAAGCTGAAGGAATACCTTTATTAAAGCCCGTAGTAAAGGATTTAAGTACTATTGGGAAAAAATTTGAATTGGATTTTGATCAGTATTTCAAATAGTAAAACCTACTCTGAATACAAAAGGAGAATTATAAGGTGATCTTAAAGGATTATGTAGTAGATTATATAAGGCCATTACTGTAAACCCTGCTCTGTTTCCTATTGGTTGAAAATAGCCTCCTCCTATAAAAAAAGCCGGAACCCAGGCTCTTCCTAATTCATAACCGGTTGGAGTATTGAGAATTACATCTAAATTGATGTTTTCATATTCTGAGTAGCCAAAAAATTGACTGGAAATATTATATCTTCCAAATAATTTACCGCCATAAATATTGGTTTCATAATTCCCAACTTGAGTGGTCCCCTTTATTCTAAAATATTGATAGATTACCCCAGCACCAAAAGATAAATCTTGATTCACCATATAGCCCGCAATTGGTGAGGCTTCAATATGAGTAAAGCTTCCAAGCTGTATACCAAAGTTCCCTCCAAAATACAAGCGATCAAAAAAACTAGAGTTTTCATCTACATATTTTTGAGCATGACCATATTGAGTTCCAACAAAAAGAAACGTAAATATGATGAGAATGGATAGATATAACTTTTTCAACTTTATTCTTTTTCAACTATAACGAAAAGGTCTTCAGATTCTTTTTTCATAAGATACCTTTCTCGAGCAAATTTCTCTAATAATTCATCATCGCTCATCAAACCTTCTCGATCTACCTCTACTTCCTTGATCTTTTCTTGATAATAAGCCTTTTCCTTTAATAAATCATTGTATTTTGATGATAACCTCCATTGAGAAATTAAATCATTCCCATCAATAAATAACATCCAGATCAGGAAAACTGCTCCTGCTATAAAGTAGAAATTTTTGAATATTTTTGGAATTCGATCCATTAGTTGCATTAAAGTATAATTAAAAGTAATACAAATTTATGAATTGGCCTAAAATAAAAAAGGCTACTGGTTTAATACCAATAGCCTAATTTTATAATAAATGTAATTTAGAAATTAATACCTGGAAAATATGCCATTTCACCTAATTCCTCTTCTATTCTTAATAATTGATTGTATTTTGCCATTCTATCAGAACGTGAAGCAGATCCTGTTTTGATTTGTCCAGAACCCATAGCTACTGCTAAATCAGCAATAAAAGTATCTTCTGTCTCACCCGATCTGTGAGAGATGATATTTTTGTAGGAAGCTTTATCAGCCATTCGGATTGCATTGATAGTTTCTGTAATGGTACCAATTTGGTTAACTTTTATTAAGATTGAATTACCAATTTTTTCATCAATACCTCTTTGTAATCTTTCAGTGTTTGTAACGAATAAATCATCCCCTACCAACTGAACTGTTCTTCCTATCTCACGAGTAAGTTTTTCCCAACCTTCCCAGTCATCTTCTTGCATACCATCTTCAATAGAAAGGATAGGATACTTATCACACCATTTTTTCCAATACGCTACCATCTCATCAGAAGAAAGCTCTTCACCAGTACTTTCGAATACATACTTTTTCTTGCCTTCATCATAGAATTCAGAAGCTGCTGCATCCAAAGCAATGAAGATATCTTCACCCGGCTTGTAGCCAGCTTTTTCGATAGCTGTTAATACTACCTCAATCGCTTGCTCATTTGACTCAATGTTAGGAGCAAAACCACCTTCATCCCCAACGTTGGTTGATAAACCTTTACTTTTTAATACTTCTTTTAAGTGATGAAAAACAGTGGTACCCATTCTTAAAGCTTCCGAGAAAGATTCAGCGTTTACTGGCATTACCATAAACTCCTGGAAGTCAATTTTATTATCTGCATGGCTACCACCATTAAGGATGTTCATCATAGGAACTGGAAGTGTATTAGCATTTACACCACCCAAATATCTGTAAAGAGACTGGCCTGATAACTGAGCAGCTGCTTTAGCAACAGCCATAGATACACCTAAAATAGCATTTGCACCTAACTTTGCTTTATTGCTAGTACCATCTAACTCAATCATGATTTTATCAATTAGATTTTGCTCAAATACAGAAAATCCAATTAATTC
Organism: Marivirga arenosa; assembly: GCF_030503875.2. Taxonomy (NCBI): domain Bacteria; kingdom Pseudomonadati; phylum Bacteroidota; class Cytophagia; order Cytophagales; family Marivirgaceae; genus Marivirga; species Marivirga arenosa. The sequence continues at coordinate 1,195,612 of NZ_CP129968.2, read as the reverse complement.
CTCAGCGATAGTAGTATTTACATTATTAACCGCTTTTAAAACCCCTTTTCCCATAAAAATGGATTTATCTTTATCTCTTAGCTCAACAGCCTCGTGAATTCCGGTACTAGCACCTGAAGGTACTGCAGCACGACCGAATCCTCCGTTAGAAGTAAATACTTCTACCTCAACAGTAGGATTCCCTCTGGAATCTAATATCTGTCTTGCGTGAATGTTTTCTATAATACTCATAGTTTTATTAGTTGATTAATGAAATAAATTGATCAAATAGATATCTTGAATCATGTGGCCCAGGTGATGATTCTGGATGATATTGAACTGAAAATACTTTCTTATCTTTCATTTTCAAACCTTCAACCGTATCATCATTCAAGTTAATATGTGTAGCAACTACTGTAGTTGATTTTTCAACATCTTCTGTAACGACACTAAATCCATGATTTTGTGAAGTAATTTCACTTCGTCCTGATTCTTTGTTTAAAACTGGCTGATTTAAACCTCTATGACCATTATGCATTTTGAATGTTTTGATCCCATTTGCTAAAGCAATGAGCTGATGACCTAAACAAATACCAAATAGAGGTTTTCCACTTTCTATTATCGCTTTAGAATTATCAATAGCATTTGTCATCACACCAGGATCACCTGGCCCATTAGATAAGAAATATGCCTGTGGCTTCCATTCCTCAGTTTGTTCAAAGCTATAGTCATGAGGAAAAACTTTGCATCTGAATCCTCTTTCAACTAGTTGTGATAAGATACTACTTTTAATACCATAATCCATCACAGCTAACTTAATACCATCATCTTTACCCATTTCATAAGGCTCTTTAGTACTTACAAAAGAAGAAAGGGATAGACCTTCCATGGATGGAACTTTGTCTAATTCCTTCTTTAATTCATCTATATCCGAAATCTCAGAAGAAATAATCGCATTCATTGCTCCTTTATTACGAATATGGCGAACAATCTTTCTCGTATCAACATCACATATACCGGGAATCTCATGTTTAATCAGATAATTATTTAAATTATCTACTGCCTGACCTCGACTGTAATCATCAGAAAATGCGTTGATTACAACACCAAACACCTTAGGGCCATCTGATTCAGACTCATTAGGATGAACTCCATAATTCCCGATATGTGCATTAGTATTCACCATAATTTGCCCATAGTAGGATGGATCAGTATATAATTCCTGATAACCGGTCATACCTGTATTAAAACAGATTTCTCCACCTTTTGTACCTGAAAAACCAATTGATTTTCCATGAAAGACTGTACCGTCTTCTAAAAGTAAAATTGCTTTGTTTTTATTCTTGTATTTCATCAGATACTTTTCTGAAATTGATAATGATTTGGAGTTCTTTCAAATGATCGAGACAAAAATAAATAAAAAAAAGGGATTGAATAAATATCCAATCCCTTTTATTATTTCTATAGACAGAAAGATTATTCATCTCCTTTTTTGTCCTCTTTTTTATCTTCAGATTTAGCCTCTTTCTTTTCAGCTTTTGGAGCTTCCTCTTTTTTAGCTGCAGCCTTAGGAGCTTCCTCTTTCTTAGCTTCTTTTTTAGGAGCTTCTTCTTTAGTTTCTTTTGCTTCAGTAGCTTTAGATTCAGTACTAGCTGATGCTGATTTTGATCCACCACCTCTTCTACTTCTTCTAGTAGTTTTCTTAGCTTCCTTCTTATCAGAACCACCAAGTAGATTTTCATTGTAATCTACTAACTCAATTAAAGCCATCTCTGCATCATCACCAAGTCTAGAACCTAATTTAATAATTCTAGTATAGCCACCTGGTCTGTTAGCAATTTTAGTAGCTACTTCATCAAAAAGTTCTTTTAATACTTCTTTATTTTTTAAAGAAGAAAAAACAACTCTTCTATTATGTGTAGTATCCTCTTTTGACTTTGTCAATAAAGGCTCAACATACTTCCTTAAAGCTTTAGCTTTTGCTACAGTAGTAGTAATCCTTTTAGAAAGGATTAAAGAACCTGCCATGTTAGATAACATCGCATTTCTGTGGGAAGCAGTTCTACTTAAATGATTAAATTTCTTACCGTGTCTCATTGTCCTTATTCTTCGTCAAGTTTGTATTTGGATAAATCCATTCCAAAGGTTAAACCTTTATCAGCTACCAATTGCTCTAATTCAGCTAATGATTTCTTACCGAAATTTCTGAATTTCATCATATCAGAAATTTCTAAAGCTACTAAGTCTCCTAAAGATTTAACATCAGCAGCTTTCAAGCAATTATATGCTCTAACAGATAGATCTAAGTCATTAAGAGCTGTTTTGAGTAATTTACGCATATGTAGCATTTCCTCATCTACAGCTTCTGGCTCATCAGATCCACCAGCATCCAATACCATATTTTGATCAGAGAACAACATAAAGTGTTTAATCAAAATATTAGCAGCACCTTTTAATGCCACTTCAGGATGGATACTTCCATCAGTCTCAATATCTAAAACTAATTGCTCATAATCAGTTTTCTGTTCTACCCTTGTGTTCTCAACGCTATACTTAACGTTTTTTATAGGAGTAAAAATTGAGTCAATAGAAATATAATCCGTAGCCTGATCAACCACTTTGTTATCTTCAGAAGAAACATATCCTCTTCCCTTTTCGATAGTTAATTCTATCTCAAAGTTTACTGATTCGTCCATATGGCAAATCAATAATTCAGGATTTAAGATTTCAAATGCAGAAGTGAATTTGTTAATGTCACCTGCCTTGAATTCCTTAACATTCTTAAGAGAAATATTGATTTTGTTATCTGCAGTTTCAGCAACCTTTTTAAATCTTACCATTTTAAGATTTAGGATGATTTCAGAAACATCTTCAACCACACCTTCGATTGAAGAAAACTCATGCAGAACACCAGGAATTTTAATTCCTGTGATAGCATAACCTTCTAAGGAAGATAACAGAATTCTTCTTAAGGCATTACCTACAGTAACACCATATCCTTTTTCTAATGGTTTGAATGTAAAAAGCCCGTGAAAATCATCTGCTTTTTCCATTGCAACCTTTTCAGGCATTTGGAATGCTAAAATGGACATATTATTAAATTTCTTTAAATTAACTTTTTATTTTGAGTACAACTCGACAATTAGTTGCTCATTGATATTCTCAGGTATATCTTCTCTTTGAGGAGTGTTAACAAACTTTCCTGACATTGAAGATTTATCAAATTCTAACCAAGAATATTTAGAAACTGTATTAGCAGAAAGACTATCAGTAACAGCCTCAAGAGATTTAGATTTCTCTCTAACTCCAATTACATCACCTTCTTTTACCTGATACGAAGGAATATTTAAAATCTCTCCGTTTACTAAAATATGTTTATGACCTACCAACTGTCTTGCTGCTCTTCTAGTAGGAGCAATTCCTAATCTATAAACAACATTATCCAATCTGCTTTCCAATAATTGAAGTAATACTTCACCAGTAATACCTTTCTTTCTGGAAGCCTTATCGAATAAATTAGCAAATTGTTTTTCTAAAACACCGTAAGTGTATTTAGCCTTTTGCTTTTCCATTAACTGTACAGCATATTCAGACTGCTTTCTACGTCTTCCTCTACCATGCTGACCAGGAGGATATGCCTTTTTTGATAATGCTTTACTTGCACCAAAAATTGGTTCGTTAAACCTTCTTGCAATTTTGGATTTTGGTCCTTTATATCTTGCCATTTTCTTTAATTACTTAAGCGATGAATTAAACCCTACGTCTTTTAGGTGGACGACATCCATTATGTGGTAATGGAGTAACATCCTTAATCACCGTTACTTCAATACCTGTATTTTGTATAGTTCTGATAGCAGAATCTCTTCCTGCACCAGGCCCTTTTACATATACTTCAACTTTTCTAAGACCTAGGTCATAAGCAGTTTGTGCTGCATCTTGAGCTGCAACCTGACCAGCGTATGGAGTGTTCTTTTTAGAACCTTTGAATCCCATTTTACCGGCAGAAGCCCAAGAAATAACTTGACCTGTAGAGTTAGTCAATGAAATAATAATATTATTGAATGAAGCTTTAATGTGAGCTTGTCCAATAGCTTCAACATTAACTACTCTTTTTTTAGCTTTATCTTTTCTCTTCTGAGCCATGATCTATTGATTACTTAGTAGCTTTCTTTTTATTTGCAATAGTCTTCCTTTTCCCTTTACGAGTACGAGAGTTATTTTTTGTTCTCTGCCCTCTTAATGGAAGCCCTTTTCTGTGACGTAAACCTCTGTAACATCCGATATCTAACAATCTTTTGATGCTCATCTGAACCTCTGACTTCAAAACACCTTCGGTTTTGAAATTTTCACTGATTGCTGAACGAATTGCATTCGCTTCATCATCAGTCCAATCACTTACTTTTTTATCAGCATCTACGCCAGCTATTTCTAAAACTTTAGCAGCTGAACTTCTACCAAGACCAAATATGTAGGTCAATGATATAACTCCCCTTTTATTATCAGGAATATCTACTCCGGAAACTCTTGCCATAATTACCCTTGTCTTTGTTTGAAACGTGGATTCTTTTTGTTGATTACATAAAGCTTACCGTTTCTACGGACAACTTTGCAATCAGCACTTCTCTTTTTGATTGAAGCTTTAACTTTCATAATCTTTTTATTTGTACCTGTATACTATTCTACCTTTACTTAAATCATAAGGTGACATTTCTAACTTCACTTTATCACCTGGAAGAATCTTAATGTAGTTCATTCTCATCTTACCAGATATGTGAGCAATCACTTCATGACCATTACTTAATTCAACACGAAACATAGCATTTGATAATGCCTCTGTTATTGTTCCATCTTGCTCTATTGAACTTTGTTTTGCCATAATTATTAAATTAAGCTACCGCTGTTCTTTGTGATGAACTTCCTTTTACTTTACCTGATTTCATCATTCCTTCGTAATGACGCATCAATAAGTAACTCTCAATTTGCTGTAATGTATCCAAAATAACCCCTACCATAATGATAAGAGATGTACCTCCGAAGAATTGAGAAAATTGAGTACCGACACCAGCTCTAGCAACAAAAGCAGGTAAAATTGCGATAAGTGCTAGATAGATAGATCCTGGTAAAGTAATTTTTGTTAAAATATTATCTATAAAATCTGAAGTTTCTTTACCTGGTTTTATACCCGGAACAAAACCTCCATTTCTTTTCATATCATCTGCAATTTGACTAGGATTAATAGTAATTGCAGTATATAAGAAAGTAAAAATTATAATTAATAATGCAAATGTTAGGTTATACTGCCAACTCTGAAAATCAGAGAAAACATTTCCTATATAAGCTGCTGTGTCACTATTTTCAGACCACAGATTTGCCAACAAAGCTGGTAAAAACATTAAAGACTGAGCAAAGATAATTGGCATTACACCAGAAGCATTAACTTTAAGCGGAATATACTGTCGTTGCCCACCATAAACTCTACCTCCTACAACTTGTTTAGCATACTGAACTGGTATTCTCCTTGTAGCTTGGACTAACATTACAGTTACCATTACCACAAAGAATAAAGCTACAATCTCAAGAATGAAGAATAATAATCCGCTCATTCCCAAAGAAATTGCTTCAGCAACAATTGAACCAGGAAAACGTGATATGATACCAATCATAATCAACATTGAAATACCATTACCAATTCCTTTATCAGTAATTTTTTCACCTAACCACATACAGAAAATAGTACCTGATGTAAGCACAATAACTGATGTAATTGTGAAGAAGGTTTGACTCATCATAATTGCTTCGGTAGGAATAGTACCCGCAACATAACTAACACCTTGAACAAAAGTGATAGCGATAGTCAACACCCTAGTTATTTGTGTAATTTTCTTTCTACCTGACTCACCTTCTTTCTGCATCTTTTGGAAGTAAGGCACAGCAACTGTTAATAACTGTATAACAATACTGGCAGAAATGTAAGGCATAATACCTAACGCAAAAATGGATGCATTAGAGAATGCTCCACCTAAGATAGTGTCTAATAAGCCAAATATACCTTGAGCATCACCTGATAATTTTGATGGATCTACTCCAGGTAAAACCACAAAAGAGCCTAAACGAAAGATAATTAAAAAACCAATGGTATTTAAAATCCTATCTCTAAGCTCCTCAATGGAGAAAATATTCTTTATGGTAGAAAAAAAACGATTCATATTATATTTTTGATGCAGTTCCTCCAGCCTTCTCAATTGCCTCTAACGCAGTCTTAGAGAATGCATTAGCAGTTACATTTAATTTAGCCTTTAAGGTTCCGTTTCCTAAAATTTTAACCAAGTCATTTTTAGCAACAAGTCCTTTGCTTTTCAATAATTCAACATCTATAGTGTCGACACTATACTTCTCTTGTAGAGTTTGTAGATCACTTAAATTGATAGCTTTGTAGCTAACTCTGTTGATGTTATTGAAACCAAACTTAGGAACTCTTCTTTGCAATGGCATTTGACCACCCTCAAAACCTTGTTTCTGAGAATAACCACTTCTTGATTTAGCTCCTTTATGACCTCTTCCCGCAGTACCGGCAGCACCAGAGCCCTGACCTCTACCAATACGCTTTCTAGTTTTTATAGAACCTTCTGCTGGTTTTAATGTATGTAATTTCATCTTATCCTTCAGTTACATTAACTAAGTGAGCAACTTTCTTCAACATACCTTCTATTTGAGGAGTTGATTCTTTTGTCACTGTTTTATTAATTCTCCCTAAACCTAAAGCTTCTATTGTAAGCTTCTGATTTTTAGGTCTACCTATTACACTTCTTATTTGTGTTACTTGAATTTTCTTAGCCATCGTAATTAACCATTAAATACATTAGAAAGTGCAATTCCTCTATCTTTAGCTACAGTATAAGGATCTCTTAATTTAAGAAGAGCATCGAAAGTAGCCTTAACTACGTTGTGTGGGTTAGAAGAACCTTTAGATTTTGCTAGAACATTATGAACACCAGCACTTTCAAATACAGCACGCATTGCACCACCTGCAATTACTCCAGTACCCTGTGAAGCAGGTTTAATTAAAACAAAACCACCACTATATTTACCTATTTGCTCGTGAGGTACAGTTCCTTTTAAAATTGGAACTTTAACCAAATTTTTCTTCGCATCATCAATTCCTTTAGTAATTGCATCAGTTACTTCATTAGCTTTACCTAATCCGTAACCCACAACACCATTACCATCACCTACAACAACAATTGCCGAGAAGCTGAATCTTCTACCACCTTTTACAACCTTAGCTACCCTTTTGATAGCTACTACCTTTTCCTTCAGTTCGATTTCGCTTGCTCTAACAGATTTTATATTACTCTGAGACATATTTTTAGAATTTTAAGCCACCTTTACGAGCACCGTCTGCCAATGCTTTTACTCTACCGTGAAATCTATATCCACCTCTATCAAAAACTATTGTTTCAATACCGGCTTCTTTAGCCCTTTTAGCAATAGCTTCTCCTACTTTTGCAGAAGTATCGATATCAGCATTACTTTTAGCGCCCAATTCTAATGAGTTGGCAGCTGCTAATGTATGACCTTTTAAGTCGTCAATAACTTGTGCATAAATGGCACGGTTACTTTTAAATACCGACAAACGAGGTGTTTCAGCAGTACCAGAGATCTTTCTACGGATACCTTTTTTAATTCGAGCTCGTCTATTTTGTTTACTAATAGCCATTTTTTAATATTATTTAGCGGCAGTTTTACCTGCTTTACGTCTAACTTGTTCACCAACAAATCTAATTCCTTTACCTTTGTACGGTTCAACAGTACGTAAGGACTTAATTTTAGCGGCTACTTGACCAATTAATTGCTTATCAAAACTTTCTAGAGTAACGATAGGATTTTGACCCTTAACCGTTTCAGCAGAAGCTTTCACCTCTTCAGGTAAACCTAAAAATATACTGTGAGAGTAACCTACGTTTAACTCTAATACATTCCCTTGTACTGTAGCTTTATAACCTACCCCAACTAGCTCTAACTGCTTTTTGTACCCCTCTGAAACTCCGGTAACCATGTTATTCAATAAAGCTCTATACAATCCATGCATCGCTTTATGTCTCTTAGATTCCGTAGCTCTTTCTAGCTTCACTACTCCATCATTATTCTCCACAGATATAGCTGGATCAACTTGCTGTGTTAAAGTACCCTTGGAACCCTTTACTGTTACTAAGTTATCCTTAGCAATTTCAAGAGTTACATCTTGAGGTAGTTTTATAAGACTTTTACCTATTCGTGACATTTCTATTCTTTAATATACGTAGCATAATACTTCCCCACCAACATTAAGAGAACGTGCCTCTTTGTCAGTGATCACTCCTTTAGATGTTGACATAATTGCAACACCCAAACCATTTAATACTCTTGGAAGATTTTCAGCATCAGAGTATTTTCTTAACCCTGGTTTTGAAACTCTCTCCAAATTAGAAATAGCTGGAGTTTTTGTTTCAGGATCATATTTCAAAGCAATTTTAATATTACCTTGTGAGTTATTTTCCTCAAATTTATAATTTAGGATATAACCTTTTTCATGAAGTACCTTTGTAATACTCTTCTTTAAATTCGAAGCAGGTACTTCTACGATTCGGTGATTTGCTTTTATAGCATTACGAACCCTTGTAAGAAAATCAGCTATTGGATCAGTTACCATCTCTTAATTAATTATAATTTCAAATTGCTCTGCCGAAACAGGCGTGCAAAGTTAAGAAATTAATTTGTTTATAAAAATAAAAATTTAAAAATCACCAGCTCGCTTTGGTTACTCCTGGTATTTTACCTTGTGAAGCCATTTCACGGAAGGTTACCCTAGAGATTCCAAATTTACGCATATATCCTTTCGGACGACCTGTTAATTTACATCTATTGTGCAATCTTACAGGAGAAGCGTTTTTTGGTAATTTATCTAAAGCTTCATAGTCGCCATTAGCTTTTAACTCAGCTCTCTTGTCTGCATATTTAGCAACTAGTCTTTCTCTTTTTCTTTCTCTGGCAATTACTGCTTTTCTAGCCATATTATTTATTGTTTTTACTAGCAAAAGGCATTCCGAAAGCTTTTAATAATTCATAGCTCTCTTCGTCCGTTTTGGAAGTGGTTACAAATGTAATGTCCATACCAGAAATAGTAGTTACTTTATCAATACTAATTTCTGGGAAAATTATTTGTTCTTTAACACCAAGAGTATAATTACCTCTTCCGTCAAAGCCTTTATCTTTAACACCTTGGAAATCACGTACACGAGGTAATGAAACAGATAATAATCTATCCAAAAACTCATACATTCTTTCTCCTCTTAGTGTTACTTTTGCTCCGATAGGCATCCCTTCTCTTAACTTAAAGTTAGAGATTGAATTCTTTGCATACGTTGCTACAGCTTTTTGACCAGAAATCATTGTTAACTCTTCTACACCAGTGTCAACTAATTTCTTATCAGCAGTAGCAGCACCGATACCTTTATTGATAACGATTTTTGTAAGCTTAGGAACTTCCATCGCAGAGCTGTACTGAAACTTTTCTTTCAAAGCGGGAATTATTTCACCCAGGTATAAATCTTTTATTCTTGGATTAGCCATTTTTGATTACCTCCCCCGTTTTTTTTGAATATCTTTGCAATTTACCGTTTTCATCGAGCTTACGTCCAACTCTGGTAGCATCACCTGTTGCAGGATCTACTAACATTAAGTTACTTAAATGAATTGGCGCTTCTACCTTATCGATACCTCCTTGAGGACTATTCGCAGATGGCTTGTTGTGTTTAGTTACAACATTAGCTCCCTCAACGATAGCTCTATCTTTGTCACCTAACATTTCTAACACTTTTCCAGTTTTGCCTTTAGAATTACCAGCAATAACTTTTACAGTGTCACCCTTACGGATATGAAATTTCTTTTGTTTGTTTTTTCTCCTTTCCATAATTTATAATACTTCAGGTGCTAAAGAAACAATTTTCATGAATTGCTTTTCACGCAATTCTCTAGCAACAGGTCCGAAAATACGAGTACCTCTTGGCTCATCATTAGGGTTCAATAATACTGCTGCATTATCTTCAAAGCGAATATAAGAACCATCTTTTCTTCTCACCTCTTTCTTAGTGCGTACGATCACAGCTCTAGAAACGGTACCTTTTTTCAAATTACTTGAAGAAAGAGCAGACTTTACAGTAACAATCACTTTATCACCAATGGAAGCATACCTCTTTTTAGTACCACCCAATACACGGATACACAATACCTCTTTGGCACCACTATTATCCGCTACACTTAATCTTGACTCTTGTTGTATCATGGTTATTTAGCTCTTTCTACAATTTCTACTAATCTCCATTTTTTATTCTTACTCATTGGTCTAGTTTCTTGTATTCTGACAGTATCGCCAATTGTACAATCGTTAGACTCATCATGAGCCATGAATTTGGTATTTTTCTTCACGAATTTACCATATATAGGGTGTTTAACCTTTCTTTCAACAGAAACGGTAATGGACTTATCCATTTTGTTACTAACAACTAACCCTACTCTTTCCTTTCTAAGGTTTCTTTCCATCTTAGCAATTATTTAGCAAGTACTTTACTTCTTAGTTCAGTCTGCAAACGAGCAATATTCTTACGAGTATCTCTTATTTGCATAGGATTCTCTATAGGAGAGATAGCATGTGCAAACTTCAACTTATGAAGTTTTTGTCCTTCAACTTTTATATTCTCATTGAGCTCGTCAATGGATAATTTCTTAATATCTGCGTTTTTCATTATAATATTGGGTTTTCAGCGTAATCCCTTCTAACAGAAAACTTAGTTTTAACAGGTAACTTTTGTGCAGCCAATCTTAAAGCTTCTTTGGCTAAATCCATTGTTACACCACCTGCTTCAAACATAATTGTTCCAGGTTTAACAGTTGCTACCCAGTATTCTGGAGCACCTTTACCTTTACCCATCCTAACCTCTGCAGGCTTTTTGGTTATAGGCTTGTCTGGAAATATTCTGATCCAAACTTGACCCTGTCTTTTCATTGCTCTTGTCATAGCAATCCTTGCGGCTTCTATCTGTCTACTGGTAATCCAACCCGGCTCCAGTGACTTTAAAGCAAAACTACCAAAAGCGATATTATGCCCTCTTTGAGCAATCCCTTTTACTCTACCTTTTTGCTTTTTCCTAAATTTTGTTCTTTTTGGCTGTAACATTTTTTAAAAATCTTTTACCAAAGAAAGCGATTATTTACGCTTTCTTTTAGGACGTTCACTTCTTCTATTATTAGCCGGGCCACTACCTTTTCCTGATTGGCTCGCCCCAACGTTTAACGACAAGTCTCTCTTGCCGAATACTTCACCTTTGAATACCCATACTTTCACACCAATTGTACCATAAATGGTGTGAGCATGTGTTGTTTCATAGTCAATATCCGCTCTCAATGTATGCAAAGGAATTCTTCCCTCTTTATACATTTCGGTACGTGCCATTTCCGCTCCGCCTAAACGACCAGAAACTTTAATTTTAATACCCTGAGCACCTACTCTCATAGCAGAAGCAATAGCTTGTTTCATTGCTCTTCTATAAGAGATTCTAGCTTTTAACTGCTGTCCGATAGACTCACCAATTAATTTAGCGTCTAATTCAGGACGTTTGATCTCAAAAATGTTGATCTGAACGTCTTTACCAGTTAATTTTTTAAGCTCTTCCTTCAATTTATCTACTTCACTACCACCTTTACCGATAACAACACCAGGTCTAGCAGTGTGAACAGTTAAAGTAATTCTCTTTAAAGTTCTTTCGATAACAATTTTAGATATTCCACCTTTAGGAATACGAGCTAATATATATTCTCTTATTTTTTGATCCTCTATTAGTTTTTCAGAAAAAGACAAACCTTTTCCTCCGTACCAGTTGGATTCCCAACCACGAACGACACCTAAACGAAAACCTATTGGATTAACTTTCTGTCCCATTGTTATTTATTTTCAGCGTTATCAGTTTCAGCCAATACCGCTTCATCCGCAGCACTGTCAACAATCAAAGTTACATGGTTAGACCTTTTTCTAATTCTGTGAGCTCTACCTTGAGGAGCGGGTCTTAATCTTTTTAAAATCCTTCCACTATCCACTTTAACAGACTTAACGATTAAGTCAGCATCTTCAAGATCAGTATCTGGATTTGCCTGTTGCCAGTTGGCAATTGCAGAAAGCAATAATTTTTCTACTCTAGCAGCACCATGCTTAGATTCAAACTTTAATATGTTTAATGCACGATTTACTTTTTCACCTCTGATAAGATCCACTACCATCCTCATTTTGCGAGGAGATGTAGGTACGTTATTTAATTTAGCTATTGCTTCCATTATCTCTTACCTTTATCTTTTTTATTTATATGACCCCTGAAGTTTCTAGTAGGAGAAAACTCACCTAACTTATGTCCTACCATGTTTTCAGTTACATAAACAGGGATAAATTTATTCCCATTGTGTACTGCAAAAGTATGACCAACAAAATCAGGAGAAATCATAGATCTTCTTGACCAAGTTTTGATAACCGATTTCTTACCGGATTCATTCATATTATCAACTTTCTTTTCAAGACGAAAGTCGATATAAGGTCCTTTTTTTAATGATCTAGCCATCTATTATTTCTTTTTACCGATAATTAATTTATTGGAATATTTCTTAGGTGCTCTGGTTTTTAAACCTTTCGCTAATAAACCTTTTCTTGATCTTGGGTGACCTCCTGAAGCTCTACCTTCACCACCACCCATTGGGTGATCAACCGGGTTCATAACAACCGCTCTCGTTCTAGGTCTTCTACCTAACCAACGTTTACGTCCAGCTTTACCTAACTTAACAATCATGTGATCTGCATTCGATACAGTTCCAATGGTTGCCATACAAGCACTTAGTACTAATCTCATCTCACCTGAAGGTAATTTCAATGTAGCATATTTACCTTCTCTCGCTAAAAGCTGAGCGTAAGATCCAGCACTTCTAGAAATAGCGCCACCTGCTCCAGGCTTAATCTCGATATTATGAACGATCGTACCTAGAGGTATATCAGTTAGAGGAAGCGCATTACCTACTTCAGGAGCAATTCCTTTACCTGATAAAATAGTATCCCCTACTTTTAACCCATTAGGCGCGATGATGTATCTTTTTTCACCATCAGCATAGTGCAATAATGCAATGAATGCTGTTCTACCCGGATCATACTCTAAAGTAGCTACCTTAGCAGGGATATTTAATTTATTTCTTTTAAAGTCGATAATTCTAAGACTCTGCTTATGACCACCACCTAAGTAGCGCATAGTCATACGTCCTGAATTATTTCTACCACCTGATTTTTTACTAGGAGCAAGTAAAGATTTCTCTGGAGATACCTTACTTAATTCCGTATAAACCGGTGCTAATCTATATCGTTGTCCAGCTGTAACTGGTCTTAATTTTTTAACTGCCATTTTTCAGATCATTAAATTTCGCTGTAGAAATCGATTACCTCTCCTTCTGCTACAGTTACAATTGCTTTTTTGAAACTAGGTTTTCTTCCAGTTAAGATCCTAGACTTGGTGTATCGAGATTTTTGTTTACCCAAATATCTCATAGTGTTGATACTCTCAACATTTACACCGTACGTTTTTTCAACCTCAGCTTTAATTTGGATTTTGTTAGCATTAACATCTACAACAAATCCATATTTACCTTTTTCGTTGAGGTCTGAGACTTTTTCCGTTACAAGTGGTTTAATTAAAACGCTCATATCTTTTACTTAAATAAGTTTTCAATTTTCTCTATAGAACCTTCAACGAAAAGCAACTGATCAGCATGAAGTACATCATATGTATTTAATGAATCAACTGTAGTTACCTGTGCGTTCTTTACATTTCTTCCAGATAAGACAATGTTCTTATCAGATTCTGGAAGAACTAAAAGTGTCTTTTTATCTCCTAAAGACAACTTGCTTAACATTTCAGTATAGTGCTTAGTTTTAATTTCATTGAAAGTAAAACCTTCTAATACTGATATCATTTGATCTTTAGCTTTATAAGTCAATGCTGACTTTCTTGCTAATGACTTTAACTTCTTATTCAATTTAAAGCTGTAGTCTTTTGGTCTTGGACCGAAAACTCTACCACCGCCTTTGAATATAGGTGATTTGATACTACCAGCACGAGCTGTACCAGTACCTTTTTGCTTCTTAATTTTTCTAGTAGAACCAGAAATTTCCGCTCTTTCTTTCGATTTATGCGTTCCTTGTCTCGCATTAGCCATTTTTTGTTTCACGTCTAAGTAGATAGCGTGATCATTAGGCTCTATATCAAAGATGGCATCCGATAAAGAAATTTTTCTTCCGGTGTCTTCGCCTGTATGTTTTATAATTGAAAGCTCCATCTTTATTTCTCTATTATTACAAATGAATTTTTAGCACCCGGTACTGAGCCACTTACTAATAATAAGTTTTTCTCAGGGATCAATTTTAAAACCTTAAGGTTAGTGTTTTTCACTCTATTACCTCCAGTTCTACCAGCCATTCTCATACCCGGAAATACTCTTGCCGGATAAGAAGCACCACCAATTGAACCTGGTGCCCTCTGTCTGTTGTGCTGACCATGAGTTGCTTGACCAACTCCACCGAAACCATGACGTTTTACAACACCTTGGAATCCTTTACCTTTAGATGAACCTGCAACATCAACAAAATCACCTTCTTCGAATACATCGCCAATTGTTACAGTTTGTCCTAAACTGTAGTTCTCAACAAAAGCTTCTTCGCCTTCGTATTCACGGAACTCAACGAGTTTCTTTTTAGGTGTTGTTTGAGCATTTTTGAAATGCCCTTTCAATGCATTTGGTGTATTCTTTTCCTTGCGCTCTTCATAGCCCAACTGAATAGCAGAATAACCATCGGTTTCCTCTTTTTTTACTTGTGTAACCACACAAGGACCAGCCTCTATCACCGTGCATGCGACATTTCGTCCATCGACACCGTAGATACTAGTCATTCCGATTTTTTTTCCTATTATTCCAGACATTATTAATTATGATTAACAACCTTTAAACGGGTTTAACCGTAGCTTTTCCCGAAAGGACTGCAAAGTTAGTAAAATATTATAAGCTACAAAACTTACAACATTAAAAAATACAAAATTATAAAAAAGAAAAACCAATGATATACAGATCATTGGTTTTTCTCTATTTTAAAATTGTTATATTATACTTTAATCTCTACATCAACTCCACTAGGAAGTTCTAGTTTCATTAAAGCATCAACTGTTTTTGCGCTGTTTGAATAAATATCAACTAATCTCTTGAAAGTACATAATTGATATTGCTCACGTGACTTCTTGTTTACGTGCGGAGAACGCAATACTGTAAAAATCTCTTTTTCTGTAGGAAGAGGTATTGGACCACTTACTACTGCACCAGTTGTCTTTACAGCTCTCACAATTTTATCAGAAGACTTGTCAACTAAATTGTGATCGTATGATTTTAACTTTATTCTTATTTTCTGATTCATAATTCCTATTATTTAACAGTCTCCCCTTTAGATTTTGCAATTACTTCTTCAGCAATATTTTGAGGTACTGGGTCATAGTGTGAGAAAGTCAATGAAGCTGTTGCTCTACCGGACGTGATCGTTCTTAAGTCAGTCACATAACCAAACAACTCTGATAAAGGAACATCTGCTCTGATAATTTGTGCAGCGCCTTTAGGATCCATACCTTTCATTAAACCTCTTCTCTTATTCAAGTCACCAGTTACAGGACCAGTATATTCATCTGGTGTTGTAACCTCAACTTTCATTACTGGCTCAAGTAATTGAGGACCTGCTTTCTTAGCAGCTTCTTTGAAACCTATTCTTGCAGCTAATTCGAAAGAAAGAGCATCAGAATCGACATCGTGGAAACTACCATGATAAAGCTCAACTTTCATAGCCTCAATTGGATAACCAGCTAAAGGACCATTAGACATTGCCTCAGTGAAACCTTTCTGGATTGCTGGTATAAATTCTTTTGGAATAACACCACCAGTAATTTTGTTATCAAATTGTAAACCTGGTTCGATTTCACCCTTTTCATTTTCCTCAGCAGGAGATAATTTGAAAACGATGTCCGCAAATTTACCTTTACCACCAGACTGCTTTTTATAAACCTCTTTGTGATCAACTAAAGTTGTGATAGCTTCTTTATATGCTACCTGAGGAGCACCTTGGTTAACATCAACCTTGAATTCTCTTCTTAGACGATCCATGATGATATCCAAGTGTAACTCACCCATACCTCTAAGGATAGTCTGACCTGTTTCCTCATCAGTATTGACTTGAAGCGTAGGATCTTCTTCCACTAATTTAGCGATAGCCATACCCATCTTATCAACATCTGCCTGAGTTTTAGGCTCAATTGCATAACCAATAACTGGATCTGGGAAGACCATTGATTCAAGAACAATCTTGTGATTCTCGTTACAAAGAGTATCTCCTGTTTTTATATCTTTAAAACCAACCACTGCAGCAATATCACCAGCATGAAGCTTTTCAATTTGGTTCTGCTTATTTGCATGCATTTGGAAGATTCTAGAAATTCTTTCTTTTTTATTCGTTCTAGTATTGAATACATAAGAACCTGATTCTAAAGTACCAGAATATGATCTTACGAAACATAAACGACCTACGAATGGATCAGTAGCAATTTTGAATGCTAATGCAGAAAATGGATCTTCTGCAGTTGGCTTTCTACTTGTAGGCTCTTCAGTATCAGGATTTGTACCTACAATATTATCTCTATCTAATGGAGAAGGTAATAATTCCATTACATAGTTCAATAAAGTCTGAACTCCTTTATTTTTAAATGCTGATCCACACATCATTGGAACAAATGCAAGATCTAAGGTTGCAGCTCTCAATGCAGCAATTACCTCATCTCTTGTAATAGATTCAGGATCATCAAAGTATTTCTCCATTAGAGACTCATCATACTCTGCTACTGATTCTAACAAGTGTTCACGGTATTCGTTTACCTCATCTTGCATATCGGCAGGTATTTCAACCTCTTCCCAAGTCATTCCGTTATCTTCCTCGTTCCAAACGAAAGCTTTCATTTCAACTAAGTCGACAACGCCTTTGAAGTTTCCTTCTGCACCAATTGGTAACTGTAAAGGAACTGACTTAGTCCCTAACATTTCTTTTACCTGACGACAAACATTTAGGAAGTCTGCACCATCACGGTCCATTTTGTTAACGAAACCGATTCTTGATACTTTATAGTTATCTGCTAGTCTCCAGTTAGTTTCTGACTGAGGTTCAACACCATCAACAGCACTGAATAAGAAAACTAAACCGTCTAATACTCTTAAAGATCTGTTTACCTCTACAGTAAAGTCAACGTGACCTGGAGTATCAATGATATTGATATGGTATTCTTCACCCTTGTATGGCCAGAACACAGTAGTTGCAGCTGAAGTAATAGTAATACCTCTTTCCTGCTCTTGTTCCATCCAGTCCATAGTGGCAGCACCATCATGAACCTCACCAATTTTGTGACTTACACCAGTATAGTATAAAATCCTTTCAGTAGTAGTAGTTTTTCCGGCATCGATGTGAGCAGCGATACCTATATTACGTGTTAGTCTGAGATCTCTTGCCATTATATTAGCTTTTAAAATCTAAAATGAGAAAATGCTTTATTTGCTTCAGCCATACGGTGCGTATCATCTTTCTTTTTGATAGCAGCTCCTTCACCTTTAGAAGCAGCAATGATTTCACCAGCTAAACGTTCTGTCATGGTTTTTTCACCTCTTTTTCTAGCAAAAGTGATCATCCATTTAATTCCTAAAGATATTTTTCTTTCAGGACGAACTTCTAGTGGCACTTGGAATGTTGCTCCACCCACTCTTCTACTTTTCACCTCTACAGCAGGAGAAATATTAGACAAAGCTTTTTTCCAAACTTCCAATCCGTTCTCTTTTGTTTTTTCCTCTACCATGTTTAAGGCATCATAAAAAATGTTGTATGCAACACTTTTTTTACCATCCACCATTAGGTAGTTTACAAATTTTGTAACCAATGTATCTCCAAATTTAGGATCTGGAAGGATATATCTTTTTTTAGGTTTTGCTTTCCTCATCTTTCTTTATTTCTTAGGTCTTTTAGCTCCGTATTTTGATCTTCTTTGGGTACGACCGTTTACACCAGCAGTATCCAATGCACCTCTAATGATGTGATATCTCACACCCGGTAAATCTTTTACTCTTCCTCCCCTAATTAACACTATTGAGTGTTCTTGTAGGTTATGACCTTCACCAGGGATGTACGCGTTCACTTCTTTTTGATTGGTTAACCTAACCCTAGCCACTTTTCTCATTGCTGAGTTAGGCTTTTTAGGAGTGGTTGTATAAACACGAGTACATACACCTCTTCTTTGTGGGCAAGAATCCAAAGCAGGAGATTTTGACTTAGAAGTCAATTTCTTTCTACCCTTTTTAACTAATTGTTGTATAGTAGGCATTTATTATAACTTTATCTTCTATTACTACTTGAGATTTTTAGGACTGCAAAGGTAAAAAATCAGATGCATTATCCAAACACATCTGATTAATTATTTTCACAAAGTCCTAATTTATAAGGAATAAGCTTAAGCTTCTCCGACATTTGAACCAAAATTCATCGGAAATTTCGGTGATTCTTCTGATTGTTTTATCGGTCCAAAATTCTTTTCGTATTTATTAATATTATCCTTTAATGCATTCAATAACCTTTTTGCATGCTCTGGAGTCACTACAACTCTAGATTTCACTTTCGCTTTAGGTACTCCTGGCATTAATCGGATAAAATCAATAACAAATTCACTGTTAGAGTGCGCCACCATTGCCAAATTAGCATAAACACCTTCCGCTACATCTTCGGGTAGTTCAATGTTAATTTGGTTCTGTTTCTTATTTCCTTTTTGTTCCTCCATTTTATAAACTGGATTTATTTAAAAGAAAGACTGAATTATGCTTCAGTCTTTTCTTCTGCTACTTTACTTTCTTTCATGCTGTCAAGTTCTTCTTTAGAACCAACAATCATTTCAGTCCAATCCTTCAAGCCTGTACCTGCAGGAATCAAGTGTCCTACAATTACATTCTCTTTCAATCCTAATAAGTGGTCGGCTTTACCTCTAATTGAAGCTTCACTTAACACTTTAGTAGTTTCCTGGAATGATGCTGCTGATATAAAGCTTTCAGTTCCTAAAGATGATTGCGTAATACCTTGTAATGTTGGTTTAGAAACCGCAGGCTCAGCATCTCTAGTTTTCACTAACTTCATATCTTTTCTTTTCAGCGTTGAGTTTTCATCTCTTAATTTTCTTGCTGAAATGATTTGCCCTGGTTTTAGATTTGGAGAATCTCCAGCATCTGTAACCACTTTCATATCTAAGATTCTATCGTTTTCTTCTCTGAACACGAAACGATCCACTACCTGATTAGGTAAGAAAGTAGTATCACCAGATTCTAGAACCTGAACTTTCTGCATCATTTGTCTAACGATTACCTCGATGTGCTTATCATTGATTTTCACACCTTGTAAACGGTACACTTCCTGAATTTCATTAACGATATATTCCTGAACAGCTGTCGGTCCTTTAATAGAAAGAATATCATTTGGAGTTGTAGCTCCATCAGAAAGTGCATAACCAGCTTTCACAAAGTCATTATCCTGAACTAAAATGTGTTTAGATAGAGACACTAAATATCTTTTCTTAACACCATCTTTAGATTCAATAAAGATTTCTCTGTTACCTCTCTTGATTCCACCAAAGGTCACAACACCATCAATCTCAGATACAACCGCAGGGTTTGAAGGGTTTCTAGCCTCGAACAACTCAGTTACCCTAGGAAGACCCCCTGTAATATCTTTAGATTTGGATGTAGATCTTGGTATTTTAGCTAAGATCTGACCAGGCTTAATTTTAGCTCCTTCATCAACTGATAAGTGAGCTCCCACTGGAATATTGTAAGTCTTAGGATCTTGTCCTTTAGTATTTACAATTACAGCAGGGTTTTTAGTTTTATCTTTTGTATCGATAATAACTTTTTCTCTGTGACCTGTTTGCTCATCTGATTCCTCTTTATAAGTGATACCTTCTTCGATACTTTCAAATTCAGTAACTCCTTCAAATTCAGAAAGAATAACAGCATTATATGGATCCCAGAAACAAAGCTCCTGATCCTTTTCTACTTTTTCACCTTCTTTAACTTTAAGGGTTGCACTATAAGGTACGTGATTACTCATTAATACCTTTTTAGATTTAGGATCGATGATTTTAATCTCACCAGATCTACCCATTACTACCGTTCTTGACTCTCCTTCGTCATCTGTAGATTGAATAGCTCTTAAGTCCTCAAATTCTACAACACCGCCAGTTTTCGCTTTAATGGTTGCTTCAACCGCAATGTTAGAAGCAGTACCCCCAACGTGGAAGGTTCTAAGTGTCAACTGCGTTCCTGGCTCACCAATTGATTGAGCTGCAATTACACCAACTGAATCTCCTTTTTGTGCGATTTTAGAAGTAGCTAAGTTTCTTCCGTAACACTTACTACAAACTCCTTGACGGGTTTCACAAGTTAATACAGATCTAATTTCTACCTCTTCTATTAAAGCTTCATCTATTTTATCACAAATTTCATCTGTGATCGTTTCACCAGACTCAACGATTAACTCGTCAGTTTGTGGGTGATAAATATCATGAACACTAACTCTACCTAGAATTCTTTCAGCTAATGACTCAACGATTTCATCATTATCTTTCAAGGCAGAAACTACTAGACCTCTAAGCGTGCCACAGTCTACTTCATTTACCACAACATCTTGAGCAACATCAACCAATCTTCTAGTTAAGTAACCAGCATCGGCCGTTTTCAAAGCTGTATCGGCAAGACCTTTACGAGCACCGTGTGTAGAGATAAAGTACTCAATTACATCAAGTCCCTCACGGAAGTTAGATAGAATTGGGTTTTCAATAATACCTCCTACAGATCCTGCTAAGTTTTTCTGTGGCTTAGCCATCAATCCTCTCATTCCACCTAACTGACGAATCTGCTCTCTTGAACCTCTAGCTCCAGAGTGCATCATCATATAGATAGAGTTGAATCCTTGATTATCTTCCTCTAATTGTTGCATTAGAGTGTTCGTCAATTGAGAATTGATTCTTGTCCAGATATCAATTACTTGATTATAACGCTCATTATCTGTAATAAGACCCATCAAGTAATTGTTCCATACTGCATCAACTTCTTCCTTAGCTTGCTCAACTAATGTATCTTTCACTTCAGGAACCATGATATCACCAAGTCCCATTGACAGACCACCTTTATAAGCATTTTGGAAACCTAATTCTTTGATATCATCTAAGAATTTAGCGGTTTTTGCTGATCCAGCTAGTTTATATACATGGGCAATTATACCCTGCAAGTTCTTTTTAGTTAATAATTGATCGATATAACCTACTTCTTCAGGAACACTTTCATTGAAGATTACACGACCTGCTACTGTATCAATTATTTTTCTTTCTAATTCACCTTCAGCATTGCGAACATAAGTTCTTAATTTTATGTGGGCATGCTTAGAAACTTTCTTTTCATTGATAGCAATGATAACTTCCTCAGCACTGTAGAAGATTTTTCCTTCTCCAGCAACTGGCTCTTCCTCAGTAGATTTTCTACCTTTTGAAACATAATAAAGACCCAAAACCATATCCTGAGAAGGCACAGTAATTGGAGCCCCGTTAGCAGGGTTTAAGATATTATGCGAAGAAAGCATTAATGTTGAGGCTTCCAAAATTGCTTCATGTCCTAACGGAACATGAACCGCCATCTGGTCACCATCGAAATCGGCATTAAATGCTGTACACGCTAATGGGTGTAACTGAATTGCTTTACCTTCAATTAATTTAGGCTGGAATGCCTGGATACCTAATCTGTGAAGTGTTGGAGCCCTGTTTAATAATACAGGATGTCCTTTCATCACATTCTCCAAAATATCCCAAACTACCGGATCTTTACGGTCAACGATTTTCTTCGCTGATTTAACCGTTTTAACAATTCCTCTTTCAATTAATTTACGGATGATAAATGGCTTGAATAGCTCAGCTGCCATATTTTTAGGCAAACCGCATTCATGCATTTTTAACTCAGGTCCTACTACAATTACAGAACGACCAGAGTAATCAACCCTTTTACCTAATAAGTTTTGACGGAATCTACCTTGCTTACCTTTCAACATATCTGAAAGTGATTTCAAGGCTCTGTTTCCATCAGATCTTACAGCGTTAACTTTTCTAGAGTTATCGAATAATGAATCAACGGCTTCCTGCAACATTCTCTTCTCATTTCTAAGAATTACTTCAGGAGCTTTGATATCGATCAATCTTTTCAGACGGTTATTTCTGATGATAACTCTTCTGTATAAATCATTTAAATCAGAAGTAGCAAAACGACCACCATCTAATGGAACTAAAGGTCTTAGTTCTGGCGGAATTACTGGCACCATTCTGATGATCATCCATTCAGGACGATTTTCAATTCTTGTTCTTGCATCACGGAAGGCTTCAACTACTCTCAATCTTTTTAAAGCTTCAGCTTTTCTTTGTTGAGAAGTATCAGTAGCTGCCTGATGTCTTAATTCGTATGATAATTCATCTAATTGGATTCTGCTTAAAAGCATATCTAACGCTTCAGCACCCATTTTAGCGATGAATTTGTTTGGATCATCATCATCTAACTGTTGATTTTCTCTAGGTAATTTATCTAAAATATCTAGATACTCATCTTCTGTTAAGAAATCCATGTACGCAATACCATCCTCTTCTTTAACACCTGGCTGGATTACTACATATCTTTCGTAATAAATGATTTGGTCTAATTTCTTAGTAGGTAAACCTAGTAAGTAACCAATTTTATTAGGTAGAGATTTGAAGTACCAAATGTGAGCAACTGGAACCACTAGCTCAATATGGCCCATTCTCTCTCTACGTACTTTTTTCTCTGTTACTTCAACCCCACATCTATCACAGATAATCCCTTTATATCTGATTCTTTTATATTTACCACAATGACATTCCCAGTCTTTTACAGGACCGAATATTCTTTCACAGAATAAACCACCCATTTCCGGCTTATAAGTACGGTAATTGATGGTTTCTGGCTGAGTGACCTCACCATGAGAACTTTCCAGAATAGACTCTGGAGAAGCCAAACTAATGGTGATTTTTGAAAAGTCAGTGTTGATTTTTTTGTTTTTTTTGAACGCCATAATAAATGTATCTAAATGGGGCCATTAAAGACCCCGATAAAACAATTGAAATTAGTCTAAAGTGATTTCTAATGCTAAACCTCTTAATTCATGAACCAATACATTGAATGATTCCGGAATATTTGGTTTACCCATATTTTCACCTTTAACAATAGCTTCATAGGCTTTAGCTCTTCCAATCACATCATCAGATTTGATTGTAAGAATCTCTTGTAGAACATGAGAAGCACCAAATGCCTCTAATGCCCAAACCTCCATCTCACCAAAACGCTGACCACCAAATTGAGCCTTACCACCCAATGGTTGCTGCGTAATTAATGAGTAAGGTCCGATAGAACGAGCATGCATCTTGTCATCAATTAAGTGACCTAATTTCAGCATGTAAATAACTCCAACCGTTACTTTTTGATCGAATCTATCACCTGTTAATCCGTCATATAAATGTGTTCTACCAAATTCAGGCAATCCAGCTTCCGCTAACTCTGCTGATACCTCATCTGAAGTAGCACCATCAAAAATAGGAGTCGCATATTTACGTCCTAATTTTAATCCGGCCCAACCTAATACAGTTTCATAAATCTGACCAATGTTCATCCTTGATGGTACACCTAGTGGATTCAATACGATATCTACTGGAGTTCCATCTTCTAAGAATGGCATATCTTCATCACGAACAATCTTAGCTACTACACCTTTGTTACCGTGACGACCCGCCATCTTATCACCTACTTTTAATTTACGTTTCTTAGCAACATAAACTTTTGCAAGCTGAACGATTCCTGCTGGTAATTCATCCCCTACTTCAATCGTAAATCTCTCTCTCTTGAATTTACCGGCAATCTCATTACGTCTCTTATTGTAATTTCTGACTAAATCAACGATTAGCTTATTGATATTGTCATCATCAGTCCAGTTATCAAGAATTAAGTCAGAAATTAAGTTTACTTCTTCAGGAACATTGTAATTACTTTCATCTCTGTAGATATTTTTCTCAGGGAATAAGTTTTTCTCAATGTTATTTCTAGTGAACTTAACACCTTTGCTCATAATCTCATCACCAAACTTATGTTTGATTCCTTGTGATGTCTTACCTTCTAATAATTCAGTAAGTTTTTCAATCTTAAGCTCTCTTAACTTTAATAATTGACGACTATACTCTTTTCCTAGAATTTCTACTTCTTTCTTAGCAGCAGCTCTACCTTCTTTATCTTTTTTGTGTCTTGCAAAAAGCTTAGTATCAATTACAACTCCTCTTAAAGATGGAGAAGCTTTCATTGAAGCATCTTTAACATCACCAGCCTTATCACCGAAGATAGCTCTTAGTAGTTTTTCTTCAGGGGTTGGATCTGTTTCACCTTTAGGTGTAATCTTACCAATTAAAATATCACCTTCTTTGATTTCAGTACCTGTTCTGATGATACCATTTTCATCAAGGTTTTTAACTGCTTCTTCACTTACGTTAGGAATTTCAGAAGTTAATTCTTCTTCACCTCTTTTTGTATCTCTAACCTCTAGTTCAAATTCTTCAATGTGAATAGAAGTAAATATATCGTCACGAACAACTCTTTCAGAGATTACAATCGCATCCTCGAAGTTGTATCCTTGCCAAGGCATGAAGGCAACTTTCATATTTCTACCAATAGCTAACTCACCTTTCTCAGTAGCATAACCATCACATAGAATCTGACCTTTAGTTACTCTATCACCTTTGTAAACGATAGATCTAAGGTTTATCGTAGTATTTTGATTTGTTCTTCTGAATTTGATTAAGTCATATACTCTTTCATCATCATCAAAGGAAACTAATTTTTCCTCTTCTGTCATGTCATACTTAATCACAATCTTAGTGGCATCCACAAAAGTAACAACCCCATCCTTTTCAGCAACAATCATACTTCTAGAATCGCTAGCTACTCGGCCTTCTAAACCAGTACCTACAATAGGTGCTTCAGGTCTCAATAAAGGAACTGCTTGACGCTGCATGTTTGATCCCATCAAAGCACGGTTTGCATCATCATGCTCCAAGAATGGAATCATAGAAGCTGCAACTGATACAATTTGGTTAGGAGCAATATCCATGTAAGAAAGCTCTTTTGGCTCTAATACTGGGAAGTCACCTTCAAATCTAGCTTTTACTCTATCGTTCAAATATTTACCTGAATCATCAATTGGAGCGTTAGCCTGGGCGATGTTGTGGTCATCTTCTTCTTCAGCAGTTAAGTATAATACGTTACCGCTCATGTCTACTTTACCATTTTCAACTTTTCTATATGGGGTTTCAATGAATCCCATATTGTTTACTTTGGCATGAACACATAAAGAAGATATCAAACCAATGTTTGGACCTTCAGGAGTTTCAATCGTACATAATCTACCGTAGTGAGTATAGTGAACATCACGAACCTCAAAACCAGCACGTTCTCTTGATAAACCACCTGGTCCTAAAGCAGACATTCTTCTTTTATGAGTTACCTCAGATAATGGGTTCGTCTGATCCATAAATTGAGATAACTGGTTAGTACCAAAGAATGAGTTAATAACAGAGGATAATGTTCTTGCATTGATCAAATCAACAGGCTTGAAGTCTTCATTATCTCTTACATTCATTCTCTCGCGGATAGTTCTAGCCATTCTAGCTAAACCTACTCCAAACTGCGCATATAATTGCTCACCAACAGTTCTAACTCTTCTGTTACTTAAGTGATCGATATCATCAACAATAGCTTTAGAGTTTATCAAACCAATTAGGTATTTAACAATGTGAATAATATCCACTTTTGTTAAAACTTTAGTATCAGCTTCAATATCTAAGCCTAATTTTTTGTTGATTCTATATCTACCAACTTCACCTAAATCATATCTCTTTTCAGAGAAAAATAAGTTTTGGATAATCTCTCTTGCAGTAGCCTCATCAGGAGCCTCGGTATTTCTAAGCTGACGGTAAATTTGTTCTACTGCCTCTTTCTCAGAGTTTGAGTTATCTTTTTGTAATGTATTATATACGATGCTGTAATCAGTGATATTTACATCAGTTCTATGTAAAATAATAGATTTAACACCAGCATCTAAGATTAAGTCAATATCTTCTTCCTCAATTACTGAGTCTCTTTCTAAAAGAACTTCATTTCTATCGATAGATACAACTTCTCCTGTATCTTCATCCACGAAATCCTCTGTCCAGGTTTTAAGAACTCTTGCAGCAAGTTTTCTTCCGATAACTTTTTTCAAAGCCGCTTTAGTACCTTCAACTTCTTCAGAAAGATTGAAAAGATCTAAAATATCTTTATCAGAACCATAACCGATAGCACGTAATAATGTAGTAACAGGGAATTTCTTCTTTCTGTCGATGTAGGCATACATCACATTATTAACATCGGTAGCAAATTCAATCCAAGATCCTTTGAATGGGATAATTCTCGCAGAATATAATTTAGTACCGTTTGTGTGTTTACTTTGAGCAAAGAACACACCTGGTGACCTGTGTAATTGAGATACAATAACACGCTCAGCTCCATTAATAATGAAAGAGCCCTTTTCTGTCATGTAAGGGATATTCCCTAAGAATACCTCTTGCTCAATTGTTTCAAAGTCTTCATTGTCCTCATCATTGCAAATTAATCTTAATTTTGCTTTTAAAGGAACTGAATAAGTTAAACCTCTATCGATACAACCATCAATATCATATTTTGGTGGGTCAACTAGATAGTCAACGAATTCTAGAACAAAGTTTTCTCTAGAATCTGAAATTGGAAAGTTTTCTTGGAATACTTTAAAAATTCCTTCTTCAGCTCGTTTTTCAGCAGGAGTTTCCAATTGGAAAAAATCCTTAAATGATTGGAGTTGAACATCAAGGAAATCAGGATAATCAATTACTGTTTTAATTGACGAGAAATTGATTCTTTCAGATTGATTTATATTAGCCAAGGCTCTGAATATTTAAAGTTTTTGTAAATCTATAAAGTGCGAAACGCACTGTCCTGTTTCGTAAATTAGTACAAACAGGAAAAGACCTGACCCCGATATTGAATTATCAATATCGGGGACCAGGCCTAATTTCTTGGGCAGAAATCAGTTAACCCTTTCAGGATCAACTTATTACTTTAATTCTACTTCTGCTCCAGCTTCTTCAAGTTGCTTTTTAAGCGCCTCTGCTTCGTCTTTAGCTACTCCTTCTTTTACAGCTTTAGGAGCACCGTCAACTAATTCTTTTGCTTCTTTCAAGCCTAAACCAGTTAATTCTTTAACTGCTTTAACAACTTGTAATTTAGCAGATCCTGCAGAATTTAAGATTACATCAAAAGATGATTTCTCTTCTGCTGCATCGCCTCCGCCAGCACCACCAGCTGCCATAACAGGAGCTGCAGCTGCTGCAGGTTCGATACCGTGTGTTTCTTTTAGGTAATCAGCAAGTTCATTAACTTCTTTTACTGTTAATTCTACTAATTGATCTCCAATTGCTTTGATATCAGCCATGATTGTGTTATTTAAATTTTAATGATTTTGTTCTGTAAATTGTTAATTATTGTGCTCTTTCTTCAAGCGCTTTTACTAATCCTGAAACAGTATGTCCTCCGCTTTGTAGTGCAGAAATAACATTCTTAGCAGGTGACTGTAGTAATCCAACAATGTCACCAAGCATATCTTTCTTAGATTTAAGCTCGCTAAGTGGTGTTAAGTGCTCAGCACCCACGTAAACATCTGTATCTATAGCAGCAGCTTTAAGTAAAGGCTTTTCTGTATCGTTTTTCTTATGGAATTCTTTAATCACCTTAGCAGGTGCATTACCTACTTCAGGAGAAAATAAAATTCCTGAGAAACCTTTTAATGATCCAAACATTGCAGAGTAATCTTCTTCTTGATTCTCCAATGCTTTCTGAATCAAGGAATTCTTTACTACTTTGTATTCTAATCCTCTTTCAAAAACAAGTTGTCTAAAGGCATTAGTTTCTGCAACAGTCATTCCTGAACCATCAGCCAGATAAAAATGCGGATTTTCCGTGAATTTACCTGTTAGTTCCTCTATAAGTTGTCCTTTTTCCTTTCTAGTCATATTAAATTCCAGCTATAGAGTTTTTGTCAATAGAGATTCCCTTGCTCATCGTAGACGACATGGTCATGCTCATAAAATACGTACCTTTAGAAGAAGCTGGTTTCAGCTTCGCTAAAGTCTGAATTAATTCATTCGCATTCTCAGCAATTTTCTCTTTCGAGAAGGAAGCTTTACCGATACTTGCGTGAATAATCCCGAACTTGTCCACTTTAAAATCAATTTTACCTGACTTTACTTCTTGGACCGCCTTTCCAACGTCAAGCGTAACAGTTCCTGACTTTGGATTTGGCATCAGACCTCTTGGCCCTAGTACTTTACCTAATCTACCTACTTTTGCCATAACAGTAGGCATAGTTACAATGATATCTATATCAGTCCAACCACCTTCGATCTTTTTGATGTAATCATCAAGACCTACGTAATCAGCACCTGCATCTTTAGCTTCCTGCTCTTTGTCAGGAGTAACTAAAGCTAATACTTTAACATCTTTACCTGTTCCGTGAGGAAGAGCAACAACACCTCTAACCATTTGATCAGCTTTACGAGGGTCAACTCCTAATCTTATGTCAAGGTCAACAGACGCATCAAACTTAGTTGTTGTAATTTCTTTTACTAATGCAGAAGCTTCATCTAAAGCGTATGCTTTTGTAGAATCAACTTTTTCAGCTGCAATTTTTTGATTTTTAGTAAGCTTTGCCATTTTACCTATTGTTTAAGAATTCCAAGGAGCAGTTCCTGTAACTTTAATACCCATGCTTCTCGCAGTACCTGCAACCTGACGCATAGCTGACTCAATTTTGAATGCATTTAAGTCTTGCATTTTTGTTTCAGCGATTTCTTTAACTTGATCCCAAGTTACAGAACCAACTTTGTTACGGTTTGGCTCAGCAGAACCCTTTTTCTTCTTAGAAGCTTCTAATAGAAGTACTGGAGCTGGTGGAGTTTTAATTACAAAGTCAAATGATTTGTCTTTGTAAATAGTAATCACTACCGGCAATACTTGTCCAGCTTTGTCCTGAGTTCTTCCATTAAATTGCTTACAGAACTCCATAATGTTAAGTCCTTTACTACCTAAAGCAGGACCTACGGGAGGTGACGGATTGGCAGCTCCCCCTTTAATCTGTAATTTCAGATATCCACTTATTTCCTTAGCCATCTTGCTATTCTGTTTTTTCTACTTGCATGTAATTCAATTCCACCGGAGTATTTCGACCAAAAATCTTAACCATTACATTAAGTTTCTTTCTTTCTTCAAATACCTCCTCAACTGATCCAGTAAATCCGCTGAATGGTCCATCCATCACTTTAACTGATTCCCCAACTATATAAGGAGTGCTCAGTTTTTCATCCATTTCTTCAGTTTCATCTACTTTCCCTAGAATTCGATTCACTTCATTTTGTCTTAAAGGAACCGGTTCTTTTTCATCACCTTGCCCACCAAGAAATCCTATTACTCCAGGAATACTTGTAATGGCGTGATGCGCTTCACCATTAGTAATGTCAGCTGATACAAAAACGTAACCAGGAAAAAAATTCTTTTCTCTAACACGTTTCTTACCATTCCTCATTTCATATACCTTTTCTGTAGGGATAAGAATTTGAGGAATAAATTCTTCTATTTTTTGACGAGCAATTTCATTCTCAAGATAAGTTTTAATCTTCTTCTCTTGACCACTAATTACTCTTAAAACGTACCATTTATATTCTGACATTATCAATATATCTTAAATGCTAAAATGCATTATAAAACCATTCCATTGCATTATCGAATGCCAAATCAATAACACCGATTAAAAGGGCAAAAACTAAAGCTCCCACCAAAACCAAAATAGAACTATTTTGTAATTTGCTGTAAGTAGGCCATGTTACTTTATATCGCATTTCTGACCAAGATTCTTTTAAGAATAAACTAAGTTTTTGCATCTTATTAATGTGTTAAAATTGCACGGGTGGAGGGACTCGAACCCCCAGCCAATGGTTTTGGAGACCACTACTCTACCAATTGAGCTACACCCGTATTTACCAATGCAACTCAAAATGGTCTGCAAAGGTAGATAAAAGTTTTATAAGAAACAAATGCGCTCCGACAATATCGAGAGCGCATCGTTTAATTTATTTTTATATCTTAAATATTAGTCTAAGATTTCAGTTACCTGACCAGCACCTACAGTTCTACCACCTTCACGGATAGCGAAACGTAAACCTTTTTCACAAGCAACTTTGTTGATCAAGTTTACCTCAATTGTAACGTTATCACCTGGCATAACCATTTCAACGTTTTCAGGAAGCATGATCTCACCAGTAACGTCAGTTGTTCTTAAATAGAACTGTGGACGGTACTTGTTAAAGAAAGGAGTATGACGTCCACCTTCGTCTTTAGACAATACGTAAACCTCAGCTTTGAAATGCGCGTGTGGCGTTACAGAACCTGGTTTACAGATAATCATACCTCTTTTAATTTGAGCTTTCTCAATACCTCTTAATAAAAGACCTACGTTATCACCAGCTTCACCTCTATCTAAAATTTTACGGAACATCTCAACACCAGTAACAGTTGATTTCAATCCTTCAGCTCCCATACCGATTAAGTCTACAGGATCACCTGAGTTGATAACACCTCTCTCGATTCTACCAGTAGCAACAGTACCACGACCAGTAATAGAGAATACGTCCTCAACAGGCATTAAGAAATCTTTGTCAGTTAAACGCTCTGGTAATGGAATATAATCATCAACAGCTTGCATTAACTCATCAATTTTAGCAACCCACTCGGCTTCACCATTTAAAGCACCTAAAGCAGATCCTTGTACAACTGGTAAATCATCACCTGGGAATTCATAGAAAGAAAGTAATTCTCTAACTTCCATCTCTACTAATTCTAATAATTCAGCATCATCTACTAAGTCAACTTTGTTTAAGAAAGCAACAACAGCAGGAACACCTACCTGACGAGCTAAAAGGATGTGCTCACGTGTTTGTGGCATTGGACCATCAGTAGCAGCAACTACTAAGATAGCTCCATCCATTTGAGCAGCACCAGTAACCATGTTTTTCACGTAATCCGCGTGACCTGGACAGTCAACGTGAGCATAGTGACGGTTTTCTGTAGCGTACTCAACGTGTGAAGAGTTAATTGTAATACCTCTTTCTTTCTCTTCAGGTGCGTTATCAATTGAAGAGAAATCTCTTGCATCAGCAAATCCTTTATCAGATAATACTTTACAGATTGCTGCAGTTAATGTAGTTTTACCATGATCCACGTGACCGATAGTACCGATATTCACGTGTGGTTTCGAACGGTCAAAGGTTTCTTTAGCCATATTTGAAAAATCCTCAGTTTAGTTAAAATTTATAATATATTTATTCAATAACACTGATTGAGCCAACGAGGGGATTTGAACCCCCGACCTCTTCCTTACCAAGGAAGCACTCTACCCCTGAGCTACATCGGCTTGAAATCATTCAGTGCCTTTACAGGCACATCCTAACAAAGGCAGTGACGTTTCCGTTCTGCCTTTAATTTATCACCGAAATGCCTATTGTATTATAGAGCGGGAGACGAGGCTCGAACCCGCGACCTGCAGCTTGGAAGGCTGCCGCTCTACCAACTGAGCTACTCCCGCTTGTTTGAAGATTTCTCTTCAATTATGTTCATTTAACTAATGTTAATCAACATTGTGGGGGAAACAGGATTCGAACCTGTGAAGTCATAAGACAACGGATTTACAGTCCGTCCCAGTTGGCCGCTTTGGTATTCCCCCAATGGTTTCAATAAGCATTTCCTAAATCCCTTTCGTTTTAGGAAGTGCAAAATTATATGGATTTTATATTTTATCAAACTTTAAAGCTAAAAAAGATTATTTTTTTTCAACTTTATGTTGATCTGATTTCTTAAGCTCTGTGGTTCAGATTTTTACGTTCAAAAATTTTTCATGTAACCAGCAAATTTATTTGCTATTCTGAAATCAGGATGCAATACTAATCTAAAAATGGTTTCAAATCAAAGTATATGTATAAAGAATGAAGAAAATTTTAATTCATTCCTCTTATTTTAAATCTAAATGTGTAAAATTTGATATGTGTTCCTATCTTCGTGTTAAATTTTAGTTATGTACGAGATCAAATTCAATCAATCTGAAAAAGAATATAAGCTTTCAACCAAAGAAGGCGATATATTTATAGAAGATGAAAAAGTAAACTGGGATATCAGTAAAACAGATCATCAATCATTTCATATTATATATAAGAACAAGACTTTCACAGCCCATGTAGATGAAATAGACTACGATAATAAAACATTCAAATTGCAATTGAATGGGAAAGTAGTTGAGCTTGAACTGAAAGATAAGATGGATCTTTTATTAGAAGAGATGGGGATTAGCGATATGGATTCTAATCAAGTAAATGATGTGAAAGCACCGATGCCAGGATTAATTATAGATATTATGGTGGCTCCTGGAGATGAGGTAAAAAAAGGTGATCCGCTGTTAATTCTAGAAGCTATGAAAATGGAAAATGTGATTAAGGCTGAAGGAGATGGTACTATATCTGAAATTAAAGCCAATAAAGGCGATAGCGTAGAAAAAAATCAATTGATCATCCAATTCTAATTATTTGATTTATATTTAATAATGAATTGGTATTTATAAATATACTTTAAAGTCTGCAACAATATAGCTTATGAAATTCAAACGTATTCTATTAAAATTGAGTGGGGAATCACTTATGGGTGATGAGGGTTATGGAATTGATTCTAAACGTTTAAATCAATATGCACAGGAAATCAAAAAAATTCATGACCAGGGAGTA
Organism: Marivirga arenosa; assembly: GCF_030503875.2. NCBI lineage: Bacteria > Pseudomonadati > Bacteroidota > Cytophagia > Cytophagales > Marivirgaceae > Marivirga > Marivirga arenosa. The sequence continues at coordinate 1,162,481 of NZ_CP129968.2, read as the reverse complement.
GAAATCGCCATTGTAATTGGTGGAGGTAATATTTTTAGAGGAATACAAGCAGAATCAGCCGGAATAGATAGAGTTCAGGGTGATTATATGGGTATGTTAGCCACTGTTATTAATGGAATGGCCGTGCAAGGTGTGTTAGAAAACCATGGAATGTTTACTAGATTGATGTCGGGCATTAACATGGAGCAGGTTTGTGAGCCATTTATTAGAAGAAGAGCTATCAGACACTTAGAGAAAGGCAGAGTAGTTATATTTGGTGCTGGAATTGGAAATCCTTACTTTACTACTGACTCTACAGCTAGTTTAAGAGCAATTGAAATAGAAGCAGATGTGGTATTGAAAGGAACCAGAGTGGATGGAGTATATACAGCTGACCCTGAAAAAGATGCTGATGCAACTCGATATTCAAATATCACTTTTCAAGAAGTTTATGAAAAGGGTTTAAATGTGATGGATATGACAGCCTTTACGTTATGTCAAGAGAACAATTTACCTATTATTGTATTTGACATGAACAAAGAAGGTAATTTATATGACCTTATCAATGGTGAAAATGTTGGAACATTGATAAATTCCCAAAATTAAATACAATGGAAGAAATAGACTTAGTATTAGAAGAAGCAAAAGAGCTGATGGAAAAAGCCATTCAGCATACTAAAAGTGAATTACAAAAAATCAGAGCAGGAAAAGCTTCCCCTTCAATGCTTGATGGATTAATGGTAGATTATTATAATAATGACACACCCATTAATCAAGTCGCTTCAATTAGTACTCCCGATGCTCGATCTATCATAATAAAGCCTTGGGAAAAAAATGTGATTGGTGAAATTGAGCGCGCAATAATTAATAGTGATCTTGGGTTCACACCTCAAAATGATGGTGAAATTGTTAGAATTAATATTCCACCGCTAACAGAGGAGAGAAGAATTTCTTTAACAAAACAAGCTAAAACCGAAGCAGAAGATGGGAAAATTTCTATTCGGAACGCAAGAAAAGATGCTAATGATCAATTAAAGCAACTCCAAAAGGAAGGGATATCGGAAGATGATGTAAAAAGAGGCGAAGAAAAAGTACAGAATTTAACTAATGAGTTCACTAAGAAAATAGATGATATCTTAGAGCATAAGGAAAAAGAAATAATGACGGTTTAGTTCTTTTACTTCAATAGTTTTCATAAAGCTACTTTTAGAAATAATAGTAGCTTTTTTTTTACTGTAATGACTTAAAAAATGATTTAAAACTCAATCAACTTCTCTACCTGCTCTTCTAGCAATTCACTGTAAAGTTTATCAGTAACTTCTTCACCGTTAAAGTTTTTTTCAATTCTGGCAAGTTTTAATTTCAATGCTAAAACATGCATTCCTAAATAGTTAAAAATATCTGTCATATGACTTAAAGCCAAGCCGGCACCTTGCATGCCAGATGAAATCCCAACCAATGCACATTTTTTATTCTGAAAGCTATTAGGATACTCCATCCCATCAATAAAAGCTTTTAAAACCCCAGGAAATGAGCCATTATACTCAGGAATTACGAATACATATTTCTTAGAGGCTTTCAGTTGAGTCAAGAATTCATTGAATTCGGGGTTTTTACCATTATTATCATAAAGAGCGGTGTATACAAAATCTTTAGGTAAATCAGCTAAATCAATAATATTTGACTCTATTTGTTTCTCATCTAATAACTTTTTGTAAAGTTTAGCTACTTGAGCTGAAACAGAATTATTCCTATTAGTACCAGAGATTATCGTTATCATGCTTTTTTATTTTGACACAAAAATAGGGACATAAAGTCCCTATTCTAAGAATTTTCAGTATTTAACTAATTATAATGATGATAAGTTTACAGATAATTTGAAATCATCATAAATCATTTTATCTCCTAATCCATCAAAGAAAGAACCAGACCCATATCTAATTTCCCATTTAGTTCTATCAAGAGCAAAAGACGCTTTGGCAGTAGCTTTACCGTCCTTAACCGTAATATTAGCAGGGAATGTAATTTTATTTGTTATCCCTTTGATTGTTAAATCACCAGCTAAAAAATGAGTTGCGTCAGTTGCTTCACTTTTTTCAATTGATGTGATAACAAATTTAGCTGTTGGGTGAGATTCAACACTAAAAAAATCATCAGATCTTAAGTGACCCATTAACTTATCTTTATATTCTCCTTCTAAATCTAAAACGTCAATAGAGTTCATATCAATTACGAATGAGCCACCTGTTACCTGGCCGTTTTCAACTTCTAGAGCACCTTCTTTAATATTTACAGTTCCGTTGTGCTGACCTGTAACTTTCTCTCCTACCCAAGCAATTTGGCTTGAATTGGTATCTACCTTAACTTCTTTTCTTAAAATAGTAAACGCTGCAGCCATGATGATAGCCACTAATCCAATTGATAAAACTTTTGTTTTCATTTTCTTATTATTTAATGTTATTACATTTAATGTCGATACATATACAATGTTTTAATAAAAAGGTTTCAAATTTTTATTAAAATATTTTGAAGCCACCATGAGAAGAATCAAATTGGAACAAAATTGTTTAGCGATTATGAATACAAGCAAAGAGATAAAAGAAGCAAAAGAGTATATAACAAAAATGATTGATTTTAAGCCCGAAGTTGGAATTATTCTTGGAACTGGCTTGGGTGCTTTAGTTGATGATATTGAAATTGAATATTCATTTTCATATAAGGATATTCCTAATTTCCCGGTTTCAACAGTAGAAACCCATAGTGGTAAACTTATATTTGGTGAACTAAGTGGGAAAAAAGTAGTAGCCATGCAGGGTAGATTTCATTATTATGAAGGTTACAGCATGACTCAAGTTGTAATGCCTGTGAGATTAATGTATTTATTAGGAATCAAATATTTATTTATATCAAATGCAGCAGGGGGCTTAAATAAAAATTTAGAGTTGAGTGATTTAATGATTATTAAGGATCATATAAACCTTTTTCCTGAAAATCCCCTTAGAGGTAAAAACTTAGATGAATACGGTGGTAGATTTCCAGACATGTATGATGCTTATGATCCGACCTTAATTGAAAAGGCGAAATCAATTGCAAAACAGCAAAATATAGACATTAAAGAAGGGGTTTATGCTGGAGTGGCTGGACCTAATTTAGAAACACCTGCAGAATATAAATACCTAGATATTATAGGTGCTGATGCAGTTGGTATGAGTACAATACCGGAAAATATTGCAGCTAGGCACATTCAAATCCCAGTATTTGCGGTTTCTGTAATTACAGACTTATGTTATCCTGAAAAATTAAAACCTGCTGAAATTCCTGAAATCATTGGAGCGGCAATGAACGCTGAACCCAAAATGACAAAAATCTTTAAAGAATTATTGAAAATAATATAGATTAATTACTACTTCATTTAATACTCCAAAAACTTATCGAGCGTAGTTACGAATATATAAATAACCGAAACTACGTTTATGAAATTTGGAAAAGTTGAGATAGAAATTAACATTGGTGACATCACCAAGCAAAATGATATTAATACAATAGTTAACGCTGCAAATGCTGAATTACAAATAGGAAGTGGTGTAGCTGGTGCTATTCATACTGCCGCAGGTCCATTGCTAGCTGATGAATGCCAAAGCTTAGCTCCTATTCATCCAGGAGAAGCCGTTATTACAGGAGCATATGAATTGCCTAACAAAAGAATAATTCATGTTTTAGGACCAATATATGGATTTAATCAACCTGAGGTTCAGTTTTTAAAAGACTGCTATAAAAATGCATTGGAGTTAGCAGAAAAATATAATGTTGACTCTATTGCATTTCCTGCGATTTCAACTGGTGCATTTGGTTATCCAATTGAAGAAGCAACAAAAATCGTTATATCCGCAGTTAAAGAGTATTGCAGTAAAGCAACTTCAATAAAATTGATACGCTTTATTTTATTTAATGAGAAGGATTACATGGTTTATGAAAATGAGTTAAATAAATCACTCAATGATGAATAATCTAGAAACTCAGTTCAAGAATTTTGATTTCAAATAATTACTGACATCTAATAAAGCATCAATAATATTATCTGCAGCTTTTTGTCTATAGCCCACAATTCTTTGATTAATCAATTCTCCTGATTTACCATTAAAAGCAAATCTTCCAATCGTTTTGTTATTTTTTATCTCATAGATTAATACTTCATAGATAGAAACATCGGTTCCGTTATGATAGCCAGCCCCCATTTTCCAACTGACATCTCTGCTTTCTTTAATGGTGTGATTTAAAAGGTCTACGATAGCATTCTTACTTAGGTCCATGGTAATTCAAAGTTGTTTCCATTATCAATTTAAAAAAATATTAAATTTAATAAAACAACTTACTGATTTTTTGATACTTAGGAGATAATTAACATGTGATTGACTAGCCCATATAGTCTCCAGTTTTCTGTCGGCATTCTTTAGCCTTTTTATTAGATATGATTTTCCAGAAAGGATTTCGAAAAAACAGGGCGGTTTTAACACCAAAGTTATGCATTACTCTTCTGAGACCAGAGTGAAATTTAGAAGCATTCTTAGGCATCACAACGTATTCATAACCAAAACGCAGTGTCACTTTATCCATACAAGGATTCCCATACAGTACATTTTTAGTGTCCTTAATGTAGATGCTGAGGAGCCGCCTTTCTTTTCTATCATGTTCTGGTTCTAATTCTGGTTCTCTTTTTATTTTCTCGGTTGACTTATTATTATAATCTACCTGCGCAAAACTAGAGGAAGAGCCAATTAAAATGATAAAGAGTAAACCTAATAGCCAGCGCATTTATACAAAACCTTATAATGAATGTTTAAGAAAGCTAATTTCTTAAATTTATTCAATTAAACGTTTGTTTTCTTTAAAATCATAGAGGGTTAGTTGTCTTAAATTGAAATAAGCTTGCCAAAAATTTCCTAATGAATTGATATAATCTCTTTTGGCTTGATCTTTTTCAGTTAAGGCAATTGATAAATCAGTAATACTTATTTTTCCGATTAGGTATCTGTTTTTAGAAATATCATATCTTCTTTGAGAGATATCATCGGCTTTTTGAGTTATTGCCACTTGATCTCTTAACATTTCTAAAGTTTTAACTTGTGTGTAAACCTCCTGCTCAAAATTCACTCTCTCTTGTTGAACTGTATATTGCACTAGTTGATAATTTGCCTGAGCAGTTTTAACTCTGGATTTTTGACGTCCCCAGTCCACTATAGGAATTGTAAAGCCTAACTGAACTCTTTGTTGATTTTCTGGAGTTTGGTAAATAGCAGGGAGCTGATCTCCTTGATTAGTAAGACCGAAACTACCGAACAAATTCATATTTAAGCCGGTTTCTCCTTGCGCTCTATCTACTTCTTTATCTGCTTCCAAAAGTCGTCTTTCAAATCCAATAGCCTCCTGCCTGTTGCGTAAGGCTTCTTGCAGTGCAAGATCAGGATTAATATTAAATTCCGGGATTTCCTCAGGAACAATTAAATTGAGTTCATCATCATTTTTTAAACCTAAAAATGCTTTCAGTGCTAGCTGTCTTGTTTCTAGGTCAAGTTTTGCTTGAGCAACAGATTGCCTGGAATTCATTAAGCTTAATTCCAATTGCAATAATTCATTTTCTGGAATTTTACCTAGTTCATAGCGACCTTGCGCAATTTTATAGATAGTGTCATTATTACCTAAATTCTTTTGAGCGATTTGTAAACTAACCTGAGCACTTAACAAATTGAAAAATCTAGATGAAACATCTTTTGAAATCTGTTCAAACTCCTCTACGAACTCACGCTTTGATTCCTCAAACCGTAATGGCTCAATCTTTTTATCCCATTTCAGCTCATTAAATCTAAATAATGGTTGAATAAACCCTATCGATAATGGATCACCACCATATCTGAAATCATTTCTCTCAAAGTCATCAAAGCGGTTTACAGTAGAATTCAAAAAAACGGTCCCTCCTGTTAATCCTATTTGCTGTTCAAGATTTAAAGAAACATCAGAATTACTATTAAAAACTGATCTAAACTCAGTTGAACCATCTTCCTGGGTGATAGGCGTAACTGATCTATTAAAATTAGGTAATGTCCCACTCAAACTTAGCTGAGGAACGAAATTAGATTTAAAAACTCTGTATTGCCAATAGCGGTTTTCTTTTATGGTTTCAGCTCTTTTGAAAGCTGGAGACTGAGTTTTAGCTATTTGAATTACATCTTCTAGCGTATAAGTTCTTTGAGCATTTGATTGGACTGACACGAGATTCAATCCTATTAAAATAATTATGCTTACTATAAAATTTCTATTCATATCTTAAAGAAGTTATTGGATCTTGGTTTGCTGCTTTTCTAGCTGGCGCTATACCGAATATTAAACCAACCGTTGCGGCAACACCAAACGAAATAACTATTGAAATTCCACTTACAATAGTTGGAATATCTGCAAATGAGGCTACTAAATAAGCAAAAACAATTCCTAAAATAACACCAATTATTCCACCGCTTATACTGATCATTACGGCCTCGAGCAAAAACTGAAGAATTACATCCGACTTCTTGGCACCTAAAGATAACCTAAGACCAATCTCTTTAATCCTTTCCATTACTGAAGCCAGCATAATATTCATAATTCCTATACCCCCTACCAAAAGAGAGATACCAGCAATAGCTCCTAGTACTATGTTGAAAATATTTTTTGTTTTCTGTTGCTGTTTCAACAATAATTCTGGAATTGTCACTTCAAAATCTACTTTATCATAGTGACGCCTCTTTAGCATTCTGGAAATTAATTCCGCAGTTGGATTTAAACTTTCAGACTTTTCAACCTGAACCGTAAGTTTATCAATCTGATGATAATTAGGGTTCGCTTTCTGATTGTTTTCATCATCATTATTTCTGGCGTTAGCTTTTTTCAACTGCGCTTGAGTTAGTGCTGCTCGATTTCTATAATTCACTAATACTGTTTGCACTGGAGTATAGATATCCATATTGAAATCACGTAAGCCAAGATTATCCAAACTCTTTTGGCTATATAGTCTTTCTTTCAGAACCCCTATAACCTCGAGCCAGTGAGGGCCTACCTTTATCATCTTGCCCACAGGATTAGTATTAGGAAAAAATCGCGACTTAACGGATTTACCAATAATGCAAACGCGACTTCCAATCTTGAGATGCTCCTCAATAAACATATCACCTTGGTTTAGCTCAAAAGCAGAAAGATTAAAATAAGATGGATTAACCCCTACTAATTTAGCTGATCTTCTAATACCGTTTCGAATCACATAGGTATCTAAAATTATTTCAGGACTAACTGCTTCTATTCCTGGGATAATTTCTGCAATACTTTCTGCATCGGCCAGGGTTAAACCAGGACTAAATTTTTTCTTTTCTTTTTTACCTGAACTTTGTTGTAAATCTTCTTCTGTTTGTTCAATAACTGGTTCTATCACAATATTATTGACCCCTACTAATTTGATTTGATTCAAAATTTCCTGTTGGGCACCATTACCAATGGCAAGCATTGCTATTACTGCCGCTACTCCAAAAATAATTCCAAGTGCCGTTAAAAAAGAACGCGTTCGGTTTGCTACTACCGCCTCAAACGCAATATTAAGATTGGCTAATATTTTTTCTTTCATCTAGAGTTGAGGTGTTTTTAAAAGCTGCACATCTTTATCCTCCAATCCATTTGGAGCTACTAAATAAACTTTTTCACTGAATCAACACCTTCTTGAACTATCACCTCATTTGCATTTGCTTTCCCTAGGGTTACTTCCTGCTTAATCGTTTCCAGACCAGATTTTTTATATACAAATGCTATTGAATCCCCTTGATTAAATATTGATTCCAGTGGTACATAAATTGCCTCCGGTACGATATCAGTTATTATTTCATTTGCTGTGCTCATTGCAGGTCTCAAAGTAGTGTCGCTTTCATTAATTTCTACTTTCACCTCAAATACTTTAGCATCAGAATTAGGTCTTTGTTCCCCAACATTTGCTACATAAATAACTTCACCCGTTAATTTTTTATCTGGAAATGCATCTAGACCTATATTAACATGCTGACCTTTTGTAATTTTTCTAATATCCACTTCATTCACAAAGGTGGTAGAAATCATAGTAGATAAATCTGGAAGCGTGGCTACTGTTGGGTCCCATGCTCCAATAGAGGCTCCTTCAGATTTTTTAGACCCATCATATTCTCTAACGTAAATCACCATGCCATCTTCAGGAGCTGTGATTTGAAATTTCTTTCTAAGTTCCAGTAAGAAGTTTCTTTCATCTCTATCTTCAGATAATTCAGCAGCAGCTTCTTGCATCTGAGCTACGGCCTTATCTTTCTTTAGTAAATAATTCTCTTTGGCTTGTTTAAACGCACGTTTGGCTTTGCTTAGATCTATTTCAGCTTGCTTGATTGTTGCTGGCGGTTCGAATTGAGATTGTTCTAAAACTAGTTTTTTTTCTTCTACAGCAAATTCTAAATTGATTAATTCATCTCTAGACTGTCTTAAGGTTAGAGCAGTATCCAATTTGGTTTGAGTATATTGAGATAAGCTTTGTTGATATTCGTTTTCTACATTTCGAAGTCTATCTGATAATTCAGATGCATCCAAACTGGCCACAAAATCACCTTTTTCTACCACTGTTCCTTCGTCTACCAATTTATCGATCTTCACATTCCATAATCTTGCCGCTCTCAATCCCGATGGACCTGTAATTTTAATGGCGTTTTTTGCCTCCAGCTCTCCCGTTGTAGTGATTGCAATAACGAATTCTCCTTTTTGTGCTTCAGTCAATATTTCAACCGATTCATTATTTCCACTTCCAGAAAATGTAAAAAGAGCTATCACAATGATCACTACAGCTGATAAGCCAATTATTAATTTTTTATTCATAGTACAAATTTTAAGGCTGATCCCTTTATAATGTAAAATTACTTATAATAGTTTGAAATATTTCTCCACTCGTAAATCTATAATGCCTACTAAATAAATAGTTAAACGGTCACTTACAGCCTATAGTATAAATTGGATGATATAAGAATTGAAATAGTTTCATTTAGGTTTATATTATCTTCTACATTTAATTTAACCTTAGTATTAATTCAAAACTCTTAGCAAGTTTGATTTTATCAAAACAGTACGATCCATTTTATTACCTTTGCAATCCTAATTAAAGAAGATGAAGAAATTAATAAGTTTTGTTTTAAGGAACATCCCACGTAAATACATACAAAGAGTAAGTGGTATAAGCTTGAAAATAATTGGACTTTTTTATAGAGGAAGCAATGTATACTGTCCAATTAACGAAAAAGGATACAGGAAATTTCTTCCCTATGGAAGAGTAAATCCGCGTGAAAATGCTTTGTGCCCTGATACTTTATCTTTAGAAAGGCATCGACTTTTATGGTTGTATTTGAAGAATAGAACAAATTTCTTTCAGGATAAATTAAAAGTGTTGCATGTTGCTCCTGAACAATGTTTTATGGATCATTTTGAAAAACTGCATGGTGATGATTATATCACTGCGGACATAGAATCACCATTAGCTAAAGTTAAAATGGATATTCATGATATACCATTTCCTGAAAATTCTTTTGATGTAGTTTTCTGCAATCATGTGATGGAACATGTAGATGATGATATTAAAGCCATGAGTGAATTACATAGAGTTTTAAAACCAGGTGGGTGGGGAATATTACAAATTCCTTTCTTTGAGCCCATTCCTGATAAAACTTTTGAAGATAATTCTATCACAGATCCTAAAGAAAGAGAAAAGATTTTTGGTCAAGATGATCACGTTCGTCTTTATGGGAAAGACTATCCTGATAGGTTAAGAAAAGCAGGTTTTAACGTGATAGAAGAAAATTATATAAACGAATTAAGTGAAGAAGAGGTAAGAAAATACGCACTTCCAAAGGGTGAAATCATTTATAGGGTGGAGAAATAATAACTACCTTAATCCTGTAGGTTTCGGTTGCTTAATATAAGTAAAGCTCTCTTTTATAAAACCGAGACCATAGGCGAAAAGCTGAATGAATGAGGTAATTAAACTTAAAGATGATACCAAGAAATCATTAGTTTTAATAAAAGCATCAATACCAATCATGATGTAGTATAAAGCAATAATTGCGGCCCCAATTTCAAACAAATTAATATTCCAAAATAAAGTAGAAATCCAAAAAGCTAGTCCTAAAACGAAAAATAAGGGTAAAAGATGAACGAGCTTCAATTCATTTTTATAGAATCGGAAAATATTAATTCTTCCTCTTCCGAAGAAAAATAATTGTTTATAAAACTGCCCCAATTTGGTTCTTCTTTTGTGATAAACTTTAGCCTTTGGTATTAAGCCAATTTTGAATCCGGCATTTTCAATACGAATACTAAATTCAATATCCTCTCCCATTCTGGTAATTAAGTAGCCCTGAGTTTTTTCGAACACTTCTTTAGAAATACCCATATTAAAACTTCTTGGCCTAAATTTTTCTAACTGCTTATTCCCTCCTCTTATACCCCCAGTGGTAAAAAACGAAGTCATGGAATAGCTAATCGCTTTTTGGATTCGAGTAAAACTATCTAATGCAGCATCGGGTCCTCCAAAAGCATCTAACTTTTCTTTATTTAGATGTTCTTCTACTTGTTCAAAATAATCATTTGGAATAATACAATCAGAATCGAAAACAATAAAATAATCTCCTTTTGCTTTTTCAAATCCAAAATTACGGCTAAAACCTTGTCCTGAATTTTCTTTAAAATAATACTGCAGATTTAATTTGGATGAATAAGCTTCACAAATATGATCACACTTAATAGTCGATCCATCTTCCACTACTATTATTTCAAAATTGCTGAAAGTTTGCTGGGTTAAACTTTCTAACAACTCTTCAATTTCATCGGGACGATTATAAATAGGAATAACTACAGAATAAAATCTCATCCGATTCCAATTTCTTCATCCACAATATAATCCAGCTTTTTAGGAGAGTTCATGGTAATCATTTCGCCTATAAACCCTGCTAAAAACAATTGTACTCCTACAATTAAAGCAACAAGAGATAAAAAGAATAGTGGCTGATCCGTTATTTCTCTTACCGGTAAATTATAATGAATTTCGTAAAACTTTCTGGCAATCACATAAAGGGTCACAAAGAATCCGAAAATAAATGAAAGTGTACCAAAAGCACCAAAAAAATGCATTGGGCTCTTTTTAAATTTTGAAACGAAGGTGATGGATAGTAAATCTAAAAAGCCGTAAAGAAACCTTTCGAGTCCATATTTAGTCTCACCATACTTTCTAGCTCGATGTTGAACCACTTTCTCTCCGATTTTTTTAAACCCATTCCATTTGGCTATAACGGGTATATAGCGATGCATTTCACCGTATACTTCAATATTTTTAACCACCTTACTTCTATAAGCCTTTAAACCGCAGTTAAAGTCATGCAGCTTAATTCCTGATATTTTTCGTGTCACAAAATTGAAAAACTTAGAAGGGATAGTTTTGCTGATAGGATCATGTCTTTTCTTCTTCCAGCCTGAAACAATATCATAACCATCGTTTTGAATGATATGATAAAGTGCAGGTATTTCATCAGGGCTGTCCTGCATATCGGCATCCATGGTAATGACAACTTCGCCTTCGGAAGCTTTAAAACCGGTATGAAGTGCAGCAGATTTACCGTAATTTCTTGCGAATTTTAAGCCTTTTACTTGAAGCTTTTGTTTAGCTAAATCTTGAATTATCTCCCAGGAATTATCAGAGCTACCATCATCAATCATGATTACTTCATAGCTAAGCAAGGGCTGTTCTTTCATTACTCTTTCAATCCATTCCACCAATTCAGGAATAGATTCTTCTTCATTAAATACAGGAATTACTATGCTTAAACTATACTTCATAATCGTTTCGGTTCTGAGGTTCGCATAAATAATGACACTAATGGAGTGACTAAAACTCCTATTAAAATATTATTGAAAGCTAAGCTGCCAATAATTCGTGCATTTGATGATTCAGCTGATTTTAAATATTCTTGATATCCCTCTTCTCCCATTTGTTCCACTAACATATCCTTACCCGCAATGATCTTCTCCAATATCATTTCACGATATTCATCAAAATGATTATTCTCAAACAAACTACCATCTGCCCAAAGAACTATTGAATAGAAGAGTGCGAAAAATAAAGTATACAAAATACCAATAGAAAATCCCTGCCAAAACCTTAAACCATCTGGATTAGCATCTCTAAAAATCTTTACGCTAAAAAATAAAAAAATAGCCAAAAGAGGTCCAATAAATATAATGTTACTGCTGTATACAACAGGATTTTTATCTAAAAATATTAGAATAACGAACATTAGCACCACAAAAACTATTGCTATTAAGCTAAATCTTAAGGGGCTTTTAATTAATAAATTCATGTTTAGGAATTGATATAATTTGAATCAATATATTGATTATTGTTATTGAACAGTGCAATAACTTTTGCAGTAAATTCAGTATTCATAAAAGGAGAATTATCACTTTTAGATTGATTGCTTTTAGAATCAAATGTCCATTTTTCATCTGTTGAGAAAATAGTTAAATCCGCTATTGCTCCTATTTCGATTTTATTCTCTGGTAATTTTAGAAGTTTCTTCGGATTTCTTTCAATACAGTCCAAGAATGTAGAAAGTGTAATTTTGTCTGCTAAATAGTGATGATATAATGGATATAAAAGTTGAGAACCCATAATTCCGAATTCTGCCAAATCAAATTCCATTTTCTTATGGTCTTGATCAAATGGCTGATGAGAAGAAGCAATCACGTCTATAGTACCATCATTTACTCCTTTAATTAAAGCATCGATATCTTTTTGAGTTCTTAAAGGCGGTAATACTTTATAATTAGTATCAAAATCTTCAAGGTTTTCATCATCCAATATCAAATGGTGAATATTTACATCACAACTTACTTTCAGTCCTTTTTCTTTTGCTTTCCTTATTAAGTCAACACTTTTGGTACTACTTATACAACTAAAATGAAGTCTACCACCTGCATATTCTAAGAGATCCAAATCTCTTTTTACTACTATCTCTTCTGCTAAATGCGGAATACCTTTTAACCCTAATCCAGTGCTCACTTTACCCTCATTCATCTGCCCGAATAATGAAAGCTTATGATCTTGAGGAAAAGTAATTAGCAATCCATCAAACTTTTGTAAATACTGTAAAGATTTAACCAGTATATCACTATTCCATAGTGGTACAGAACCATCTGTAAAAGCAAGAGCACCTGCATGATGTGCATCTAACATTTCATTCAAATCTTCTCCATTACAATCAACCGTAACAGAAGCTGTTGGTAAAATTTGACTGGTTTGATTTATATTATGAGATAAAACGGTTTTGATATCTGCCTTATTTTGAATCACAGGTTTGGTATTAGGCATTAATAATGCTGCTCCAAACCCTCCTGATTGAATCACATGAGTTAAGCTATCAAAATCTTCTCGATATTCTTCTCCTGGTTCACCAGAAAAAACTCTCATATCAACCCAAGAAGGCGAAGCGATTAGTTCATTAGCTTCAATAATTTTCTCAGCATTGAAATTAGAGGAAGGTTTAATGTCTTGAATCTTACCATTTTCAATGAGTAAATCAACAGTCTGATTATGCCATTCAGAGCTTGGATTTACAATTTTTACAGACTTGATGCAGGTACTCATATCTATTTTAGAAAGCGTATGATTAAAACTTCAGCTAATAAACTTAGCAAAGCTAATACTAAGAAGTATTTCCACAAAGGAAATCCTTCCTTGGTTTCAGCAATATATTCATCAATTGAAGAAAAATCATAACTTTCTATGATTTCAACATTACTTTGACCTTGAAATAACTCCTTTAATTTAGAAGTGGTATAATAACTATTTTCACTTTCTGCTTTCGGGTAATTTAATGCTAAAGGTCCTAATACTTCCTCAGTTTTAGTATTGATGATTTCATAAAAACCATTGTTAATATCATCAGTAGGTAAAATCAATTGCAATTGATTGGTACTCACTCGCTGATCTGGAACTAACTCTTGGTTCAGCTGCTTCAATTTAAAAATATCAGATGATGACAAATTAGAAGTATTTAGCTGGATCAAATCATCATTTAAATAACTGTACTGCACTTGATTTTCATTATTTCCCGAAAAAGCAATCTTATAAAAGACAGGTAAAAAGATGCCATGTCTGGTGAAATTCGTAAAATCCTCTTTCAGTGGACTAGAAAAAGCATAAATATTATCTTGAATCCCTACTACGGATAAAAAAGGATAAGTATTAACAAATGAGAGTAGATTTCTTCCTGATGTCCATCTCATAAATAGTCTTGATTCAGGCATACTAATATTGCCATCCAATGAACTGAATATATTTGTATAAAATGGATTTTGTATATCAGGAACAGAAAGTCGAATTGAATTTTCATTACTATCCTTAATAAGGCTGATATTGGAAAAGCCTAACTCTTCCAAAAAATTAAATTGATCAAAATTTGAATTAGGTATTATTACCAAGTTTTTTCCTTCTGCAGCATAGCTTTTTAAGGCTGAAGAAGCAAAACTGCTGAGTTGATTTCCAACTTCAAGTAATACCAAATCATAATTTTCTAAATTTTGATAAGAGAAATTAATTAATGATTCCTTTTCTAGATTAAAAAGATCTTCATTCTCAAAGAGAGTAGTGATTAATGTATTAGGCTCAGTAGCGCTTAATGACAAAACGTTTAATTTCTCTTGATTTATAACAGAAAAATAAAATTGATTATCAAATTCAATTTCATCACCTTCTAGCTTAATTTCATATTCTCTAACCTTTGTTTCCGCAAATCGCTTCAAAGGAAAATTTATTACTGAAGAAGCATTATCTTCCAAGCTGATTTGTTGAGTACCTTCTAATTGATCATTATTCAAAAGCGATAAATTCACATCTAGTCCATTCCCAAATAATGAAATCCTAATATTTAGGCTTGCCGTTTCTTCAGCATTTTGATCAATCCAAACTGAATCAATAAATGCATTGGTTGGCTTTTCAAGGTAGGGTGGCATGAAAATAAAAGCCTTAGTAGTATCCTTAAAATAGTTAATATTTTCCGAAATAAGATTCTCTTGATAATCACTGAGAATTAATAGCTTTTTAGCATCCTTATATTCACTTAAGGCAGATTTTATATCAATAGAGCTTTTTGAATTTAAAATATTTGAATTTGAATAGGCAGAAATTAACTCACCATTTATGTTAATCGCTTTTAAACTTTGTGGATATCGCTCATATAATCTATTAACATAGCCTATATTTTCATCAAAAATTGAATTCGATTTACCTTCAGTAAAACTTAAATTTGATGGTGTATCATCCACTAAAATCAGATTTAACTCAGAATTAGTAGCTTCATTTTTCCAAAAAGGTTTAGCGAGACTGAAAGTAAGAAAAATAATCAACAGTATTCTGGAAATTAAAATAAGAATATGTTTGAGCTTTCTACTTTTCTTCTCCTCTTCATGAACTGCATTAAGAAAATATAGATTACTGAATTTTAAAGTTTTATATCTTCTGAATTGAAATAAATGAATCAGAACAGGTATTAAAACCAAAAAAAACAGCCAAAAAGCATTGGGATTTGTAAAACTCATAGAACAGCCAAATTAGTGTAATAGATGAAATGAACCAATACTTTAATGTAATAATTAAGGTCTCAATCTCTAAAAAAAGATATTCCAAAAGATTATTCTAAATTATAAGGATAAATTGTATTAATTTACTTAAAATTGTCGGTTGTACAGCTTAATCAACCATTATTTTTGATTAATTTGATACATGATTTTAAATATTTTACTATGGAAATGAATTTACTGAAAAAAATCACTCTATTATTTTGCCTATCAATAGGGATTATATGGCAAAGTAATGCACAAAACACACGAATTACAGGGAAAATTATTGACGATGAAACCAAGGTTCCACTTATTGGAGTTAATGTGGTAATTAAAGGTAAGGTTTTAGGTACTACAACAGATTTCGATGGAAATTTTGATTTCTCTGTTAGCCTAGCCACTCCTATTACACTTCAATTTAGTATGGTTGGTTACCAAACCCAAGAATATACGATTGATGAAAACAATAGCAGTACAGATATAAAAATAAGTTTAAAGGAAGAACTTCTGATGGGGCAGGAAGTAGTAGTTTCAGCATCCAGAGTAGAAGAAAGCATATTGCAATCACCCGTTTCCATAGAGAAAATGGATGTTTTAGCAATTCAACAAACCCCCGCAGACAATTATTATAAATCAATAGGATACTTAAAAGGTGTTGATGTAACTCAAAGTAGTATCAACTTTCAAATTGTAAATGCCAGAGGTTTTAACTCTACCGGTAATACTCGTTTTGTACAGTTAACTGATGGAATGGATACACAAGCTCCCGCCTTAAACTTTCCAATTGGTAACTTAAATGGGCCATCAGAATTGGATGTTGAAAGTGTAGAATTCATACCTGGTGCACAATCAGCTTTATATGGACCAAATGCTTTTAATGGTATTATGAGAGTAACTAGTAAATCTGCTTTCGAATACCAAGGATTTAGCTTTTTTGCTAAATCAGGAGTAAATCATGTAGGAGCTGATACTGAGGCAGGAGCACCAGGCTCGCCTCAACCCATGTATGAAGCATCATTTCGATATGCAAAATCATTATTCAATGATCGTTTCGCTTTTAAGGTTAACGGAAGCTACATGCGCGCTGAAGACTGGTATGCAACTGATTACAATTCAGACAGAAATAGCGCACTGCAACCAGATGGCATTTCATTCAATCCAGGAAAAGATGCTCCTAATTTGATGGGAGATGAAGCCGCAGTGAACTTAGCCATTTTATCTTTATCAAGCGACTGGGCTACTTTAGCAGGACAATTAAGTAATAACTCTCAAATTCAAAGAGATAATCTTATCAGAAAAGGAGTACCCACCAATCAATTTGTACAAAATGGATTTTTACCTAATCAATTAGTATCTGCATCACCTTTCCAAGAGCATCAATTAATTGATTATGGTGCAGAAAATATTAAAGGTAATGTAGGATTGTATTATAGACTTACTGATAATATTGAAGCAAGTTATTTGTGGAATGCAGGCTTTGGTACAAGTATTTATACTGGGGCACAAAGATACAGTTTGAAAAATTTCGGTATTCAACAACATAGATTACAGTTTGAAGGGACAAATTGGTTTGTTAGAGGTTACGCTACTTTAGAAAATTCAGGAGATTCCTATATTACTGAATTTTACGCCAAAAGGGTTTTAGATTTAAGTGTTGGCAATAGTCCTGTAGGTGTATTTACTCAAGATGTATCAGGATGGCTTGGTACATACGCATACAATTATTTAGCCTATTTAGATGCTCAAGGAATTGACCCTAATGTTAATTCAGTGTCAGATGTCAGTACACAAATGCAACAAGATGCGTTTAGTTATGCAAGAACTACTACTGAAGCGTTTTTTGATGTAGATTTTGATTCTGAAGAGGGGCAAAACATATTAGAAGAGGCAGCAGATGGGACGGTGCCAAATGGACCGAAATTCAATGACCAGTCACGTATGTATCATGCTGAAGCGCAATATGACTTTAGTGATCAAATTGAATTTGTAGATATTTTGGTTGGCGGTAGCTTCAGACAGTTTGATTTAAGATCAAATGGAACCATATTCCCAGATAGCCCTGAAAATCCGATAACCATAAACGAATTTGGGGGATTTGTTCAAGCATCAAAAAGGTTGTTAGATGATAAATTAAAGCTTATCGGATCCATTCGTGGTGATAAAAATGAAAACTTTAATGCAGTATTCAGCCCTAGATTATCCAGTGTTTTAACTTTCAGCAAGACTCACAACCTTAGAGCATCTTTCCAGACGGGATTTAGAAACCCTACCACTCAAGGACAATTTATTAACTTAGATATTATATCAAGTAGACTTTTGGGAGGCTTACCAGGAAACTTAGAAGAGTATGGAATTGGCACCAATCCTAATATTTACACAATTGAATCTGTAAACGGATTTGCAGCTGATGTTTTTGCTGCTACTCCTGAACAAAGGGCAGATGCTAATTTTATTCCTAATGCAGCACAACAATTGGTAGCGATCGAAGATTTTGATCCTGTTGCTCCTGAACAAGTACAATCATTTGAAGTAGGCTATAAAAGTGTTGTAGACAATAAATTGATGTTAGATTTTGTAGGATATTATAATAACTATAACAACTTTATTGTTCAACAAAGAATGAGAAGAGCGGGTTTAAATCCTGATGGTAGTGTAAATCCATTAACTTTATTAAACGGTACTGCAGATAACACTTTCCAGGTATATACGAATGCTGATGAGCAAATAAGTGCTTATGGCTTTGCTGGTGAAGTTAATTATAGCTTACCAAAAAAATATAGTATTGGTTTTAACTATAACTATAATAAGTTAAACACACAGAACGCTAGTGATGACTTTGTTTTTGGATTCAATACCCCAGAACACAAATTCAACATTAAATTCGGTAACAGAAAGCTGACTGATAAAATTGGTTTTAATGTGGTGTACAGATGGCAATCAGAATTCTTCTGGGAGTCATCATTTGGAGATGGTATAATCCCAGCTTTTGGTACAGCTGATGCACAAGTATCATTTAAATTACCATCTAAGATGATGTTAAAAGTGGGTGGCTCTAACTTATTAAATCAGTATTACCAACAAAGCTTTGGAGCTCCAAGTATTGGTGGGATTTATTATGTATCCATTACATTCGATCAGTTGATGAATTAATATTAGTAATCTTAATAGAGTAAGGGTGACTGCTAACACAGTCACCCTTTTTTATTGCTAATATTTCTAATCTATTAACACCATACCATAGTACTTATAAATACAATATATTCTATAAAAAGGCTTACCCTTTAGGGATTTAAATATTCCAATAAATTGCCCCTCTTCAATATGAAATATCACTCCACTACGGTTAATTTTCTAATTAGAGATAAATAAAGAATAATTATTAATGTAATAGGCTTATCAGACTTAGTGCTCTAATTCATTTCAATCAAGCTTTTTAAATCAGTATATATTTGAATCTAAAAACTTGGAATCCTAAAATGTTGAACATAAAAAAAGGCCACCAAATGGTGACCTTTTAAAATAATTAACCTCTATTTATTAATTTCCTTCAACTTGAACTTTTACCTCAATAGTAATTGTTCCGTTACCAAGTCCATCTCCCTCATCAATTTCAACTACTCTAACTAAACCTGAGTATCCACCTCTGTCTGCATCTAAAGTGAATGCAACTACACTCCCTTCAGATAAGTTAGTTGCAGAAGAGTTAGTATTATTCTCAGAACTAGCTGCAGCCTCTAATTGACTATTTAATAAAATACCGCCAAATTGCGCAGGAGATAAATCAGTAACTCTGAATTTAGTAGAGTTTCTTGTTCCAAAAATGCTTGAAATTGGTAAACCAACAGCTGTATAAACTGTATTAAGTCCTCCATCATCAATAGAAGCTAAAGTTACTCCATCATTAGAACCAACATAATGAGCGAAATCAACAGGAGAACCACTAGTTCCTGAAGCGTCTCTTGCTTCTGCGTAAGTATACCTAACATTACTGAATGCATTATAAAAACCCTCATTAGAGTTTCCTTGAGCACCTAATAAAACAGTAGTATAAGTATTAACACTTGAAACTACACCAGCAACAGCATGTACTCTACCGTTATCTGATTCAATATCAGCAGATACAACTGGTGCTCCGCCCGCAGCTAAAGTTTCAGTTTCCTGAAAAACAGTAGGTGCTATTTGAATATTAGATCCTGCTGCCGTAGCATAAGTATTAGTACCTTGCTGTAAACCAGCTCCTAATGCCTGTGCAGAAAAATCACCTAAAACTACGTGAGTTGCAATAATTCCATACCATTCAGCTCCAGTGAAAGTATCCAAAGTGATACCCGCACCTTCGAATACAGCATTTACTGGTGCAAAAACCGTAATTGGATCATCGCCAGCTAAAACAGATGATAATAACGTTAAGCCCTCTCCAGCTGCATACGCATCTGCTTTCGCAATAGCTGCTGCTAATGTACTGAAGTCAGCACCTAATAAAACTGTTTGTGATACTTTACCTAAGTTTGCACCAATCGTAGCAAAAACAGTTGGTGGAATTAAAATAGTTTCAACAACATGCACTACACCATTGGTAGCTAAAATCTCATCTCCAACAAATTCAACGTCTGTATCCGATCCACCAGTCGCAATATTACCATTTGCATTAAAAGTTATATTCTCTCCTTGTAGTGTAGGTAAAGAAGTAGATTCCGTAAATGACTCTCTTCTCTCTACAGAAGCAACTGCGTGAAATCTTAAAACTGTTGCGATAACTCCAGGATTAACTTGATTTAGGTCATCCACTCCTAATGTTACTCTTAATTTCTCAAAAGCTGCATCATCTGGTGCAAATAAAGTAAGATCATTTCCTCCTAAAGCAGCAGCTAAATCAGCATCGGCACTTACATAAGCTGCTAATTGTGTATGATCTGGACTAGCAGAAACTATCTCCAATATTGAATTTTCTGGTTCTGGCTCTGGCTCCGGATCGTCATTACATGCTGTGAACATGAAAGATGACATCGCTAACATTAATAAGGCTAGCAAGCCACTTGTTGGTTTTAAAAATAAATTTTTCTTCTTCATAGTAGTTTTGTTTGTTAATTGTTGTGAAAATAGGTATTTAAACCACATTCTTAAAATATTGTTGCAAAAAATTATTATGCATAACGACTAATTTACTTGAATAATATTCCGCAACTAATTGATTGACACTTTTTTATTGAAAATAGTTGTGAATTGACAATAAATAATTTTCAAAAGAAAAACCAATTGAAAAGGATTCAATTGGTCTTTCTCTAATCACATATAATTTATTACTTCAAATGTTGGTCTAAATAATTAATGTAATTATTCATCAGCAGTATATAGCTTGGATAATTATAAGCTACACCGTGAGCACCTGGAGGAAAAATCTTTAAATCATGATCTTTTCCATTATCAATAAGTCCTTTTACTAATTGAAAGGTATTTTGAACGTGAACATTTTCATCCATTGTACTATGTGCAATATACATATGGCCTTTTAAGTTTGGTGCATAAGTAGTAGAAGACGAATTAATATATCCTTCTTCATTATCTTCTTCTAAGCCCATATATCTTTCCGCATAAATACTATCATATAGTCTCCAATCGGTTACGGGAGCACCCACTAATGCTACATTGAATACATCTGGATGATTAAGAATGCTGAAACTACTCATATAACCACCGTAGCTATGTCCTCTGATTCCAATTTTAGAAGCATCAACATAACCTAATTCTACCATATGGTTTGCTGCTTCAGCAAAGTCTTGCGCCTCAGCATGACCTAAATTTTTATAAACCACTTTTTCAAATTCTCGGCCATAGCCTCCTCCACCTCTGTTATTCACTTGAATTACAACATAGCCATTGTGAACCAAATACTGATGCCAAGCACTGGCCCTCCATTCATTGTAAACAGATTGAGCTCCAGGTCCACCATAAACATCCAGAACCATTGGGTACTTTTTATTTGAATCAAATCCAACAGGCTTATAAATTGCAATATCAATTTTATCGCCTTCTGAATTAGTAAAACTAGATAATTCAGGAGTTATAAAGGCAACACTTTTTAGCGCTTCATTTACTCGTTTATTTTCTTCAAGCATTTTAACCGTTTTACCTGAAGTATTTTTCAAAGCCACTTTTGTTGGAGTGTTTACATTAGAATAACGATCGATAAAGTAAGTTGCTTCTGGTGCCATATCTATAGTATGACGACCTACCATATCAGTTAATTTCTTCTTACCCTTGCCATTAAAGTTAATAACATAAAGTTGGCGTTCTAATGGTGAATCTTCAGTGGAGCTGTAGTAGATTTTCTTTTTCTTGCTATCAACAGCATGAACAAAAACCACTTCCCAATCCCCATTTGTTACTTGATTTTGTAATTCTCCTTCATAATTATATCGGTAAAGGTGAGCATAACCATCCTTATCCGTAATCCAGAAAAATTCTTTAGCATCCTTAGGGAAGAATGCATAATGCATAATACCTGCAAAGAAATCAAAAACATCAATCCATGCTTCAGATTCTTCTTCTAAAATCATTTGAGCTTTTCCATTATCAGCATCAGCCATATACATTTTCATATGCGTTTGTGCTCTATTCAAATGCATAACCGCTAATTTTGCTTTTTCAGCTGTCCAATAAATCCTAGGAATATATCCTTCCTCTAAAGGAACTTGCATCCACTCTTTAGATTGCTTTTCAACATTAATCACACCAATCTTAACAGTAGGATTAGTGTCCCCCACTTGAGGATAAGGCAATTCTACCCATTCTTTATGAGTACCTTGGTAGTCTGTCATTTGGAAAATAGGAACCTCTCTTTCATCTGACTGCCAGAAAGCAATATACTCACTATCATGAGACCATTCCCATGCCTGAGCTAATCCAAATTCTTCTTCATAAGCCCAGCCAAAACGACCGTTATAAAAACCATCTTCTGCATCATCAGTTAATTGGGTTTCCTTTTTTGATGCAAGGTCGAATACAAATAAATTTCCTCCTCTTTCATACCCTACTTTTTTACCATTGGGAGATAATTCAGCTGTTTGAGCATCCTTAGCTACTAAATCCAATGTTTTCTCCTCGATAGAATAGTAGTAATAATCCGAAACACCTGATCTTCTCCATACAGGACGGAAGTTAGTTTGAAATAATAAGTATTTTGAATCATCTGACCATTGAAAAGATACATATTCAAAAGGATCTTCAGAGCCTGGTACTTTCAAACCCTCAGTAGAAAAGATTAAAGTTTCTTCATCTGCATCTGGATTATATGATTTTATGATTTGAGCTCCATTCTCTCCTCTTTCAGTGAAAGAATAAGCTTCCCCATCGTTGATCCAATTAATATTTGTTGGTCCGCTGTTTCCGTTTAAAGGACGAGTGCCTGACATAGCCTCTTCAAAAGTGCTAAAGGTTTGTTTTTCTTGAGCTTGAACGGTAAAAGCCCACATCATTATAAGCAGGCCAAAAAGCTGCATTGATCGTTTCCTTATCATAATAATTTATTATTCGTTTAAATCGGCTTGAATTTAATAAAAATGTTCGGGAAATTAAGGCACTAATGTTGCTCAGGAAATTTATACCAAATCAAAACTGATGTCTTTTTTTGATTACCCTAAGTTTCCAATATCCCATTTTATAATAAGCAAAAGCAAGAATTGCGGCTAAGAAATTAGAAATCGGGAATGCCCACCAAATCCCTTCGAATCCTAAAGATGTTTTATTCGATAGCATAAATGCAGTAGGGAAACGAACAATCCACAAACTAAAAACAGAAATGAGCATTGATGCCTGTGTGAAACCAGCGCCATTGAATACTCCATTTAAAATTTGCTGTACCCCTAGCAAACCAAAACTAGGCGCCATGATTTTAATAAATAATGCTCCGTTTTTAATCACTTTTGGATCATTGGGTATGAAAAAAGCTGTAATAGGTTCAGCAAAAAGAAATAGTAAAATACCAATAGCAGTAAGTCCGAAGAAGCCAATCTTATTACTTAAATCGCCAATTTTTTCTGCTCTCTTAATTTTATTCGCCCCAATATTTTGCCCTACTAAACTCGTAGTGGCAATAGCAAAACCTAAAGCGGGGACCACTACCAGACTTAAAATCCTAGCTCCTACTCCATAGGCAGCAACTACTTCACTTCCAAAGCTCGTTACGAGCATGATCATAAAAGTCATACCTGCTGCACGGCTTGATTGATCTAAGCTTGAAGGAATTCCTAACTCAAATAATTTTTTCACCCATAGAAAATCCCATTTCATATGTTTGAATTTAATTTGAATCCCCATTTTACCTCTAAATAGGATCAATAATCCAACAAAAGCAGAAATTCCTTGCGTAAAAACACTAGCCATAGCTGCCCCGGCAACTCCATTTCCTTCTATTTGTCCCCAACCGAAAATAAACAAAGGATCAAGGATCAGATTTAAAAATACTGTACCAAGAACAATAAACATAGGCAAGTACACATTCCCGATTCCCCTCATTAAGGACTGAAAAACAAAAAACATAAAAAGAAAGACGAAGCCAAAAGAGGAGACTTGAAAATAGCTAATAGAGTCATTTAAGATCTCCGGACCAGCCCCTACAATTTTCATTAGGGGTTCAGCAGAAAAAAAGCCGACTATTGCTAGTAGTATTGAGATGATGAATATGACTACAACCGTTTGAGAAGATGCATAATTGATTTTAATCTGATTATCTGCTCCTTTATGTTGAGAAACGATAACGGTACCTGCTAACGTTAAACCACCCCCTAGCGCTAGAATTAGAAACAAAATCGGAAAGCTTAAACTTACAGCTGCTACCGCATTGGCTCCTAGCCTACCTAACCAAAAAGTATCGATTAGTTGATAGGCAGTTTGTAAAACATTAGCCATGATGATGGGAAATGCAAGGCTTACCAATGAATTTAAAATCTTTCCTTCTGTGTACTTTTTGGATTTTGCCATTAGGAAAGATACGGCTTTTTACCTTAAGCGTTGAGTTAAAAAACAATACTAAATCCTATTAAAAATAAATTAGGCAAAAAAGCCTATTTTTTCTCGTCAATTTGATTTAACTTTTAAATCTAAATTGAATAAACCGTGGAAGACACTAAGCAAAAACAAGCTATAAAAAACCAAGTTGTTGAAAATACTTTCCAATCAAGTCAGAATTTTTTTGAAAGCGACCTGATTTTGAAAGAGTATTTAAATAGAAAATTAAGTTCTGAAGGACTTAACTACATAAAGCCTATTTTAACTAAAACTGGGCGCTCAGCTGCTCAAAAAATGGATGAACTGTCCTTAGATGCTGACAAAAATGGCCCTGAGTTAATAAAAAGAAATTTCTTTGGCGATACGATTGATCAAGTAAAATTTCATCCTGCCTATGATCGCTTAATGCAAATTGCTGTTGACTCTGAGATGTTTAAAGTAAAATGGGAACCTCAATTAAAACAACAATTCTCTAAAGAACTGCATAGCCTGGGATTTTCTTCAGGCTACTTATACGCCATGAGCGAAATTGGTCAGTATTGCCCTCTTTGCATGACGGATGGTGTAGCAAGATTAATTGATTTACATTGTTCGGAAGAGGATAAGGAAAGATTACTACCTCATATTCATACTACTGAACTAGAAGAATTCTTTACAGGTGCGATGTTTCTTACTGAAAAATCAGGCGGTTCTGATGTAGGTAGAAATCTAGTGAAAGCCGAAAAACAGCCTGATGGAAGTTATTTATTATCTGGTGAAAAATGGTTTTGCAGCAATGTTAATGCAGAATTGATTTTTGCTTTAGCTAGAACTGACGAAAATATAGAAGGGACGAGAGGCTTGTCTATTTTTCTTATAGAAAAACATTTAGCAGATGGAAGTTTGAATAAATTACCAATTGTTAGATTGAAAGATAAATTGGGAGTAAGATCTATGGCAAGTGCTGAATGCATATTGGAAGGGACTAAAGCAAAGTTGATTGGAGATGAATTCAATGGCTTTAAGATCATGACCGATATGATCAATCTTTCAAGACTTTATAATTCAGTAGCCGCATTGTCTGGAGCCAGAAGAGCACTAATAGAAGCTTACAACTTCAATCTATTCAGAAATAGCTTTGGAAAAACAGCCATTGAGCATACGTTGATAAAAGAGAAACTTTTCGAATTAGGCAGCCTTAATGTTGCGAATTTCTATTTAACGTGGCGAGCAATTGAAGCGCTCGATAAAGCTGATAATGGAGATGAGAAAGAAAAGCATTTAGGTCGGTTGATAACCCCTATGATCAAAAAATGGTCTGCTGAAAAAGCAGTATATATCACCCGAGAAAGTATGGAACTAATGGGAGGAATAGGCTATATTGAAGATGGAGTTTTGCCTAAAATTATGCGAGATGTAATGGTACTTCCTATATGGGAAGGTGCAGGTAATATTATGATTTTAGATATGCTCAGAGCAAGTTTTAAATCTGATGGCCTCAAAGTAATGATGGAAGAAATAAAATCAGCTTTAGGTATAAATCAAGAATTTGATAATGTTATCTTGGAGCAATTAAAAATACTAGAAAATAAAATGAACGCTCTTTTTGAAATGAAACAAGAAGAATTAGAGCTTCATGCTAAGTATTTCTTCAACAAGCTTACAAGGGTTTTTCAACTATGCATTATTTTAAAGAATTGGAATAATGATAACGAAGCTTGGATGAAACCTACGGCACAATATTTAAAATCAGAATTAAATAATGAGGAAAATATAGCGGTCAGAGATGTTGATGAAATCAAAGGCTTAATAGCATGGTCAATTTAATAATCTTTAATTATTTATGGTTTTAGATACGGAATGCAATACAGTTTACTTTTCAGAAAAATTAAAAGAGAATTTCCCGGATGAATTTGCCTTGATTTGTGAAAAATTAGCTCCATTTGAATATA
Organism: Marivirga arenosa; assembly: GCF_030503875.2. Lineage (NCBI taxonomy): Bacteria > Pseudomonadati > Bacteroidota > Cytophagia > Cytophagales > Marivirgaceae > Marivirga > Marivirga arenosa. The sequence continues at coordinate 1,135,878 of NZ_CP129968.2, read as the reverse complement.
TCAACATCAAATTATTAAAAGGGACAAAAGATGAATGGGCGCGAGACTACATGCCCATTCAAACACATGCGAAACGTTTATTGAAATTCCGCTATCAGCCTAGCTATGAGCCCAGATCAAACTGGACAGACCCAACAACTGTCATTAAAGAAAACAATCTAAAATGCCGTTTTTCAAAACATAACATCAATCTAGATGGAGGCAACATCATAAAATGGAAAGATAAGGTTATTATTTCAGACAGAGTTGAAACAGAAAATCATATCTACAAAGATGATCCTGATTTACTCTACCAAAGAATAGCTGATGACCTACAAACAGAAGTACTGAAAATAAAAGCCCATGAAGAAAAAGATGATATGACAGGACATATTGACGGCATGATGCGTTTTGTAGATGGCAATACTCTAATTGGGAACGACCTAAATCAAGAATATAAAGCAATCAAAAATTCAATTGAGAACTTATGTGAAAAGAATAATTTCAAATACATCAACATGCCTTTCTTCACAGATCATGAAAATCACTATTCCGCCATAGGAGTTTATGTGAATTTCCTTGAAATAGCAGATGTTATTCTTTTCCCAATCTTTAATCACCCAAAGCAGAAAAATGAACAAGCACTTCAAACCATCCATGATGCTTTTCCAAAGAGAAACATAATCTCTATTAACATAGATGCAATAGGGAAACATGGAGGATTGATGAATTGCATTAGCTGGTGCTTAAAGGAGTAAGTTTTAAACCATAGGCTTTTTTAAACTTTGAAGCTTTTCAATAAGACTTTGCTCATCACCAAACTGTTCTATTGTAAAGCCAATCGCACTAGTCTTTTTTCTAAGATTTGATGCTGCCACTTTTGACATGATCTCTGAAGGATCTAGAAGCTGTGCATGAAAAAGCTTTTTACCATTTAAGTGTTCAAGAACTGGAGGAAAAAGATTATTGAGCACCCAGTCCTGAGCATCTAATGAAATTATACCCATTTTTCTTATGTCTGCAATTAAATTAGTAGTATTTAGTTGTTTAAATGCTTGAACTACACTTCCATTAATCAATATAAATTCATCCATTGTTTTCACTTTACTTTTATATTGTAAGAAAAGTGCGTCTAAATTTTCATCGTAATAAACGCAAGCTGAATCATTCTCGAAAAAGATTTTTGATTTTTCCATATCCCCTATTTTTATTGAATTATCATATAAAAATAGTATTTATTATTCATTAACCAATATTTAATTTCAATATTTAAATATTAGAATAAAGTCGCTGAATCTTTCTTTCTTATATTCAAGCTGCCTTCATATTTTCAGCTTTAAGTTTAATTGATTCAATTAAAGAAGAAACTAAAATATACTAAAGTTTGTACTTTTGCGGAGTCCATTTAATTATTAGACTAACCATCTAAATAGTTAGTTAAAACGACATCATTAAGTTCGCTTTCAAAAATGCTAATGATCAGAATTAAAACAAATGTTTTCTTTTTCATAATCATTCTGAGCTCTTTTTTGAGTTCAAATAGGGTCATGAGTCAATATAATTTTCGATACAATGGGTCCTTTTCACTAGGTTCAAACTCGGGGATGGCATCTTATACCTTTAAAATGAGCGATCAGGATACCATTAAAAATGGAGCTTTCGAATTTATTAAATCTAATCCTGAAAATTTATTTCATAAAAACGATAGCTATCTTTCCATTAAAGGTGACTTCGTAAATAACCAGCCAAGTAATAATTGGGAATTTAAATTTGGAGAGTTTGAGGCGACAGACAGTAGCTATTTAGCAGATTATCAGTATAGGGTGAATATTAGCGGAAAGCAAACTCATGCTAACGGGCGTCTGAAAAACGGTAAAGCTGATGGGATTTGGACTCATGTCACCTATAAAATTGAAAATTCAATCGTTAAAGACACCGTTTTTAGAAGTAGCCTGTCATTTAAAGAAGGTGTACCGCAGCAAAGTTTTAGAATTCAAAACGAAAATGAATTTCTGGCGGGACGGTTTTTGAGAAAAGGATTAGCACACGATAGATGGGAATTATATTCCACTGAAAGTATTGAAACTACTGAGGCATGGGAATTTTCAGAAGGCTTATTAAAAAGCATTTCAATCAATCAATATGATAGCATTCAATCTTTTCCAATCTACAATGACCCAATAGAAAATAGTGAAATAATGAATCTCGATGAGAAATACTTATCTATAATCCAGATTCAACAACGCTTGTCCTCTACTTCTAGAGATACACTTCCATCCGGAATGTTATCTATGCTTAAAAAAAATACAGGGCATTATCAAAAGATAGAGAAGCTATTGCAACAGCTGGGAGAAATAGATTTTATGCCAAAATTCAAGGTGAAAGTGGCATCTTATCCTTTGCTTGAAAATGAATTAGCTTTGCTTGACTCAGCTGCGATATATTTTCAAAAAGTACAGAGTATTTCTGATCAATTACTTAAAAGCACTCAGCTCAACTTATTAAAATTCACTGATCCTGAAGTATTTTTTCAATTAAAAGCAGTACAAGCCATTAAATCTAATCATTTGAAATTCATTGGTGATTTCATGCAGTACTATGAAAAAGGATTACTTGAACATATCAAAAGAGACAGTTTGCTTAGCAAGCTATGGACTTACGAGTCTCAGATCTTTCCTATTGAAGTGAAATATGAAGAGGGGGATAGCCTAAAATCTAGCATTTTTTCTGTCGAAAATTTTACATTTTATAAAGATGAAATAGGACTTGAAGCTATTTACTCTTTGTGCGAATACACTTATTTATACACCCTATCTTTAAAAGAAAAACTAGAGCAAAAATTAAAAACCAAAGAGCTTCAAAACGAATTACAGGATTTAGAATCAGGATTAATTAACGAATCCAACTCTTTAAACAAGGTGATAGATTCTCTTCAAGAGAAAACCTCTGGAAATGACAGTAAGCTATTAACAGCAATAAAATCTTTCTCTAACGAAGCCTTGAAAAATTACTCCTCTATTTCAGATATAGTGGTAAAGCAAGAAGAAGCCAAAAACCTGACAGAGTGCATGATTAATTTGAAAATGCTAGCTAATCGCTTTAGTAGTCTGAAAAGTCAACAAAAAGAAATTGAAAACTTATACATAGATGAAATTTGGAATCCATTCACTTCAACTGTCATGAGTGAAGAAGTTAAAAGTCGAATTGTTGAGTCTTACACTAAAATCCTTATCCCATTTATTAAAGATGAAATTAAAAATCATCTAGCATGCGATAATGTAGTCAGCTTATATAGGTTAGAGCAAAAAATTTACGACCGAATGCTGGAGTTGAGAGAAGAAGATACAGAAAAATTAGAACGGAAACTTCGAAAAGAAAAAGATCCAAAGAGTATCCTCACACTGTTTGAAATTGATGCAAATTATAAATCCGAATTAGAATGAGCAGAAATTTTCAAATAGCGATTTTAAGCCTTTTCTTTCTCCTCTGCCATATAGAAAAAAGTTTTTCACAGGATGAAGAAAAACCTACTAAGGCGAGCTATAAAGATCCCACAACCTTATTATGGTTAAATACTTATGGCAATGTTAGGATTTCAAACCGTCTATTCTGGATAGCCCAAACACATTTACGGTTTCAAGAAAGTGAAAACATCCCTTTTGCCGGACAAATTGCTCAAGTTTATAACCGACATGCTATCAGTTACTTATTTTCAAAACAATTAAATGTTAGTTTAGGAGGCGTATTGCGAATTAATTTTAATCCTAATGATAATCTTGATGATTTAAATGAAAAAAGATCTGTGGCTGAATGGCGAATCTGGCATCAATATCAGTTTGCCATGCCTTTTGATCGCTTTATGGTATATCACCGTTTAAGGTTAGAGCATAGGTGGACTCGGACTTATGAAAATAACAGTGATTACTTTTTTAGAAATAGGTACAGATATATGCTTAAATTTAAAATTCCACTAAATAAACCCAAATTAGGGCCAAGAACTTTTTATGTATCACCAGAAGCTGAATTGATTATGCAAAGTGGTGAAAGAGTGGTCAATAGCCCTATGGAAGATTTAAGGCTTCACTCATCTGTAGGCTATATCATAAATTCCAGAGTAACCGTTGCAGCTGGCTTAATGTATTCTCAAGGCCAAGATTTAAATGATGGTTCCATTTATGGTCAAAAATGGACTAGTCGTTTTCATATCTATTTCTCGCCTGACATTAGAAGGGTGAAAAATAAAATTCCTGAAATCCATACCACCGATTAATTCACAAAGAGCAATTATATATGCAATACAAAAAAGTAAATATCTCTTTAACACTTGCCGCTATTATAGCTGCTGGTATTGCGGTATTCTTTTATATGAATAATATAAGTCTTGAGATGAAATTGGCAGAAAGTAATGAAAGAATTAATAAGACTGATTCACTTTCTATTTATTTTACCATTGGTGAAATTGATTCATTGCTTTTTAATGAGAGATATGAGGAAGCTTTGCAGGCCTATAAGGCTTTTACATTGACTCCCGACAAGCAAGATTTAAGCCCATTTATCAGCGCAAGAATAAAATTAGCGAAACACATCTTAAGCTGGAGAAAAGAGTTGAAAGCAAAAGATTCATTCAATATAGGAAATAATGATACCATCATAACTGAAAGACTTGCTGACCCTGAAGAAATAAGACAGTATGATTCTTTGCAATTTGCACTCACAAAAATTAAGCTTCAAAATGAAAACCTGAAAAAACAATTGAAGCAAAAAGAAAGTGGAGAGTACTTAGTATTTGAATTAAATAAAGGAAATAAAGTTTATTATGTAGGAGCCGTGAAGAATGATCAAGCAAACGGCAAGGGAGTTGCTATTTTTGATTCCGGAAGTCGATATGAAGGCGAATGGGAAAATAATCAACGACATGGTGAAGGTTCGTTCTATTGGCCCGATGGGGAATATTATATAGGTGAATTTAAAAATGATAAGAGGTCAGGCAAAGGAACTTATTATTGGCCAAATGGTGAAAAATTCACGGGCGAATGGGCAGAAAATAAGCGAAATGGTAAAGGAATTTTTTATAGCAAAGAAGGTGAAATTGTAGCCCAAGGCATTTGGAAAGATGATGATTTAATAGACGTTCAGAAGAAGTAAATCTCTTATCCCTTACAAAAGATTAGAGAATTTTAATTGCCTATTTATCAATTACTTATAATTTAAAAGAGGCAGGATATTGACAGTTTTCTATCTAAGTTATTCAAGATAACAAAGGTGAACATCATATTAAATTACTAATTGCTAGATACAACATTCATATTCATTCTTTTCAACCGATCCTCATAGTATTCAGCATAAAGCTTTTTACATTCTTCATTTAAATAAGAACGCTCAATAAGTTGGTAAACGGATTTATTTGAGGTATTAAATTCCGCTAATATTTTTTTTACTCTAGAGTTCTTAATTCCAATTCTCTGTCCAAATTCAAAAAAATCTTGGTAGGTATAGAAGCCGCAAGCCTCGTATGCTTGTGAATACCCCTCAGTCAATAAGTCTAACGCCATATCCGATTCAGTGGGAGAATGAATGCGTGTACAAAGCAAATCATATACAGGTGTTAATACATAATCACCCTGCGCTGTTTGCATGGCTGAAAAGTTTTTTAAATGTGCATCACCATTAGAGAATATATAGTTAAATAAAATCATCCTAAAAAATTTCTCTAATTCAATTTTATAAGTAGGAATATATTTTTTAATGAGGTTTGCGATTTCTTCATAGGATAAGTCATACTTATAATTCTTGCCATGTGTTTCAGAAGTCATTTGTGCAATTTGCGCAAAGTCCTCTTGTAGAATTTTCTTGCTGTCTATTTGGTCAAATCTCCGAACTATATAAGCTGTACTGCCATCTTTAAAGTCCATTAATGCATTAGCAGGAACCTCCAGTTTAAACTGCTTAGCTATTTGCATAGTTAGATGTTCATTAGCAGGAGCTTGATCTAAAAATTTAAAGGTGCCTGCAGGAATAGGTTTGAGAATATACTGCCCTCCAATATGGGTCAATTGTAATTCATTATTTTTTAATCGTAATGAATATTTGACTTGAACACCCGAAATAGAAATCTTCTTTGTATGCTCTAAATAGAAATCTGAGTTTCCTTCATAGGGAGAATTAAATGGCAATACCTGTTCTACTTTTTGACCGTCAAAAAGCGACTTCAAACACTTTTTACAAAATCCACTTTCCTTTTCTTTCAAACAGCCCGGACAATTCATTCTGATATTTCTTTTACAGTAATAGCTCCAATGGTATCTCTTGCAGCCGTTTTCAATAACAAACTAAAATGATCTTCCTCATCAATTTTTAATAGCTTACACTGGGTTAACTTATTAACACCTTCTGACAATAGACCAAAAAAGAAGGGAAATAAGACTTTCGACTGATATGGTTTTGCTGACTTGGGAAGTGTTAAACTAATAGCAGTGCTTTCCGGATCTTTAAGGTATGCTTGATCATATTCAAATAAGTATTCTCCCTCTTGAGTCTTTTCTAGGTAAGCTGCTAAAACTTTATTGTTATATACGGCCGCCTTCATTTGATTACATTAATATCAATTGACATACCCAATACTTCACAGATTTTCAGTAAACTATCCAATTCTGGATTAGCTTCTCCTTTTTCAATAGAGCGCAAAGTACGTTCTGACACCTCAGCAATATCTGCCAGATCTTCTTGTGTAATTTTAAGGAATTTCCTTCGCTCTCTTATGCTATTTCCTAATGCTTTTTTATCCATTTCGGTAGTACTTTGCCGATTATGAGTAAATATCAATAAAAAAGAAATAGAATCATAGTAAACAGCAATATCTTGCCGATTCTATCTCATAATTGAATTTTGAAGAAAGTTGTATCAGAAAGCGGTAATATTCTGCTGGTTATGTAGCATAATTAGTTACAAACTTTATAACCCTCTTTTCCTTTAGTTCCACCTTTATTTGAGCATTTCCCAAATTGATTACCTTTAGTAAACCGCATATTTTATTATATTATTTTAACACGAACTTACTTTTAAATTACTACATGTGGCCAAATAATGCTTGATTAGTTTTTTAGGTGTGAGTTGTGCTAATCCCATCTTCTTAAAATAAGCTCTTGATAAAATCTTCTTTTTGGAAAATCATATTCTTTTCTACCGTAAGTGGTAATGTTTTCGCAGATAAGTTGATTATAAAATAACTCATCGTCAGGAGGGTAAACATCATGCCAGCAAGTTGAAATCATCCCCCCATAATCTTCTTTTATACGGCTCAAATGAGCAGAAGCAGACCTATTAGTCTCAGTAATTGGGTAAATCTTATCACATTTATTCAAGTATTTTTCAGGATCAATATCAATCGATTGAAGACTATGAGCTAAATTTTCTTTAAATGCTACCAGAAAATCAGGATGAGATTTTTTTGAGTACCGGAAGATAAAAAATGTAAATTTCGTTAGAGGATTAGCAATTATCAAATAGCGTTTACGCTTGATAAAATATACATCTACATACCAAATTAAAAGTGGATCAATTTGCTCTTTTAAAGGCTCATTTATATCATAAATCATGTCGCCAAGGTAGCTTTGGACTTTCTTTGATTGATATAAATGAATAGGCATAAATGTTAAATCTGAAGTTCCACTCTAAATTCCCTATTCTAGGATGATTTTTTTGATTCTGGTCGTTTAAAAAATGTTTTTCCTACTCTTTTTATATGTTCTATTAAATCAGAGTTATTAATTTGATGGTAAATAGAAATATCAAACTTATAAGGGAGTAGCATATCATCAATCTCATTTTCCAAGAGCGCTAAATCTTCAAATTGTAATTCCTCTCCAATTAACACTAAATCAATATCGGATCCATCCCGGTAGTTACCTTTTGCTCTACTCCCGTAAAGGACAGCTTTTTCAATTTTAGGATTATTGTTGAGACAACCCTCAATTTTTTTAATAGTGCTATTTCCCAAACCGAAAGCCATTTAATATTATATGTTGGTTTGATTTCTGGATTCCAATTCTTCCATTTTCACTTTAAAATCTTTGAATAGACGAAAATATTTTACTTTAATATTTGAAGCTATAGCTTCCGCAGTATCATCATTATAAGTATGTGAAGTTTCATTCCTACTTTTAATCATTTCCATCCATCCTTCCCCGTCTTTAATTAATTCTAGCTGAAAAGCTTCTCGTGTGGCGTCTTTTGAACCATAAATTTTTGTGTTGCCCTTATCCTGAATAAAATCTTTTAGTGTTTTCCAGGCTAATTCGTGTGTGTATTCAAAGGATTGAATCAAACCCTGTTCCTCTAAATCTGAAAGTTCACGTTCATTACTAAGTTTTACCGCTTTTTCCAACTGCGAAAAGGCTTTATTGAAATTTGAAAAGCGCTGAATCCAACGTATGTCTTGGTTTTCCATAACCAAATATAAGGAACTCCTACTTCCCGATACAAAACTTACTGAAAATATTCGCCAGCAAATCATCCGTGGTAATTTCTCCAGTTATCTCACCTAAAAACCTAAGCGCATGACGGATGTCTAAGGCTAGGAAGTCACCCGTAATATTATCATCTAGACCTCTTAAGACTGCATTTAAGCTGTTTTGGGTTTGTACTAAATTATCATAATGACGAATATTGGTTACTACAGTATCTCCTGTCTTGAAATTATCGAGATTAACAGTCTCTACTAGTTTAGTTTTCAAAGCTTCTAGTCCATCTTTGTTGATTGCGGAAATAAATAAAGTCTTTTCATCCTTTTGCATTTCGGCATACAAATATTTCTGTGCTTCATCCACCTTATTGCCTACTTTAATAAATGGGATACCCAAATTTTCGAGCATGTTAATATCTCGATTTACTTCGGTTAGCGTATCATTTTTAAGATCAAACATATAAATGATGAGCGAAGCCTGCTTCATCTTTTCTTTAGTTCGAGAAACACCAATCGCTTCTACTTTATCCTCGGTATCTCTTAGACCAGCAGTATCAATAAATCTAAAAACTACGCCTTCCAGATTAATTTCATCTTCAATGAAATCACGAGTAGTTCCAGCTATGTCTGAAACTATTGCTTTTTCCTCATTTAATAAGGCATTCAGTAAAGTAGACTTACCAGCATTGGGTTTACCGGCAATTACTGTAGGCACTCCATTTTTGATTACATTACCTAAATCAAAACTGCTGACTAAGGCTGTAATCACACTTAATAATTGATTGACTAATTTTTTGAGATCATCCCTATCAGCGAACTCCACATCTTCTTCTCCGAAATCAAGTTCTAATTCGATCATACTAGCAAAATGAATCAGCTCGGCTCTGAGGTTTTTGATTTGCTCCGAAAATCCACCACGCATTTGATTCATGGCTGCTTTGTGGGAAGCCTCCGTATCGGCATTAATTAAATCAGCAACTGCCTCCGCTTGCGCTAAATCAAATTGGCCATTTAAAAAGGCACGCTGTGTAAATTCCCCTGCCTTCGCTAAACGCACACCTTTGGTCAAAAATAATTTGATTAATCGCTGAACAATATAAGGAGAGCCATGACAAGAGATTTCCACTACATTTTCTTTAGTGAATGAATTAGGTGCCACGAATAGGGTTGCTACCACTTCATCAATAATTTCATTATCATCATTACGTATAGTCCCGAAATGGGCTGTATGACTTTTCTCGCTTAGGAGATTCTTACCCTTAAAAACATTATTCACGATTTTAATGGCATCGTCCCCAGATAAACGAATTACTGCTATAGCTCCAACTCCAGGGGCAGTAGATAATGCAATGATTGTATCCTTATATTGATCTAACATTTTGCAAATTTCACTAATTATTGGCGATTATAAAACGGATATGTGTTTTATAGCTGAACATTTACCTAAACCCTTTAGCTTTACCTTAATTTTGGCATCAAAACATTATTTTAATACTATTTTATTTGACGAAACCTAACCGCTTTCTCTACATATAAAGAGGCTTTGCATCATGGCACCTCTTCTCCTTTTGAAGCGCTGTATAAAGCATACCAATCTTCTTTTTCTAACTCTAAGGCATTAAGATCCATGGCTTCTTTTAATCTTTCTGGTTTTGAAGTTCCCAAAACAGGAATTATACCTGAAGGATGTTTCTTTAGAAAAAGTAACATCAATTGAGCTAAATTGAGTTCATATTTTTCAGAAAGACTATTGAGCGTGTTCTGTAGCTCTTGATTTAACCTTTGGCTGTCTACTCCACCACCCAAAGGAGACCATGCTGTAGGTACTATGTTTTTCATTAATAGTTGATCTAGTGTACCATCTTCAAAAGGCTTGAGATGAGATAGAGAAGCTTCTATCTGATGAGTGACAAGAGGAAAAACATCATGAATCATCTCAAATTGGGAAGAGGTAAAATTCGAAACACCAAAGTGCTTCACTTTACCATCATCTTGGAGCTTTTCAAATGTTTCTGCAATTTCGTTGGGATTCATCAAGAAGTCAGGTCTATGGAGAAGTAAAACATCTAAATAATCAGTATGAAGATTCCTTAATGAGTTTTCAACGGATGTAATGATATGCTTTTCACTGCTATCATAAGACTTAATCTTATGCTGAGGTCGATTTTCTGCTATCATTTTAATACCACATTTGGAAGTGATTTGCATTTTATCGCGCAGATGTGGCTTTTCTTTTAAAGCTTTCCCAAAATCTTTCTCTGTGGTATAGTCTCCATAAATATCAGCGTGATCATAATCTACCAAACCCAGCGATAAGGATTCTTCAATGAAAGAAATCCATTCCTTTGTTGAAAAATTTACTCCCCATTTCCCTAAGCGCATAACCCCAACTAAATAGGGAGAGAATTCGATATTGTCTTTAAGCAAGCTTGTTTGTCTCATGATAAAAAGATTTTGACTAAAATTTACGTATTTATTTTAGGATCACATATCCAAAATAAAAGTTCTTCGTTAGCTTGCACATAGCTTTATGCAATACAAAAGCAATTTTTAAATCACCATGAGCACAAGGCAAACCTTAAACTTTGTGTATCATTTTATTTTGCAACCTTATTACTTTTAAAGTCACTAATTACAAAATGAAATTAAACGATCAATCTACCACCAATAAGTTACTATTAGTATTAGTTATCCCTGTAATATTTTACAGCCTTCAGTTGCTTTCTTTTATTTTCATTCCTTTAATGTTCGCCATTTTTATTGCACTATTGTTTACACCTATGATGCGGTGGATGAAGAAACGTAAAGTGCCTCAAATAATAGCGTTAGGAACGGTAGTTTTGATTTTAACATTCACTGGCTTTTCAACGATTAAGATCGTTCAAATGTCTGGTAAACAGATTCAAGATGGTAAATCTGAAATTTTCAGAAAACTGGATCATAAAGTTGAACAGGTGGTAACCCCTTTTGCAGAAACACTTGGCCTTGACCAGCAAAACGGAGGAAGCACTTTAAAAAGTCTAATGAAGAGTGACCGAATAGAGAGTTTAATTTTAGATAATTTCACCATTACCATTTCTTTCATCCAAAGCACTGTTGTCAATATTTTAATGACGCTTTTCTTTTTAATGCTTTTATTGGCGGGGTCCTTAAACTTTAAAGATATTCTTCAAAGTACATTATTCTCTGGTGGCACTCAATCGGTAAAAACATTTATGAAAGTAGAAAGAAGTGTTTCAGACTTTTTAAAAGTAAAAATCTTTGTGAGTTTATTAACTGGAATAGCTTTTGGAATAATTGCCTGGTCATTAGGAATAAGCTTCCCATTATTTTGGGGTTTATTAGCCTTTGTGATCAATTTTGTACAAATGGTTGGTTCAGTAATCTCAACTGTATTAGTGATGCTTTTTGCCTTTATAGAGATAGATAATCCTGGTACCCTATTATTGGCAGCCATACTATTTACAGGAGCTCAAGTTTTATTTGGAGCTGTTTTAGAGCCTATTTTCATGGGGAAATCATTCTCCATTAATATCATTATAGTATTAATCATGCTGATGTTCTGGGGCTTCATATGGGGCGTTCCTGGTTTAATTTTATCGATTCCATTGACTGTATTGCTTAAAACAATTTTAAATGAGTTTCCAAGTGGTAAAAAGTTTGCAAAACTGATGTCCTAACTACTTAAAAAAGCTCAAGCAACAATTAAATTATCTGTCCTTATTCAGAAAGATTAGGATCTGGTTAATCTAAGGATCAAATATTTTTTGTATTTTAAACTAAACGATTAGCCTGAAACCATACATGTCCAAGAAGACACTTCATAAAAGAACCCTCATCATCTTTACAAGCTTGTTGGCTTCTGTTTTTATCGGTTGGCAGCTATTTAAAGAATTGAAAGTGAAGGCTTTTGTTGTGAACTCAATTCAAAGTGAATTAAATCATTATTTTGAGGATTCCATCAGTTTTGAAGTACAAAATATTCGATTTCAGGTTCTAAAGAAAAAATTCACCTTAGAAAAGGTTAAGGTATTTTTAAGGACGAATGAAAATGATACCATTGCCAAATTAGAAATCCCTTCCATTTATTTTACATGGAATAAGTATTGGGAAACTTTTAACCAGGGATATTTTAAATTTGAATCATTGGACATTGAAAAAGCTAGGCTCCTCCTCCCTATCGATTTTGAAAAATTAAAGAACAGCAAAGCCTCGCGACCGTCTTTTGATGGTAGGTTTGAATTAGAATTAAGTAATTTTAATATAAAAGATGGAGAAATTTTATTCTACGATAGAAAAGGAAAGAAACATGGAAGTGTGTCTTCTCATTATGATTTGAAAGCCTCCCACTTATACTTTCAAAAAAGTAAAACACTTACTTCTTTTAAAGATATAGCAGAAAAGATTGAAATAGAATTTAAGAAGCTCACTTACCATTTAAAAGATAAAATTCATCGCTTAGATGTAGAAAATATTTCTCTAGATGTCATTCATCAAAATATAACTCTTCGATCTGTAAGATATCGCCCCATTTATACTCCAAAAAAGTTTGCTAAAATAATGATAGAACAGTCAAACCATATCGACATCTATCTGGATAGCGTTCGATTAACTAATGTAAATTGGGCAGGTGATAGCTTAATAGCGATTGAAAATATGTATTCTAAAGACATTAAATTAAAGGTTACAAAGGATAAAAACTATCCATTACCCGAAAGTAGGTATATTCCGGTATTAGTGAACTTATTGAAAAATAGTAGTACAATAATTGACGTCAGGAAATGCAATATTGAAAATTTTGACCTGCATTATCATGAAATCCCTAATGGTAAAAATGAACTAGCTAAGGTCTATATCTCGAATATTAATCTAGCGATTAATAATATTACAAATCATGCTGACAGCCTGCTGAAACACGGCCATTTCCTGCATATAAATGCTAATGGTCAATTATATAATGAAGGTAAACTTAAGTCAACAATTAAATATGACCTTAATTCCAATTATGGCTATTTTGAGGTATCAGGAAAATTAGAACCAATGAATTTGAAAGCTATAAATCAATATCTTACCGTTTCATATCCAGTAGCCATTACCACTGGACGACTTGATGATTTATACTTCAATTATTCAGGCGGAAATAAAGCAGTAAGCGGAGAGATGGAGTTGAGATATTCAGATTTAAATATTCGCTTCTATAAAATTCTAAATGAGGAAGAAAAAGGTGATAAAGCGCTTAGCTGGTTAGCAAACGTGGCATTAGCACAAGATAACCCAAGAAAAAACGGTAAATTTCGAATAGGAAAAATTAAATTTAATAGAGACACCAGAAAATCCATGTTCAGTTATTGGTCTAACAGCCTGATTTCTGGTTTCCAATCAACGATAGGATTGGAGAAGCCTGCACGAATTGAAAAATTAGAACAACATAATCAAAGAGATAGCTTGTGGGAAAAGATAGGTTTCGGAAAGGAGGTAGAAAGTGAATAAGCTTAAGATTTCGCTAGGATTCTTAATTATGATAATCCTTTTATTATCAGCCCACTCATTTTTTAATAAAATTTCAGAACCCGCTAAGCATAATAGAATTAACGGCTTCAATCTAGTAGCACCTTCCAAACCCTTCCCTATTGATTCACTAACGAGCATTAAAAACATAGGCGCAGATTGGGTGGCAATAGTGCCTTACGCATTCTGCAATGCCGAAACTGCTGAAATTATTTTTGATCATCCTCGGCAGTGGTGGGGAGAAAAACCAGAAGGTGTGATTGAAACCATAAAAATGGCAAAATCACAAGGTTTAAAAATTATGCTCAAACCTCACCTCTGGGTAGGAGGTCAAGGATGGGCAGGTGACCTAAACTTTGAAACGGATAGTTTATGGCTCAAATTTCATGATGATTATAAGCGATACTTATTCACTTATGCTCAAATTGCTGACTCGCTTGATGTAGAAATATTGTGCATAGGAACAGAGATTAGAAACTCTAGCTTAAATCACAATAACTTTTGGACAAGCTTAATCGATAGTCTTAAATTACAATACCAGGGTAAATTAACCTACGCGGCTAATTGGGATGAATATGATAAAATTCAGTTTTGGAACCAGCTAGATTATATTGGAATAGATGCTTACTTCCCTCTTAGCGATGAAAAATCTCCCTCTAAAATTGAATTACTAAATGCCTGGAAAACTCCTAAAAAAGAGATGAAGAAAATTCATCTAAAGTATGATAAACCTATACTTTTTACTGAATTTGGATATGAAAGTGTAGAGTACAATACCATGGGACACTGGAAGCTATCTAAAGATACGCTTCAAGTGAATTATCCAAATCAAAGCTTAGCCTTTGAAGCACTTTTCGAATCTCTAAAAGAAGAAAAATGGTGGTCAGGTGGCTTTATTTGGAAGTGGCATTTAAATCGAAATGGGAAACATAGAAGGACTATAAAAGCCTATACCCCTCAAGATAAGCCTGCACTAGAACTTATTAAAGAAGAATATAAACATTATTTTTAAACTCTAGATCTATGAAAGTTTCATTTCAGAAATCATTTTTCACTCTTGCATTTATTGCCATACTAATTTGGTTTTTAGTAGTAGCAAAATCTATTTTAATCCCTTTAGGGATCGCATTGCTATTAGCCTTCATTCTTTACCCGCTACATAAAAAATTTACCCACTGGGGACTAGGAAATATTTTGGCTGCTTTTCTATCTATTTTGTTGTTAATCCTCATTATAGGCGGAGGCATTACTTTTTTCTCAACAGAAATCATTTCACTTTCTGATGAAATCAGCAATTTTGGTCAAAAGCTATCAAAGCTTTACACTGACCTCATTGTATATATAAATGAAAATACAAGTTTTTTTAAAGATCTTAATAAAGATCAATTGCTGAATGATTTAAAATCGTGGCTTAAAAGTTCTGCAGGTAGTTTATTAGGTGGTACGTTTAATGGCACTGCTAATTTTCTAACTGGTTTAATTACTACCATTATTTACATGTTTTTATTTCTGATCTATAATAAAGGGTTTATCAGAGCATTTATGAAGTTTTCACCTGAGGGAAAAAAGGCGGATTTCTTCAAAATGTTGAAAGGGATTCAACAAGTAGGGCAAAAGTATCTATCGGGTATGTTGGTATTGATTTTAATTTTAGGCTTTGCCAATAGTATTGGCTTATGGATTATTGGAATCGACAGCCCTTTTCTGTTTGGTTTCTTAGCTGCTTCACTATCGATCATCCCATATATCGGAACAACATTAGGAGCTACTATTCCAGTTCTCTATGCTTTTATGTCACACGACCAATTATGGGTGCCTTTAGCAGTAGCTATTCTATTTTGGTTTATTCAATTGATAGAAAGCAATTTTTTAAGTCCTAAAGTAGTTGGAAACAGCGTCAATGTTAATGCTTTTGCAGCTATATTAAGTTTAATAGTAGGTGCTTCTATTTGGGGAGTTGCTGGAATGGTTTTATTTCTTCCCTTTGCTGCAATGCTAAAAGTGATTTGCGAAGAATATGATTCATTAAAGCCAATAGCCTTATTAATTGGCAATTCTAATTTTCAGGATGGTGAAGCTGATGGAAAGGGACTCTTTAAAAAGTTAAAGGATTTAGTTAGTAAAAAGGCTTCTTCTAACTAAGCTTTTACTTTTTTACTCTGTTAGGATTATCATTGATAAAGGCCTTCCAGCTTTTGGAACCTGTAGTAGTTCTCCCTTCTTGGAAATGGTGGCAAACTGCAACACCAAGAGCATCCGTTGCATCTAGTAGCTTAGGAATTTCTTTAATACCTAATAAAGTTTTGAGCATTTCAGCTACTTGCTCTTTAGAAGCATTTCCATTTCCGGTAACCGATTGTTTTACTTTTTTGGGAGCATATTCTGAAATAGGCAAATCTAAGCGTAAGGCAGCGGCCATTGCCACCCCTTGTGCTCTTCCTAACTTCAACATGGACTGAATATTTTTCCCATAGAAAGGAGCTTCAAGAGCAACCTCATCTGGCGCATAGTCCTCAATTAAACTAGTTACCCGGTCAAAAATCTTTCGAAGTTTAATCTCATGATTGGCATATTTAGATAAATGGATCACTCCATATTGCAGCATAGCCATTTTGTTACCGGTGATTTGAATCACCCCATAACCCATAACCGAAGTACCAGGATCGAGTCCCAATATGATTTTATCTTTCTTCATTCACCATTTCTTGCCAACCTGAAAACATATAATCTTGTAAACTTATTTAATGCGCTTCACTCCAATTATCAGCTACGCCAACGCCAATCTCCATTGGAACTTCTAAATCCATGGCATTTTTCATAAGATCTACTACTTTTTCCTGCAGCTTTTCGATTTCATCCTTATGGGCATCAAAAATCAATTCATCATGCACCTGCATAATCATTTTAGATTTTAGATTTTCTTTTTCCAGCCACTTTTGAATGTTGATCATTGCAATCTTGATCATATCAGCAGCGCTACCTTGAATTGGAGCATTTATAGCATTTCGTTCTGCATAACCACGAACCGTCTGATTTCGAGAATTGATATCACGTAACCATCGCTTTCTACCTAAAATAGTGGTTACATATTCATGCTCTCTGGCGTCTTCTTTCACCTTTTCCATATACTCATGGACTTTAGGGAATTCTTTAAAATAAGCTTTAATAATATCAGAAGCTTCTGATCTGGAAATATTTAAATTTTGTGCTAAGCCAAAAGCAGAAATTCCATAGATAATTCCAAAGTTCACCTCTTTGGCTTTTCTTCTCATTCCAGGATCTACTTCATCTAACTCAACACCAAAAACTTTAGCCGCGGTAGTTGCGTGAATATCTCTACCATTTTTGAAGGCTTCCATCATGGCTTCATCTTGTGAAAATGCCGCCATTATTCTTAACTCAATTTGAGAATAATCAGCCGCCATTAATTGGTAATTCTCATCGCGTGGTACAAAGGCTTTTCTAATTAGCCTTCCCTTTTCGGTGCGAATTGGAATATTTTGAAGGTTTGGATTATTTGAACTTAGTCTTCCAGTAGCCGCAACCGCTTGTCGATAATCGGTATGAACTCTTCCATCTTTCTTGCTGATCAGTTTCGGAAGCGCATCCACATAGGTAGATTTCAATTTTTGATATTCTCTAAACTCTAAAATTTTAGCAGCTATTTCATGCTCTTGCGCTAACTTTGAGAGAATTTCTTCTCCTGTAGCGTATTGACCTGTTTTGGTTTTTTTTGGCTTTTCAACCAATTTCATCTTATCGAATAGTACTTCTCCTAATTGCTTAGGAGAGGCAATATTAAACTCCTGTCCCGCTATTTCATATATCTTTTCTTGAGCTTCAAGCGCAGCTGTTTCTAGTTCTTTTGACATTTTAGAAAGTGCTTCCTTATCAATTTTCACGCCTTCATATTCCATCTCTGCCAACACATATGACAATGGTTCTTCAACCTCATGTAGCAGTTTCTCTAAATTGTTTTCCTTAATTTCTTTTTCTAATACGTGCTTGAGTTGTAATGTAATGTCAGCATCTTCACCCGCATATTCCACTACATCTTCAACCGGAACATCACGCATATTTCCTTGTTTAGCTCCTTTTTTACCGATCAACTCAGTAATAGAAACTGGAGTATAGTTCAAATAATTCTCTGCCATAACATCCATATTATGACGAGTTTCAGGATCAATTAAGTAATGCGCCAACATGGTATCAAACATTTTACCTTGAACTTTAACACCATAATTTCGCATTACCTGAATGTCGTACTTCAAATTTTGCCCTATTTTAACAATATCTTGATTCTCGAGAACTTCTTTGAATTCATTCGCTATTTTTTGAGCTTCTTTTTGATCTTCTGGGAAGGGAACATAATAGGCTTCTCCCGCTACATAGGCAAATGCGAGTCCTACCAATTCAGCATCAGTAGGTTCTAAACTTGTAGTTTCAGTATCAAAACAAAACTCATCTTGAATTGATAAATAAGTAATTAACTCTTCTCTTAACTCTTTTGTATTAATTAGGTGATACTGATGTTTTGTATTAGCTAATGTTCTTCTTTCCTCCGGCTCCTGATCACTTTCAGCTGCTTCTTCTGGAGTATCAGTAAACATAGAAATTTGAGCAGGATCAGCTTTAGAAGAAGATTTTCCCGTGTTTGCAGGTTCTTCCCCTAACACTCTTTTCATTAAGGTTCTAAATTCTAGCTCTTCAAAAAGCTCTTTCAAGGCCTCTTCATTTGGTTCATCCAGAACCAATTTATCTGGTTCATAGGCGAGAGGCACATCAATTTTGATGGTAGCTAGTTTCTTTGAAAGTAAGGCCTGTTCCTTATTAGCCTCCACTTTTTCTTTCATTTTCCCTTTTAATTCTTCCGTATGTTCTAAAAGACCTTCCACAGATCCATACTGCTTTAAGAATTTGATAGCAGTTTTTGCTCCTACTCCCGGAATACCTGGAATATTATCAACTGCATCACCTTGAAGACCGAGTATATCGATTACTTGCTCAACTCTATCGATATCAAATTTCTTTTTTACTTCTTCAATTCCTAATACATCAACTCCATTGCCCATGAAAGCAGGTTTATATAGAAAAACATTATCAGTTACCAATTGAGCATAATCTTTATCGGGAGTCATCATATAAACTTTGAAACCGTCTTCACCTGCTTGCTTCGCAATGGTTCCGATAATATCATCTGCCTCAAATCCATCTTTAATCAAAACTGGGATATTAAAAGCCTCCACTATCTTTTTCACATAAGGGATTGCAACTCTTATATCTTCGGGTTGCTCTTCTCGTTGTGCTTTATATTCTGGAAATTCCTCATGACGAAATGTTGGGGCAGAAGTATCAAAAGCCACTCCAATATGTGTAGGTTTTTCTTTCTTTAATATTTCTAAAAGGGTATTTGTAAAGCCTAATGCTGCCCCAGTATTCATCCCTTTTGAATTGATTCGGGGTGTTTTACTAAAAGCAAAATGAGCTCTATAGATTAGAGCCATTGCATCAAGTAGAAATAATTTTTTATCAGTATCAGGTGTGTTAGCCATATGAATTAGTATCTAAATCTTAAAGGATTTTAAAGTTAGAAAAATGTTAAGCGAAAAGGAATGCCAAGGGCATAAATCCTAATTGAAATGGATTATTTTTTACAATTGTTTCCCTTTCAATACTACACTTTCTAATGATCGTATATTTTCTAAGCCCTTAAGTGGATTTTTACTCAAAACAATAATATCCGCAACTTTATTCTTTTCAATGCTTCCATAAAATTCGCTCAATCCTAAATATGCAGGACCATTAATTATAGAAGTGCTTAAAACTTCTGATGGTGTTAAACCTGTAGCGCTTAAGCTAAATAACTCCCCCCATAAAGCCTCCCCAGGATAAACAAATGAATTAAAAGGACCACAATCAGACCCTGCTAAGATAGAAACGCCATTATCAACCATAGCAGGCACCATTTCACGAGCCAAATCAGATACTTTTGATCTCATTTGACTACCCGATGCTTTTGCTCTTTTTGCAGATTCAATTCTCCCTTTATAAGTTTCTTGAATACCTGGACCTACGTCAGACAATAAGGAGTCTGAACTATGATCTTCATCTGCAAGCATAGAAAGCACTTTTCCGATATAGAGTGTTGGAGTGATGTAAACATCATTAGAAGCCATTTTTTTGAAAAAGCTTTGTGCCAATTCCTGATCATAAGTATCCGTAATCGTTTCCATCATGCCATACCCTAGGCCTAATTCCGTTAAACTATCAGCTTTAGGAGAACATGCTTTCATGCTGTAATACATATGTTCGCTTCCGTCTAAACCCAAATCAATAGCTCTATTCAAATCAGCAGACATGGGCATATGCCCGGTAGTTTTCATGCCTCTTTTTTCTGCCGATTTAATGATAGCATAAAAATTTTCAGCTGTTAAACTACCATCGTACATCTTGACATAATCAGCTCCAATTTCTTGTAATGAATCTAAAGCATCCTCAATATCTTCTTGATTTTCTATTTTTATTGAACCTGCCCAAGCTGGATTAGGCCCATCTAATTTAGGTCCAGAAGTGAAAATATGTGGACCAGTCAATTTTTTGTTTTGAATTGTTTTCCTCCATTCTAAAACCGAAGGAGTGATATCTCCTCCTGCATCTCGAACTGTAGTAATACCAAATTTTGGAAAAAGCTTTAGCAAATTTTTATTCTCTTCAATCAATTCTTCACCTCCTCTAAAATGAACATGATTATCCCATAAACCCGGCATTATATATTTCCCTTCAAGATCAATAGATGCCTTAGCTTCGAAGGCAGGAAGTTCAGACATCTCTCCGACTGAAAAAATAGTATCTCCTTTAATCGCTACAAACTGACTTTCAATTATTTTATCATTTTTAACATCAATTATAGATGCATTATTTAATAAAAGGTCAACTTTGGTGGACTCTTGATTTGAACAAGAGAATAATATAATTCCAATCAAGGATGTAAAGAAAAAATTAAGAATGTGCTTCATGATGATTTTTCTTTAAATATAATCATAAATGATAAGTCAGCTTTTAGAAAACATGAATTCTTATCCCTAATGAATACATAGAGGTCATTTTCAAAAATGCCTTTAAATACAATATTGACTTGATTTTTGTATATTCACTTTATGAAAGCATGCAATTTAATCTTATTCTTCTATATTATTTTTTGTTCAGCTTGTGAATCAGTAGATCCTGAATTAGATGAGTCTATATGTGAAAGTGAAGAAAGACTTTCCAATTTAAATGAACGTAATTTTGGTATGGGTTTTACTACCTGGCCCTATGATGCCACTTCTGAGAGTGTAGAAAATACATATAGTTTTATATCTAAGAATGCATCAATTTATGCAGAACATCTAGACAATAAAATACCATGGGATTCGTGGATCAAAAACGAGCCTCTTCCAGAAGGCTTTTTGAACGATGTCACTTCTAGAAAACAAAAACGTATAAATGGTCTTGATTTATTATTATCCGTTAGTGTTTTAAATAGTAATAGAACCAACATCATTGAGGATTACCAAGGAAACATTCCAGAATATCAACAATTAGATGACCCAGCTATTGTAAACGCATATGTAGCTCATTTAAATTACCTTATTGATCAACTGGAACCCGATTATTTAATAATTTCCATAGAATCGAATGAATTACTAATCAACACTCCTAGTAAATGGCCAGAATTTAAACGTTTAATGCAAAATGTAAAAAGTCAGATAGCGCAAAATCATCCTGATTTGCCTCTTTCTGAGTCTATAACTTTACATAACTGGTACGCTCCCGAAGTAGAAAATCCTGATGCATTTATTGATGAGATACAAAACTACATTTCGGATTATGACTTTACTGCCATTAGTTTTTATCCATTTTTTATGGGACTGAAAACATCAGAAGATTTTCAGTTAGCTTTTGATTTCCTACACGAAAACACCAATAAAACCATTGCATTTGTAGAAACCACTATGATAGCAGAAGACTTAGAAGTTTCAGGACTGAATCTTGCCATTGATGGAAATGAATGCTCTCAAAAAATTTATCTTGAATCTTTATTGCTTAATGCTGAAGAGCAAGATTATGAATTTATTATCTGGTGGGCTCATCGTGATTATGATGCACTCTGGGAAACTTTTGATGAATCCATTAAGGATTTGGGAAAGATATGGCGAGACACAGGATTATTAGATGAAGAAGCAGAATTACAAACTTTGGCAGGAGATATTAGCTATGTAGTACTGTAACAGATTTTTATAAATTAAAAGAATCCCTGGCCTGCCGCCTCTTCAGTAACCAGTTCTGAATTTTCTTTCCCTAAATATTGATCTATAAAGTAATGGGCTACATAGAGAAGTGGAGTAAGTAGGATGGCTAAACCTCCTTTATAAATGTAATTAATCACTCCTACTGATAGCACTTGAGTCATGCTCCAATTTCCAAATAGATAGAAGGCTATCCAAAGCACTACAAAGCTATCAATCAGCTGACTTACTAAAGTAGAACCCGTTGCTCTTAACCATATTTTACCGCTTCCAGTATATTTTCTTAAATGCTGAAATACTAAAACATCTAAAAACTGACCAATTAAAAAGGCGGTTAAGGACCCTATGATAATTCCTAAGCCTTGTCGGAAAATTACAGAATAAGCATAATTGATATCAAAATCGTTCCCATCGGGATCAGGGGTATTCACATTCAACCAAAATTCCGCAGGTGCTAATTTGGTAACAGCATAAATCACGAAAAACGAATAAAGAATAAACAAAGCAGTTAAAAAACTGATCCTACGTACTCCTTTTTTTCCAAAATATTCATTAATTATATCGGTGGTAACAAATACTATAGGCCAAATGATGACCCCAGCAGTTAAGTTAAAATCTAATACGAAATCACCGAAAAGTTTAATTTGGGCAGGTTCAAATCCTAAGGTAGCTTCTGCGGAAAATATTTTTACTCCTAGAATTTCTGCTAATAAAGCATTAGTAAGAAAAATACCACTAAGCACTATAAACAGATTTCTTTTTTTCCTATTTAAGTCAGTAGTATTTCCTGCTTTCATTTTTATTCTTCTATAGTAAAAACTTTGCCTTCTTCTGCTAAAGCAGTATTATCAAATTCTGTTTTCGCTTCTTCCAGAATAGGGCTTAAATCCTTATAGCGATTAGAAAAATGACCAATTAATAATTTGCCAACTTTCGCTTTTTGAGCAAAAATTGCAGCTTGTTTTGCGGTGGTATGATAGGTAGCTTCTGCCCTTTCCAAATTCTCATGTAAGAAAGTACCCTCATGATATAATAGGTCTACCGAATCTACTAAAGGAATAATATCTTCGTTATATTTGGTATCAGAGCAATACGCATAACTTCTAGATTTCTTGGCTGGGAGTGTATAATCAGTATTCTTATAGATGACTTTTCCTGTGTCATCCACCACATCATTTCCTTTCTTCAATGTATTAATATGCTGAACACTTAGTTCAGAAATCCTGTCTTTTATAAGCTTCTTGGGTTTTGGCTTCTCTTTTATTAAAAAACCTGTGCAAGGAATTCTATGTTGAAGTGGAATAGTATAAACTGAGATTTTGGGATGATCAAGAATCAATTCAGATTCCTCTCCCTGTAATTCTTTAAAATGTATTTTATAACTCAACCGAGTATTGGCATACTTTAAGTGCAATTGGATAATCTCAGAAAGACCAACAGGACCGTATAGATACAAATCGGTTTTTCTACCATTTAAATGCATAGTAGAAAGTAAACCTATCAGTCCTAAAAAATGATCGCCATGTAAATGACTTATAAAAATATGGCTTAAACGATTTTTCTTTAAGCCATATTTTTTCATTTGTAATTGAGTGGCTTCGCCACAATCAATCATGATCTGTAAATCCTGAATGCGAAGCACCTGTGAAGTATGATGTCTTCCATGTGCTGGTGCAGCAGAATTTGATCCTAATATGTGAACTTCAAATGACAAAGGTTTTACTCAGCTGATCCTTCTTCGCCTAAACCTTTTTCTAGCTCATGCATAAAAACAGATTCTACTGCTTCATGTACTGTTGGAAGTATATCAAATACTTTATCAAGCTGAGAAATTTTGATTAATTTTTCTGTGTGCTCAGTAGGTGCTGCAATTATAAAAGCGCCACCATTTTCACCAATTACTCTATTTCCTACTAATAAAGCACTTAAACCTGATGAATCTATATATTTAACCTCAGACATATCGATTACCATATTTTCTACTCCCTCAGCCTGCATGGTAACTAAATCTGATTTTAAATTTGAAGAAACAGATGAATCTAATTTCTCTTCTTTTATTTTTATTAATGAATACTTCTCTTCTTTATCAATTGAATATTTCATGTGTATATGTTATTTGCTATTAATTTTACTTTCTATTCGAAAGCTATTTTATTAAATACTTTTTAAGATATTTTGTTCAATGGTTTTTAATACGTCCTGATAGTCTCTAGGTTGGAATTTCTCTCCTGTTACTTTTTCATAGAGTTCGATGTATCTATTTGAAATCTCTTCTATCTTTTCATCCGTCATCTCAGGAATCTGTTGTCCTTCCTTACCCTGAAACCCATTTTCAATAAGCCATTCACGAACAAATTCTTTCGATAACTGCTTTTGTTTTACTCCTTTTTTTTGATTTTCATCATATACATCAGCATAAAAGTATCTTGATGAATCGGGGGTATGAATTTCATCTATCAAGTAAATTTTATCATTTACTTTTCCAAATTCATATTTAGTATCCACTAAAATCAAACCATTTTGAGCTGCAATTTCAGTTCCTCTTTGGAATAACTGTTGGGTATAAGATTCTAGCTTTTCATATTCTTCCTTAGAAACTAAGCCTTGATTTAATATTTCTTCTCTAGAAATATCTTCGTCATGGCCCTCATGCGCCTTTGTAGTAGGGGTAATGATGGGCTTAGGCAGTTTATCATTCTCTTTCAATCCCTCTGGAAGTGACACCCCACAAATTGATCTTTTCCCATCGCGGTATTCTCTCCACGCATGACCTGCCAAATAGCCTCTAATCACCATTTCCACAGGATAGGTTTCGCAATTGAAGCCTATACTTACATTAGGATCGGGATTGGAAATTAACCAATTGGGCACAATGTCTTCAGTGGCTTTTAGAAATTTAGCTGCTATTTGGTTTAAAACCTGACCTTTAAAAGGAATAGCTCTTGGCATCACGACATCAAATGCAGACAATCGATCTGTCGCAACCATAATCAGCTGAGAAGGAGTAGTATATACATCTCTCACTTTGCCTTTATAGAATTTTTGCTGATTAGGCAGCTGAAAGTTTGTTTCTTTTATTGCTTCCATTGGGGCAAAAATAGCGTAAGTATTTAAGAAGTGAAACTAATTATAGCGGAAGATATAATTTACATCATTTATAAATGATAGATAATTTTTGTTTTCAATGGTTCTTTGCTAAAATCATCGTAATTTAAATTTCCTAGTGAAGGATAAAGTAGGAAAAGCAATCATTCTAGCCCTTTGATCATCCGTATAAGTCTGCCAGCCATTTCCATTATAAGGAGCCGGAATTGATGAATTCACCATTAATATGTGTGTGATTCCAAATTGCCAACTCACAAGCTCATTACCTTTTCGAACAAAACGGATACCCGATAACCCGTACCATACACTTCTTTTCATGGTAAATTCGGCATTTTCAAAATTAAAGGAACCATCAGGCAGTGGCGTTTCTCTATAGGCATCTTCAGTATCATTGAAATTGGTGATATAATTTTCTGTAAGGAAGTAAAAGTATTTTCCTGCTTTTGCAATTCCAGAAATATTAGCTACCGCAGAGGATGTAGTTTGAGTAAACTCACCCGGATCAAAATATAAATAACCTCCACCTATAGAAATATTGCTGTTTCTGTTTCCATATGTGTAAGTAGCAAATGCTAAGTTCCCGAAAAACTCTGTACCATAGGTTCCCAACATTAATAAATCTCCAACGGCCAAATGAGAATTTTCATTAATAGGTATGCTTAATTTACCCGTGAAGTAAATTGGGAGTCCAATAATAGTGGTTCCCATACCGATAGTTAATCTATCAGTTACCCCATACTGAATATCATGCACTAGAAAATATATGGAATTATAATACAATTCTCTTTTCTTTAAAGGCAAAGCTGATGGAGCAAAGAAATACCTGGAATCATGCTCAGATTCAATTGAATCTGGATGAACTGCTTCTGCTGTTTCATTATATGTTTTAGAATAAGAATCAGAATAGCTAGGATTTTCAATTATATCCGAAATATTATAGAATAAAATAACGGCCTTTTCTTGATCACCCGCTTCATTTAGATGCGAACCAGCAAACAATGACCCTAAAATAGTATTTTCACAATCTTCAACTTTAATCACGAATCCCCTATTATTTTGGGAAATAGTAGCAAAATAATAATCACATTTCGTTTTGAAATCTACAGATGAAGTCAGTTCTAAATTCTTATCCTGAAATTTTTCTTCTAATAAATTTTCAACTTGTTCATTGATTATTGAAGATCTATCATCAATTACAATTTTACTTTGTGCAGAAACAGTAAATACGATTACTGAAAGGATCGAAATTAAAATAAAAAGTTTCATAACTTAGGTTGATAGTATTCAATGAAATTAAGCTTTCGGTATGATTATTCAAACAAAAGTATCTATTTTAATTTCGATCTTATTATCAGAGTTTCATACCTTTTAATCTTAAACTATTCAGCACCACAGATACTGAACTAAATGCCATTGCCGCACCTGCAATCATTGGATTTAAAACAAAGCCATTAATTGGATATAATAAACCAGCAGCAATTGGAATCCCTATTACATTATAAATAAACGCCCAAAATAAATTTTGCTTAATACCTCGAATCGTTATTGCTGACAAATGAAATGCTTTAGGTAAGTTTTGTAGGTCTGATCCGATGAGTGTCATTTTAGCAACATCAATTGCAATATCAGAACCTTTACCCATTGCAATACTCACATCGGATTGAGCTAGTGCCTCCGAGTCGTTAATACCGTCTCCTACCATAGCTACAATTTTTCCTTGAGCTTGTAATTCTTTAACGAAATTTGATTTATCAGAAGGTAGTAGTTGAGATTTAACATGCTTAATTCCCACCTGATCCGCAACATTTTTTGCAATGGCTTCCGTATCACCAGTAAGCATATAAACCTCCTTACCTTGTTGTTGAAGATTTGCTATACTTAGTTTAGCATTCTCTTTTATCTGATCGGAAACTGCCAAAATTGCCAGTAATTTATTCTCATTAGAAAAGTATATGACGGACTGTCTTTCTTGTTCCAGTTCCTGTACTAGCTTATTTTGTTCTGCAGAAAAATTAACAGCATGTTCAGTTAATAGGGCTCTATTGCCTACCAAATAAGTTTGATTTTCAAATTTTGCTTTCACTCCTTTTGCTGTGATACTTTGAAAATCTTCAAGCTCAATTTTATCAAGACCTTCACCTTTTAAATGTTGAATTACTGCCTCTGCTAAAGGGTGTTCACTTTTATTTTCAATACTGTAAAGAATTGATTTTACAATATTATTCTCATCAAACCAGCTTTCTGATTTGACAGAAGGCTTCCCTTCTGTAATCGTACCCGTTTTATCTAATATTACAGCATTTACTTTATGCGCCTTTTCTAAACTTTCGGCATCTCTTATCAAAATATTATTTTCTGCTCCTTTCCCTACCCCTACCATAATAGCTGTGGGCGTTGCTAAACCTAATGCACAAGGGCAAGCAATCACTAATACTGTCACTGCGGATAATATTCCTTGGGTTAATGCATTTTCGCCCCCTAAAATCAACCAAACAATAAATGTAATCAAAGCAATAACCATTACAGTGGGTACAAAAATACCTGCAATTTTATCTACCAACTTTTGAACTGGTGCTTTACTTCCTTGCGCCTCTTTCACTCTGGCAATAATAGAGGCTAATAAAGTGTCGCCTCCAACCTTATCTGCTGTAAAAACAAAACTTCCTTTTTGATTTATAGTACCTGCAAAAATCTTTTGGCCTTTTACCTTTTCAACCGAAATGGCTTCTCCCGTAATCATGCTTTCGTTGACAAAAGAATTCCCACTGATTACTGTTCCATCAACAGGAATCTTTTCGCCTGGCTTTACTAATATTTGAAATCCTTTTTTAACAGCTGTTATAGGAATGACTTCTTCTTTACCCTCAACTATAACTGTTGTGGAATTAGGCTGAAGCCCTACTAATTTCTTTAAAGCAGAAGAAGTATTGGTTTTTGCTTTTTCTTCCAAATATTTCCCTAAAGAAATGAAAGTAATAATAACTACCGCTGCCTCATAATAAACATGGGCTTCCAAACCTCTTGAAGTCCAGAACTCAGCAAAAAAAGTATTGAATACACTTAATGAAAATGCAATTCCAGTACTTAGGGCTACTAAGGTGTCCATATTGGCCATGCCATGTTTAGCTTGTTTCCACGCCCCTTTGAAAAAGTGCCCCCCAAAGTAAAATAAAACTATGGCTGATAAGGGTAAAGAAATATATTTCCCTATTGCCCAATCCATAAAAAACATTCCGATTATGAAAACAGGAATAGTCAAAATAGCCGAACCTATTAAACTTCTTTTTATTTCGTTAAAAGCTTTAAGTTGAGCTTCCTCTTGTTTCTCTGAAGCGTTTTCCTCTTCAATAATCGCATCATAACCGACTCCCTGCAGCGCTGATTTTAAATCTTCAAGACTTACCTGATCTGGGTCGAAGGAAGCCCATGCAGTATGTGTAGCAAAATTGACATCAGCATCTTCTACTCCTTTCGTACTTTTCAATGTGGATCCTACACTGGCAGCACAGCCAGCACAACTCATACCCGTTACTGGAAAAGATTTCTTTATATATTTAGATTCACTTAATTCTGACATACAGTAGCTAGATTTTGATTTTAAAAATCTGTAAATTTATATATAAACATTTTTTCATATATTACGATATGGATCAGATGGAAGTTCATAATAACAATCAAAAATTAGCGGATATGGCCAAAATATTAAAAGCCATTTCAAATTATAATCGCCTACAGATTGTTCAAATATTACTAACTGAAGGTGAGATGACTGTAAATGAGATTTGCTCAAGAATTGAAACATGCGAACAATCATTAATTTCACATCACCTAGCAGCATTAAAACAAGCAGAAATTTTAATTTCAAGAAGATCAGGAAGAAAAATATATTACTCTTCAGCTAAAGATGAACTCCATAAATTATTGAACTGTATAGAAAACTGTTGTAACTAAATACTAAATGAAACAAAAGATTGAAGAAGTATTAGAAAGAACTCCTTTTGAGCCAGAATTAAAGGAGGAGATTATTAAATCTGGAAGGTTAAAAAAAGCAAAAGCAGGTCAAACTGTTATTACTCCGGATGATGATGCTCAAGAAATGCCTTTAGTAATGTCGGGATTATTGCGTGTTATGCGAAATGATGATAATGGAAACGAAGTTTTTCTCTACTATTTAGAAGGAGGAGAAACATGTGCTATGTCTATCACTTGCTGCTTAGAAGGCAAAAGAAGTTCTTTTCATGTTATTGCTGAAGAAGATTCAGAACTTTGGATGATGCCTGTATCTAACCTAGATAATTGGATCACGAAATACAGAAACTTTAGAAGGTTTGTTTTCAATTCTTATCAAACCAGATTCGATGAGCTATTACATACTATTGATAGTATGGTTTTCATGAAATTGGATGAAAGATTATATAATTACTTATTAGATAAGAAAACTGCTAGTGGTTCCTTTGAAATTAAGAAAACACATCAGCAAATTGCCAATGAATTGAATACTTCCAGAGTAGTAGTTTCTAGGCTTTTAAAAAAGCTGGAAAAGGAGGATAAAATTGAACAGCGAAGAAATATTATTGAAATTCTATAATTAAAAATAGCCTTAAATCAACAGAAAACGGCAAAAAGAAATGCTCAGTAACTGTTGTTACAATCCACATTTGAGCACTGCCGTATATTTGTAGCAAGTTTAAAAAAGAAAATTATTTAAAGTTATGAACATAGAACAAATTTATACAGGATGTTTAGCGCAAGGCGCATACTACATTGAAAGCAACGGAGAGGCTGCAATCATTGATCCATTAAGAGAATCTGCTCCTTATATTGAAAAAGCACAAAAAGACGGTGCTAAAATCAAATATATTTTTGAAACTCACTTTCACGCAGATTTCGTTTCAGGTCATGTTGATTTAGCAGAAAAAACTGGCGCTACTATTGTATATGGTCCTGGTGCAAAAACTGATTTTGACATGCACGAAGCTAAGGACGGTGAGATTTTTGAAATTGGTGATATCAAAATCAAAGTTTTACACACTCCTGGTCACACTTTAGAAAGCTCAACTTTCTTGTTAATTGACAAAGATGGAAAGGAAAAAGCTATTTTCAGTGGTGATACTTTATTTATAGGGGATGTTGGAAGACCTGATTTAGCTCAAAAAGCAGGTAAAATTACTCAAGAAGACTTAGCTGGTTATTTATATGATAGCTTAAGAAATAAAATCATGACATTACCTGATGATGTAGTAGTTTATCCTGCGCACGGTGCTGGTTCTGCTTGTGGTAAAAACATGAGTAAAGAAACTACCGACTTATTAGGTAATCAAAAGAAAACAAACTACGCTTTAAGAGCTGACATGACGAAAGAGGAATTCATCCAAGAAGTTACTGATGGATTATTACCTCCTCCACAATATTTCGCTCAAAACGTAGCAATGAATAAATCAGCTGATACTTCAGGATTAGATAAAATTTTAGAAAAAGGTAATGTTGGTTTAGATGTTGATACTTTCGAAGCTATGGCTAACCACGAAGGTGCTTTAGTATTAGATACTCGTCATCAAGAAGAATTTGCTAAAGAGCATATTCCGAACTCAATCTTTATTGGTATCGATGGAGGTTTTGCTCCATGGGTTGGCGCTTTAATTCCTGACTTACAGCAACCTATTGTATTTATTGCTGAAGACGGACGCGAAGAGGAAATCGTTACAAGATTATCAAGAGTAGGATACGACAACACTTTAGGTTTCTTAAAAGGTGGTCTTAAAGCATGGAAAGAAGCAGGTAAAGAAACTGACTCTGTAGTATCTATTCCAGCTACTGCTTTAGCTGAGAAAGTTAAAAATGAAGAACTAACTATTTTAGATGTTAGAAAACCGAGCGAATACCAGTCAGAACATGTTGAAAATGCTCAAAACTTCCCATTAGATTATATCAATGAGAACTTTGACGAATTAGACAAAGATAAAGAATACCATGTTCACTGTGCTGGAGGATATCGTTCAATGATTGCTTCATCTATCTTAAAATCTAGAGGGGTTCATAACCTTGTAGATATCGCAGGTGGATTCAAAGCAATTAGCGAAACAGATATCCCTAAGACGGATTATGTTTGTCCATCTACTTTAAAATAATAGTTTAAACATAATATAGAGGCTCCCCGCAATGGAGAGCCTCTTTTTAATTTCATTTATATGAAAAAATATTCATATATAATTGCGTTCTTTATTCTATCAACAGCTGCACTAGCTCAAAATAATCATCAGCAATATGAAGGGATTGATTCAGTAAAACATGGTTCATTTAATCCTAATGAAGCTCATAGTTTTCATGAATGGTTTAAAAATGGTCATGTGAGTGGTCTATTCAGATCTAATACAATTCAAACCTTCAGACCTAGCAGCAATAGCTTTCATGCAGCTTCTGGTTTAGGTGGAAGAATTTATTACCACAGTGCGTATTGGCATGGATTACAAGTGGGAGTTGGTGGTATTTATACCTATAACATTCTATCAACAGACTTAAGTGAAACAGCGGATCATGAATTCAACCCAAAATGGGAACATCAGTTATTTGATTTAGAAGACCCTCAAAACAAACATGACCTCGATAGATTAGAAGAACTTTTTATAAAATACCGTTTTAAAGATTCATACATTAAATTTGGTAAAATGGTATTGAATACGCCATTAGTAAACCCTCAGGATTCCCGTATGAAGCCCTCT
Organism: Marivirga arenosa; assembly: GCF_030503875.2. Classification (NCBI taxonomy): domain Bacteria; kingdom Pseudomonadati; phylum Bacteroidota; class Cytophagia; order Cytophagales; family Marivirgaceae; genus Marivirga; species Marivirga arenosa. The sequence goes on along the minus strand of NZ_CP129968.2, from coordinate 1,103,818 downwards.
GCTTTTCAAGGTTTATGGTTAGATTGGAATGAGGGACATAAATTTGAAATTAATGGAGGGTTTTTAAACAAAGTCTCCCCTAGATCTACTACAGAGTGGATTAGCATGAGTGAAAGTATAGGTTTATATGATCGCCTTTTAGGGGATGATACTACTCATCGTGAAGTTCACACTAAAGGATTAGCATTATTGGGAGGCCATTACATCCCCAATGAGCATATCAGTTTTCATTCGTGGCAATACTATATCGAGAATGTTAGCTTTATTACTTTTAATCAATTAGAGTTTGATGTTCGTGATTTAAATTTTGGACTTCAATATTATTACCAAAGCACGACTCATGAAAATGAATATACAGACATAGACCACACCAATCATACAATATCAGCAAGGGCAAAATGGGTCGGTGATAGATTGCAGATATCCTATAATCATACTCAATCATTATCTGACAATGGCATAATTTTCCCATCAGAATGGGGAGGCGAACCTTTCTATACCACAATAAGCCGCCATAGAATTATTGGGTTGGAGAATGTAAATTCTAAAGCCTTAAAATTGGATTTACAACCTTTTGATAATTGGAAATCATTAAATATTGGAATATATGGTGTGAATAGTTCATTTAATAATTCAAATGAAGAAAGCTCTCTGACTCAACTTAGTTTTGATATGCAAACACAATTCAGAGGCGAATGGAGTGATTTAAGACTTAGGTTATTGAACTCTTATTTTATTCCAAAAGGGTATCAAGAGGAGCACTTTCATTACGAAAGTATTTTCCACTCTCAATTGATATTAAATTATAGATTTTAAGATATTTTAAATAGCACCTATTTTACTTTTGGTAACTGTAGCATTACTTTAGTACCAGTATTTGGATCACTTTTTATATCAAGTGATCCATTTAATTTTTTCACAAATTCAATTATAATTGAAAAGCCTAATCCGCTACCCTTTTCATTTGCCGTTCCTGAGCTACTATTTACATGTTTCCCTTGTAATGCTTTTTCAATAGCATTAGCACTCATACCAATCCCACTATCTGAAATAATGATTTGAACTGAACCATCTTTAGGTTCAGCAGTTAAATTTATATTACCTCCATTCTTGGTAAATTTAATGGCATTTGAAAGTATGTTTCGAAATATGGTGAGCAGAGCATTTTCATCAGCTAATACTTTAATTTCCTCTGGTATTGAATTATCAACGGATATATTTTTAGAGCTTAATTCATATTCGAACAATCCTACCGTATCTTTAGAAATACTCTTCAGATCAAGATTTTTTATATTGAAGTTAAAGTCTCCCTTATTACTGAAGGTCCATGAAAGTAGCTGATTGGTAAGGTCAATTAAATTATGGACGGTTTGATCTAAATATTTAAAATACTCAGACTTCATGCTCTCTTCCTTTTCATTTTTTAGAAGTTTAAGCATTGTATCAATATTTTTAATAGGTCCTTTTAAATCATGCGCAATAATTCCAAATAACTTATCCTTGCTCTTGTTTGCAACAGTTAATGTATGCTTTGCTCTATTTAATTTTATAGCTAAGACAACTGATACTATTAGAAAAATAAGGATAAACCCTCCAAAAACAAATTGATAATTTATTAGCCTTTGTTTTGCTTCAACCTCTAAAGCCTTTTCTTCATTCTGAAGTTTTAATAGTAAATTCTCATTTTCTTTTCTCTCTAAATTATACTGTACTCTAATCTCATTCAGGTGACGGTCTTTTTCCAAATTAAATATTGAATCTTTCAGCTGAGTATGTGTTTTATACGCTAAGTAGGCACTCTCAAAATCTCCTCTTTTAGCAAAATTTTCTGATTTTAGCATGTATACCAATTGTAATTCTCTAGTCTCACCAGTTTCATACATCAACTCGATAGATTGATCATAATAATATTGACCGCTATCATATTCATTTTGATTAGTATACACATTACCTAAGGTAAATAATGAAAATATTAACCCTGAATTAAAGCTATATTCTTTCTGTAACTCAATGGCTTTTAATAAGTAGTTAGAGGCTTGAACATAATTATTCATTTTAAAATATGCTTCTCCTATGTTTGCAAAATTGATCGAGCTTTCAATTGGCTTTTGTAGCTTCTGATTAATTTTTAAGCTTTCATCGTAATAATATATAGCGGAATCGAATTTCCCATCGAAAAATTTAACGATCCCTTTATATTCATAATTCTCTGCAATCTTAGCTGAATCATTCCGCTCTAAAGCTATTTGCAGCATTTTTTCATAAATATTTTCAGCTTCTTTATAATCTGCTATGCTCACATATATTCCTGCTAAAATATTTGAAGATTCTATAATTTTAGAAGTATCATGAAGATGTTCAAATGATTTAATGCTTTCTAAAATTTCATTAATAGAAGCAACATTTTCTCCCTTTCGCCATAATACATGAGCTTTTACTTTCTTAGCTTCTGCATAATAAAATGGTTTATAATCACCGGAAGTTAACGATAAAGATTTTTCTACGTATTTTAATGTATTTTGAAAATCACCTAACTGATAATAGCTTTCTGTGATCTTTTGATAAACCTTCAAGATAAAGTCTTCAGAAAAAGCATCATGTTCGGAGGAAGATAATATTTCCTCCAATTTAATTACCACACAATCATAATCTGAATTATCAAAGCAAGTATTTGATTCCTCGTATAATTTCTCAGCACGATGTTGAGCGAAAATTGAGAAATTTATTAATAGAAGAAAAGGAAGAATAAAAAACAGTACTTGTTTAAACATATATAGAATTATAATTAAATATTCTACATATTTCTTAATTTATCAAACTATATATGAACTATTTAGCTGATTAATACTGATAAATTTGATTTAAATTCGAACTGTTGGATAATTGTATCTGAAACTAATCATTGACAAAATTAAAGATAATTCCAGCATATAAACTTCTTCTTGTTAATAAATTATGGTCATAAGCACTGTAGTCGAAATCATAAGTTATAGAGTTTTCATTTTTAAAGTCGAAGACATTTGACACATTAATGAAAATCAGACCATTCAATTTATTTGAAAATTGAAAAAGTTTACTAGCTCCAATAGAAATATTAGCATAAGGGCTAAATAACTGTATAGAAGAGCGCTCAGTGGGTGCATAAACATCAAGATCTGATAGATAAATAGTACTATTCACTAATCTATAAGTATTTCCTTTAAAAGCTTGAAATGAAGCATTCAAGGTCCAATCTGTAAGAGGATTATATTTTATAAATGTTCGGGCAAACCATTCCCATTCACCCTCTTGATTATAAAAAGATGTAGACTGATCTAATTGAAAATTTCTTCTTAAGAATATACTCACTCGACTCTCACTACCTGTGATGGCAGAATCACCGTGATTACGAAAAAAACTTTGATGAATAGCCCATCTTTTTCCTTTAAAGTCTAGGTCTAAACTTGTTTGAGCTTGCTGTATTATTTGCCTTTCCGTATCGATGCGAGTTTGATAATACTTTCCGTGTCCGGCTTTTATCTTTAAATTTTGTGTTATGTCTAACAAATAGTTGAATTGATAACTCCACAATTGCTTATTACTTTCAGGCATAAATGCTGTCCGAACCCCTGATCCGAAGGCTTGATTCCTCCATTTCTTCCTACCATATACATAAAGCTCATGGCTTTCCAAATGATCATCCATATCAATCTTCACGGAAGGATGATCAGGTGCAAGTGCGTAATTCAAAGTGGGCACACTGCCAACAATCCAACTATTCTGTCCCCAGTACGCATAACCTGACTTAAAAACATCACCTTGGTTAGAATAGGTAAGGTTTGTAGCCGCATAGGGATCGGTATTACTGGTATGATAATTCATATTACCGAATTGGAATTGTTTTTTATTAAAAGAATTTCCTGCCACAATAGATGCCTGCCAGTAACCGAAATTTTGAATCCACTGCAGGGTGGTTAAGCTTCTTTCAGAATCTTGTAAAAAACCATCCTGATAACTAGGGTGTTCAAAATTAAAATTATAGGAATCATTTAGACCATACTGATAGAACTTGACAGAACCCCACGATTGATGGGTAGTAAAAAGGATTCCCCCCTCCAATGCATTAAAACTATTGATGTCCTGAAAATTTACTGAATTGACATTCTTTAAGACTCCGTCAAATTGATAATTGGCAAATAAGCCGAGATGAGATTTTTCTCCAACCTGACCCCTACTAGAATAGCCTACATTAGCCATGGAAATACTTGCGGTATGTTGCCAATATTCAGGAAAACGATCTGCAAGCTCCAGCACTACAGTGCCAGAAGTAGCTTGCCCACATTCTATTGGTGGATTTCCTGGAAAGACAGTAGCACTTTTGAGAAAGTCTGTATTGAAAATACTTAATGTACCTGTATTCGTTAATTGAGCATATTTCACAGGATTTTTCACCGGCACTCCATTTAAGAAATATCCGGTCTGCTGAGGAGAAGCCCCTCTAAAAGCAACTGCTGCATTCTCATCTTTGGTAGTGGAAGACATCTGTGTAGTTATGGCCACTAAGGCATCAGCTTTCGAATTAGGATTTTTATAAATATCCAAAGGCTTTATTTTTTCAAAAGCAAAATTTTCGGCTCCTAAAACACTGGCCTTTACTTCCACTATTTCCAATTGCTGCGAAAAAGATTGCATTTCTATGAGCATATTATCTTTTGATGCATCAACTTTAAATGAATATTCTTTGAATCCAATAAAGCTGCAGATTATAGTATCACCCTGTTTCAAGCCTGAAATCCTAAAAAAACCATTAGCATCCGTAACATCGTTGATTTTGTAATTACTTTTCTTCCAAAGATGAGCCCCGGGAAGTACTCCTTCAATAGAAACTACCTTCCCAGATATTGTGATTTGTGCATATATACTGCTCATAAGAAAGAAAAAACAAAGGACACATAGAAAATTCTTCATCATTAAAAATTATTTATTTGACCACTTGATGTATTCTGTTGGGGATTCCTCGTCTTTATTTGCTTCTCTTAGCATCAGGCAACAGCTTTCTTGATACCCATTTAAAATTAGGCTCAACTGCCAATGCCTTTTCATATACATTTATTGCTTCTTGATTTTGACCAACTGCTTGATGAGCCTTTCCAAGATTAGCAAGTGTATTGAGATAAAGCCATCCATTGTACCCCTGTTCTTCATATAAATCCACAGATTTCTGAAAAGCTTCTACTGCTGCCTGCTTGTTTCCACCAAAGGATTCTGGTGTGTAAAATAAAGAGATGCCCAACACCATATTCACTATGGAGGATTCAGTATTCGTTTTCAAAGCCTTTTCAATCGCATTGGAGCTTTTAGGACCATAATACATACCTTTCCATGGATAGTATGCCATTATAAATCCATAAATAGATGAACGCATGGCTATGGCTTCTGCAGTATGAAGTCCTTTTTCCTCCATTGTCTCAAGGTAATCTAAGGCCTGTTCTACATACTCATCAAACTTATCTTCATTCGAATGAATCATTGTATTATTCAAAAGCCCGTAATAAGCAACTGCTTTGTCTAAAGACCACAAATCACTACTGTATTGATTAAGTGCGGACTCCCATAAACTTTCACTGCTAAGCAGATAGGCTTGATACATTAAACTATCTTTCTTTTGTGCATTGCTGAATTGCATATTAAAAAACACTACAAAAATGACTACTAAACTTATTCTTAAATTATTCATTATAAATTACTTTATTTTATAAACTATATTGACAAAAAAAATTCCAGATTATTAGATTATGAATAGTTGAAGCTTGAATAGCTAAACGCTAGCAATCATTCTTATTCATAAATCTACTTATTACTTTTGTTTCAATTTTTGATATTCATGATCATATAGACATGAATGAATTATTTACATAAACTCCTAAAAATTTAAAAGCACTGGTTATGGCCATCCAAGGCTTACTCATGTAGGTCATAACAGAAAAATATATTGATCTTATATGCTAGAAAAGTTTCAAAAGAACAATTTAACCACAAAGTAGATACTCAAGTGTCCTTTAAATTTCACTCTATCCTTTCCTAACTTCCGTGACTTCCCATCTTATCTTTTGACGTCATTATTAATTTTATAATTTACTTTATTTTATAAACCATATAGATCTAAAAAAACTTTAATCTGTTGGTTTGATGTATGACCTTAATGCATTTAAGTAAGATTCAAAAGCATCAACACCCTTTTCTGTTATGCTACAACTCGTGTGAGGATAATTATCTTTAAAGGATTTCTCAACCTTTATATAATTAGCATCTTTTAACTTATTCACCTGAACACTTAAATTACCTGCCGTAGCACCAGTCTTTTCTTTAATGTAATTAAAATCCGCTTCCTCTAAATTCATCAATAAGCTCATTATAGCTAAGCGTAATTGAGAATGTAATAATGGATCTAATGGCTCAAACATGGTATTAGTTTTTAGGTAATAAATGACCTGGAATGATAAAGCTTACCATTACCGATAAGGCTAATAAAAACAATTGAATTTCAAATCCTAAATAGAATGCTACTAAACCTATAAACATACTTACATATCCCCCTATGGATAAGGCTTTAAATTTTATTATGCCACCTGTACTAGCAGTACCTATACCATATAAAACCATCAATACAGGATAAATACCATCCCAACCTAATACTGGTGAGGCAAATAAAAATATAATTAAGGCTACCACAAAAACTTTCCATAAAGAACTTAGTGCTCTATCAGTAAAACTAAAGGCTGTTGCCTTTTTCTTTTTTCTTCCAAAATAAATACCATTAACAACTCCAGCTATTGGCATTGTAAGCCATACTAGCCAAGCCATTTCTACATTTAATTGGTACTGAAGAATATATTGGGTGATAGCTGATAAAGCTACGGCATAACCCCACATTAGATAAATTATCTTATCTTCACTTATATTATACCTTGTAGTATTCACCATCTGTGAGATGATGTTCAAACTTTCTTCTACTTTTAAATTATCTTGTTCCATCTTTTTATTGTTATAATATTCCAAAATTTAAACTAAGCTTGATTCCTACATTACTCAAATCATTTGGATTTAAAACAGCGTCTGCATTAAGATATGCTATTCTGTAATAAGCCCCAACCGATATATGCATGTAAGGAAGCACTGAGTACCAGAGCTTTAAATTAGGCTCTATAAAGAAGAAATCATCTTCCTGATTATCTATAGAATAGCCTCCTGATCCGGTTAAAATATCAGCACCTAATTTAAATGAGTTTTGAATCTCCTTATAATAACCGAACATAAATCCACCATATCCCATTGAATTAAGATCACCTGAATTCGTTCCCAAAGTATTGACTGATCCATAACCAGCACCACCTAAATAAAAATTTGAATTGATTACCCAGGCTCCACCGCCTCCCATCAATAACAAATTACCGTTCGGTGTAAATTCTGATGCAACATGAATCCCACCAAACCCACCTTGCGCCCTAACTTTTTCAGCTCCTAAAGCTAGGAAAACAATAACTAATACTAAACTTAAAATATTTTTCATGGCTATAAAAATTAGTACATAACAAATATAATATAGTTTATATTATAAACCAAATTATTAAATAAATAATTTATAGTAAAATATGATTAGATACTATGCACCTTAATACTATAGCTATAAGCATTAGAAACAGGATATAAAAAAAGAAATGGGTTATTTAATTTTTAGGATATATATGGTATTGAAAATTTCTCGCCCAAAAGATTCTCAAACGATTTTTTTGAGGAGATTCCATAGCATTAGCTTTTTATTTTGATCTGTATTCAGATCTGATAAGCTATGAGCATAAATAGCATTCCCTTTATTAATTTTGAGAATACTGTATTCTTCAGATTGAAGATATTGGTTATGAAAAGACAAGAATAGCTTTAAGTGCTGAATTGATTTTAAACTATCAGGATGATCATTTATAACTTCATATTGATTTTTCTCTATCCCTATAGCTTTTAATAGCTTATGAAGAGTTTCTTTTTCAGCTTCTTCTACTTGATTAGGTAATAATATGAGTACTTCTTTTTCTACTTTTTTAGATTGTGGGATACTCGATTCAACAACTTCTCTTTTTTCAGCGACTTCATTTAGAATACTATCATTCTCGGTAGAATCTTTATATTCAACACTAGTATTCTCTTCACTGAAAACAAAAAGTTTATCTCCTTCAAATATTTTAGCTAAGAAGTCTTTCTCAATAATCATTACTGATCTAATTTAAAAATAGATTTTAATTCAGTAGCTTCTTCTGGCTTCATTCTTTTTGCTAAAACAAGTCTTAATTGTCTTCTCCTTAATGCCCCTTCAAATAACTCCTTCTCTTCTTCGGTTTCAGGAACCAATTCAGGTACATCTATTGGTCTTCCCGATTGGTCGACTGCAACAAATGTAAAGAAGGCTGAGTTTGAGGCATATTTACGCCCTGATGGTATATTTTCTCCCTTGACAACAATATGGACTTCTACTGAAGAACTAAAAGCTCTGGTTACCTTAGCTTCAAGTGTTACTACATCTCCTAAAGCGATAGGATGTTGAAATGATATATTATCCACCGAAGCGGTAACCACTATCCTATTACAATGCTTTTGTGCAGCTATGGCTGAAACAATATCCATCCAATGCATCAGCCGTCCTCCCATTAAATTATTAAGAGGATTGGTATCATTAGGTAATACCAGCTCAGTCATGATAGTATAAGTATCTTTTGGATTTTTTGCTTGTTTTGCCATTGTTGAATTTGATTTAGCGCAAAGATAAAAACATCAATTTTAATTACCCTTCGAATTGCAATTAATTCTTAGTGGCAAATAATTTCTACTTATTAATTGTATACTGGTTATTGTTTATCCTCTATTTTTTTTAAATTAATTTAAAGTAGCTAATATTTTTTCTTTATGAAGATAGAACAAAAGGATTGGTTGATACCCTTTATTTATTTAATTCTTGGAGTATTCTGGATTAGCTTAAGCGATAATTTATTGTTCTTTATGAATGAAAAATTTAATTGGAGCACAGAGACAGTCAATGCAATTAGTAAATGGAAAGGTATATTATACGTAATTATTACTGCTACTTTATTATACTTTTTAATAAAAAGAAAAACACACACCTTAAAATTGATAAAGAATGACTTTCAGAGACTATTTCAGGACAACCCTAATCCCATGTATATTTTTGAAGTTAGCACACAAAATATTTTACTAGCTAACAAAGCAGCTAGCTCCCAGTACGGCTATTCTTCAAACGAAATGAGTCAATTAAACTTAAAAGACTTAAGGCCTTATTCAGAACAAGCAAGATTACAACAGCATTTAAAAAATCTAAAGGAGGAATTTACTGACAGTGGAGAATTGTTGCATATGGACAAAGCTGGAAATTACTTTTACGTTAATATTTTTTCACATAAAACCATCTATAAGGGAAAAGAATGTAGGATCGTAAATGCCATAAACATAAACGACAAAATACTGGCTGAAATCGAACGTGAAAACTTTCAAAAGGCACTTAACAAAGCTGCTTTAGTTTCAATTACAGGCATTAATGGAAATATACAAGAAGTTAACAGTGAGTTTTGCCGAGTAAGTGGATTTAGTAGAAAAGAATTAGTAGGACAGCCGATTAAAGTTTTAGAATCTGGATATCACACTTCCAATTTCTGGAACGAAATGTGGACACAAATTAAAGCAGGAGAATTGTGGAGAGCAGATATCAAAAATAAAAACAAAGCTGGAAAAGAATATTGGGTGGATATAGTGATAAGCCCCATCAAAAATCATGATGGTGAGATATACAAATTTATGTCAATCAGTTACGATATAACGGAAAAGAAAAAACTAGAACATGACCAGAAAAACCTATTAGAAGATTTTACGGAATATGCATTTCAGACCTCACATGAGCTCAGGGGGCCTTTAACTAGCATGATGGGATTGACCACCATATTTGAAAAATATGATGACCCCTCCTATGTTATAAATAAATTAAAAGCTACAGCCAAACAAATGGATGCAGTCATTAGGAAAATGAATGAAAGTCTAAGCCGAACTGCTTTAAATTTAATTCAAGAAAAAAGAGAAAATCAATCTTCCGGATAAGGAACGTAAACGAAACTAGTCATATTCGTATCGATCACAAATAAACAGCAGAACTCATCTGGGTTTTTATAAGCCTGTTTAAATTCCTCAACTTTTTCTTCATCCACAATCTTTCTTTGCACAAATTCATCGAGATACGTGATAAAATAATTCCAGGTTAAGTTTAATTCTCCAGCACCAATTAAAACCTGACCTATTGGCTGTTCAGTTTTACAAATAGGGAAAATAGGATATTCCGAAAAACCTTGTTTTCTAACCGCATAAGAAGCTTCTTTCAATGTTTCTGAAATTGCTACGAAGTCTTCTGTAATAGTTCCTAAATATTTACCGCTTAATTCTGGATTATTGTCCATAATACTATTCAATTTTAAAGCATCGCTTCATCAGCGAAGCTATAATAAGATTGCTCTGTAAAAATAATATGATCTAGAACCGGTATATCTAATATGACACCGCTTTCTTTCATCTTTTTTGTCAAACGAATATCCTGCTCACTAGGATTCAAATTTCCTGAAGGATGATTATGAGCCAGGATCATTCCTGAAGCTAGATTTTCAATCCCTTCTTTGAATATGATTTTCACATCAGCTACAGTACCTGAAACCCCACCCATGCTAATTCTCTTGAGCTTAATAACTCTATTCGCTCGATTTAAAAAAATTACCCAAAACTCTTCATGGGGTAAATCAATCAATACTGATTTTAATAAATTATAAGCATCCGTTGAGGAAGTTATTTTTGGTTTCTCAATAACCTCAGCTTCTTTCCTTCTTCGCCCTAATTCTAGAGCTGAAATAATGGTAATAGCCTTAGCCTCCCCTATTCCTTTGAATTTGGTTAATTCTTTTACTGAAAATTTGGCTAATTGATTCAAATCATTTTGAACTTCAGTCAAAATGTTTTTACCCACATCAATTGCAGATAGTGACTGAGTACCTGAACCAATTAAAATGGCTATTAATTCCGCATCAGATAAAACCATTCTTCCATGGTTCAATAATTTTTCTCTTGGCCTATCTGCTTCAGCCCAACTTTTGATGCTACTAACTTCAGAATATGTATTGACTTTCATGTGATATGATTAAGGTTGAAATTAAAATCAAACCATAATATATCAAATAAGCACAAACTAAAAAAGCCTCAGCTTTTGGGCTGAGGCTTAAGGCAAAATTTTCAAATTCTTAAGCTAATTTAGCTACGTGCTTTGCTAATTTAGATTTGTTATTATCCGCTTTCTTTTTGTGGATAATATTCTTTTTCGCTAATCTGTCCAACATTGAAGTCACAGTTTTTAATAACTCTTCAGCCTGAGCCTTATCTTCAGTAGCTCTTAATCTACGGATATAAGTTCTGGTCGTTTTAGCCTGATATCTGTTTCTCAAACGTCTTGCTGCACTTGAGCGAATTCTTTTTAATGCTGACTTATGATTTGCCATATTGATTTATATAAATTGAATTTCTAGCTTTTCTTTTTAGGACTGCAAATTTAAGTGAATTTGTTTTACTAAACAAAATCATTTCAGTATTATCAATATTAATTTTCATAAATCATGAAATAATTGACTTTTAAGTATGATATTAAGGTATTAATCTAAACCTTAATCTATTAAAAAACTCAACCAAAGCCCAAATTCACATGATTAAACTCCTCAAAATCAGTTTAATTAGTTTATCATTCATCCTACTTACTTCATCTAAATTAAATTGGGGATTCTATGCTCATCAAAAAATTAATCGATTAGCAATATTTACCCTACCCACTGAAATGATTACTTTCTATAAGCATCATATTCAGTACATTACCGAAAACGCAGTGAATCCTGATAAAAGAAGATATGCAGTGGATTATGAAGCACCCAGACATTACATAGATTTAGATGTATATGGCGATAGCGCAGTTTATAAAATGCCAAGATATTGGAAGGATGCTGTTGAAAAATACTCAGAAGATACGTTACAAGCTTATGGAATAGTTCCGTGGCATGTAAATTTAGTTACATACCAACTTACAGAAGCATTTAAGGAAAATAATGCTGAGGATATTATCAGATATTCTACGGACTTAGGTCACTACATTGCGGATGCTAATGTTCCTTTACATACAACCAAGAATTATAACGGTCAGCTAAGTGGACAATATGGTATTCATGGTTTTTGGGAATCGAGATTACCCGAATTATTTTCTGATCAATTTGATTTTTTCATAGGAAAAGCTGAATACATTGAAAATACCCAGTTAGCCATTTGGGATGCAATTACTGTCGCTCACCTTGCATTAGACTCAGTATTTAGATTTGAAAAAGATCTAAGCAACAAATTTGATAATGACGCTAAATACAGTTACGAAATGAGAGGAAACTCAAACGTTAAGGTTTATTCAAGAGATTTCTCAACTGCTTATCATAAAATGTTAGGCAAGCAAGTTGAACACAGAATGCGAAATGCTATTAAAATGATTGGAGATTATTGGTTTACAGCCTGGGTAAATGCAGGCCAACCTGATTTGGATAAATTAATTGATGAAAAGTATGAATTCGAAATCATAAATTTCATGCCTCAAAAAGACTTCAATAAGCTGAGAGAACACGAAAGTGGTATTGAAAATTAATAGGCTCTAATCATTGAAAAAGAGCCTATTTACCATTTCTAGAAATAATAAGAATAATAGCCTTTTACTCCTTTTTTATTAACTCCTTGAACCACTACTTTTCCTTTAATAGATTCCAAAATTTCAGATAGTTCCTTAGGATTGCTTACAGGATTTCCATTTATAGCCGTGATGATAAAACCTTCATCAATATTGAGTCTTTTGAAAAACCCATTTTTAACATCTACTACTCTTACACCACTTTTGATATCCAATAAATTTTTCTCAACCATTGGGACACTTTCAAATTCTGCACCTAATGATTTAGAAAAATATACATCTCTCTTGAGTAATTCAGTAGTATTTTCACTATTGGTCAAAATCAATTCCTTTTGAATGCTTTTGCCTTTTCTGTCGATAGTTAAATACAATTTATCTCCTGGTGATAACATACTCAGTTTTTCTTCAAATTCAGAATGAGTACTCACATCCTCCCCATTAAATTCCCTAATGATATCACCCTTTTGCAAATCTACTTTCTCTGCTGCTCCATTTTCTTGGATGTAACTCACTACAACACCGTCCAAATCATCCGTTTCTAATCTGTTAGCTATTTCAGGATCTAAAGTGGTAACCTCAGCCCCCAAAAAAGCTTTTTGAACCATTCCATAATCTATGATATCAGTAGCGATTTTCTTCACTATATCTATAGGCACTGCAAAGCCATAGCCTGCATAAGAACCTGTTTTAGATAAAATTGCCGTATTAATCCCTACTAATTCTCCTTCAGTATTTACTAACGCGCCTCCACTATTACCAGGGTTAATTGCTGCATCAGTTTGAATAAAGGATTCAATGGGAAAATTACTTTTTAAAATATTCAATTCTCTCCCTTTTGCACTCACTATACCAGCTGTTACTGTAGAGGTTAAATTGAAAGGGTTACCAACTGCTAACACCCAAGAACCTACTTGTAAATCTTTAGATGAACCAACTCTTATCGCTGGAAGATTTTTATCATCGATTTTTAAAACCGCTAAATCAGTAGAAGGATCTCGACCTACCAATTTTGCTTTGTAGGTTTTCTTTTTCCTAATCACCTCAATTTCATCCGCACCATCAATTACATGATTATTGGTTATGATATAGCCATTTTCACGAAAGATTACACCCGAACCAGAACCAACCTGCTGCATACTTCCTCCACCACCAAGCCATAAATCTAACCAAGAACTTCTACCATATGCTTCAGAAATGGTCTTAATATATACTACACTTTCTCTACTATTTTTAGAAGCTTCAATAAAATCAACATCCGGTATTTTAACTACCTCATTATTGGTTGATTCATTCTCAAATGATGCTTGTGAAATATCTGTTGCTGGTTTTTGAAATACAGTATTATTATTTATTTGGTTATTATTATGAGTTAAATAAAAAACCAAAAAAGCTCCAACTATTCCACCCAGAAATGCGCTAAGAGTTGTTTTTACATATTGATTCATAGAAAAAATCTTTAGTGAATAAACAATATAACAATACAAATATTGTGCTGTTTTTACGTGTTCTCAATTAAAACTGTTCAAAAATACTGTATAAAAAAAACGACAACCATTATTGGCTGCCGCTTTTAACCTAATTTAACCTAATTGTATTATCCTCCAGCTCTGTTCAACTCTTCTAAGTTTGTATTGCGCTGACGAGCTTTAAATTCTTCTCCTTTACTGAATCTATATCTTAATGAGAAACCAACACTTTGCTGACCAAAATATTGACTTAATTCATTTATGTTCCCATTGAAATTTGCATCCCCTCTGAATACTCTTGTTCTGAAAATATCATTAAAATTAAGTGAGGCCTCTAATTTACTATCCATAAAGCTTTTCTTCACTGCAAAATCAACACCCCATTGTGGAGCAATGCTGTAAACTCCCCAAACAATATTCGATCTATAATCTCCGTTTAATTCAATTTTAAAATCATTTGGTAACATAAAATTATTACTAGCTCTGAAAATGGCTGAAGTTGCTTTATTATTTACAGTATTATTGAAAACTTCAGTCGTGAAATCTTGATACAAAGCAGTTATGTTTCCATTAATTGACCACCATTTAGTTGGCTGGAAAGGAATAACAGCAGTTGCTGAAAAGCTTTCTTGAGTATCCAAATTACTTTGCTTAAAAACAGTAGTTCCATCTTCTGGATTTTGTAATGGAATTTCAGCGATGAAATCTGTTGTATATCCATAGTTTAGAACTAAGTTGAATTGTCTCATGAAAGTTTGGGTTAAACTTAAAGAGTGGGTCATTTGTGGTCTTAAATATGGATTACCTTGGGCCCAAGTATAAGGGTCTAAATACAAAACAAACGGATTTAAGTTCCCATAATCTGGTCTATCAATTCTTCTACTATAATTGTAATTCACCTGATAGTTTGGACTGACATTATGCTGTAAAAAGAAACTTGGAAATAAGTTAAAGTAGTTTCTCTCCGTTTCAGTATTCAAGGTTAATGATTGCCCCAAAGAAAAAGTCTGTTCTGCTCTTAAACCTGCTTTATAAGTTAGTTTGTCTGATAGTTTACCCGAAAGGCTCGTATATCCTGCTAAAATTTGCTCAGTATATATAAAATGATTCGATCTGTTTTCATCAACTGCACCTTCTCCGTTTTCGATTATATAAAATTTAAGGTCGTTATCCGAGGTTACTTGACTCGCTTTTACCCCACTCTCAATTTTTTGTCCGAAAAATTTTCCTTCGAAATCTAATTGAGCGGAATAAATATCATATCTGTAAGGATTATTATTCTCTAATCTTTCTACTTGATAGGGAGTTTCATTTCCTTCAGTAAAATAAGAATTAGAAAAAGATGCTCCTCCTCTATTGATAAGCTTTACTACATTAAAATCGGCTGATAATTTGGTTCCATTTGTATCAAGCTTTTGCACATAATGCATATTTGCTTGAGAATTCAAAAAGCTTGTATTCATATTATTCAATGATTCTACGTATTGATCTACTCCTGATTGATTTAAATCGGATTGAATATCAAAATCTCCATCTCTTTCCTGACCATACACGTTCAACATAATCCCTATAGACTGCATATCATTTATATCATAGTCAGTCCCAATCCTTAAAGCTGGAGATCTTCTCAACACTTCTTCTCTTGCATCCTGATCAAAAATTGTAGTTGATCCATTATTTTGATTGATTTCTCTATAAAAATCTGCATCTCTAACTCTTCCTCTCTGAGAAAAATCTGCATTTACAAAGGAATTCCAATCTCCTGCTTTATGATTTAATTGGATTCCTGTATTATAATTATGGATCTCATTGTATCTGTATCCAGCATTTAAATTACCATTAATACCCTTCATAGTATTCTTTTTCAATGTAATGTTTATAATTCCAGCATTTCCTTCTGCATCATATTTTGCAGATGGGTTATTGATAATTTCAATGTTTTTAATGTTATCAGCAGACATACCCTGAAGCATATTTTGTAAGTCAGCTGCTGACAAATAAGATCGTCTGCCATCAATCATGATCTGTACGCCCTGACGACCATTTAATTGAATGTTACCATCTTGATCAATAAATACTCCTGGTGATTTTTCAAGTACTTCAAATGCAGATGTACCTGCAGCCATTGCGGTTCCTTCAACAGAAACTACCATTTTATCGGCTTCAACAATTACTTGTGGACGTAAAGCCTTTACCTCAACAGCATCCATTACTTGCACATCATCCTTCAATTGGATTTTAGGTAAGCTTACTTTGCTATTTGATTCATTTACAGAATATGATTCTGATAAAAATGTAGCAAATCCTACTGCAGATACTTTTAAGTAATAATTACCATAATTTACTTTAATTAAAAAATGACCAGACTGATCTGTTATAGATCCAGTAACCAAACTAGAATCTGATGAATTATAAACTGCAACATTGCTGTATGGTAGTGGAGCATTTTCAGAATCAATTAGTGAACCTGAAATTTCGCCAGTTTGGGCTAGGGCAAAACTGCTAATTAAAAATGTTAGCGTTAGTAGTAATAAAATAGTTTTCATGTTCTTGAGCGTTTGCATTTTCGTATTCTTTAGTTAATAGATGCGCTTATGCCAACTCAAGGTGCATGGAATGTGCCATATTCTGTAAATGGCTAAAATGAGTGTTGAGAGGTGCTTTTATCAAAAACCAAAGATATTATTGTTCATAAACGAACACTGTGTTTCAATAAAAGCGTACAATTTATATTTGAATACAAATGGTAGGATGAAATCTAAGAGCAATAAAAAAGGGATGGTTTTAAACCATCCCTTTCGCTATTTAATTATATTCAAATCTCGGCCAATTTCCTCAATTTGATCTAAAGTATAATCTAGTTGATCCTTACTGAAACCTGCTGTAACAGTCAATCTTACTCTCGTAAGCTTTCTCGGTACTGCTGGGTAAGGTACAGGGTTTACGAAGATATTCTTCTGATGTAATCTATAGGTCATTTCTTTCACCTTATTATCATCTCCTATTATAATTGGGAAAATAGCAGTTTCAGCATTACCAATATTAAAACCTGCATTTAGTAATCGAGATTTTACATATTGAATATTTCGCCAAAGCTGATCTTGTCCAGCTTCATTTTGCTCAATTAACTTTAAGGCTTCTAATGAAGCTGCTACTGCTGGTAAATAGGGTGAAGTAGAAAACATGTAGGATCTACTATTGTATTTTAAATAATTAATTAGTTTTTCAGATGCTGAAACAAATCCACCAACTGCACCTACAGATTTACTTAAAGTTCCAGTTATAATATCAACTTTACCTTCCAGGTTAAAATAATCAACAGTTCCTCTACCATTTTTACCAATCACACCAGTAGCATGGGCTTCATCTACTAATACCCAAGCACCATAAAAATGCGCTACATCTAAAATTTCGGGCAAATTACAGATGTCTCCATCCATGGAGTAAACCCCATCTACCACTACCAATTTATTGATGTATTTATTCTGAATATTCTTTAAAACAGATTCAAGGGACTTGGCATCATTATGTGCGAAAAACTTTTTATTTGCTCCTTTACTTCCATCAATTAAACTAGCGTGGGAATACATGTCATAAATCGCAACATCTTTATGCCCTAAAAGACCTGAAATTGTACCAATATTAGCTGCATATCCTGATGTATAAACTATAGAAGATTCTGTGCCCTTCATCTTAGATATTTGATCTTGCAATTCTTTAATAATACGCACAGAACCACTTAATAAAGGAGCTCCTCCAGCGCCTCCTCCATATTGGCTTATAATATCATTGACGTTTTTCCAAATCCTTTTGTCCTGTGTTAAATTTAAATAATCATTGGACGCAAAATTTAGCATTTTGCGAATTTCACCTGTTTCCGGATCAACAACACTTGAAATAATTTTAGAACCATCGATGGATTCTCTTTCGTATAAAAAGCGCTTGCTATTTTTCATATCGGAAAACCAGCTATTCATCATATCTAGCCTACTTTCCCATTCTGCATATTCCAGTTTTGGATCACCAGTGAAATTATATAATGAATATTTGTTTGCATCTACTTCACCACTTGTAGACATATCAAAATACATGTGGTCAATTTGCTCATCTTCGAACAAATGATAACGCTTCCTTGTGGAATTTAAATTTTTAGACATTTTGTAAAATTTTGGTTAAAAAAAATATATAACCTAAAGAATTATTAAACACTAATTCTAAAAGCAATTTATTTGGGTATTAATACTATTTTAAGGAAGAAATGTTAAACTCATATCTTTATCTAACATCCAACCTGTGATACTATAACGTTTTTTATAAGACATTAATACTTCATGTTCTATTTCACTTCGAAATAAGATCAATCTACCAGAAATTGGCTGAACTATATGAGTATTGTTTTTTAAATAAATAGCTAATTCACCCCCATCTTTCTCTTGCCAATTTTGATTTAAATAGAGTACAAAAGAAATTACTCTGTGAGCATTTTTTTGAAAACGATCGACATGCTTTTTATAAAACGTATTCTCAGGATAAATAGCAAAATGAGTCTCAAAATCTTTTAAACCTAAATAGCAAAATTCGTTTAAACTGGATTTAATTTTTTCAATTCTATCTAAAAAATTTTGAACGGATACATGCTCGGTTGATTGATCTAACCATTTAATAAAATCTCCTCTAACAGACTTATCTAACTGAAAGAGTGATTGTTTTCCAATTCCTGCTTTCTTGAATTCTCCAGAATCATTTTCTTTTTGAATAGCTAAAATCAGTTCTTCGACTTCCTTTTGGGAAAGAAAATCATCCCATATATAATATCCATTTTGACTTAGTTCATCAATAGCATGTAATAAACTTTGCTGCTCATTTTTCATGACTACAAAAGTAATTTAAAATTACATGATATAACACCAATATTATGATCTAAAATTTGAATTAAAAAAAGATGTTAGAACTTTTAATATATGGGAATTGTAATTAAATTTAACGCAATATATAATTAAAACAAATTCTCAACCATCCCTTACATAATTTATTTTTAATTGAATTAAAGAATAAAATAAAATGAGCGCAGGAAAAGAGGGTGCTGTTTTAATTTTTGATCTGAATTTTAAATTGATTACTAAAACAGATGGAGTTATTAATTTTTTAAATCAATTTGAGTCTGCAGAAATAAACCAAAGTGAATTTTCAGGTAATGTGAAATTCGAAAGAATAATTGATATTCTATCGGAAAATAAACATTTAAAAGGCCAAGAAGAGTCGTTTCAAAAAGAGCTTGATGATATGGCAGAAGCCATTAAACTTGAAATCTGTAGAAGACTTAAAATGTTAATAGCCTTTGAAAAATTGAGCCCTGATGTATTAAATGAAGATTGGCAAAAAGTAAAGTCTTTCCATTCCATTTTAATTGATTGCAAACAACAAGGCTTATTTGACATGATTAAAACGTTATTTGATGAATATAATGTCAAAATGGGGAAACGTTTTGCATTTGAAGAAAGATACAAGCCTTTTACCCCTAATTTAAATGGAAAAAATACGCAGAATCATAATAAGACTCTATTATTCTCTGATCATGAAGAGATTTTGAAGGACTATGTAATCTGGCTAAATTCCTTAGAATTTGAAAAAGTTTTTAAAAGTAAAAGAATAAAAATTGACCCTATCCCTTGCCATGAGCTACCAGAAGATATTATTTATGAAAAAATAATACCAAAAATTATAGATGGAAACACCTTAGATTTTAATGTAAGAAAAAACAGTGTGGAAGATTTCCAGAAAATTCTCGACATCAGAAATTACAAATTAAAAGAGCTTAATCATTAAGTCTTTTATTCTCCATTAATGATATTTCGTCCTTTTTCAACTTATCAATTATTAAGCTACTAGCTCCAATTATAGGTGCAGATTGATTTTGTAATTGAGAAGACACCACTCTTACCTTCCCTTTAAAAACAGGCATTAGGTTTAATTCCAAATGTTCTTTTACAGGATTAAAAATTAAATCTCCTGCTTGAGATAGTCCTCCAAAAATGAAAATAGCTTCAGGATCGGTATGAATTACAGTATCTGCTAATTTAGTCCCTAATATTCGCCCCGTATACTCAAAAGCTTGCTTAGCGATAATATCTCCTTTTAGAGCATATTTAGTTATCATTTCAGGACTCAGTTCATCAAAGCTTACGGATCTTAATTCACTATCATCGGTATAATCTGCTAATAATTTATAGATCGTTCTTTTGATACCAGTTGCTGACACATAAGTTTCCAAACAACCTCTTTTACCACAACCACAGAACCGCCCGTTTCCATATGTCACAGTAACGTGCCCCAACTCACCTGCTATTCCATTGGCTCCATTCACCAATTCTCCATTGCATACTATTCCTGCTCCTAAACCGGTCCCTAAGGTAATTACTATGAAATCCTTCATGTTTTTCGCACCTCCGAAAATCATCTCTCCTACTGCAGCAGCATTCGCATCATTAGTAACTACTGTGGGTACACCAAATTCATCCTCTAATGTTTTTACTAAAGGCAAAACACCTTTCCATCTTAAATTAGTAGCTTGCTCAATAGTACCTCTATGATAGTTCGCATTAGGAGCTCCTACTCCAATCCCTATAAGTTCATGTTTTTCAGAATCTAAACCTTTTCTGATTTCTTCTGATAAAGAATGTATGTAATCAGTAAATACAGGCTCTGTTTGAGTCGGAATTGAGCCTTGATATAAGACTTTTCCTTCTAAAGTTACAATCCCAAACTTTGTTCCTGTTCCTCCTATATCAATCCCAATACTAACTTTCATAATAATCTATATTTTAAATTACCATTCCTTTATAAAATAAATGGTAATATTAATTTCTATAATGTTTTTTAATTAAGTAGCTCACCAATAAATCAATTGGTTCTTCAATAAAGACGCCTTTTTGCAGTTCATTTTGCTCCACAACCTCATTTACAATTTCTTCAAAAAAGTAAGGTACTGAACCCACAAAATTTACAGCTAAGTTTTTATAATTATTATAGCTACAAACATAGGTTGTCACAAATTCATTAATACTTTGTTTAACCATATCCCTTAAAAAAGGGTGATCAATTCTTTCTTTAATAAATTGGCTAAAACTGCTTAAATAAACGTTTGCATAAGGTTTTATATATACATTTAGCAGAATCTCTTCTTTGGTTAATTGAAATTCCTTCTCTAAATCGTTAGCAATTGCTTCCGGAAGTTGTTTTTTCAAATACTTGCTTAGAAGTAATTTACCAAAATGACTTCTACTTCCTTCATCACCCAGTATGAAATCCATTCCGCTTACCTCTTGCCTAACTATATCACCATCAAAATGACATGCATTGGAACCCGTACCCATTAATGCGGTAATTGAAGGTTTTCCATCGAAGGTTGCAAATGCAGCAGCCACTATATCTTCTTTTACATATAAATGAGAATGATTAAAAACCATTGAAATACCTCTTTCAAGCATTGCTGCAAAGTGCTTACTTGAACAGCCTGCTCCAAAGTAATAAACTACCTCAATTTCTTTTTTATGATCTATGATTTCATCTCCTAATGACTTCACTATATCACTAATGGCTACATCATCCATAAAGAATGGATTCATACCTTTAGTACTCTTTTTAATTAGTGTTTTCTTATTATCAACTAATTGCCAATCGCATTTAGTGGAACCGCTAGTACCTATTAAAATCATAAATTATATTGATAAAATTTTAGCTATTCTTAAATCATCCTTATGAATATCCTTAGGCTGATTCATTATATCTTCAAATTTATTAAAAATGATATCATGATGTTTTATTCCCACCATGCTATCTGTTTTTCCTTGGTCTAATCCTTCAACAGCCGCTACTCCCATCTTACTTGCTAACACACGATCAAAGTAAGTTGGTGTACCTCCTCTTTGCAAATGTCCTAATATAGTCACTTTTGTATCAAAATAAGAGGATTTTTCCTTCACTTTTTGTGCAATCTCCATTGCCGAGCCAGATTTACCTCCTTCAGCAACTATGACTAAACTTGAAGTCTTTTTCTTTTTTTCACCCTTATTGAGCTTTTCAACCAATTCATCTATGGAAGTCTCTTCTTCAGGTATGATAATTGAAACCGCACCCCCTGCTATACCGCTACTAATGGCAATATAACCCGAATCTCTTCCCATTACCTCTATAAAGAATAATCGATTGTGAGAAAGCGCTGTATCTCTTATTTTATCAATAGCTTCCACAGCAGTATTTGTTGCAGTATCATAACCGATCGTATAATCAGTACCAGGTATATCATTATCAATAGTGCCAGGAATGCATATATAAGGCATTTGGTGCTCAAGATAAAGATGATGCATACCGGTAAACGAACCATCTCCTCCTATTCCAATTAAAGCATCTATGTTTTGCTTCTTTAATTGGTCAAAAGCTTTTTGTCTGCCTTCTGGCGTTCTGAATTCCGCGGATCGAGCAGACTTTAACAAAGTTCCGCCTCTTTGAAGGATATTAGCAACAGATCGAACATTCATATCTTCAAAATCACCTTCAATCATTCCTTCATAACCTCGGTAAATCCCAACAATCTCTTTTCCATAATATATACCTGCTCTCACTACAGCACGGATCGCTGCATTCATACCTGGAGCATCACCACCAGATGTAAAAACACCTATTCGATTTATCTTATTCATCTAAATTTTATTCAGCCTGTCAAAGATAGTGTAATACGTACACTTAGCCAATAGTATTTTATTATCTTTGCATGACTAATTGAATAAGAATATGTCTGAATTCCATTACAACCCACACATTTCAGTTGATTGCGTCATTTTTGGATTCGATGACGAAAAAATCAATATCCTCCTTATAAAAAGGAAACAAGAAGGTAAAAATGTATATGCTCTTCCGGGAGATTTGGTTCAAAAAGGTGAGGACCTGGATGTTGCGGCTTCCAGAGTACTTTATGAATTAACTGGAATGAAAAACTTATATCTAGAACAATTTAAAACTTTTGGTTCTCCGGATAGGACTTCTGATCCTGTTGATGTGGAATGGATTAAATCAGTAAGAGAACATCCTGAAGCTAGGGTAATTACAGTAGCTTATAATTCACTAGTAAAAACTGATGATTTTGATTATAGACCCTCATCATTTGCTGAAGAAGTATTATGGCACCCAATTGAAAAACCACAAAAACTAGGTTTTGACCATAATGAAATAGCGAATACTGGCTGGGCAATGTTAAGAGAAAAAATAAAGAGAGAGCCAATTATTGCTTTTTCATTATTACCCGAAAAATTTACACTAAGACAGCTTCAGACTCTTTATGAAGCCATTGTTGGGCAAGAGCTAGATAAAAGAAATTTCAGAAAGAGAATGTTAAGAAATAAGTTCTTAATTGCTTTAGATGAAAAGGAAACCAATGTATCTCATAAACCTGCTCAATTTTTTAAGTTTGATGAGAACACCTATCGAGAGGATTTTGCAAAAGATCAGTGGTTCTTATTTTAAGAAATAACTATTTTTGATTTCAGGCGAATAACTTCATTTTCTAGCCTTTAAAATTTCAATATGTGTGGAATAGCGGGTGCTTGGTCAAATCATAATGCTTTAGATGAAAGGGATTTTGCTGTTGCTTTAAAATTATTAGAGCATAGAGGCCCGGATGAACAACAATTTTTATCTACATCAAATATAAATATTGGAACTCAAAGGCTTAAGATAATTGGACTTGATCATGGAAGCCAGCCCAAGCATAACAATAAAGGACAATACCTGATCTTCAACGGGGCTATTTATAATTATCCTGAAATCGGTAAATCAATAAATTTTCAATCTAATTCTGATACAGATATTTTATTCGAATTAGTTACAAAAAGAGGATTTGAAAATAGTATATCCACATTAAATGGAATGTTTTCAATTGCCTATTATGATGAGCATCTTGATACATTTCTACTTGCTCGAGATAGGATGGGACAAAAACCCTTATATTACTATCATAACCAGAATACTTTCCTTTTTGCATCTGAAATAAAGAGCCTGAAAAAATTAATGCAGTTGAAAAACATCCCAATTCAGCTAAATAAAAATGCTATTTTCCATTATTTGTGTTACTCTAATATCCCAGAGCCTGAAACCATATATGAGAACATTTATGCTCTTCCTCCTGCCAGTATTCTAAAATTTAATAAGGGTAATCTTAGTATTGAATCTTTTTGGAAACACAATTATCAAAAAAATGAAAGCATAAGCTTTCAGGACGCTAAGGAATTGATAAAAGTACAGATTGAAGATGCTGTAAAAATTAGATTAAGGGCGGATGTAAAAAAAGGATTATTCCTATCGGGGGGCTGGGATAGTTCAGTAATCGCCATGGAAGCAGCAAAGTTTGATAATCAATTAGCTGCTTATACAGTAAAATATCCTTTTCAAACTGATCAAAATGAAAGTAATATAGCTAAAACAACAGCTAAACAATTTGGATTAAACCATGAAATTATAAGCATTGATAAAACTCCTATAGCTTTACTGAATACAGCTATTAAAACATTTGATCAACCCCTAGCGGATAGCAGCGCCTTGCCTAATTTGGCAATTGCTGAAATAGCTTCCAAAAAAGTAAAAGTG
The DNA here is from genome assembly GCF_030503875.2 of Marivirga arenosa. Taxonomy (NCBI): domain Bacteria; kingdom Pseudomonadati; phylum Bacteroidota; class Cytophagia; order Cytophagales; family Marivirgaceae; genus Marivirga; species Marivirga arenosa. The sequence goes on along the minus strand of NZ_CP129968.2, from coordinate 1,078,933 downwards.
ATGCTGAATGGAGATGGAGGAGATGAGCTTTTTGGTGGTTATAGAAGGTATTTTACAGCAAAAAACATCAAATTTTTATCTGCTTTAAAGTATTTCAGTTTTTTCGATTCAAATAATAATAGGAAATCGAAGTTTGGGTTTTTAAATAGAATCAACAGAATTACTCAATCGAAATTTCCTGAAAAATATTTATTGTATACCACTGACATGTTCAGAGATATAGATAAAGATCAAATCTTGAATAACGCTAAATCATTTCAATCAGCTGAGGAATTATTATGGCCATTTTTAGATGATAAGCTATCAGAATTGGATCAACTAATGCACCTAGATAGAAACTTCAATTTACTATCTGGTATTTTAGTTAAAATGGATAGAGCAAGTATGGCATATTCAGTGGAAGCTCGATCACCATTTTTAGATTACAGATTGTTTGAAACCATGAATGCTTTAGATGAAGGCTATAATATTAAAGGCTTTAGCAGAAAGCATTTATTAAAATCAATATATAAAGACCAACTTCCTAAAGAAGTAACGAAATCGAAAAAAATCTCATTTGAAGCTCCATTAGAGGAATGGATTAAAAATGATTTTAATGAAATCATAAAAGACTTATTATATGATCCAAATGCTAACATCTACCAGTTTATAAACTATGATGAGATTAGCGGATTATTTAGGGGAAATAAATATCAGGACCGAAATACTTATTATATCATTTACAGTTTATTAATTTTGGAACTGTGGCTGATTGAGAACAATTAGCTAAGCAAAGACATAAAATCAATAAAATGAGTTATAAAGAAATAGATCCAAAATCAATTAAAACACCTGAATTACATGCTTTATTACTAGGCACAATTGCACCAAGGCCTATAGCTTTTGCCAGTACAATTGATAAAGAAGGAAATGTTAATTTAAGTCCTTTTAGTTTTTTTAATGTTTTTGGTGCAAATCCGCCTATTCTTATTTTTTCACCTGCAAGAAGAGGTAGGAATAATACAACCAAACACTCATATGAAAATGTGAAAGAAGTTGCAGAAGTTGTAATCAATATTGCCAACTACCCTATGGTAGAGCAAATGTCTCTTTCATCTACTGAATATGAAAAGGGGGTAAATGAATTCATTAAATCAGGACTTACGGAAGCAAAATCAACAAAAGTAAAGCCTCCAAGAGTTGCAGAATCACCCATTGCATTTGAATGTAAAGTAAATGAAGTAATAGAAACCGGACCTAATGGAGGAGCTGGAAATCTAGTGATTTGTGAAGTGATTCACATTCATGTGAATGAAGAAATATTAGATGAAAATGGAAAAGTTGATCCTTTTAAGCTAGATCCTATAGGAAGATTAGGCGGCAATTGGTATAGTCGATCAAAAAATGCACTTTTCGAAGTTGAAAAACCTTTACAAAAATTAGGTATTGGTGTTGATGCCTTACCAGAATTGATAAAAAATAGCAAAATTCTTAGTGGGAATGATCTAGGAAAGCTTGGAAACATAGAAAAGCTTCCTACCTCAGAAGATTTAAAATCTGTTGAATTTCCAGAAGGTTTCGAGAAGATAGATAATAAAACTACTACTGAAGAAATCCATAATATTGCTCATATTTTATTAGAAAAAGGTAAAATTATGCAAGCTTGGAAAGTATTACTAATCCAATAAATATTTATTTTCTAATGATTTTTCCTTGGCCATTTTTCACATAATGAGCTAAAGGCTTAAGTGTCTTATTCTCCAAACCTGACATATCCAAACTGATTTCTATAGATTTTACATCCTTTTTTAGAAAATAATATACCTCAGTAGTGCCATATTTCGTGTGTGGAAGTAAGTCAATATGCTTTCTCATTTGGGTCCATAATGTATCATTTAGTGAAAAAACATAGATTCTGTGCACTGGTCCAGTATTATTTTCATTCCTAACAAAAGCCATTTCTTCAAAATCGCCCTCCAATGAATTTACATTTTCCACTGTTGAAAGAGAATAAACTATTAACAAAGCAGTAATAAGGAAAACAAACAGAATTATTTTTTTCATACTTACAAATTAACAGAAACTTTTGGAGCTAATAACAATTATTATACAATGTAACATATAATAACAAACTAAATTTAAATCTACTTAGCATTTAGTTAATTTTATTATCGATATATTTTTTGAAATATTTTAACCTAAAAATTTTAACATTATGAAATTTGATACCAAAAACAACCTTGACAGAGTGATTTGCAAAACGGAATATCAAGAACAAAATAATTGGATATTTTGTGATTGGGAAGGCTATGCAAACGTGGATGCAATAAAAAAATGGGGTCTTGACTTTGCCGATTTAGTAAAGAAAACAAAATGCCCTTATTTGTTAAATGATGATAGTAAATCAACTGGTCCGTGGACACAAGCAATGGATTGGATTGAATCTGTTTTAATTCCTAAAGTAATGGATGCTGGACTTAAATATTATGCTCATGTAGTTTCTGCAAATACTTTTTCTGAAATGTCAGCAAAAGAATTAAATATGAATATTGGTGGTGTATTAGAAATGGCTACTTTTAAAACGGTAGATGATGCAAAAAAATGGCTAAAAGAAAAGCAATCCGTTAATGCCTAATTATTAATTTTGGAAGGCAGGTTTCAATTAATCTGCCCTTTTTATTCCTTTAATTTTATTTCACATCTCTGGTCTTGCAATATCTCTTTTTGCTTTTCAAAGGTAAAATCACTTTTTTCTGCCTCCATTTGTGCTTGATAGCCTTTTCTTAAGCTTTTTCTTTTTACGGCTTCAGCGAACCTTCTCACATCTTCTTTAGTATTTAATCTTAGCGGTGGAACCTTCATTAAACCACCTTCATCATTTTTAGCAACCATTGTAAAGTAACTTGTGTTAGTATGTTTTACTATCCCTGTTTTCACATTTTCGGCTATCACTTTAATGCCAACCACCATACTCGAATTGCCAACATAATTTACTGAAGCCATCATGGATACTAAATCACCTACTTCAACTGGTTGTAAAAAATCAACATTGTCCACAGATACAGTTACACAGTAAGCACCACTGTGTTTGGTAGCTGTTGCATAAGCCACTTTATCCATTAAAGACAAAAGGATTCCTCCATGGATTTTACCCCCAAAATTAGCATATGAAGGTATCATAAGCTCCGTAATAGTAGTTCGTGAATTTTCAGATGATTTCGGTGTCATTTGTTAATGAATTAAACTTTAATTTACAGATTTTTTGATTAAATGTGTATAAACAAAAATCTATTCCAACATAATTAATTTGAAAGCGTTAACCGGACAGTCAAATAATTGAAACATGAACTAATTATGAGTTATAAAACTATCATTCTTTTACTACTCTTTCTCATTTTTCAAATTCATTCCTACGCTCAAAAATCTTTAGATTCAGCTGAATATTATTTAAAACATAAGCATGCGGAAATTAAAGATGGATATGCTACAAACACAAACATCAATAAAGCAATTTATCATTTCAAACAAATAAAAACAGAACCTGAAAGAACCATTGGCTTATTAAAAAGCTATGAATTCAAAGCTTCATGGACAGATTGCTCACAAAAAGAAAAAAAGCAGATATACAAAATGGCTATTGATTTAGCTGAAGAAAAGACAAAAGAATTTCCTGAAAATGGGGCAATAGTATATTGGTATGCTGCTAATTATGCTAGATGGGCTAACATGCTTGATATTGTTGAAGCCGCTCAAAATAATGTTCTAAATGAAATTAAGAAATTAAGTCAAAAAGCAATTACGCTAGATGAAAATTACAATCAGGCTGGAGCTATACGTTTGTTGGGCGGCATGTATTTAGAAGTACCTAATATTCCTTTAATTATAGAATGGCCCTCCGATAAAAAAGCCCAAAAATTACTAAAAAAAGCATATAAAATAGCACCTGAGCATACTGCGAATCAATTTTTATATGCAAAAGCACTGCATAAGAATGATAAAAATAAAAAAGCAGAAATTCTATTTAAGGATTTAATTGAAAAGAAAAGCAGAAAAGAATATTACCTGGTAGATGAAAAGTATATAAATAAAGGAAAGGAGTATTTTAACGATAATTTTAAAGTAGAATAAACCTTTATCATAAAAAAAGCCCCGTAATGGGGCTTGCAATTATCTTACTGTATATTTTCTCAATCGAGATTTTAGTTCTTCTCTATCACTAGTGATGCTAGGATCACTGTAAATACTTTTCGATAACTCAGCTACAGCTTTCTTTTTATATCCTAATTTTTCAGCTATCTGCTGACAAAACACAATCTCACTCTTATAAACTTTACCATCTATTTTCATCAATTGAATGATGTTATATAGATATTCAAATCTCTGATCTTCAGATAAAGTATCTAAGTTTTTAATAGGCTCAGGGTTTTTTATCATTTGATATATTTCATCCTCTGTAACCCCATTAGCCTTACCAACTTTTTCTATCAAGTTAGCTTCTTTGTCAGCCAATTCATTATCAATTGTGGCTAATTTAATTAAGATTTTTAGCTGTTCTTTTAACATGGTTTGAGTTTTAATCTTTTAATTATGTTGTTTCTAATATGTTATAAATCAAGTTTTAGCAGTTCGTTCACACTATAGCTTGATTATTCTTTTGCTCATTAAGCACAACTAAGTTAACAATACTTTTGAAAAATCACATTTTTTTAAGCTCTAATGTAATTATTCAATACTTTTTAAAGTAAAATTTTTATAAAATTTTTCAAATGCTCAAAATCACCTTTAAATATAGATTAGATTTTTTAAATTAAAATTTATAGCAAATCAAAGCACAATGAAAAGAGAAAAAATTACTTTTAAAGGGAGTCAGAATACTGAATTATCAGCTGAAATACATTTCCCTGCAGATGATTTCCCCCATAATTATATTGTATTTGCACATTGCTTTACTTGCAATAAAAACCTTAATGCTGTACGCAATATCATATTAGGTTTAACAAAAAAAGGATTTGCCGTTTTAAGTTTTGATTTTACAGGTTTAGGACAAAGTGACGGTGATTTTGCAGACACTAACTTTTCTTCTAACATAGAAGATATTGTTTTAGCATCTGAATACCTAGAAAAAGAATACTCCTCTCCAACAATGTTGGTTGGGCATTCCTTAGGAGGTGCAGCAGTGTTAATTGCAGCCGCTAAAATAGATAGTGTTAAGGCAATAGCCACTATAGGTGCACCAGCTCAGGCTGATCATGTTCTTCATTTAATTGAAAATAAGAAAGAGGAAATAATAGAAAGTGGTGGGGCAAAAGTAAATATTGGCGGAAGATCATTTAAAATTAAAAAGCAATTTTTGGATGATCTTCAAAGCAAAGATAACCTTAGCAAAATTGAAGAATTAAGAAAATCAATTTTGATTTTACATTCTCCTCAAGATGAAACCGTTGACATTTCTAATGCGGCAGCAATTTATGAAAGAGCTCATCACCCTAAAAGTTTTATTTCTTTAGATCAGGCCGATCATTTGTTAAGTAAAAAAGAAGATTCTATTTACAGTGGAGAAGTAATTGCAAGTTGGGCAAAACGATATGTACAATTTAATAAGCAAGCCAAAATTTCCACTGATTCTCAAACTGTAGCTTTTATAGGAGGAAAAGATCAAATCTATACTACTCAGATAATTGCTGAAGGTCATCATTTAGTTGCTGATGAACCTGAAAAAGTGGGAGGAAACAATTTTGGAACATCTCCTTATGGCTTATTAACTTCAGCGCTTGCAGCTTGTACTGCTATAACATTAAGAATGTATGCCAATAGAAAAAATTGGGAGGTGGATGAAATCCTAGTCCATGTTGATCATGATCAAAGATATGATAAGGACAGTAAGGATTGCGAGTCTTCAGATAGTAAAATTACTTTTTTTGATAGAACTATTGAAATAAATGGAGATTTGGATGATGAGCAGAAAAAACGATTGATTGAAATAGCCAATAAATGCCCAGTTCATAAAACGCTGGAAAGCAAAATTAAAGTTGAAACAAGGGAAAAGGATAATAATTAAAATTTGATTTAGAGGATTATCAAAAGAAATATCAAAATTTCTATCTTCATGCAAATTTTAAATCATCATGATATTAAATACCATAGATTGGGTTATCCTATTTGGTTTTTTAGCCATTTCACTACTGATCGGCTTCTGGACTTCCAGAAAAAATAAAAATGCATCTGAATTTTTTGCTGCAGGTGGAAAAATGCCCTGGTGGCTTTTAGGAGTATCTATGGTAGCCACTACTTTTTCTACTGATACCCCAAATCTTGTAACCGATATCGTAAGACAAAATGGAGTTTCAGGCAACTGGGCTTGGTGGGCATTCCTTTTAACTGGCATGCTAACCGTATTCGTTTATGCGGGATTATGGAAAAAATCAGGAGTATTAACTGACGTAGAATTTTATGAATTAAGATATTCAGGAAAAGCAGCAAAATTCCTAAGAGGTTTTAGAGCCATCTATTTAGGATTACTTTTCAATGTCATGATAATGGCTTCAGTAAGTTTAGCTGCCATTAAAATAGGCGGTGTTCTATTAGGTTTAAGCCCTGTTGAAACTGTGCTTATTGCAGGGATAATCACTGTAATATACAGTAGCTTAGGGGGATTACGAGGAGTTGTACTTACCGATTTTCTACAATTCTTTTTATCACTAGGAGGAGCCATAATAGCAGCAGTAGTTGCTTTAAATCATCCGAAAGTAAATGGTTTAGAAAATTTATTAACTCATGAAAATGTAGTGGATAAATTATCCTTCTTTCCTTCTTTTTCAAATCCTGAAATGTGGGTAATGCTATTGATCATACCACTCTTAGTTCAATGGTGGAGCACTTGGTATCCGGGTGCTGAACCTGGTGGTGGGGGATACATTGCCCAAAGAATGTTTGCAGCCAAAAATGCTGATCATTCTATAAAAGCTGTTTTATTTTTCAATTTTGCCCATTATGCTATAAGACCTTGGCCGTGGATTATAGTGGCATTATGTTCTATTATTGTTTTCCCAGAGCTGGATAGCTTTTCAAAAGCATTCCCTGCGGTTAATTCAGGGGTGGCCACTCATGATATGGGCTATCCCGCTATGTTGACCTTTATTCCTGCAGGATTATTAGGATTAGTAGTCACTTCTTTGGTTGCCGCCTATATGAGTACCATTTCAACACATTTGAATTGGGGCTCTTCTTATTTAGTTAATGATGTGTACAAAAGGTTTATTAATCCTGATGCTTCAGAAAAAAAACAAGTGTCTTTAGGTAGAATATTAACCCTAGTGCTGATGATATTTAGCATGTTGATTGCCTTAGTGTTAGAAAACGCACTTCAAACTTTTGAGATCCTTTTACAAATTGGCGCGGGAACTGGGCTTATTTATATTTTAAGATGGTTTTGGTGGAGAGTTAATGCAATCAGTGAGATCGTTGCAATGATTGTAAGCTTTCTTGTTGCAGTCTACTTTAGCTTTATTCACACCGAATTAGGTTTTTCTGAACTATTGTCTTGGCAAAAATTGATTATAGGTGTGGGCATTACTTCAATCAGTTGGATCTTAACCACCTATTTCAGCCCGAAAACAACGGATAAACAATTAGCTAACTTTTTAAATAAAGTAAACCCAGGTGGACCAGGTTGGAAAAAAATCATTGATCGCCTGAATAGTAAAGGCTTATTGAAAAATAATGAAAACAAAAAATGGAAAGTACCAACGGGTATTGTTTGTATGATTGCCGGAAGTATTGGAATTTATAGCTTATTATTCAGCACTGGTTTATTTATATATGGCGAAATATTGAATGCAATAGCTCTACTTTTAGTTAGTATAGTTTGTACAGTTGTAATATTTAAATTTTACCCTAAAATTATCGCTGCGGATTAATTGGCTGTTTACCAATTAAAATTTGAAAAAACATTTTAAAATCCGAAGCTAGGCTCCATAATGGATAAGTGAAAGTAGCAGGTTTATTCTTTTCAAAAAAGAAATGACCTACCCACGCAAAGCCATATCCTACAACTGGAATTAAAGCTAAGCCCCAATACGTTTGTGTGATTAATGCCCATCCTAAAACTATAAATAATAAAGCAGTACCTGTGAAATGAAGTGTTCTACAGGTAGCATCTTGATGCTCTGTTAAGTAATACGGATAAAACTCTTTAAAACTCTTATATTCTCTTTCTGCCATTTACAATTTCAATAATTCCTACCTAATATAAATAAAAATTTTTTGAATTAGTAATTTTCAATGATAGCATAACGGAATTTTTACAAGTCTTGCTCAATTATTAAATATGATGCCATCAGTGCATAAAGATGTGTCGAATCAGCATTAACCTACTTGAACTATAAGCGATTACTAAATTTATTCTTATTAATAAATTTATCGCTAGGAACTTTGACTTTCTGGTATAAGAAATAAGAACCCACCACTATGGTTAAAAAAATAACCCAAAAATCAGTTGCATCAATATTAAGTAACCCGTAGCTGTATGAAAGATAAAACAATGTAGCCAATAAAGTAACTAGAATTCCTAGACCAGATTTTCGATATTGATATTGTTTTTTTTCGATTTTAATATGAACTTGATTAAGTAAAACAATATCATCTATCTCTTTTACAATTTCCTTAATAAGCTCATCATTTAAATCCCTTGCTTCTAATTCAGGCCTTACTCGATCGATGCCAAAATCATCAAATAATATACTGAATACATATTCGTCAATAATATCTTCTTTTTCTATTTGGTCCATAGTATCTTATAAGGTATTTGGAAGATTTTTTTTAAAAGTATTTAATTTGAATGCTAAATACAATTCAATATCTACAACCTTTTGAAAAAGAGTTCTTTATAAAAATTGCTACAAAGGATTTACTATTAAACCAAAAAAAATAACCACACTTTCGTATGGCTATCTAGTTAATTTCAAAAGTAAATAAAAGTTATGCTACTTTTTCTCTACTTCCTTTCAACCAATCTGGCTTAGTTATTTTTACTTCTGCATCCAATTGATTCAGCATATTGTAAAGCCCAAAATAGGTTCTATTAACATAAAGACCATGTCTTGAACCTCGAGCGCCATTACTATTTCTTACTTCTTTCATATTTGAAACTCTCTCTCCCATTGCGTATATCTCCTCAAAGAAAGCATTATTTCCAAAGTTGAAAGTTTCATATTGGAAAGGCTTGCTTAACATCCCTATCATCTCTAAGAATACAGAACTGAATATTTCCCTTTCAGCAGGAGTATCTTTTTCATGGAAGAAATCTAATGCCTTAAACCTCTTATCAATTTCATCTTTATCCTCCATAAATCCTGGCTTCAACAAACTGAAGTAATTTTCATAAAAGTCATCAGGGATCTCCTTAATGCAGCCAAAATCAATAATTCCCATTGTTCCATCATCCTTAAACATAAAATTACCTGGATGAGGATCAGCATGAACTTGCTTCAATTCATGGAATTGGAAATTATAGAAATCCCATAAAGCCTGCCCAATTTTGTTTTTTACTTCTTGAGAAGGATTAGTTTCTAAAAATTCTTTTAAATGAACGCCTTCTAACCAATCCATAGTAATTACTCTATCACCAGAATATTCCTCATAATATTTCGGAAAGAATAAACCATCAATTTTACCAGCCAAAGCTTCCGTAATTTCCTTAGATCGTTGTAGCTCCAAAGCGTAATCAGCCTCTTCCATCAATTTACCTTCTACCTCACTCATATAATGATCTAATTCTGCATTACTCATATTGAATAATCGAGTAGCAAAAGGTCTCACCAATCGTAAATCAGAACTAATACTATCTGCCACTCCAGGATATTGGATTTTCACCGCATAGATTTTATCACCTATTTGTGCTTTATGCACTTGCCCCATAGAAGCTGCGTTCACCGCACTTTTAGTGAAACTATCAAATAATGCGTCAGGTCCCTTTCCCAAAGTTTTTTGAAAAGTTTTTACTACCAACGGATACGATAATGGCGGTGCACTGTATTGTGACATAGTAAATTTCTCTTGATAAGCAGGCGGAAGTAAATTTCTATCCATACTTAACATCTGCGCAACCTTCAATGCACTTCCTTTCAATTCGCTTAATGATTCATAAATATCTTCAGCATTATCCAAATCAAGTTGTGATCTGTCTAAATTTTTGTTAAATGCTTTTTTAGAGTAATGCTTTATATAATTACCGCCTACCTTAGCACCAGTTCTTACAAATTTGCTGGCTCTCTGAATTTTGGAAACGGGTATGCGTGATTGTTCTTTTCTATCAGCCATAATTAACGGTTTTGAAATAAAAATTTGGCAAAATCAAACATGGAATCTAATGGACTTTTACCCATTAAATCATAGGCTACATTAACTGCTTTTTCAATTGCAGCATCTGTTTTTTCAAAATCCTTACTTTCATCGTTTGCCCAAAACTGTAATATGAAAAGCGTTTGAATCCATAAGCCTTCAGAATATCGATCTCCTATAATAGGGCGATCCATAATTTCCTCGGTTTCCTTTCCCTGAAGCAAGATTTCATCAACAAATTTCAAGAAATGCTTTTTAAAGACTTCTAAGAAGGACGGTTTAAGATCACCCTTTTTCATATTCTGAAGGTCCATCATTGCATAAGATCTATTCACTTTCAAAATTTCGATCAATGTGAAATACAATGCTAACAATTTCTCTCTGGAAGTATATTCTACAAATGCCTCTTCAGCATGAAGTGTATCAACAGTTTCTTTAAAGAAATCCGCCCAAATATGCTTCTGAAGTGCTTGGAAAGAATTGAAGTGATTATAGAAATCAACTTCTTTTAATTTCAAATCTTTTGAAAATTTGTAAATAGATGCGGGCTGTTTACCGTTTTCTAAAACATAATCAATGTATGCTTCTTTTATTTTTAAATCAACCGCTTTTGCTGTTTCCTTTTTTGCCATAATACTATTTGAATTATGACTTTGTAACAGCCTGATTATCCGAAAGGTTTTAAGAATAATCAATAAAATATCAGCTCATCTTACATTTGATTGATGAGGATAAGATAATGGTATAAATAAAGGTTTTAACTTAATTAATATCTTCTAATTGTTTTCCTTTTGTTTCAGGCATAATAAATATTGCCCACAGTAACTGAATTAGCATCATAAGTGCAAAAAACCAGAATATTGAAGCAGAGCCAAAGGTGTTCGCAAAAAATGGAAACACATTTGCGATAATTGCTGCGAATAACCAATGCGTAAAACTTCCAATTGATTGTCCATTTGCTCTTAATTTATTTGGAAATATTTCAGCAATAAAGGCCCAAATAATTGAACCGCTTCCTACTGCATGAGCCGCAATAAAAAGAAATACAAAAAATGGTAATAAATTTGAAGGAATGATGTCACCACCAAAACTGATAGCCATCAAACTCAATGAAATTAAATAGCCAGCTGAACCTAAATACAATAGGAATTTACGGCCCATTTTATCGATTAAATAAAGTCCAAACATAGTGGCTATTACATTGATAAAGCCAATCCCCATAGTAGATAATAAGCCGTTTTCTGTACTTATGCCAGCAGACTCAAAAATTCGAGGAGCAAAATAAATAATGGCATTTATTCCTGACAATTGATTAAAAAAGGCTATCAGTATAGCCATGAAAGTAAATTTGAAATATTGCTTTTTGAATAAAGCAAAAAAGCCTAATTCTTGCTCTTCCTTAGCCTTTTCAATTTCAATATTATTAATAATCTGATTTACATTTTCAGGATCCGTTTTGGTTAAAATCACTCTAGCGTCTTCATAATTGTCATGATTGGCTATCAGCCAGCGTGGACTCCTTGGTAAACGAACACTCAAAACTGAGTAAATTAATGCTGGAAAAACCTCTACAGCTAACATCCATCTCCAACTGCTTTCTAAATCAGCCAAAGCAATTAAATAATTCGAAAAATAGGCTACCAGAATACCTAATACAATATTAAATTGAAATAAGGCCACCAAACCACCTCTTTTACCTGCTGGCGCTATCTCACTTATATACATAGGTGCAATTACGGAAGAAGCTCCAACTCCTATACCTCCAATAAAGCGGAATACCATAAAAGAAATAACTTCTGGTGCTAGAGCAGATCCCAGAGCAGATACTGTATATAATACTCCAATAAGAAGTAACATTGGCTTTCTACCGTATTTGTTAGCAGGTGCACCTGCAGCTAAAGCCCCTATTACGGTTCCATATAATGCTATTGCAATTGAAAAACCATGCATCCAGTCTGACAACTCCCAGATTGTTTGGATTGCTTGTTCTGCTCCTGAAATTACGGCTGTATCAAAGCCAAATAAAAAGCCACCTAAGGCAGCTGTTAAGGATATAAAAAAGACGTATGAGTTTTTAAACATAGTTTTGATTGTCAATATAACTCATCTAAATTAGGAAAGTATATTGACAATCAAAATTATAGATACTGATCAAAGTAGCTGTTAAAACTAATAGGATCAAAGGTCTTCCTCACGCTCTAACATCAAAATTGAGCTCTGAGGAACTATGAAATATTTTTGATCATCCAACCTTACTTCATGAGCTCCTTTCTGAAGGAATAATGCTAAATCACCCTCCTTTGCTTGTAGCGGAATATATTTCGCTTCCTCTTCTTTCCATGGCTGATCAGATTCATTAGGTAATGGTAATGGATATCCAGGACCTACCTTCATTACATATCCGCTTTGAACGTGTTCCTTTTCTTTAACACCTGGTGGGAGATAAAGACCTGTTTTAGTCTTTTCATTTTGCTCTTTAGGCCGAATTAAAACCCTGTCTCCTACTACAATAATCCTCTTTAATTTATTTTCTAATGTTAGTTCTACCATTGCATGAAAATTAAAGTGCAAAAATAAAAGATTTCATTATTAATTACTTTACACTACAAAAATAGTGTGATGATTTTAAGGAATCACATGATTATAACTGCAATGGCTTGCATGAGTTAAGTATAATAAACAACTTTTTACAATATGTTTATTTTACAACTACTTTTACAGATACCAAAAGGGGTTCCACAACCAGATGGAAATGATTCGATTATGTTAAATAGTCCGTTCGATTATATACTTTATGTCGTTCTTCCCATATTGATATTAATAGGTGCCTATTTTTGGTGGAAAAGAAAAAAGAAAAGAGAGGAGAATCAAAAAGATTAATAATAAGAATCTCAGCTTTCAAATTTTAAAATCAAATACTTCTATAGTATTTGATATACTTTACTTTTTCCGTTAAATTAATGATGTGTATGCTCACTTCAACCCCTAATTCGTTTACAATTTCTTAAAACCTACAATTTATGAAAGCGTCAGCATTTTTATTTCTTTCTTCACTATTACTAGCATGTAATTTCGAAGAATCTCAAAATGAAGTAGTCGATAAAGAGTCTGTTGAAGAAAATACAAATATCACCTATTATCTAACAGGCAGCACAAGTGACATTGAAACTAATAGTAGCTTAGGATTACTGTTGGCAGGTGGAGCAACCGATCAAAAAATATGGTTCGATTGGATGGTATCAAAATCGGATGGTGGTGATTTTGTAGTCCTAAGAACTGATGACCGCGATGGTTATAATGACGATACTTTTATAGAAGGAGCCAATTCAATCTTAACAATAGTGGTTGATAGCAAGGAAAAAGCTAATTCAAATTTTGTCCGGGAAAAAATAAGAGCTGCTGAAGCATTATTCATAGCGGGTGGTGACCAAACAGAATACTACAATCTCTGGAAAAACACTGAAGTTGAAAGTGCTATAGGGTATTTATTTAATGATAAAAAAGTACCTATAGGTGGTACTTCAGCAGGATTAGCAGTACTGGGCGGAATTGCATATATCCCTCAAAATTTAGGTGTAAAGTCCTCTGAAGCTCTTGAAAACCCTTATCACACAAACATGGAAACATTAAAAACTGATTTTATATCAATTCCAAGTTTACAAAATATAATTACTGACTCTCACTTTTCAGAAAGAAATAGACTTGGAAGAACCATATCCTTCATGGCTAGATGCATTCAAGATGGAATAATAGCAAATTACGAAGTCATTAAAGCTATTGCTGTTGATGAACATACTGCCGTAGCTATCGAAGAAAATGGAGACGCAGCAGTTTTTGGAAATTCGGAATATCAAGATTATGCATATTTTTTGACTGCAAATTCATCACCAAATAGGTGTGAAGCTAATACCCCTTTGCATTGGACTGATGGAATCACTGCTTATTCAGTGAGGGGAAAGGATAATTATACAAAAAGCTTTAATATTTTTAATTGGCAGCCTCTAACGAATGAAGTTACATCAGAACAGGTAAATGTCAATAATGGAATAATAAGTAACGACATACAGCATCCTGAGTGATTTTGACATAAAAAAAGGGCTTTTAAAAAGCCCTTTCTCTTTAATATTTATTATGGATTAACCTCCGAAGTCATCAAATCTGATGTTTTCTGGTGGAACTCCCATGTCATCTAACATTTTCAATACCGCAGCATTCATCATTGGAGGTCCGCATAAGTAGTATTCTACTTCTTCCGGCTCTTTGTGATGCTTCAAGTAATTTTCGTATAAAGCATTATGTATGAATCCAGTATAACCATCACCGTCTTTATCATCTAAGCTCTTCTTAATTTTCCAGTTATCTTCTTCTAATGGTTCAGATAGCGCGATTTGGAACTGGAAGTTAGGATTCTTCTCTTCGATCTTTCTAAAATGATCAACGTAGAATAATTCTCTTTTTGATCTACCACCGTACCAGTAAGATACCTTTCTATCAGTACCCTGAGTATGGAATAAGTGGAAGATGTGAGATCTTAATGGAGCCATACCTGCACCACCACCGATATAAATCATTTCTGCATCAGATTCATTAATGAAGAATTCACCATAAGGTCCAGAGATTGTTACTTTGTCACCTGGTTTTCTAGTGAAAACATAAGAAGAACAGATACCAGGATTAACATCCATCCAAGTATTTTTAGCTCTATCCCATGGTGGAGTAGCAATTCTAATATTCAGCATGATGATATTACCTTCCGCTGGGTGATTCGCCATAGAGTAAGCTCTAAAGATTGGCTCAACATTTTTCATTACTAAATCCCACAGACCAAAGTTATCCCAATCTTCTTTGAAGATATCATCTTTGTGACCTAAGTCTGGATGTGGAGTAATATCTATATCTTTAAATTCACAAGTAATTTCAGGAACATCAATTTGTATATAACCACCTGATTCGAAATCTAAAGTTTCACCTTCTGGTAATTGAACAACAAATTCTTTAATGAAAGTAGAAACGTTGTAGTTAGATTTAACAGTACACTCCCACTTTTTGATACCAAAAATCTCTTCTGGTATACGGATATGCATGTCTTCTTTTACCTTAACCTGGCAAGAAAGTCTAACATTCTCTTTCTTTTCAGAACGGCTTAAGTGACCTTCCTCTGTAGGAAGTACATCACCTCCACCATCTTCAACAACACATTTACACATGGCACAAGTACCACCACCACCGCAAGCAGATGGTAAATAAATGTCTTGTCCTGATAAAGTAGACAATAAAGTGGAGCCGGCCGTTGTTACAATTGGATTGTCTTCATCTCCGTTAACAACAATATTAACTGGTCCGGACTGAACTAATTTTGATTGCGCAAATAACAGAATCAATACTAATAATAGTATTAGCACTGTAAAGGCAACAATTGAAGTGATAATTACTGATGTCATGAACTTTTATTTTGTTCTTAATGATTCAATTAATTGAGTTGCAAATATATTACATAAAATGTAAACCTATAAGTTAGGCTCAATATTTTTCCAATAATATATTTGAATTTCTAACAGTTTGAACATTCAAAAAGTTGGCGAAATTTTCAAATTATTAAAAAATATTTTTCCAGGTCCCTTTTAGGCGGTTATATTTTATGGTTGAGGGCAATGCTTTCCAGAAATAGCGATTGATTTCTACCGCAAAAGAGGGCTGCATATAACAATTTATGGCACATCCTTCACACTCAGGAAGCCTGCCTTCAAGAGCTGCTAGCTTTTGAACTTCATCTGACTTATACAAATTATATAAATCTCCTTGAATTGGGAATTCTTGCTTTCCTAAATGATAACAGGGTAAAATCAATTCATTTTTTGGGGAGATTACAATAGAAGAAGAAGCCGCTTTACAAACAGGATCATCTACATGATTCCCACCTTCTTCTCTTAATTTAATAAAGGCTTCATTTAGATAAATATTTTTCCATCTGCTGACCTTTGTTAAATAATGAAGATTTTCTTGAGTTAATCCTCCTCCAGTTTCAACTGCATTATAATCAAAAATAGGATTTACAATCAGTACCAAGTTATTTGGTAAACATATATTATAGTATATTTTTTCTAGCTCATGAATATTTTCATTCATGGCGGTATACAAAATATCAGGTTTTTCACCCAGGGATTTAGCTATTTCAATCGACTTCATAACGAAATCAAAACAGCCCACTCCTCTCACTTCATCATGCTTTGCCGCATCTGCAAAATCGAGTGAAAAGTGAAGCATATCCACTAATCCTTTAAGTGCTTCTGCCTTTTTAGGATACAATAATGCATTTGTGGTAAGGGTGGTGATAAAGCCTAATTTCTTCGCAATTCTGAGAAAAACATCTATTTGTTGATGTAATAATGGTTCTCCTCCAGTAAAATCAATCACTCTTACGCCTAATTTCTTTAAGTCCTTTAGATTTTTCTCTACATCCTTTAGTTCAATATAGGGACTAGGCTTCTCCCAGATATCACAAAAGTGACAACTCGCATTGCACCTGTAGGTCACATAATAATTACATAAAACCGGTTTTCGGATTAAGCGCATGGCCTAAAGTTAGGAATAAGCTACTCTAAATGCTAAATTGTGTTTATGAGAATGCTTGAAAAAAATGGATTATAGTAAAATCAAGTATAAGATTGAGAAGGAAACTTTACAACAAGAAGTATTAAGCGGAAAAGTTGAAATAGAAACTCTATTAGAAGCTTTGAAAAAACCTGAAGTTAATGATAAAGCTTCCTGGGTTTTTAGTAGTGTAGTAGAATTAAAACCAGATATAATAAAAGAACAAGACATTACTTTGCTAATAAAATTATTAGAGAATAATCCCTCCAAAGCTTTAGAAAGGAATATATGGCGCACATTTCAATTCATAGAAATCCCAATAAACCTTCAAGAACAATGTACCCATCTCGCATTTGAGACCTTGGAAAGAAATGAAAGCTCAATTGCAGTTCAGGTATTTTCTATGAGTGTAGCCTTTGAACTATCCAAAAATAATAAGGACTTAATGCATTTATTAAAGGAAATTCTATTATTCAAATTTGAAAATGCATCTAAAGGGTTTCAATCAAGGGCTAGAAAAATATTAAAAGAGATTGATTAATGACTTTACCCGATAGCAGTTCATAAAAAATGCCAGTGGTTCTACTGGCATTTTGAGAGTTAAAATATTATTTCAACATTTTCAGCAATGTTGTCAACTTCGTTTTCAATTGTCTTCTATCTACTATAAAGTCTAAAAAGCCGTGGTCAAGGACAAACTCTGAGCTTTGGAAGCCTTTTGGTAAATCTTTACCTATGGTTTCACGGATTACCCTAGGTCCAGCAAAACCAATTAGAGCACCAGGTTCAGCTATATTGAAATCACCCAACATAGCATAAGAAGCAGTAACCCCGCCTGTTGTTGGATCTGTCAATAATGAAATATAAGGTACTTTTGCTTCTGAGAGTTGAGCAAGTTTAGCGGATGTTTTAGCCATTTGCATTAGTGAAAATCCTGCTTCCATCATTCTAGCGCCCCCTGATTTTGAAATCATTAAAAAAGGCACTTTCTTCTTAATAGAATATTCAATCGCTCTAGCAATTTTTTCTCCAACCACAGAGCCCATTGAACCACCAATGAATCCAAAATCCATACAAGCGATACAAATGTCTAACCCATTCATCTTTCCGTGAGCAGATCGAACAGCATCTTTTAATTCTGTTTTTTCCTGAGTCTTCTTAATTCTGCTAGGGTACGGTTTGCTATCCACAAATTCTAAAGGATCACCAGAAACCATATCTTTATCAAGCTCTGTGAACTTGTTGTCATCAAAAAGAATCTCAAAATATTCCTTAGAACCTATTCTAACATGATATTCATCATCTGGGCTAACATAGGCGTTTTGCTTGAGCTCACGCATGTGAATGATTTTCCCACTTGGGGTTTTATACCACAAGCCATCCGGAGCCTCTTTTTTATTCTCTGTAGGAGTTAAAATCCCTTTATTTTGTCGCTTAAACCAAGCCATATTGTTTCAAATTTTTAATTAAACCTTTTACAGGTTTTAATTGGAAGGTCAAAGATAAATGAATTGAATGTCAATTGCCAAAGTAAAATATTAAATCCGGTTTTATCGCTAAAAAATATCCAAGCCTTTCTGGTTAAATAATAGATAAAATCTACGCAAAATCATCTTCAGAATATACTACACCCACTTACTAACAAACGTTAGTTTCTGGTTACCAGCGGTTTAAATATTTATGAAAATATTTTGATGAGAATTTTAAAGTCACGAACTTTTCGGAATGAACGTTCATTCCGCACTTAAAAATAAACTTGATAAGAAAAATCTAATCTTAGATACAACGCTTGAATTGATATCCGAGAATGGATTTCATGGAACTCCTATTTCTATGATTGCTGAAAAAGCTGGAATAGGTGCAGGCACTATTTATAGATATTTTGAAAATAAGGAGGCCTTAATCAATGAGCTATTTAAAGAAATAAAGCGAAAGGTAATGAATGCTATGCTTGATGATTATAATGAGAATAAATCCTTCAAAGATCGGTTCAAACATTTATGGATGAACCTTATCAATTATTTCATGGATCACCCTAAAGCTTTTCAATTTATAGAACAACACAGATACGCTTCTTACATGAGTAAGCTTACAAGAGAGGAAAGTTTTATGATTATGTCTCCAGTAATGATGTTTTTCATTGAAGCAAAAAGCGCAAAAGCCATGAAAGATTTACCGATTTACACCATTATATCTTTAGCCTATGGCCCCATTACCTCATTGGCAAAATTACAAATAGATCATAAACAGAAATTAAGTGCTGAAAGGATAGAACAGGCTGCAAATGCATGTTGGGATGCCGTAAAAAATAATTAATTAAAATTTTAAGTACAGACTATATATAATTAATATGAAAACACCTAATGTAGTTTTTAATGGAGTAGGATCATTCGTTCCTGAAAATGTAGTGCCAAATGAACATTTTCTACAACACGAATTTTACATGGAAGATGGAACACCTTTTGAAGTTTCTAATGAAGAAATTATTCAAAAGTTTGAGAAAATTACTGGAATCAAAGAAAGACGATATGCAGACAAAGATCAATTGAATTCTGACCTGGGTTTTTTTGCAGCTGAAAATGCCTTAAAAAACAGTAAAATTGACAAAGAAGATCTTGACTACATTATATATGCTCACAATTTTGGCGACATAGAATATGGTACCAATAGAGTGGATAATATGCCAAGTTTAGCTGCAAAAGTTAAGCATAAATTAAATATTAAAAATCCTGATGTAGTATGCTATGATATCATCTTCGGATGCCCAGGTTGGGTTCAAGGTGTTATACAAGCATATCAAATGATTCGCAGTGGTTTTTGTAGAAACATTATGGTAATTGGAGCTGAAACCCTCAGTAGATGCGTGGATCCACATGATAGAGATGGAATGATATTCTCAGATGGAGCCGGAGCAACCATTGTTTCAGCTTCATATGATGACGACAGAAAAGGAATTTTAGGATTTGCCAATAGAACGGATGCTGCAGAAGAACTTAACTACTTAGCCATGGGTAAGTCCAATAAACCAGGACTTGAAGAAGAAGCAAGGTTCATTAAAATGAAAGGACGTAAAATTTATGAATACGCTTTGGATGAAGTAGCTGCTGCCATGCAGATTGCCTTAAAAAGGTCTGGGATATTTTTAGAAAACATTCAAAAAGTATTAATTCATCAAGCGAATGCAAAAATGGATGAGGCAATTCTAAGAAAGCTTGGTCAATTGTATGATTTAAGGTTAGAGGCTAAAGAAATGATGCCTATGACAATCCAGAAATTTGGTAATAATTCAGTAGCCACTGTTCCTGTTATGCTTGATTTAATGTTAAAAGGAGAACTTGAAGGTCATAAAGTAAAAAGTGGAGATGACATTATTATGGCATCAGTTGGAGCTGGAATGCATATAAACGCCATCATTTATAGAATGTGATATCTTATGAGAGTAATTCAAATTTATGAATTACTCTCTTAGTATTTATTAAAAAAACTTTTGGATTATTTGTTTTGTTTTAGAGCCATTCTCTTCCTTACCATCTAATAAATTAGAAAAAATCTGTTTTTCAGCACTATTGATACTAGTGTCAAATTCAATTTCATTACTTCCTATCTTTTTTGACCCCATATGCCAAGATGGAAAACTTTTTTTAGTGATAGGCATATACGACAGCATAATACAGTTTTTATGACGGTGATCATCTTTTATTTTGTCATATAAAGTCATTATTGTATCATTTTCCCCTTCTACTAATTGCAAAAATTTTTTATCTGAGTAAAGTAGAGCTCCTGTAATACCTAAATCTGGATTATTCTTTTTACAAGCTTGAAGAATATTCTCGATTTCTTTCTCCGAATTATTCACTCTATCACTTACATACACTAATTGAGATAGCATAAAAATTATGTTTAATTAAAAAATGAACCTATATGTAAATAGTTTAATTTAAAAATTGTTTAACTAAACATCTAGCAATAAAAAAAGGCTACCAATTGGTAGCCTTTTAAACTTTTATAATTTGAGAAATATTAGTTCTCAACTTCTTCTTTCACTTCTTCAGCTGCTTCTTTCATTTCTTCACCAGCATCTTCTGCTTTTTCTTTTCCTTCTTCAACTTTTTCTTCTACATCTTCTTTCATTTCTTCAGCAGCATCACCCATTTCGTCAGCTGCATCTTCAACTGCATCTTTTACTTCTTCAGTTGATTCTTCCATTTGCTCTTTAGCTTCTTCCTTTTCGCTTGTATTTCCACATGCAAAAACAGCTAAACTAAATGCTCCTAGTAAAACTAGTGTAAATAATTTTTTCATAGTTCAATTGATTATGGTTTAAGATGTAAATGTATCTAATTTTAAATACCTGCAAAAGTATTTACTATTTTTTTCTAAAAACTAGTTTAATTGGAACCCCTTCGAAGTCAAAATTCTCTCTTAGCCTGTTTTCTAAGTATCTTTCGTAAGGTGGCTTTATGTATTGTGGCAAATTGCAGAAAAATGCAAAAGTTGGAGTATAAGTAGGTAATTGAGTTACATACTTAATCTTAATATATTTCCCCTTTAGTGCTGGAGGTGGATATTTCTCTATCTCCTTTAACATTACTTCATTCAAAGCAGAAGTACTTACTTTTTCTGATCTGCTAAAATATATTTTTGTGGCAAGTTCTATTGCTTGAAAAATTCTTTGTTTTTCAACTACAGAGGTAAATATTATTGGAATATAATCAAGTGGACCAAGCTTTTCTTGAATTTCTTTCTTAAACTTATCATGCGTTTTCCCATCTTTTTCAATCAGATCCCATTTATTCACCATAATCATGATACCCTTTTTATTTTTATGGGCCAATCCTATGATTTGCATATCCTGAGATTCAAAACCACGAGTTGCATCAATCATGATAATACATACATCACTATCTTGAAGAGATTGAATAGCTCGAATAGTTGAATAAAATTCTATATCATCTTTAGATTTAGTCTTTTTTCTCAAACCGGCAGTATCAGTTAAAATAAAATCCTTGCCATACAATTTATAGTGTGTATTGATAGAATCACGAGTAGTTCCAGCAATGTCAGTAACAATTGTTCTCTCATCACCTAATAACGCATTTAAAAATGATGATTTTCCCGCGTTTGGCCTTCCCAAAATAGCCAACCTTGGCACTCCTTCGTAAGGATCTTTATGATCATCATCAGGAAAAAGCTTTACAACCGCATCTAATACTTCACCGCTACCTGATCCACTTGCTGAAGACATGGTAAATACTTCATCAAATCCCAATCCGTAAAATTCGCCTGCCATATAGCTCTTTTCAGTATTATCGGCTTTGTTTGCAATTACAAATACTGGTTTCCCGACTTCTCTTACAACATTTGCAAAGTCTTTATCCATATCCGTGAGTCCAGTATGGCAATCTACCATAAAAAGAATTACGGTTGCTTCGCTTAATGCTGCTTTAACTTGCTTCCTGATCTCCTTTTCAAAGATATCGCTGGAACCAGTTACATACCCTCCTGTATCAATGACTGTAAATTTCTTACCAGTCCATTGTGCCTCTCCATATTGACGGTCACGAGTCACTCCTGATTCATTATCCATAATCGCCTGTTTACGTTCAACTAAACGATTAAAAAAAGTGGATTTCCCGACATTAGGCCTCCCTACTATTGCTACTATATTTGACATTTATATTTGGTAATTAGTAATTTGTAATTAGTAAATCAGAATTAATGTTCCCTGATTAAAAGCCATTTTGCTTTATTTTATTGAGAATAGCTGTGATGATTTTTAGTATCTCTTCACATTCTTCTATCCTATTATTTATCTCATCTCCATTATATAAGCCAGAATCCTTTATTAATCTTAACCAGTAATGAGACTCTCTTGCTTCTTTATAAGCTATAGATAATTTTGCGTAAAAATCTTTCCTTGATTGCCCACCAATAGCTTCTTCTACATTGGCACCAATAGACGTTCCTGATCGCAAAACCTGACTAGATATTTCAAAATGTGTAGCTTCTTTTAGTTTCTGAGCTAATTTTATGATATTCAGTGCAAAATTATAGCTTTTCTGTTGAATTAAATTATCAGATCTCATACTTTTTGAAGGCTTTGGTATCTCAAATTAATAATTATTATTTACAAATTATTAATTATCATTGATAACCGAATCTCTTCAGCTTTAAGTCTTTTTTTCTCCAATCTTGTTCTACTTTCACGAAGGTTTCAAGATGTATTTGCTTATTAAAAAAAGTTTCCAAATCCTTTCTCGATTCAATCCCTACCTTTTTAATAGCCTCACCACCTTTTCCTATTATAATTCCTTTTTGAGATTTTCTTTCCACATATATTTCAGCCCGAATTCGAATAATGGTATCATCCTCTTTAAATTCAGTAACCACCACTTCGCAACTGTAAGGAACTTCCTTTTTGTAATTCTGAAAGATTTTTTCTCGAATGATTTCTTCAACAAAAAACTTCTCAGGCTTATCTGTCATTTCGTCTTTAGGGAAATAAGGCGGATGAACAGGTAATAAATCAAGGAGTTGTGCAAAAAGTGCCTCAATATTGATTTTCTCTAAAGCAGAAACCATAATCTGATGATCAGGCTCAATAATTTCAGCCCAATATTTCATTTTATCTTCCGCCTGAGAACCTTTTGCTTGATCAATTTTATTCATGATCAAAATAATAGGCACTCCACTTTTCTTAATTCTATCAATCAGAACATCTCCCTCCTCATACTTCTCATATAAATCCGTAACAAATAATAAAATGTCAGCATCCTCTAAAGCTGATTTTACAAATCGCATCATTGAATTATGTAATTCATACTGAGGACTTAAAATTCCAGGAGTATCTGAATATACCACTTGAAAATCTTCACCACTCAAAATCCCCATAATTCTATGGCGAGTTGTTTGAGCCTTTGAAGTAATGATAGACAACCTTTCACCTACTAATGCATTCATTAAGGTAGATTTCCCTACATTTGGTTTCCCTACTATACTTACAAATCCGGCTTTATGCTGATTTTCTGACATTAATTTAAATTTATTTTGCAAAGGTACTTGATTTTCTGAAAACCTTAGCATACCTTTGTAATCCTTTTGAGAGAAACATCAGAAAATGATGAAAAAATCAAGAGTTTATATCGCGGGATGGAGCAGTTGGTAGCTCGTTGGGCTCATAACCCAAAGGTCGCAGGTTCGAGTCCTGCTCCCGCTACTAAAATCACAAACCAGTCTTATTTTAAGGCTGGTTTTTTTATGTCCTTTTTAATATAAAATAGCTCATTGGGCTCTTATCCGCTGGCTAGCGGACGCAGGTTCGAGTCCTGCTCCCGCTACTAAAATCACAAACCAGTCTTATTTTAAGGCTGGTTTTTTTATGTCCTTTTTAATATAAAATAGCTCATTGGGCTCTTATCCGCTGGCTAGCGGACGCAGGTTCGAGTCCTGCTCCCGCTACTAGAAATCAAACCAGTCTTATTTTAAGGCTGGTTTTTTTATGTCCTTTTTAATATAAAATAGCTCGTTAGGCTCTTATCCGCTGGCTAGCGGACGCAGGTTCGAGTCCTGCTCCTACTACTAAATCACAAACCAATCTTATTTAAGGCTGGTTTTTCTTTAAAACTATTCTAATATTATTAATACCTTATAATGGGGCGTTATTGTTAAGTATTTACTATGTTCACTAGTTCACATCAATTATCGATCAAATCTATTTTGACATTAAAATTTTTAATCTAAGATTTAAAACCCTATCCTTATGTTAAAGTTATTCTTTGTATAATTTAGCATATGGTAACCTTATCTTTAATTCAATATTCCCAAAATAAATATTGGGCTTTCAAACAAATGCAATTGCTCCCACCCCTATTAAAAGGAATTCCAGGATGTGAGTTTTCGAAACTTTTAGGCACCGGTAGCGGATTTGGCTTTAGTCTATGGCCAGATTTTTCCACTTATGCGCTATTAATGAATTGGAAAGATGAGAAATCATTGAATTATTTTTTTGAGGAGTCTTCTTTATATAAAGAACTTAAATCTAAGTCTAACGGTATTCAGACTCACTATTTAGAATCGATAGGAGCTCATGGTAGCTGGTATGGAGAAAATCCATTTCCCTCAAAAAACAATTACAGAAATGACAAAATTGCCGTTATTACTAGAGCAAGAATTAACTTAAATAAGCTTCCAAGATTTTGGAAATTTGTTCCAAAAGCAAGTCAGGCTATAGAGCAAGCTAAAGGCTTAATTTACACAAAAGGAATAGGAGAATGGCCACTTATTGAACAAGCTACTTTTAGTATTTGGGAAAATGAAGACGCTATGAAGGCTTATGCTTATGCTGACATCCACAAAGAAATTATTAAAAAAGTAAAAAATGAAAATTGGTATAAAGAAGAATTATTCAGCCGTTTTAATGTGCTAAAAACTTTACAGCATTAACATCTAAGCCATTAGACCGTTGAACCATACCATAGAAATAAAACATTATGAAAAAGTTAATTATAATACTTCCTCTCTTTATTTTATTTCAAGCCTGCAATCAAAATACTGAATCCACCACATCAAAAGAGAAAATAAACTTTACCCTTAATCAAAATTTTGGAGACTATTGGTATCAGGGTGAGGCGGAATTAACCTCCTATGAGCTGACACAAGTGAGATATGGCCAGCAAAGAAAGGGGCATGCAGTTTTGGTTTATGTTACTGAAGATTTTTCAAAATCTAAACAAGTGAAATTGGATAATCCAAAAGCGGCTGGAGATGATACAGAAAAAGTGATGAAGTTAAACTTTACAAAAAAATTCAAAACGGGTATCTATCCCTATTCCATTATGACCTCAGTTTTCAGTCCCGTTTATCCTCAATACGACTTACATGCACGTAAAATCACCACCTCTATTCAGGAATGGTGTGGTCATGTTTTTACGCAACTCAATAATGAAGATAAATATTATAATTTACTCAGCAGGTCTTATTTTGAGAGTGAAGGAGATATCGAAACAGAACTAGAAAAAGTATGGTTGGAAGATGAGCTATGGACTTTAATAAGATTAAACCCCGAAAAACTTCCATCGGGAGAAATTAAGATTTTACCTTCTACGCAATATCTAAGACTAAAACACAAAGAAGCAATCCCTTATTCGGCAAGCATTGATATCATTAATCATAATAGCTTAAAAATACTAGAATTAAATATTCCTGATTTAGAAAAAAACCTTAAAATTCAATTTGAGGCAAATCACCCCTACAAAATTCAAAGCTGGAAGGAAACATACCCTGAAAATGGAGAAATGATGACAACTGAAGCTACTTTAAATGAAAGAATAATGCTTGATTATTGGAATAGAAATTCAGTAAAAGATAGTATATACAGAGAAAAATTGGGGCTTGAATGAAATAAAAAAATGCATCACCTTATTGAGTGATGCACCTTTAAATAACTTTAACTTTTTATTTATTCATTAATAAGCTCGTACTTCTTTACCTTCCATGAAGTTTACAAAAGCTTTATTCACAACACGATTACCCCCTTTAGTTGGGAAATCTCCCGTGAAATACCAGTCTCCCAAATGATCTGGACTCGCTTTGTGTAAATTTTCCACCGTTTGATAAATCACTTCAACCTCTGCTTCAATGGTCTCAACTTTGACTAATTCAGCAATCTTATTCGAAATTTGCTCATATGAGAATGGCTCAAAAACTGCTTTTACGTAGTTTTCAGAATTATCACCATGCAAGCATTTCTGATAAGCCTCCTCTAGTATATTTTCTTGTTTTGTCTCTTTCAATAATGCCAATACTGCTCTGAATGCAATGAAATCTTTCATTTTACTCATGTCAATACCATAGCAATCAGGGAAACGGATCTGCGGAGCTGATGAAACAATAATTATCTTTTTAGGCTCAAGGCGATCTAGCATTCTTAAGATACTTTTCTCTAAAGTAGTTCCACGAACAATAGAATCGTCTATTACTACGATAGTATCAACCTTTTTCTTAATCACTTCATAAGTAGTATCATAAACATGAGCTACCAAGTCATCTCTATGCTCATCATCCGTAATAAAAGTTCTGAGCTTAGCATCCTTAATTACTAACTTCTCAACACGTGGCCTAAAAGAAAGTAATTTCTTAAGCAGCTTATCATCATCTTTATTATTTTTCAGTGCATCTAATTGCCTTTGTGCAAGGTGTTGCTCCATTCCCTCCATCATTCCTAAAAATGATGTTTCGGCCGTATTAGGGATGTATGAGAAAACAGTGTTTTCTAAATCGTAATCAATAGCATCTAAAATTTTAGGTACTAATAGCTTCCCTAGCATTTTTCTTTCAGAATAGATGTCAGGATCAGACCCTCTTGAAAAATAAATTCTTTCAAAGCTACATGACTTACGTTCTAATGGCTCAATATATTGATCCATTTTATAATCACCATTTGTATTGATGATTAAAGCATGAGCTGGCTTTATTTCCTGAATGTCTTCATAATTAACATTAAAAGCTGTTTTAATGGCCGCTTTTTCTGAAGCCACAACTACTACTTCATCATCAGCATAGAAGTGTGCGGGTCTAATACCTGATGGATCTCTTGCAACAAAAGCATGGCCCGCTCCTGTAATTCCTGCCATGGCATATCCCCCATCAAAGTCACGACAAGCTCGCTGCAACACTTGTAATAAATCAAGCTTCTCTTCAATTATTTGAGTAATCTCAGCGTTTGTATATTCATCTTTATGAAGTTCAAAAATTCTTTGGTTTTCCTCATCAAGAAAATGCCCGATCTTCTCCATAACCGTTACAGTATCCACCTTTTCTTTTGGATGCTGCCCTAGTTCTGTTAATATATCGAATAGTTCTTCAACATTCGTCATATTGAAGTTACCCGCTACCATCAAACTTCTATTTTTCCAGTTATTTTGGCGCAACATGGGATGGCAATTTTCAATAGAATTTTTACCATGGGTACCATACCTTAAATGTCCTAACCAAACTTCACCGGTAAAAGCACAATTTTCTTTTAACCATTTTTCTTGGCTAAATAATTCACCCCCTTCCTTTTTGGCTTTCTTATATTTTTTAGAAATTTTCTTGAAAATCTGTGTAATTGGCTGATTTTCCACTGAACGATATCTACTGATATATCGATGCCCTGGCTCTACATTTAATTTTACGTTTCCGACACCGGCACCATCTTGTCCTCTATTATGCTGCTTTTCCATTAATAGGTAAAGCTTGTTCATAGCATAAAGTGGCCCATATTTATCAATGTAATATTGTAGAGGTTTTCTTAAACGGATTAATGCAATTCCGCATTCGTGTTTGATGATATCGCTCATGATTGTTGCGTTAAAACACAAAGTTAACTTTATTATAATTGATGTTCAATTTTTTTTCTTCAATTAGCTATTATCTAAAAATAATACAAGTAATATATTCGATGTATCGGTACTTTTTTACCGACAGAAAATTGTAATAAATGCCATTTTCAAAAAAGAAATATTTAGTTTTGATGTTTAATAGGGAATAAAAAGCTATCAATAAACAATTACAATTTTACCTGATTTGAAAAAGCTAAACCTTATCATATTTTTTTTAAGCTCCAATTTTTTAGCTATTACACCAAGTTTTGCTCAAAACAATTACGAGCAAATAGAGCAAATTTACCATAATTACAGATCGGAGATTGACAATGAATACATATCGGAAGATCTAAAAGTTGATGAATTTTTGAATGGAATACCAAGTGATTCAGAAATTTCAGAACAAGAAATTAAAGATGTAATCAGACTTCTGGTTTATTTAGAAAATTCTGATTTAAATCAGAAAGCAATTAATTTACTAAAAACACTTATTCCTAAAGTAAAAAAAAGCGAAATATTTCAAGCTTTTCTTTTCCAGACTTTAGGCAAAATATACCACCATCAGGATGAACTAGTATCTGCTTTAGAGAACTATTTAAAAGCCTCTCATAGATATGAATCAAATAATGAATTTTATCCTTTAGTGACTATCTATAGATCCATATCAAGAATCAATACCGAGGGACAAAATTATAATCAAGGATTAAATTATGCCGAACTGGCTCATCAGATATTTCAAGAAAACCCTCCAAGAAACAGAAGAGACAGTATTTTACTAAGATCAATAATTGACTATAAAGGGTTGAATAACAGAAGATTATCAAATCATAAAAAAGCCATTGATAATTTTAATGAATCAATTAAAATGTCGCGCATGCTTAAAGACACAGTTTTTGTTTCCATAGCAAAAGGAAATAAAGCAGTAAGCTACTTTGATTTAGGAATGTTAGATGAAGCTCTTCCTCTATTAATTGAGGACTATACCAACAGCATGAAAAATGAAGTTTACGGAAGTGCTTTTAATGCTGGAATTTATTTAGCAAGAGTTTATCAAGCGCAAGCTAAGATTGAAAAAATGGATTCCATTTTTAGAGAAATTGAACAAATTCACAGTGAATACAACTTCTCAAACCCAGTAGCAATGACTGATTACTTTTTAATAGCGGCTGCATTAGCTGAAAATAAAGGAGACTACAAAAAAGCATTAGATTTTTATAAGGAGTTTGAAAAAGTTGACTTGAAAAGAGATTCTATTGCAATTCAAAATGACATTAGTGGAATGCAAGAAAAATATCTTCTGGACAAAGAGATCAGCAAATTGGAATTACTCCAACAAACTAATGAATTGCAAGCCTCTCATTTAAAATTAAGAACTGCTTTCTTAATCATTATAGCAATTGCTCTTTTGGTAGTTTTATGGTATGTGTTTAGGCTTCGGTTCAAGAATAGAAAAATAGACAGGCTAAATGAATTATTAGAAGCTAAAGTTTCGGAAAGAACTGCAAGACTTTTAGAAATTAATAAAGAATTAGACACCTATCTTTACAGAGCCTCACACGATATAAGAAGACCCATCAGAACTTTATTAGGCTTAAACAATATTGCTCAGCTAACTGAAGACAATTTTCAGCTCAAGAAATTGTTTCATAGTGTAAATGTTACGGCCATGGGCATGGACAAAATGTTATTCAAATTGCAAATGGCTTATGAGTTAAATACTACTCATGATATTTCTAAAGTAGATATTGAAGAACTAATTCGAGAGTGTATTGATGATATGGCATTGGAAATTAAAGAACATAATTCCCAAATTTCTATCGATATTAATCCTAAAGCAAATTCAGTTTTAGCTAATAATTCGCTTTTGCGAATCGCTTTAGACAATATCATTGAAAACTCCATGACATACAAAAATGAAGGGACTAATAAAATAGAGATTTCAACAGATAGGGGAAATCACTTCTTCTATATTCACGTAAAAGACAATGGTTTTGGAATAGATGAAAAATATTTTAATGATATATTTAAAGCTTATTTTAAAATCAGTAATAAAAGCCCGGGTTCTGGCTTAGGCTTATTTTTAGCACATAAAGCTATTTCATTTTTAGAAGGCGAAATTTCAGTTAGCTCAAAAGTTAACGAAGGATCACAATTTACTATAAAAATCCCTCTTAATCCCAGATAGGGAACTTCTCTAACTTAACATCATCGTGAAAAAATATTTTTGCTGATGCTTCAAAAGAAGCGGTTATATCAGAAACCAAAAATCTATCTTTATTCAATTTTATATCCGACAAAAGGTCATGATTTTTTAAAAATTGCTGAAGTCTTTTAGCCACTATAGAAGCAGAATCAAGGATATCTACCTTACCCTCATAAAAGTCGTTAATCTCATTTTTAATTAATGGATAATGCGTACAACCTAGAATCAAGGCTTCAATACCCATTAAATGATCATTATGAAGATATTCTTCTATTATATCATGGCTAATTCTGTTTTCAAAAAAACCTTCTTCAATCATAGGAACTAGCAATGGAGTTGCTAAACTATGTAATTCAATTTCAGGATTAAGTTGTTTAAGCTTTGATTCGTATGCATTGGAATTTATGGTCTGCTTGGTTCCAATAAGTCCTACTTTTTTATGATTATAGTGCTGGGCCACATATTCTACAACAGGATCAATGACATTAAATACCTTTGCTTTTGAACCCACATATTCTCTAACTAATTCAAAGGCTGCGGATGACGCAGAATTACATGCAATTAATATCAGCTTACAGCCTTGCTGTAGCAGAACATCCGTTACTTTTATACTGTAGGCTTGAATTGCAGCTGCTGACTTATCACCATAAGGAAGGTGAGCAATATCTCCGAAATAAACGATATTCTCATTTGGCATCAACTCTTTCACCTTGTGTGCTACGGTTAATCCACCGATACCAGAATCAAAAATACCTATAGGAGCAGCATTATCTTTAATCATATTGCAAATATGAGAACTTGGTGAAAATAAAAAACTACAATCAAAGAATTTCTACATTGAGATATCCAATTGCCTTCCTTCTTCTTTAGCTTTTTTATCCATTCCAGCGCCAATAGGTAAGCCAATTGCTAGTCCAATCCCAATACCAGAACCCATAAAAGCCATATTATCCAAAATTAACCCCATCATAACACCGAATGGAATTCCAAAAGCAGCCATTCCTATCCCCATCCAAATCGCCAAATAATGATTTTTAGTCACCAGACCCATACTCTTTCTTACTAATTTTAAAATCCGATAATAAGAGCCATTAACAAGATGATAAAGTTTTGCTTCATTATTATGCTCAGAATTTATTCTAATAATTTCTTTATCAATTGTATTTAAAATATCATCAGGCAGTTCTCTGTTATCCAATTCAGATAGAAGTTTTTCATAATTCGCAATCACCTTTTCAAGCCTTTTAGTTCGTATTCCTGTAAAGTTGGGGTTGATAGTATCCATATTATTTTTCTTTCGAAAATATGGAAAAGTAAAGCAAAAAAAAAGAGAGGACTAAAAGCCATCTCTTTTCTAGAATTAAAAATAATTATTTAAAGATTAGGATTCACTCCTTCTTCCCTTTGTGGAACTGGAAAAATCAATTGATCAGAATCATAAGATAACCCATCAGTTGATAATTGTAACCTTTTTATATCATGAATCTTATGACCCTCAAAAGCTAATTCAGCATTTCGTTCAGCTAAAACATCAGCTAATGTTGGATTTACAAGATCCGCCAAACCAGCTCTTTGTCGTAAAAGGTTTAAATCATTAGCTGGACTATCACCAACAGATTGACCTAATCTTACATTACCTTCTGCTCGGGTTAAATATAATTCTGCTAATCTAACTAATACTACGTTTCCGAATTGGTTAGTCCATTTTGCAGTTCTAATATCACCGGTAGCTTCATCATTGTAAAATAAATTTGCTCTTTCATCATTAGCTTCATAAATATCAAAATGTGATGGCTGGATTTCAATATCACCTCTTCCTCCTAAAGTAGGTGAAGCAAAAAACAATTGCATATTATTTACACCATCCTGAGTATTTACTTGAATCGCAAATACATCTTCTGATGTATTATTGGTATTATTATATACCCCAGCTAAGTTTCCTACTAAACTGTAAACACCAGTAGCATAATTTAATCCTCTATTTGCTGCATCTCTTGCCCCAGCAAAATTTTCCTGCTGAAGAAATACTCGTGACAATACAGCCGCTGCTGCTACTCTATTGGCAAATGTACCGTTATCAGAAGGTAAGTTATTTTCGGCAAATGTTAAGTCGGATATTACTAACTGATAAACCTCCTCAACGGTAGACTTTTCATATTCTTCCGTTGAATTTGGAGTATCAGCAATCGGAATAGCTAATGAAGAGTTAGCTCCTCCGGCAGAGTAAGGCGTCCCGAAGAATTTCACTAATTCGAAATACATTAATCCTCTAATGAATTTAGCTTCTCCTTCTACTAAAGCTCTATCTGCCTCATCTACAACGTCAAGCGCGCTCAAAACATTATTACAGATATTAATTACCTCATATCCTTCAATCCAAGTCTCCGTTACATCACTATTAATATTTGTAATTTGCTTTCTCCAAATATCGGCTGGATCACCAAAAGTACCAGAGAAAACAATTTCTCCGTCAGCGCCTAACAATTCAGAATTTCTTAGTGTATTACCACCAAACAAATCACCATTACTTAACGCATCGTATGCGCCTAAGAGTACTGCCTTTACGTTAGCGTCAGTACTTAATGCTACGCTATTATCAACATCCTGCGGAGGTAGTAAATCAAGTCTGTCTTCACATGATACACCTACCAAAAACAGAGCAATAAATATATATATATTAAATTTTTTCATGTCAGTTATTTTTAAAATCCTAGTTTCACACCAAATGTATAAGTTCTAGCTTGTGGTGCTGAATAGAAATCATTTCCTAAGAAAATGTTACTTGCTAGATAATCAGTATTTACTTCAGGATCCCATCCATCATAATTTGTGAATGTCAATAAATTCTGTCCAGAAAAGTAAATTCTTAAATTTTCTATAAAATCATTTCCTAAGAAGCCTTTTGGAAAGTTATATCCAAACGTTAAAGTCTTAAGCCTTACAAAAGAACCATCAGATAAGTATCTACTTGAAGGTTGAGCCCCATTGTTCGCATACAATCTAGCTTGAGGAACATCAGTGATATCCCCTACTTCCTGCCATCTGTCAAGTTGATCTGCAGTTTGGTTATCTTC
This sequence comes from Marivirga arenosa, assembly GCF_030503875.2. Classification (NCBI taxonomy): domain Bacteria; kingdom Pseudomonadati; phylum Bacteroidota; class Cytophagia; order Cytophagales; family Marivirgaceae; genus Marivirga; species Marivirga arenosa. The sequence continues at coordinate 1,045,385 of NZ_CP129968.2, read as the reverse complement.
AAATCTTGCATTTGCAGATGTGAATGTTCCACCACCTAAAAATATTTTATTCCCATACTGCCCTTGCATCAAGATGTTCAGGTCAAAATTCTTAAATGTAAAGCTGTTATTCCATCCGAAGATAAAATCAGGATTAGGATTACCTAAAACTTTTCTTTCGGCTAGACTGAAATCATTAGTTACATAAGCATCACCCAAATGGTTCACCTGAAATACACTACCTCCATTTAGTTCTGACTCAGTGGGTTCTCGATTCAAATACCAGATTGCATCACCATTTGCTGGATCAGCACCTGCAAATTCAGCTCCAAAATGAACACCTATAGCTTCACCCAATCTTATAGAATTCAAATATCTAGAACTTCCGCTCTCAATAAACTCTTGATCATCAGCTAATTTTGTAATTCTGTTTTGGTTTCTAGAAATGTTAATTGAACTTGACCAAGTAAAATCACTTTGAGTGATTAGATTATAATTCAAGACAAATTCTAACCCTTCATTTTCTAATGAACCAATATTTTGAGTTTGTGATCTAAAACCTGAGGTACTCGGAACAGGAACATTCAAAAGCAAGTCAGTAGTATTTTTCTTGTAATAATCAATTTCACCAGTTAGTCGATCATTGAAAAATCCAAAATCAATCCCTACATCAACCTGAGCTGTTTTTTCCCACTCTAAATCTGGATTAGGAATTTGAAATGGGGCTAAGGCTGCATTTCCTCCGTAATTCACACCTGTATATAAGCCAAAGTGCTCATAATTTCCGATTCCAGCATTACCTGTTAAACCATAACTTGCTCTTAATTTCAAAAAGCTTATTGCTCCTGCATCAGAAATAAAATCTTCTTCTGAAATCACCCATCCTAATGATGAAGCAGGGAAGAAACCAAAACGGTTATTTTCTCCAAATCTAGAAGAAGCATCAGCTCTTCCACTTACAGTAAGTAAGTATTTATTTGAGAACTTATAGTTAACTCTAGCAAAATAAGATAAGAAAGAGAACTCATTTAATGTACCTGACCAAGCTGTTGCCTCCGCAGCGGATTCAACTTTTGTTAGTTCATCTAAAGGAAAGCCTTGAGCTGTTACGCTAGTTTGGTCTCTAGTTGATTTTTGATATTCAGTACCTCCAACTACATTGAATGTGTGAGTATCATTAAACACTTTATCCCATCTAAAATAGGCTTTAGAAGTATTATTGAAAATTCTCACCCATCTATCTTGACCCACACCATTTACATCTGCAGGTCGACCCGTTTGTGTTTTTGAATTTTGATATCTATCCTCAAACTGGGTCATTAAGTCAAAGCCATATTCTCCTACTAAAGTGAGATTATCAGTAATTTTATACTCTAAATTAGTATTCCCTATATTTCTATAAACTGAGGTTTCAAAAGTAGAATTCTCTAACTCAACAGTGGCCGGATAATAAAACATTGATGGATTCAACGCATCATCATACAATTCCCCGTCTAAATCTCTAACCGGAGTCAATGGTGTTTGTGCAACTAATTGAATTGGTGTTGAGAATAGATTATCATCCGTAACTCTATTATTTACACTTTTTGTGATCCCTACATTTAAACCTACTTTAAGCTTATCATTTATAGTATGATCTAAATTCAATCTTCCTGAAATTCTTTGGAATGAATTCCCAATTAAGATACCATCCTGATCCGTAATGGAACCACTTGCATAAAACTGAGTTTTTTCATCGCCACCTGAAGCTGATAAGTTATGATTTTGAAATTGAGCATCTTGGAATGCCTCTTCTTGCCAATCGGTACCCGTCCAATTAGGATCATTTGCAGTTTCCTGTCTCCAGTCCCTATAGCCTGATAAGTAGTCCATACTACCTTCCATATATTCTAACCAAGAACCTGGATAATCAGCAGGATTATTGATGGGATCGAATCCATCTGCTAAATCATTATTGTAAGCTGCTTCTCTAAATAGCTCTACATATTGACCGGCATTAAGAAACTCTCTTTTTCTTGTAGGTTCGCTAAAACCATATTGCGAATCAAACGATATTCTTGTTTTTCCTGATTTACCTGATTTAGTTGTTATCAAAACTACACCATTAGAGCCTCTGGAACCATAAATGGCTGATGCAGATGCATCTTTTAATATATCTATAGACTCAATATCATTAAAATTTAAATCAGATAATGGATTAGTAGTTGCATTAGTAGCTGATTGACTTGCTGAAGTCATAGGTACACCATCAATCACATATAAAGGTTCATTACTAGCCGTTATTGAGGACGACCCTCTTACTCGGATATTAATTCCTCCTCCAACTTTACCATTTTGTGAAGTTATTTGAACTCCTGCCGTTCTACCTTGAATTGCTTGCTCGAAACTTGGAACTGCAATATTTTCAATATCTTCTCCAGATACATTAGCAATGTTACCGGTCAAATCCTCTTTTATTTGAGAACCATATCCTACTACCACTACTTCTGATAGTTGAGAAACATCATATCCTAATTTTACATCAATCCTTGATCGGCCATTAACAGAAACCTCTTTCGATTCCATACCAATAAAGGAAAAAACTAGAACAGCATCAGGGCCAGCTGATATTTTATAGGAGCCCTGCAAATCGGTACTTACACCATCAGTAGTACCTTTAATCACCACATTTACACCCGGAAGTGGTTCGCCAGTTTCAGCATCAGTAACAGTACCATTAATGGTAACATCCTGTGCTAAGGAATAATGACTAATAAATAAAATAGCCATTACCATGAGTAAAAATTGTCTCATAGAAATTAATTTAAGTGAAAAATAAAAATAAAATAAGTGTGAAAATGAATTGACTAGCAGTCAAAAATAGGCTGTAAATTCATTAGGGTCAATGATTTACGAGCTTGGACTGGGATTGGTCTATTACAGCGCCTATGTCTATTGATTGATTTCATTTGTTTCAAATTTAAATGAGAAAAAATACAATTACAATAAAATATTACTTTTATTTAATATTAAAATATTTTCAAATACACCATACCTAATATACCTATATTTTATTTTACTTAAAAACATTTAAGCAATATATTGTATCGTAAATCATTAACCCATTCAAACTATCTACAGAAGTTTATAAATAAAATTCCTAATTTAATCTAAAACAAAAAGCCCTTGACAGATGACTGTCAAGGGCTTAACTATGTTCTTAAACGTTATTTCAAACGTTATATAGACCTTTTAAATTGAAAAACTTTCACCACAACCACAAGTTCTGGTTGCATTAGGATTTATAAATTGGAATCCTTTTCCATTCAAGCCATCTGAAAAATCTAAGGTCGTTCCTAATAAATAAAGCATGCTTTTCTTATCTACTAAAAGCTTCACTCCTTTATCTTCGAACACTTCATCGCCTTCTTTGATTTCCTCATCGAAGCTTAAATCATACATTAAGCCAGAGCAACCCCCTCCTTTTACAGAAACTCTTACATTGCTTTTTTCACTATGACCTTCTTCGTTCTTTAACTCGCCTAATCTATCTTTCGCTTTATCTGTAACAATAATCATGATTAAAAATATATTTTATTATGATACTGGGTTTAGCACAACACTAAAAACAGTAATGGTATTACGATCTCTTCCGTAGTAAAGTTTATCTAAACTATCTAAAATATTGCTCGCTCTAAAATAAGAGGTATGCAATTGTTTGTCATCTTTAGTCATCCACTGTATAGTATAAGAGCTCTCATGATCTCTATAGTTTTTGACATAATCCATCATTTTCTTTAAAGCATCAAGCTTATCATATCCCATTTCAGAATGAAATAAAAATGATTGATTATGCCTTGGATTAATAGTGATTAAATCCAGCTTTACTTTTCCTTCAAGATTACTAAACTCAAAAACTAACTCACTACTATTCAATCCAAGATAACTTTTTATCTCTTTTTGAACTCGTGCACTTTCTACGTGTATGTCTGCTGATGTTTCCATCTTTTTGTTTCTTAAATGAAGTTAAAAAATGATCTTGAGTATCCCAACTTTTTTATCCATGGAAAAGTTTCTGCATTTTTGCATTAACAAATACAAAGTTAACGATTTAGTCCCATAAAAATAAACAGCATGTTAAAAGTTGAACATATAGGTATTGCAGTTAAGAATATGGAAAGTGCTAATTCCCTTTTCGGTAAACTATTTAATAGAGAGCCCTATAAGCTTGAAAAAGTAGAAAGTGAAGGAGTATCAACTTCTTTTTTTAAAATGGGAGAAACCAAAATTGAGCTTTTAGAAGCTGAAAATGAAGATAGTGCGATAGCTAAATTTATTGCAAAAAAAGGTGAAGGCATTCATCACATTGCCTACGAAGTAGAAGACATAGAAGCTGAAATGAAAAGATTAGAATCAGAAGGTTTTCAGCTAATTAATAAAGCTCCAAAAAAAGGTGCTGACAATAAAATGGTATGCTTTCTACACCCTAAAACTACGAATGGTGTTTTGGTAGAACTTTGCCAAGAAATAAAAAGTTAATTACTGATGCTGAATAGAATTATAGTATTTGAGCTTCTTTTTACCTTCTCTTGTTTGAAAGGAGCTTCTCTGACAGGCCGATAAAATAAAAGTGCCTATCAATAAAAATACGAACATTCTAAATAGTATAAATTTCATAATCAAAAATATATAATTTCAAGAGAACCTCAAACAGAAAAATATGAGTGATCAAAAAAGAACAGAAATCAACAAGTTGGGTGAATTCGGCCTGATTGATCAAATTGCAAACAAATTTAGCAAGCAAAATAGTTCCACGCAATATGCCATTGGAGATGATGCTGCTGTAATTGATGCTGGGGAATATTTTCAGTTGGTTTCAACTGATATGCTTGTTGAAGGGGTTCATTTTGACCTCTCCTATTTTCCACTTCATCATCTTGGTTTTAAATCTGTAGCTGTGAATGTATCTGATATAGCAGCTATGAATGGAATAGCTGAACAAATTACAGTGAGCTTGGCCTTAAGTAATCGGTTTTCAGTAGAAGCAGTAGATGCCTTTTATGAAGGAGTAAAAGCTGCCTGTGATGCATATAAAGTTGATTTAGTAGGTGGTGACACTACGACTTCACCTGCAGGATTAGTCATTTCTGTAACTGCAATTGGAAAAGTAGACAAAGATAAAATAGCTTATCGCTCTGGAGCAAAAGTAAATGACATAGTTTGTGTAACAGGTGATTTAGGTGGAGCTTACATGGGTTTACAAGTACTAGAAAGAGAGAAACAAGTCTACCTTGAAAACCCTGATATGCAGCCTCAATTAGACAAATATCAATATATAGTAGGGAGACAATTAAAACCTGAGGCTCGCTTGGATTTAGTTCATGAATTATTAGACTTAAAACTAGTTCCTACTTCTATGATTGATGTATCAGATGGACTTGCTTCTGAATTACATCACATTGCAAAACAATCGAATATTGGAATCAACATTCACGAGGATAAATTACCGTATGCAACTAATACGCAAGAAACAGCTATAGAATTTAAACTTGACCCTAATACAGCTATATTAAATGGTGGTGAGGATTATGAATTACTTTTTACAATATCTCAAGATGAATTCGAGAAAGTAAAAAACCATCCTGATATTCATTTCATTGGTTATGTAAATGAAAAATCAAATGGATTGAATCTTATAACTGCAAAAGGAAACCCAATCCCGCTTAAAGCTCAAGGATGGGATCATTTTAACCATAAATAGATCCCGAGTATGCACTAAAAAGAGTAATTAATCTATAAATTAAATTGATATTAAAAAAATGGTACGAAGAACAGTTTCGTGCCATTTATTTTTAATTGAATGTATTTTGCATCCAAGCAGCTAATTCCATAAGTAAGGCAATACCAATATGAACTACAATTCCTCCCCAAATATTTTTACTTTGATAGGTTAAAACTCCAAGTATATACCCTCCAAAAAATGATCCGATTGTTTCACCAGCTGGTTTTCCAAAATGTAAAGCAACATATAAACCTACCATTGGTAAAACAGCTCTAGGGCCTAAGAAAGCCACAAAACCTAAAACCATGAACCCTCGAAAAAGAAATTCAGTGGTCAGAAAATCAAAAGCATAAAAAAATTCAAAAACAATTGCCCTTAACTCTACAGACCAGTTCATGAATTCTAATTTAGATGAAAACTGCGGATAAAAATCTCTAATATTTTCTTCAAAGGATGCAATACCTATTAAAGGTATCATGATTAAAATTAAGGGCATATACTGTCCTATCTTTTTAACAGAAGTATTTAAACCATAAAAATTAGTATTATCCTTTTCATATTTTCTATAATAAAAGAATAAGGGCAAAAGTATTATGAAAAGGCTAGTTATTTGATTGCTCACTTTATACATAAAGAATCGATCCTGAAACTCAAATAGGTTTCTTATTAAGAATGTATGATAATGAAAGCAAACATCTAAGGTTAAGATTAAAAGCATAATTAGGCTCTTTACCATAAAGGCCTTATTCTTAAATAAATTTGGGATAGTCTTATATCGGTAGCAAATGTAAATAATTCCAAAATAAATGAACCCAAAGAGTACAAAATGGGCCAAATAAGTCCATTCAATGGGTTTTAATTGATACATCCATTTCTCAAAACGAATATCAAGTAGAAGATAATTCATTGCTGTGAGGATGGCAATGAATAAAGATATTAATAAATACATCATTGGAGGATGTATTACCTCTTTATGGAAATCTTTAAAATACTGCCAAACTGCTTTCATATTATTTCCTGAGAGAAAAGAACCTAATGCTAAAAAGGCCATTTATTTTTTATGAAAGGCACTGAATTTATATAGCGCCTGATAAACTTTGTGGATGGGCAATCCCATTACAGTAAAGTATGAACCTTCCAATTTTTCAATATGGGTTAAGCCAAGTCCTTCTTGTATTCCATAAGCTCCTGCTTTATCAAATGGCTTATGGGTTTTAATATAATCCCAGATTACATCTTCCTCAACCGCCCTAAAATAGACTAAAGTCTCATCAGAATACTTTTGAATTTCATCATTAAATAAAATAGAAAAACCTGAAACAACCTGGTGTACATTTCCACTTAGCTTCGATAGCATTTCAAATGCTTCTTCCTGATTCGCAGGTTTTTCAAGAAGCTCATTATTAATTAAAACAGTAGTATCTGCTGTTAAAATGATTTTGTCGTAATAGGCATCATTATTTGAAAAGGCTTTAGCCTTTTTTTCCGCTAAAAATGCAGCTACCTCATTATGTGGCATATCAGTAGGGAAGCTCTCTTCTGTATCTTTAGCTTCAGTAATAAAATGAAATCCAGCTCTTTCTAAAATTTCTTTTCTTCTGGGCGATTTAGAGCCTAAAATAAGTGGGTAATTCAAATTCATCTTCCTGTATTGATCCAAATAAAAATCCACAAATTGTTTTAGGGTAAAAATAAGTTGATTTTTGAGGCATGGTAAATCCAGTATTACAAACATTATAAACTTGTTCCATGCTTATTTCCTTGGTAATCAAGGCGCATTGCACCTCATTACTGAATAACTTTCGAGTGCAAGCTGTAAAGTTTCTTTCAAACTCAATATTCTCCGAACTCCTCTGTTCTTCCCCCTTAATTCCTAAAACCTTTTCAACAAAGAAATAATGTAAAACAGTTAAATCTAAGCTTTTTACTTCATCTGGAAAATTCCATTTCAGTTCATTAATTTTCTCAGGCTTAAGTCTAATTTTGTAATTATTATCCTTAAACAACAAACCAAAAGCCCATTGTTTTCCTAATATGATTTCATGAATATCCTCTGGATTTTCAACTTCTTTTATAAAAAAATCATCTTTAATCTTCTCTAATATTTCAGACTCTGAAAAATCAGGAATATTCTTAATCAATCTATGAGTAGGTAAAATCCTAAGATCATCTGAATTGGCATTGGTTAAATACATCATATGATAATTATAACCTTCTTGCCCTGTATGATTAGGATTTTGCTCCATCATCTTTTTCCGATAAAGCAAAGAGCCCTCATAACGATGATGACCATCAGCTAAGATAATTTGCTGAGGCGCAATTTTATCAATAAACTTTTTGATGACTTTAGCGTCATGTATAACGCTTACTACTTCTCTTACCCCTTGATAATCTTCTAATTCTCCCAAGGGTGATTTCATACTCTCATCCATATATTCCTCCAATTCAAAATCAGGATCAGAATACAAGCCATGAGTTGCACTTACATTTAATTGTGTTTTATCTAAAACTTCAATTCTACCATTTACTGACTGAGGAATAGTGTTTTCATGTCGAAGAATAATCTTTTCATCCCAATCGTATGCTTTAATAAAAGTTATGAATCCTTTCCTCACCATTTCTCGAGATGAGCCCGGTAAAGTGAAATATTGATAATAGACATAAATTCCTGGCAAAGGATCTTGAACTAAAACCCCTTCTTTTTTCCATTTCAATAGTCGCTCGGCAGCCATATCAGCGGATTCAGTACCACCTAAAGGAACTGAAAGGTGAATACTATTTAAGGGGTTTTTATAAAGAGCCTCCCTTTGTTTGGGTGAAACTACATCAAACAAAGGGCTGGTTAAATTTTCTATTTGCTTTTGCAGCTTATCATTATAGCGCCAAGCTTTAATAGGCTTGATTTCTGCCATTTTTATAATCTATTCTTTTTCCACAATGATACTTTTTCTCCATTCGCCTCTTGAGCTGTTTGCTTTTTCTGTCTTTCAGACCATAATTTTACAGCCAAAGCAGAAGCAATTTCAGTTTCTATATCTGTAACCTTTTCATCCAGGTCACTTGCTTGAAAATGCTTCTCAATAAATTTAGTATCAAAATCACCGCTGGTAAAAGCATCATGTTGTAATACGTATTTACAAAAACTCAAGGTAGTTTGGATCCCTACTATTTCATATTCATCAATAGCTCTTATCATTCTACTAATTGCTTCCTCACGATTATCAGCATAGGTTATCAATTTTGCAATCATAGGATCATAATGAATCGGTATCTCCATTCCTTGTTCAAAGCCGTCATCTACTCTTATACCAGTTCCTTGAGGTCTTTTATACACTTTCAGCCTACCTATATCAGGTAAAAAGTTATTTTGCGGATCTTCTGCGTAAACTCTTACTTCAACAGAATGCCCCTTTATTGATAAATCTTCTTGCTTGTAAGAAAGCGCTTTCCCCTCTGCAATTCTAATTTGTTCTTTTACCAAATCTACGCCTGTAATTTGCTCAGAAACAGGGTGTTCAACCTGTAGTCTGGTATTCATTTCAAGAAAGTAAAAATTTAATTTCTCATCTACTATAAACTCTACTGTACCAGCTCCATAATAATTACAGGATTTAGCTACATCAATAGCTGCTTGTCCCATTTTCTCTCTAATTTCAGGAGTTAAACAGCTTGAAGGCGCCTCTTCAATCACTTTTTGGTGTCTTCTTTGAATAGAACATTCTCTTTCAAATAAATGAATCACATTTCCATGCTGATCACCTAAAACTTGAATTTCTATATGCCGTGGAGAAGTCACAAATTTCTCAATAAAAACAGCTCCATTTCCGAAAGCATTTTTCGCCTCACTTACCGCTCTATCCATTTGTGATTCGAAATCAGCTGGTTCTTCCACTATTCTCATTCCTTTACCACCACCTCCAGCACTTGCTTTAATCAAGATAGGATAACCTATTTCATCTGCTTTCTTTTTAGCAAACGCAACATCCGTAATGGCTTTATCTAAACCAGGTACTAATGGAACATCTCTTTTTAATACCGCTGATTTTGCTGAAAGCTTATCCCCCATTACTTCAATGGACTCAGCAGATGGACCAATGAATATTATACCTTCTTTTTCTACTTCTCTGGCGAAATCAGCATTTTCTGACAAAAACCCATATCCAGGGTGAATTGCATCAACCTGTAAATCTTTACAAGTTTTAATTATTTTATCTATTCTTAAATAGCTATCTGCTGAGGCGGGAGGCCCAACACAAACGGCTTCATCAGCATAACGAACATGCAAGGCATTTCTATCAGCCTCACTAAATATAGCAACTGTTTTTATTCCTAGCTCTCTTGCTGAACGCATTACTCTCAAAGCAATTTCACCTCTGTTTGCAACTAAGATTTTTTTAATATCTGGCATATCAATTTGTAGTTCTATATCAAATAAAAATTGAAGTACAATGCTACGTAAATTATGTCTTTTTTACTAAAAAATAAGCCTTTAAAGCACAAATAGGATTTTTTAGGTAGCAGCTTTTTTGTTACCTTTGGGGCTTGATTAGAATAGTTATTGATATAATAAAATAGATAAACGTGGATTTATTTGAGAAACTGAAGGTGGATCGCGGACCATTAGGTAAGCATTCAAACGTAGAAGAAGGTTATTTTATGTTTCCTAAATTAGAAGGAGAACTATCTCCTCATATGAAATTTAGAGGAAAAGAAGTATTAACCTGGAGTTTAAACAACTATTTAGGTTTAGGTAACCATCCCGAAATCAGAAAGGCTGATGCTGAGTCTGCTGAGAAATGGGGATTGGCATATCCTATGGGTGCTAGAATGATGTCTGGTAATACATCTCAGCACGAAGAATTAGAAAGACAATTGGCAGAATTCATCAAAAAAGATGAAGTAATGCTATTAAACTATGGTTATCAGGGTGTATTATCAATTATTGACGCAGTAGTTGGTAGAAAAGATGCCATTGTATATGATGCGGAATGTCATGCATGTATTGTGGATGGTGTTCGCTTACACATGGGGAAAAGATTTGTTTATCCTCATAACGACATTGAAAGCTTAGAAAAACAGTTACAAAGAGCAACAAAACTTACAGAAGAAACTGGAGGTGGTATTTTAGTGATTACCGAAGGTGTTTTCGGTATGACAGGTGCGATGGGTAACTTAAAAGATGTAATCGCTCTTAAAGAAAAATATAACTTCCGTTTATTGTGTGATGATGCACACGGATTCGGAACTATGGGTGAAACTGGTGCAGGTACTGGTGAGCAACAAGGCGTGATGGATGAAATAGATTTATATTTCAGTACTTTCGCCAAGTCAATGGCTCTTATCGGTGCATTTGTTGGTGGTGATCCTGATATCATCAAATTCTTACGCTATAATATGCGTTCTCAAATTTTCGCTAAGTCATTACCTATGCCAATGGTGGAAGGTGCTCTTAAAAGGTTAGAATTATTAAGAGACCAACCAGAGCATAAAGAAAACTTATGGAAAATTGTTAATGCACTTCAAAGTGGATTGAAAGACAAAGGCTTTAGCATAGGTACAACACAATCTCCAGTAACTCCCGTAATGTTGAACGGTACAGTGGGTGAAGCTGCTGCTTTAGCCTATGATTTAAGAGAAAACTTCGGAATTTTCTGTTCAGTTGTAATATACCCTGTAGTGCCTAAGGACACGATTTTATTAAGATTAATTCCTACTGCATCTCATAGTTTAGAAGATGTAGATCGTACGATTAAAGCATTTGAAGCAATAAAAGGCAAGCTAAGTGAGGGTCATTACAGAGAAAATGAGCTCGCAAAAGCGTTTAAAGAGTAATTTTTTTGCAAAAATGTTGCTCTAATTGTTGTTTTTATATGTTTTTACCTATATTGCTTACAATTAATTAATTTATTTAGTCAACCGTAAACTAAAATAAGAATGAAAAGATTCGAACAAGTAAGAGACTTAGTAATGAGTCTAGAAAGTGATTTTGAAAAATTCTATGACAAAGAAAATCAGGCAGCTGGTACTCGTGTTAGAAAAGGAATGCAGGAGTTAAAAAATCTAGCTCAAGAAATCAGAATTGAAGTTCAAGATATCAAGAACAAAGGTTAATTAGAATTTACAAGATTTCGAATGAGGCTGACATTTTTGTCAGCCTTTTTTTTTGAATTGTTTTTAAAGTCAACAAAATGACTTTACAATCGGTAAAACTTTATATTGTTAATTATAAAGACAAATTACATATATGAACGACATCCAATCTAAACTCCCTAAAGTAGGCACTACTATTTTCACGGTTATGTCTAAAATGGCAATTGATTTTGATGCTATTAATTTATCACAAGGATTCCCTGACTTTCCAGTATCTGAAAAATTAATTGACCTTGTGTATCAGAATATGCAGATAGGCCATAATCAGTATGCTCCTATGCCAGGATTACCCAAATTAAGAGAAGCAATAGCAAAAAAAGTTTCTAATACGGGTGGGGTAGATTTAAATATAGAAACCGAAATAACAGTTACTGCTGGTGCAACAGAAGCTATTTTTTCAAGCATATTAGCAACTGTTCATTCAGGTGATGAGGTTATAGTATTAGAACCTGCTTATGACTGCTATATTCCTGCAATTGAATTAGCAGGCGGTAAACCAATTCCTGTTTCACTAAACCCTGAAAACTTTACACCAGATTGGGAAAAAGTAAAAAATAGCATAACAGATAAAACTAGAATGCTGATTATAAACTTCCCTCATAATCCATCTGGGGCAATATTGCGAGATGATGATATTGCAACACTCAAGGAAATATTAGAAGGAAATCCAAAGCTTATAGTATTAAGTGATGAAGTGTACGAACATATCATATTCGATAAAGAAACGCATTTAAGCGTATTGAAAGATGAGTTTTTAGCAAGTAGAAGCATAGCTGTATCATCATTTGGAAAAACATTCCACGCAACGGGTTGGAAAATTGGTTATATGGTAGCTCCTGAAGCAATCATGAAAGAAATTAGAAAAGTTCATCAGTATAATTGCTTTTCTGTACATACGCCTAGCCAGTATGCCATGGCAGAATACCTTCAGGATGAAAAAAATTACTTAGGAGTTAGTGGTATGTATGAAAAGAAAAGGAATTTCTTTCAACAAGCTATAAAGGATTCAAAATTTAAAGTGATTTCATCTTATGGTACCTACTTCCAATTGTTAGATTTTTCAGAAGTTACCGATATGCCTGATATGGAATTTGCTCAATATCTTATCAAAGAAAAAGGATTAGCTTCAATTCCAGTTTCAGCATTTTATTCAGAAAATCAAGATCATCATTTATTAAGATTCTGTTTCGCAAAAGGAGAAGAAACCCTACAAAAAGCAGCTGATATATTATGCAAGATTTAAAAGTAACTTTAATTCAGACACCATTATACTGGCAAGAAAAGCAAGCTAATCTATCCATGTTTGAAGAAAAGCTATGGGAAATCGAAGAAGAAACTGACCTGATAATATTGCCAGAAATGTTCAATACTGGCTTTAGCATGGAGGCTGAGAAAATGGCTGAACCTATGAATTTGCATACTTTCAAATGGATGAAGCAAATGGCCAGTCAAAAGAAAGCTGTAATAACGGGATCATTTATTGTAAATGATAATGGAGATTACTTTAATAGGCTAATTTGGATGAAGCCTGATGGAGACTATTCTGTTTATGATAAAAGGCATCTATTTAGAATGGCGAATGAGGATGAACATTATACTCCTGGAGAAAAAGAATTGATCGTTGAATTAAAAGGATGGAAAATTAAACCTTTGGTATGTTATGATCTTCGCTTTCCAGTTTGGTGTAGAAATAAATCAAATAATGAAAATGAATTGGCCTATGATATTATTTTATTTGTAGCCAATTGGCCTGCCGTAAGGGTTAATGCCTGGGATAGCTTACTAACTGCAAGAGCAATTGAAAATGTGAGTTATAGTATTGGCGTAAACAGAATAGGAAATGATGGTAATGAAATCCCGCATAATGGGCATTCAGCCATATACGATCCAAAAGGAAATGCTGTTTACTTTGCAGATGACAGGGAAGTAATAAAAACAATTAGTTTATCTGCTGAGGAATTAATGAAATTTAGACAAAAATTTCCTGCTCAGTTAGATGCAGATAATTTTCTTATTAACTAAATATAATTATTTAACGGTTTAAAAATATTACAAAAATACTTTGATAAATAAATATTTTATACTATAGATTTAATTCAAAATAAAATTAGTAAAAAACAATTTTCAATTCGTTTTGTAAAAGTAAAAATCACTTATAGATTTGCAGCCTATATAAACTAAATTTTTAATTTTTATGAAAAAACTATTATTAGTAGCCATCATGGCTGTTTCAGTTAGCATAGTAAATGCTCAGGATTACAAGTCTTTTCAATTATATTTAGGATTAGGCTATACTGTACCTGAAGGTGGTGGTGGTATCCTTTTTGATGTTGAACCAGCTTATAGAATTAATGATGATATTGCTGTAGGTTTAAGATGGGAATCTGCTGCTATGGCAAGAGTTGTAGGTAATGAGGAAGCTAGTATTTCTGGAACTGCCTCTTATACTTTAAACGGTAAGTACTATTTAACTTCTGAAGGTTTTAGACCATATGTAGGTGCTGGTGTTGGTGCCTTTAGCCTTGCTTCAGTATCCGTTAGCTCTACAGGTGCTGGTGCTGGCGCAGAAACTAAAATTGGATTCTATCCTAGAATTGGTTTTGACTGGGGACACTTCAATATCAATATTGATTACAACTTCATTCCAAGCTCTTCTGTTGAAGGAGTTGATGTTAATGGAAATGCAGCTACATTTGATGTTGCCAACAGTTACTTAGGTATAAGATTAGGAGCATTTATATTTGGTGGTAAAAAATAAGCACCTGATAAAAATTATATTTCAAAGGCAAGCAGATTAGTGCTTGCTTTTTTTTATACAATTAAACTGAATCACCACATCCCCTTAATAGTTGAAATTAAAAAACTGAATTAAGGAATCACCAATTTTCTGGTGATATTTTTACCATTTGCAAATAAAGCACTTACAATGTAGAGTCCAGATTGTAGCTGTGAAACATCAATAGCCTCTCTTCCAAAAGCAGAATATTCCAGATTCGACAAGATTGTTTGTCCATTTAGCGTAGCGATAGAAATCGAAATATCTTGATTAGCTTTAATAAATAGAAGGTTATTTTCATTTGGATTGGGATAGATCTGAAATACTAATTCCTCACCACTTTCTACCTCATATTCTGCATTATTCCTAAAAACTCGTAGACCTCCTGAAACAGTGCCTAATATCAGAGTTGGGTAATCATCGTTAAAGATGGGAGCAAAAACGGGATTATTCCTTTTGCCGAAAAATATCTGGTCAAAATTTTGAATTAATTCATTATAGGAATAAAGCGTATCAAATTGCCCCGTATTATTTTGCAAATTCGGAAACACCCTAATATTACCACTGAAATCTGAAGTAATTAAATCTTGTTGATTATCATTATCAATATCCATTACATTAACACGAAGGGAAGATCTAAAGAAATCATCTCCAATATTTAAATAATTTTGTGAACGCTGCTGAAAAGAAGGGTTTCTCCCCTGACCAATATTTTCGTATAAAATTAACCCACCAGAAGATTTCCCTACTAATAAATCAGGATGACTGTCACCTATTACATCTGCCAGATGGATGGAGTATCCAAAACCTATGAATACATTATCAATTATAACAGATGAATTAATATCAAATTCATTATTCTCTTGAAATAGAATACGTAATTGATTGCTGTTCCCAGAGGTCGCTTGGATGATTAAGTCTTTTTGTCCATCTACATCAACATCCTGCCACTGAATAAACATATTGGCAAAACCTTCTTGAGAAATATTTAAAAAGTCGGAATCTTGTAATTCAAAGCTCGGGTTTTGAGTATCTCCAACATTTTCGTAAAAAGCAATTGCACTCTCTAAAACTTCATTAGAATTAATATCTGTATAGGCAATGAATAAATCCAAATCCCTGTCTTCATCATAATCCAAAAAAGCAGGACTTGCTTGAGCTCCCCAATCAATCATGTCCTCTTGCAAAAACTTTTTACTTACTAATTCATAGCCATTGCCTACATTTTGATATAACCAGTTAGAACTCGAAAAATTTACTGGACTACCAATGTTCCCCTCAATATTTGGAGATATAATAAGATCCTCTGAGGCATCTCCAGTTAAATCCATCACCATAGTATTGGGATAAAAATTAAATTGAGCGGGATTATTTGATGATGGATATGAGCTGGTAAAGCCTTCAAAATTTGGATCCAGATTGGATAAAGCTGAATTATTAAAATAATAAAGCTCATTGCATTCCTCGTGGCTGGTTACTAATTCTAAAACACCATCTTTATCAAAATCAAAAACCGATATACTCTTACCTCCTGCATGTCTTGCTTTATTATTTAGTACTCGACCTAAAATATCCTGGCAATCTTGACCATTAAATGCAAATACACCACAATCACAATCTTCAACCGTTCCCCAATAATTATCGACTAACTCAAATGAATTTAAGCTAGCAGTCCCGTTAGTTTCAATAGAATTATTTTGATAGAATAGAATTCTACTTTCTATACCTGAAAAATTAAAATTTAGTATATCAAGATCTCCGTCATCATCTAAATCACCAATGAATGGATAATCATTGAAATTAACCTGTAAATTAACATCATTGCCCGATAAACTAGTATATCGAATAAAATCAAGCGTTTTACTCCATTGTGGTAATCCTCCAGTTGAAATATTTTCATAGGCTGTAATTCCTAAATTTCCAGCCGTAAAAACATCCATTTTTCCATCTTGATTATAGTCTTTCAATATAAAGAAATTTTGAATTTCGGAAGGAAAAAACATTTCATACTCTGGAGCATATTCATATTCACCATCAATATTTAGAAAGCACAAAATCCTTCCTGAACTTCGGTCAAATCCTGCTAAGTCGAGGAACCCATCATTATTTAAATCAATCTTCCCCCATTGTACTCCATTTAAACCACCTGCCCAAGGGAATTCCATTTCACTAGAGTTAGAAAGTGGAACATCCTGATAGGGAATAAACCGATACTGGGCTTCGGTCAAAAATGAATAAAAAATAAACGTTATAAAGAGTAAGACTCGCATTTCACAAAAATAAAGAGGAATATATTTTTCTTGCTATAAACGTTAAGAAGCTTTTTTAATTTTTTAGATTTGTATAAATCATTTTAAGGATGACACAAATAGAAAGGCTTTACGAATTATTTTTAAAGAGTACAGGAGTTTGTACCGATACCCGTAAAATTCAGGAAGGTAATATGTTCTTTGCTCTTAAAGGTCCGAATTTCAACGGTAATAAATTTGCAGAACAAGCTTTGAATGATGGCGCTTCTATTGCCATTGTAGATGAAAAAGATTTTTATAAAGATAATGGAAAGTATATACTGGTTGATGATGTTTTGAAAACGCTTCAGCTAGTTGCCACAGTCCATCGAGAAAGCTTAGATATTCCAGTTTTAGGAATTACCGGTTCTAATGGAAAAACAACTAGCAAAGAAATTATACATCATGTATTAGCTAAAAAATATAAGGTTTTTGCCACAGAGGGTAATCTTAATAATCACATTGGAGTTCCACTCAGCTTATTATCCATTAATGATGAATATGAGATTGCTATTATTGAGATGGGGGCTAATCACATTGGTGAAATTGCTTCCTATTGTAAAATGGCACAACCTACACATGGTTTAATTACAAACATCGGAAGAGCTCATATTGGAGAGTTTGGAGGATTTGAAAATATCATTATTGGTAAAAGTGAATTGTTTGATTATTTGAAAAAGCATGATGGAGTCCCTTTTATTAATACTCAGGATAAAGTTCTGAAAAATATGCAAAAACGCTTTTCCAACGCGTTAAGCTTCCCAAATGAAGGAGATGATTTAGAGGTGAAAGTTGAAAAGGGTGGGACTTTCCTCAAGTATTCTGTAAACGAATTCAAAAATATTGAAACGAATCTGGTTGGTCAGTTTAACTACTTAAATGTAGCTGCTGCATTATGCATTGGACAATATTTCGAAGTACCCCTTGAAGATGGAGTTAAGGCTACTCAGGAATATTTACCTGAGAATATGCGCTCTCAAATGATCAAGACTGATTATTACACCATTATTTTAGATGCCTATAATGCGAATCCTGATTCAATGGAATTGGCTATCAAAAGCTTAGGAGCTATTGAAAATACTGAAACAGTAGTGATTTTAGGAGATATGCTTGAATTAGGTGACACTACAGAATTAGAACATGAAAAATTGGGTGAATTGACAGTGGATTTAGGAATCAGTAAACGTTATTATTGTGGCACTCATATTCAGTCCGCTTCAAAAATGGACAATTTTGGAAAATACTTTAAATCAAAAGATGATTTAATTGAATACCTTAAAGAAAAACCCTTGAAAAAAGGAAGTACAATTTTAATAAAAGGCTCTAGAAAAAATGCGTTAGAAGATATAGTGCCTTTCTTAACAAAATTTGAACTCAAATAATTACTCTAAAACGACTTTAAACATCTTTCCATCTCTACCAGCCATAAGAGCTGTACGAGCATCAATAAATTTAGCGGTCCAAATATCTTCCTCTGAAAGGACCTGCCATTTTTGTTGTTCTCCTAGCCATATTTCAGCACCATTTGGACCACAAGCAATCACAAAATCATTTTCCAGATAATTGGTGACTGCTAATCCATAAAAAGATCCTTTTATATTATGTTCAGGTAGTGCTGTCCAGTTTTCGCCATTATCTTCCGAAAAGAATACATTATCTAACACTTGATCAGCAATTGCTAAATCACCACCTGTGATCCATAATTTTCCTGAAGTTTTCTTTATGGCTGTCAATCCTGCAAATTCACCTATAATCATGGGAGTACTTTTTACTTCCCAGCTTCTTCCATAATCTTGCGTATAAAAAACTCTGGCACTGCCGTTTGCTCCGGTAGCAATCCATGCTTCTCCTCCTTCTTCTATTAAAATATTGCTTCCACTTGAGGCAAAGCCACCTTCTCCTTCATTTGCCATTGGAGCAGTAGGAATTCTTTCCCAGCTTCTTCCAAAATTGGTGGTTTTTAAAATATAGGCTAATGAATCGATTGCATCTCCATAGACTAATCCTTGACCATTTCCCCAGAACTGAACGGCATCAATAAAGCCCTCTTCATTTTGCATTTGAAAAACCTGATTCCAGCCTGATTGCTCATGAAAATAAAATATTTTACTTAACTCTCCTTCTCCAGCACTTAATACTATCGCTTCCTTATCACTTATCGGTTGAATATCTCGAAACTGTAAACTATCAATTTTAGCATAATTAAATGACGTCCAGTTTTCACCAGCGTCAGTCGTTTTTAATATAGTGGCAGCAGTTCCACTGGCCCAAGCAGTAGAATCATTAAACTTCTCTAATCCTATGATTAAAGAATTCATATTGGTATTAAGCACTTCTAGTTTAGGTTGAATCGACTTTGGGCTGCAGCCTACAATAATGACTGATAAGAAAAATAGACTAACTATACTTTTAAAAAAATCACCAATCGAAATATTCATCTTCATTAAGTTCAAGTTCTTCATTTTCATCTTCAGGAAGCTTTTCTCCTTTAATTATTTTCTTGAGGGTTTTACCTTCTTCTTTTATCCTATCTGCTATAGATTTCAAAGATCGCTTTTTATCCCAGCTTACTTCAAAGTCATCCGTTGTACCTTCAATTTTTAAATATAGGCTTGAATAATCCTTTTCTTCTTCAATAGCACCAAAAGCTTCGTCTTTATCTTTTCTTTTATAGTTTTTTAAAGGTACTAATAATCTATAATTAATTTCCTGATCGAATGTGTGCGTTCCCTGAATCAATATGTTAGAAACATTTGACTGAATAGACATCTCGGGCAAGTAAATTACTTCATTCTTGATCTCAATTGTATTCCTCATCTCCCCAAAACTCAAATTGGTCAATTCATCTTCTCTTACATAATCAGACAAGCTCAGCATAGGCTCGAAATTATTAAGCTCACCATTCTCAATTTTAGCATCAATAGTAGCTTTGAATACATCTGATTGAAAATTAAGCTTCTGATCCAACATGATGAATGCTTTAACTTTGGCATCGATTTTACCTTTAAGGTGCTGGTCGGTAAGGAAATCCTGGCGAAAGTTCTCAAAGGTGTAGAAAATGCTATCCACATTTAAGCCATTAAAATCAGCAGATGTATTGACTAAAATTTCATTCTCTTTTTTGGCATTCACTGTTGCGATTAATGTCATTTCACCTCCACAGCTTCCTAATTCTAGATCAGATGCCTTCAATATTTGATCGGAAAGCTCTATTTCTCCAGAAATATTTCTGGCTTTAAAGCGCTTAAATTCTAAATGTTCAATATGAGAAGTGAAGTCCAATTGCAACTTAGGACTCAAAGCAAATTTGAATGATTCCTCCTGCTTTTCTATTGTATTCTCTTCGTTCGACAAGCCTGATAAAAGCTCATTCAGGTTAATATTTTGACTGATCGTTTCAGCCTCAATTAATAAGGCTTGATTTTCTTTCAGGAAATATGGAAATATATTTAAGAAAAAACCACTCAATTCAATATCCGATTCTCCTATATCACCTTGTAAATGATTAATGGCAATATCATTCTTATTAAACATCAATCTTCCATTCACATTTTTTATAGGCAAAGGATAATCTTGATAAACACCTGATAGATTATGTAATATAATTTCTCCTGAATTATTTATTCTTGAAGCGGTAGATGCTTGTTTAAAATCATCCAAATAACCGGCTAAGCTTATATTAAAATCTATAGCTCCTTCTAGTTCTGAATACTTTTCACGGTTTGGGAAAAAGCTGATCAAGTCAGGGGTAGATATTTGTCCTTCTGTGGATAGATTAATCAAATAGTTCTCAAAATCTTTAACTCCTAAATCGGCAGTAAAGGATTTGCCTTTAAGCGTTCCTGAAATATCTTTTAACACTAATTGAGAACTTCTCAAATTATGATATTTTCCGTTATTAAAATTTCCATGGAAACTTAAATCTTCAAATCGAGTATCATAATCAGCATGGTATAAAGAAGCCTGATTAACGTTAAAATTAAAGTTTACTTTGGGAGATTGATTGGCAGTGAGTTTTCCTTTAATACTACCTTCAAACTCTGCATTCCCTTTACTTTCATATTCTGAAATATAATTCCTGTATTTCTCGGGCAGTAAAGATATGATGGTTGAAAAATCAGACTCTATTCCTTTTACCAGCAAGTTCATTTCGCTTGTATTAATTTTGTAATCGCCAGCAAGCTGAAATTCATTATTAGACAAAAACAATTGAGAAGGCCCTATTTCTACAATTTCATTTCCTTGTATATAATTTAGGTCTGCATTTATTTTCAAATTTTTGTTTTCAAAATAGCGAAGATCGCCCAGTTGGATGGCTCTAGTTTTTAACTTTCCATTAGCTTTAATTTTAAAGTTATTTTCAACCTTATTCAAACTCGCCATTAAAGCCTCAGCATAAATATGGTAATTTTGATCCAGGCCATCATCAGCATAAACCACATCAACAGATTGAATATCAATATTCTTTAAATTGAAATTAACCCCATTATTCTTTGATGAATTGGTGTCATTTTTTAAAATATCATAATTCCGTTTACCTGATTTTGTCAGTCGAATATTCAGCTTTCCTTTTTTAAGAATAATTTTTTCAAAGGAGTAATCTTCCTTTATAAAATTTAAAGCATTAAATGAAAGCGCTAATTCCTCTAACTGGGCAAGCGGTTTCTTACTATTGGGTAAAGATTCTTGAATAAAAACATCCTGAAATCTTAACGATATATTGGGGAAATCAGTCCACCAGTTAATATCAATCTTACTAACCTGCACAGGCGTTTGAACCGATTTATTAATTTCTGTTAGAATTTGATCAATTAAATCATCCTGATGGTAGTACAGATAAGCCGAACCACTCGCAAAAAGCAGAATAAAAAATAGAGTAAAATATAAAATAAACTTCCTCAGGTACTTCAATATGGTATTTTTAATTTAAGAACGAAATTTGCGAATAAGAGATATAAATCCAAATAAAATTTTTATAACCGTAATGACCTGATTTTCAAATCAATAAAATATAGCTTGATTTTTTTTTTGAATTATTTTATAAAATCAATTTGTAAATATAAAAAGCAGTACTACATTTGCATTCCCAAACAACAACAAACGGTTGTAAAAAAGGAAAAAATAATGGGGTTATAGTTCAGTTGGTTTAGAGCATCCCGACCAAACAGTCGGGAGGGTCGTAGGTTCAAACCTACTAATCAATTGATACAAAATAATTAATGGGATTATAGCTCAGTTGGTTTAGAGCACCTGCCTTACAAGCAGGGGGTCGTAGGTTCGAATCCTACTAATCCCACATTCTACGAAAGGCTTACAAATAATATTTGTAAGCCTTTTTTTATGATTAAAAAATCTAGCATTATAGCTCTATTAGTTTAGTTTTGAGCATCCCGACTAGTTAGTCGGGAGGGTCGGAAGTTCGAATGCCTAATAACTAAATTTTTACTTATTTTGGTTAGAATTTTAATTTCAACCAATTCATGTGTCACTTCTATATCGTATACTCCCCCACTTTAGATAAATATTATACTGGCTATACCTGTGATAAGCTTTTAGAAAGATTAAGAAAACACAACTCAAATCATAAAGGATATACTGGAAAAGCTAAGGATTGGAAAATAGTTTACACTGAAGTTTTTTCTTCAAAAGAACTCGCCTATGCCAGAGAAAGACAGATCAAAAGCTGGAAAAGTAGAAAAAGAATTGAATCTCTAATCAAAAATAAATAGCCCTGTTGGTTTAATACATCTTAATCCTTTATATTTATTCATAGAGTTAAAACCAAAACCTGAAAATCATGAATGATAAGCAAAAGAAAATTATTGAAATAATTTTAGAAATCCTTCATAAGAATAGCGGAAAGTGTAACTCTGACCAAATATCATCCGCTATTGAAAATAATGGATATGATTTCTATGACGAGGCTTATCAAGATAGTTTGCATATTCTAACTATATTAAAAGACCAAAATATTATTCGATCACATGGAGAACCTGCTTACTATTTTGAACTTACTGACTTTGGGTATCAAGTCATAAGTCAAGGTTATCAAAATTGGCTTAATGAACGGGATAAAATAGGAAAGGAAAAAAACAAGAATATTATTCTTTCAAATCGTTTACCAATAATAGCCATTGTAATTAGTGCTTTATCAGTAATTTATGTGATCACTTCAGATTTAACCGATGATTCCTATTCTGATCTAGAAGGTAGAATAAATCAGATGGAGCAAAAGCTTAATGCAGATCTGAGTGATCCAAAAGCCATCATTGATTCTCTTTTGTTGAGACTCCATGACTCTGTAGTAAATAATTCGTCTAATAAAGGCTTTCATAAAGAATCAATTGGTAAGTAGGTGAATTATAATATTAAAAGAATCAATTACATACTAGAAGACATTATTGAGATAAAAGCTTTCAGCGCGTAGAAAAAAAGTTGGAGTTATGAAAGTACCACAGTTTATTCGGTTCCCATTCTTAAGGAAGAAAAACTACTTTATCAGAGTTCTGAAATACTTGTACTATAACTCTGGTGATAGATTCCAAGCTGACCTACTTCTTAAGAAATTAAAATTAAAAAATTACGCATACTTTTTAAATTGTCTTGAATGGTTGGTCGATGATGGACTTGTGGTACGAGAGCAGTCTCAGATAATAAACAGTGAGCCTCCCTTTAACACTTATGACGTTGCATTATATCGTATATCTCATGATGGATATAAGTTTATAATGGAATTGAAGTCAACTCAAAATAATTTATGGGTATCAATTTTAGCTATTATAATAAGTGCAATTTCAGTAATCAATGTTATCAGTAATAATGCAAAGACTACATCTAAAATTATTGACCTAGAAAATCAAATCCAGAAGATAGAGCATAAATATGTAACTAATAAGAATTCTGATGACTCTCAAGATATCATTGATTCTTTATTTCTCATTTTTAATAAAACTGTAAAAGAAGATTCAATAAATAATTTAAACCAAAACCAATGACTAAAAGAACCAGTAGATTTACCTTGATTTTTGGAGCAGCTTGCTTTTATTCTGGGTATGAGATGGGGAAGATTTCAGAAAATACTAACAAGTATAAAGTACAAATAAGAAAATCATAACTAAGAAGAGAAGACAATGGATGATCAGAAAATAAGTACGTTAAACAGTATCAATGCCAAGCTGGATAATATTGGAGTGCCATTTCAATCCAATTATTCTGCAAATGAATTGACACTTCTAATCAAAGCTACGCACTATACAATTAATTCAGAGGAATATCTACTTACTCTAAGCAAAGATTTGGAAAAATTACTTCCAGTACCTAAAGAAAATACCAGTTTCATGTCTACATTAAATAGATTTGAAGCTATTCTTAATAAATGCATTACTTATTTTAATGATAAAAGTTAAAGATGAAGAAGCTGCCTAAAAAAATATTATTTCTATGTTCAGTGACTATGTGGTTTTATTCTTGTAGTGATCTTAATAACACAGACAACTCTGGGCCAGAACCTATCAGTATTTACAATAGGACTTCAGAAACTATATTGGTCATTGAGAAAAGCAATCGTGAGGAAATATTAGTTGAACCAGGCGAAAGTATGCCATTAAAAGAATATGGCAGCATCACCGATAATTATAAATTTGAATTACCATCTGATGAAGAGAAGTTTGTTTATTTTGAATATAGTAATGATGGTGAATTCATTTTTGCAATCTATGACTTTTACCTCCAATATAATATAATAGGATCTAATGGAGCTGAACGTGCTAGTTTAACCTGGGAAACAAGCTCTGGCGGTACAGGTCAAAGTACTGTTGACTTGCCTTACACAATTGAATATGATGAACCATTTGAAGATGACTTTTATTATATATCCGCACAAATAGATAATGGTTATGGAACTATAAGAGTTGAAATAATTAATAGGTTTAAAGAAACGGTTGATTCAGATGAAGCAACTGGTGAATATGAAATTGCAACGGCATCTGATTGAATCACATAACTAGCGTAAAAGCGTTAATTATGAAATAAAGAGAAACTAATTAATTGCGTAATTTTATAACACTCTCATATACAGATCCTTACTAAATCCTTATAAGCAGAGGGTCATAGTTTCGAATCCTACTAATCCCACAATTATAAAAAGGGGTTACAGACTTAAGTTTGTAACCCTTTTTTAATTTCTACCCAATATGATGATTAAAATTTATCATTAATTCCACACACCACTTATAAAAATTTAGTGGCAACTCTAAAGTATTTAAAATAGATTGAAGAAAAATCCATTTTAAATATGAAGAAACTATACTTTTTAGTTGGAATAATCTTCCTATTCCAAATACAAACAGTAGAAGCTCAGCGAAATCGCAAAAGTGCTTCTACCACTCAATATGACGAGAAACTTTATGACGCTCTCCAATGGAGAGGTATTGGACCCTACAGAGGCGGTAGGTCTGCTGCGGTAACCGGAGTTACTGGTCAACCTAACCTATATTACATGGGATCCACTGGTGGAGGTGTATGGCGCACCAAAGATGGTGGAAATACTTGGGAAAGTATTTCTGATGGCCATTTTGGAGGCTCTATTGGAGCCGTAGCGGTTGCGGAAAGTGATCCTAATGTTATTTATGTTGGCGGTGGTGAAAAGACTCTACGAGGAAATATGTCATACGGCTATGGAGTTTACAAATCAGTAGATGCTGGTAAAAACTGGGAACACATGGGACTTGACAATAGTCGCCACATCAGTAGAATCAGAATTCATCCTCAAAACCCAGATATAGTCTATGCAGCCGTAATGGGTGATATTTTTAAAGATTCTCCTGAAAGAGGTGTTTATAAATCTACTGATGGAGGTAAAACTTGGGACAGAAAATTATTTGCGAATAGCAGAGCTGGCGCAGTGGACCTGATCTTAGATCCTAATAACCCAAGAATTATGTATGCTTCTACCTGGAATGTGAGAAGAACGCCTTATAGTTTTTCAAGTGGCGGGCCTGGCTCTGACATTTGGAAATCAACGGATAGCGGAGAAAACTGGACAAAACTTTCAGAAAATGAAGGTTTACCGAAAGGCACTTGGGGTATTTCAGGAATAACCGTTTCCCCGCAAAATTCAAATCGGGTTTGGGCTATCATTGAGAATGATAATGGTGGTGTTTTCAGATCTGATGATGCAGGAAAAACATGGAAGAAAACAAATGACGATAGAGCATTAAGACAAAGAGCTTGGTATTATACCAGAATTTACGCTGATACTCAGGATGAGGATATGGTATATGTTGTAAATGTGGATTATCACAAATCAAAAGATGGAGGAAAATCTTTTGAAGCTTTTAGAGCTCCACACGGAGACCACCATGATATGTGGATTGACCCTAACGATAATCAGCGCATGATCATGGCTGATGATGGTGGTGCTCAAGTAAGTTTTGATGGCGGAGAAAACTGGAGTACTTATATGAACCAGAATACTGCACAATTTTACCGCGTTACAACAGATGATCATTTTCCATTCAGGATATATGGTGCACAGCAAGATAACTCTACGGTAAGAATTGCACATAGAACCACAGGATCTGTTGTTGGCGAACAAGATTGGGAATCAACCGCAGGGGGTGAAAGTGCGCACTTAGCGATTGATGAGGAAAATAATGAAGTAGTTTATGGTGGTAGCTATGATGGCTTTTTAACTCGTTACAATCATAGCTCTGAAGAAATAAGAGCGATAAACGTATGGCCAGACAACCCTATGGGACACGGAGCAGAAGAAATGAAATACAGGTTCCAGTGGAATTTCCCTATTTTCACTTCTCCTCATGATCCAAATAAACTTTATACGGCTTCAAATCATTTACATGTAACTACCAATGAGGGTCAAACATGGGAAACCATAAGCCCTGATTTAACAAGAAATGATCCTAGTAAATTAGGTCCTTCCGGTGGTCCGATTACAAAAGATAACACAAGCGTGGAGTATTACTGTACTATTTTCGCAGCCATTGAATCTCCTTATGAAGAAGGTTTGTTATGGACAGGTTCTGATGATGGTTTAGTTCATGTGAGTAAAGATGGAGGCGAAAACTGGGAAAATGTAACCCCACCTGATATGCCGAAATGGATTATGATCAATAGCATTGAGGCAAGTCCATTTACTAAGGGGGGCGCTTATATAGCCGCTACCTCTTATAAAAACGGTGATTACCGTCCTTATTTATATAAGACAAAGGATTACGGTAAAACATGGACTAAAATTGTAAATGGAATAGCTAATGATCACTTCACAAGAGTTTTAAGAGCCGACCCGAAAAGTCCAGGTATTTTATATGCAGGAACTGAAACCAAAATGTACATTTCTTTTGATGATGGTGCTAGCTGGCAGGATTTTCAGTTGAACCTCCCAATCGTTCCTATTACCGATTTAACCATTAAGGACAATCATTTAATTGCCGCTACTCAGGGTAGAGGATTTTGGTTGATTGATGATTTAACAGTATTACATCAGTTGGGTGCAGCAAAAGCAATCATGGATAAAATGAATATGGATTACCATATTTTCAATCCAAAAATCACTTATAGAATTGGAGGTAGATCAAGGGAAAGTAAAACAGCAGGTACTAATATGCCATCTGGTGTAATCACTTACTTTTATGCAAAAGATACAGCTGCTGCTGATACTGTAAAATTGATTTACAATGAAATGGGCGGTGATACCATCCAAGTATTCAGTACTCATCCCGATAAAAAGAAGAATGAGAAAAAGTTAGAAGTAAAACCGGGTAGTAACCAACATATTTGGAACATGCAGTATCCGGGTGCAGAGAGCTTTGACGGTATGATTCTTTGGTGGTCATCTTTAAGCGGACCAACAGCCTTACCGGGTGACTATGAAGTAAGCTTAGTTGTAAACGGTAAAGGTCAAGGTACTCAGGTCGCCACTATTAAAAAAGACCCAAGATCTTCTGCTTCATATGATGATTTAAAAGCACAATTTGATTTTCAACAGGATGTAATCGCGAAATTATCTGAAACGAATTTAGCAATTAAAGATATCCGAAGAGCGAGAGTTCAAATTGAAGATGTAATCAAAAAAGCAGATGCAGATACTGTAAAAAGCATGGGTAAAAGTATTCTTAAAAACATGAAAGACATTGAAGAAACACTTTACCAGACTAAAAACAGAAGTAGACAAGATCCTTTAAACTACCCTATAAGATTAAATAATAAATTAGGGCATTTAAACAGTTTAATGGGTATGGGCGATAATAGACCCACTGATTCTGCTATTGAATTTAAAAAAGAAATCACAGCTAGAATTGATGAGCAACTTGATGCCCTCAATAAAATATTGAATGAAGATGTTGCCGCTTTCAACGATTTAGTAGAGGCAAATCAAGTAAAAGCAGTGAAACTTGATTAAAGCATAAGTCCCAAAAATAGAAAAAGGCCAGTTTGAGATACTCAAACTGGCTTTTTTATGGATTCAACAATTAAACTTAATCCGTCAATTCCTCACTTACACTTTTGATATTATCCTTGAATACTCTATCAATTAGTAAGTGTCTAGGATCAATCCCAGCTTTTGCAGGAATAGTATCCACCACAAAAGTGAAATCCATCTTCTCTTGATCGATTTTCACTCGTCTTTGGAATAATAAATCAGACTCATCATCATCGGCAAACATTCCGATATCAATCCAATCATTGATTGGAACTTCAGTTTCATTACCCAAACTATCTGCTTTGATCTTCTTGCTTTCTACCGTGAGGTTTACCTCATAAATCCCCTCCTCTAACTTTTTATAAGAGGCTTCAGTCATTCGGTTGTCATATAAAGTGATCTCTTTAAACCAGTCATCGATTAAATATTTCAATGAATCAGGAACCTCAGGTTCTAAATATTCTAAGAAATCTAAAGAAGTAGGATATGGAGGACCTTTATAGCGGTATTCTTCCAAAAATCCTCGCATTGCTTTGTTGACATTTTCCTCGCCTATATAATCCTGCAAAGCATATAAAATCACACTCCCTTTACCATAATGAATATAGCCTTGATTTTCTACTTTATATAAAGGCATTTCTTTTTCCAATTCTCCACTTCTACCTCTTAAGTATCGATTATGATCATATTTAAGAAATTCGCGCATTTTCATCGGATCATTCGATTCATTCTTCATCGTCATCAAAGAGGAATATTCTGAAAAGCCTTCACTAAACATGGTACTTCCTTGCATTTCAGCACCTATCACCTGATGTGCCCAATATTGATGCGCAATTTCATGCGCCACCACCGCATCAATCACATTATTCTCATCTTCATCTTCCAGATTTACAATAAAACCGAAAGATTCAGAATATGGCATAGTTCCTGGAAATGCTTGAGCAAAAGTAGAGTATCTCGGAAACTCAATAATCCTACACTGTTTATGGTAATAAGGGCCAAAATTCTCAGTATAGTATTTCAATGACTTCTTAACTGCAGCAGTCATTTTAGGAATATTTACATCATGCTTAGCATCATAATAGATTTCAACATCAATCCCATTCCATTTCTCTCTTGCTACTTCAAATCGAGCTGATATAAAAGAATAAAAGTTCATAGAAGGATGGTCTACTTTATAATGAAAGTATTTTCTTCCTTCCTCTTCCCACTCTTTAATTAATGAACCAGGTGCAATTGCGATTTGGTCAGAAGCGGTAGAGATCACCGTTTCAACATTTATAAAATCAGATAAGCCACCGGTCAAATAATTCTTATCACAAGCAGGCCCACAATCCTCTTCCAACTCAGGCATACGCTCCTTTTTAGGCAAATCGTATTTTTTCCGAGTATTATTATCACTTATTTCAGCCCCTTCATTATAGCCTAAGGATGGTAATACCTGAAAATTATTTAAGAATGTGCCATTCTCAACTATTGAGGAATTAGAGACTTCATTTTCAAATCCTTTGGTGATATAAGATGTGTTGATCACTGCTTCAAGCGTATCACCTGGTTGAAAAGGTTTTGCCAGCTTATAAATACGATAATCAAAATCCTCATCTTCAAAAACTAATTCAGCTCCTGGGATTTTAATTTCTGTTTCCCAACTTGAATTACAATCAAAATGAAGGGAATCAATGGCAACTTTATTAGCATTAATCATAGTTACTTCCGCTTTCACTTTTACATCCCTTTGATATGGAAAAATATCAATGAAGTAATCAATAGCAGCAATTTTAGGTAATGCTATATCTTCATATTTCTTGTAGGTCTTTTCATATTCCACCGCCTGCAATTCTCTCTCATCGGAGGTAGTATATTCATTTAAAACCTGTGTGTTGTAAAACACAAATCCAGATAAGGTAAACCAAGCTGCTAATATTATAAAAAAGCTGATTTTGAAAGAATTCGGCATTCCTTTACGGATTAAGCTTAACTTCTCTTTAATATTAGCTTGAGTTCCTCTTTTCCACATGAGGGTGGCTAAGAATAAACAGATCAATGCAAAACTGATCCAGTAGAAATTAAACCACAAGCTACTGATTAAGGCTGGTCCAAAGGAATTCATATCAGAATAGATAATTCGAGGGGTTTCACCCAAGGCAACCATATTGGATTGAATATCCGCTATCAGTAAAATAATATCCAAAGCGAATATTAGAATGATGGAAATAAAATATCCAATGTACTTATTACTTACTAGGGCATGAATGAGTACCATGACCATGCTATAGATAATATAATAGCCCAGATAGCTCACGAAAAAGTCACTGAAGTATAGGCCAAGCTCTATTCTGGTATAACCTGTACCCAACTGATAAATCACTGCGCTTATTACGAAAAATACATACAGCACAATCGTGATCATCACTAAACTGCTCACTTTTGCAATTAAAGAAACAAAGGACTGATGAGGTGTAGCATCAATCACCTCATTAATATGGTTGTCTTTATCTCTCCAGATTAATTCACCGCTAAAAAAGACCACAATAATAATCGTAAAGAGACCTGAAACGCTCGAAATTATATCAAGCATTTTATAAGTAACCGGATACGACTGAAGCCCGAAATATTCAAACCCTCCTGATAAATTAGATATCAGCATTAATAAGCTGAATATGATTAGGATTTTGAAAGTTGTACTTTTTATGATACTAAGGAAATTAATGTAGAAAAAGCTTTTAAACTGTTTCCATGATGTAGCGGAAGAAAAATTGATGCTAACCTTAGGCAATACAAAAGGTGTCCTTTTAGAATCTTCCTGCTTTTTCTCAGCTTTAACTTTTTTACTTTTTGCTTTAAAGCTAAATGTAAAATAAGAAGTTAAAAGAATGATAAGTCCCAATCCGCCCCATAATAATCGATTATAAATTAAAATAGGAGTGATTTGTAGCCCTAAGGTATTTTTCTCAACAGGCGTATAATACTTCGACATGAAAGAATAGGTCCTAATACCAAAAATATCCAGAATGGCAGCTATAGACTCATTCTCAATATCAGACATTAAAGTCCCTGAAATAAAGAAGGCCACAATTACTGCAAGTGCACCTACGAAAGAGATCACAGTATTCTTCCAAATATTAGCAAAAGCGTAAATGATAGCCCCTGCAAAAAACATATTAGGCAGGATTATAAAAAAGTAATTATTGATAAAGGAAGAAAGGTAAAAAGCACCAAAACGATCTGCTTCTATCCAGCCAAAGACTGGAGCTAATGCTGAACCAATTAACATCCCTATAAATACACCCAACATTGGGATCGTAGCCAAAATTAGTGCCCCAAAGAACCTCCCAAAGAAGTAGCCAGATTTTTTGATTGGCGTACTGAACAAGATTTCATTGAATTGATTCTGATGATCTCTTAGTGCTGCATTATTAAAAAAAGCAGTTGCTATGATAAGCCCAAAAATGGTCATCACTCCGGTATAGACGGCTATAATATGAGGCGCATTTCTATATACATTTCCTACCGCACCGCCAATTATTACATTGTCGCTCACTACTGCAAAAAAGACTAATAAGCCAATAAGCCCGGTGAAAATATAAATCATCGGTTGCTTAAATGTATATTTTAATTCTGTTGTAAAGAAGTGTTTAAACATATCCGATCAATTTATACTAAAACATTAGAGGTATTAATTTTCGAGAAGAATACATCTTCCAGATTTGGTTGTACTTGCTCGAAGCCATCACCAGGATTTGCATCGCTGAACACATGAATTAATGGCTTCCCTCCTACCATCTTATTGGAAATGATAGAATATTCTTTAGCGTATTGATCTAAGTCTTCACGACTAACAATTTTTTGATACACCTTACCTGATAATTCTTCAATAGCAGTCTGAGGAGCTCCCTTATAAACAATTTCACCTAGATTCATAATGGCCATATTGGTACATAATTCTCTTACATCATCCACAATATGAGTAGATAAAATCACTACCACTTTTTCACCAACGTCAGCTAGCAAATTGTAAAAACGGTTTCTTTCACTAGGATCTAAACCGGCAGTTGGCTCATCCACTATAATTAATTTAGGACTTCCAATTAATGCCTGCGCAATTCCTACTCTTTGTTTCATACCGCCAGAGAAGCCTTTTATTGCTTTTTTTCTTTTATCGTAAAGGTTCACCTTGTCTAGCAGATATTTTACCATCTCTTTACGTTCGGACTTATTGGTGATTCCCTTCAAAATAGCCATATGGTCTAATAGCTGCTCAGCGGTAATTCTAGGATAAACGCCAAACTCTTGAGGCAAATAGCCTAATACTTTTCGCAATTCATCGGGTTGGTTTAAGATATCTATATCGTCTAATAAAGCAGAACCAGTATCCGCTTCCTGTAGCGTAGCTAGCGTTCTCATTAAGGATGATTTGCCAGCACCATTTGGCCCTAATAAACCAAACATGCCATTGTGAATTTCAATATTGATGTTATCTAATGCTTTCACACCATTGGGATAGGTTTTTGAAAGCTGGCTGATAGTAAGTTTACTCATGATTTAAAGATTAAATTTTAGTTTTCATTTTTTAGATGCACAAATGCACTCAATTGTAACACGAAAATTAATATTTATTATGAAACTTACATTAACCATCCGTGTAAAATTTAAACGGATCATCTAAATGATAATCGGAGAAAAAGCTAAAATGCATTTATAATGGTTACACCTCTTTATTTAAACATGAAATTATAATCAAATAGTAAATAAATTACATAATATATTTTTGATCTATTAGTTAGTCAGGGGTATTGAAAATACTCAGACATTAATGAAGCTCTTTTTATTTATTTTTTTGATCTCACTTAGCACCTATTCTTCTTTTGGTCAAAAAATTGAAGGCATTATTCAATCCTCAAAAGACGGATTAAGTATAGAAGGAGCACACATCTTGAATATCAGCTCTCGAAAACTTGCAATTTCTTCAGAATTAGGAAATTTCTATTTAGAGGCTAATGTGGGAGACACCCTCATTATTAGCTCTATTAATTACAAAAAGAAACAATTCATCATTTACACTAAAAAGCGTGTATCAATATTATTAGATCCCAATGTAATTCAACTTGATGAAGTGGTGGTTAGTAATCTCCCTAAAACAGAAGCTGACTTTCGTAAAAAACTAATAAATATGCCTATGCAAGATAATGGGAAATTCGTTCCCTATGGGGTAACTCCTGGTAAGCCTATTCCTAAAATCCCAGTCATATATAACTCTAAAGAAATTAACACTGCAGGCTATGCCATTCGAAACCCTCTCCGATTTGCTGCCTCCAAAATAAATCCCAAATTTCGAGAAAAAGTGAAGTACTGGGATATACAGGCAGATTTAGATGATTCCTATATCAGAAATAAAAAATTTAACCGTGAATTAGTGGCTTCCTTAACTGACTTAAAGGGAGATGATTTAACCGATTTTATCAACTACATGAAATTGAGTATAGAATTCCTCAATACATCCTCAGCTTATGAAGTCGCTGAGAAAATTAAAGAAAAGTATAAGGAGTATATTAAGACCAGTAAGTAGAATGTAGGTAATAACATTTTTTCATGCTTATTTAAATTCGTAGAAATCATCTTCGAATGTTTTCCCACTGTGCTCTCCATCTTTCAAAACCCTTATCACCATCCAAATTATAAAAAATGGGAGTAATCCGAACAATAGCGAAATTAACGGATAAGGAAAATTTAAGCTTATAGCAATGACATAAAAAAAACCTATAAAACTCACTAAACTTAAAGGGAATATCAGCTTTTCCATGTTTATAAAACTGATAAATCATCTATAATGTTTAATGATTTGCTTCTTCCATTTTAAACAACATCAATCGACCAATAGTAGACGCTCTGGTTTTGGCTTCCTCTGCTTTCGAACCTGTAAAAAGCTCATCTACTGTATCAAACCATAACTTCAACCACCTATCGAAATGTTCTTTTTTGAGTGCTTCCTTTTCATTTAATGCAAAATGCTTATCCATGGGATTCCCCACATATGTTCCTTTACTTAACAAAATAGTGGCCCAAAAATTATACATTATAGGCATATGTTCCGGTACATTCAATTTTGCAACATCAGTGAAAATATAAGCAATGATATCATCCTTTAATACTTTAGCATAAAAGCTATCTACCAGTAGTTGCACATCTTCTTTATTGCTAATATCTTTTTTTGACATATTTTTCTTTAAATACTTTGTAAGATCAAATACAATTTTGCACTTAGAGCTATTTCAAATATAGAATTATATGTTTCTAGCAGCTAATTCTTTCAGGACTTTAATCTTAGATCCCTGCCATCGGAGGCATGAGGCCTAGATGTTATAGCGTATTAAAAAATTACATCACCATTCTAACAACTGAAAATTATTAAACTTGATAGTTTCTGTAGCAAACAATAC
This sequence comes from Marivirga arenosa, assembly GCF_030503875.2. Lineage (NCBI taxonomy): Bacteria > Pseudomonadati > Bacteroidota > Cytophagia > Cytophagales > Marivirgaceae > Marivirga > Marivirga arenosa. Next base: position 1,010,554 of record NZ_CP129968.2, on the reverse strand, counting down.
TTTTAAAAACCGTCATTCCTGCCTGCGCAGGAATGTTAAGCCTGAATTCATCAGATTTTTCAAATACTCTGACTAAATTGCCGCTGATTAATGCTGTTTTTCAATTTAGGGTCAAATAAAGAGCATATATTTCGAACAAAGAGCATTCCTTTTTTTGTAACCTTAAAGCTATAAATACCCATTTCAATCAATTCATCAGCATGCATTTCTAGCAATTCCTCATACGCATCTTCCCATAGTTTTATGGTAAATTCAGAAGTCATAAATTCAGCAACCCCATTACAAATGATTTGATTAATCACCTTGCTAACCACCATTTCTTCATGTGATAAATAATGACCTATTATCAGTGGTAATTCTTGATTTAAAATAGAGTCTTGATATTTCTCTACTGTTTTCTCATTTTGTACAAAAGCAGTACCGGTGGAACTTATAGCACTGCATCCCAAACCAATCATGAGTTGATTCTGACCGGTAGTGTAGCCCATAAAATTACGATTAAGATATCCTTCTTCTTTTGCCAAATAGAGTTCATCATCTGCTAAGGCAAAATGATCCATGCCAATACTTTTATAGCCCAGAGCATTTAATTCTTCCTTGGCTAATTGGTACATTTTTAATTTCTCTGAAGGTGTTGGGAGATCTTCATCTTTATAACCTCTTTGCCCTTTACTTTTCCATGGCACATGTGCATAGCTGTATAAAGCAATTCTTTCAGGTTTAAACTGTTCAATCTTTTCAATATTGGTTTTTATGTTTTCAAGGGTCTGAAAAGGAAGCCCATATATTAAATCAAAGTTGACAGAGCCATATCCTAGTTCTCTTGACCAGCTCGTAACTTTCTCCACATTTTCAATAGGTTGAATTCTATGAATCGCTTGCTGAACTTTCAAATTGAAATCCTGCACTCCATAAGAAACTCTATCGAAACCGAGTTCTGATAATACTTTTAATTGCTCGTAAGTCGTATTATTCGGGTGGCCTTCAAAGCTAAAAGCAAAGGCAGGGTGAATAATGGCAGAATCTTTAATGGTAAAAATTAATTTCTGAAGGTTCACAGCTGAGAAAAAAGTGGGCGTACCACCACCCAAGTGGATGTTTCTTATCACGGGCTTCTCTCCAAAATTCTTTACATAAATATTCCATTCCTTTAAGACAGATTCGATATATACATCCTCGACACTATGATTTTTGGTAATGCGTTTATTGCAACCACAATAAGTACAAAGGCTCTCGCAGAAGGGCAAGTGAATGTAAAGACTTAAACTTTTATCCGATTGACTGAAATAAACTTCTTTCACCTCTTCTAACCATTTATTAGATTCAGGTTCTTTTAATTCCCAATGCGGAACTGTTGGATAACTGGTATATCTTGGAATTGCTTTATTATACTTTTCGCTAAGTTTCTCCATAAACTCTCAATTTAATCTGTGCCAAAATTAAAAGCTCCAGCATTTGAAAAACATGATTAAAATCAGCTCATAGTATGAGTTTCATCTCACTTATTTTTTTTAGCTATAACAAAATCAAAGCAATTTGCTGTTAGTTTGCGGCTTATTTTTATTTTTGCACTAAATGAAAATAATTAGAAATGGGAAGAGCATTTGAATACCGAAGAGCAGCGAAAGAAAAAAGATGGGATAAGATGTCCCGTTTATTTCCAAGACTAGCCAAAACGATTACAATGGCAGCTAAAGAGGGTGGACCTGACCCTGAAATGAATGCGTCATTGCGTACTGCCATTCAAAATGCGAAGGCACAAAACATGCCTAAAGATAATATTGAGGCTGCTATTAAAAGGGCATCGGGTTCTGAAGCAGAGAACTACGTGGAAGTTACTTTCGAAGGAAAAGGACCTCATGGGGTATTGATTTTCATTGAATGTGCCACTGACAATAACAACCGTACGGTAGCGAATATTAAGTCTTATTTCAATAAGGATAAAGTGGGGGCCAATTTAGTTCCTAATGGTTCATTAGAATTCATGTTTTCCAGAACAGCTGTTTTTGAATTTGAAAAAACAGAGGATATGGATATTGAAGAATTAGAGCTGGAACTGATTGATGCCGGAATGGAAGAGATTGAAGAAAATGACGGGAAGTTATACGTTTATGGTGACTACACTGAATTTGGTAACTTATCTAAAAAGCTAGAAGAGCTGAATATAGACGTTAAAAATGCTTCTCTAAAGAGATTTGCCAATGATTCTGTTGAATTTTCAGAAGAACAAATGGCGGATATTGAGAAGCTAATTGATAAAATTGAAGAGGATGATGATGTACAAGCCGTATATACCAATATTGCTTAAATCAATTTCCATCACTTCCTACAAAAGCTGATAGTTTAAAACTATCAGCTTTTTTTATGCTCATTTTCTCAACTGTTTTAGTCTTAGCATTAACTTCAAGTCCTTTAACTACTGTAATCTAAACTCCAGAGTATTCTGCTTACTGAGGGTTTGTACTTTATAAAGGTAGATTTAAACGTATAATAAACGTTTAGCTCTACAGATACAGCAAAAAATTAGCCTTTATAAGGCTTTAAAGCACTTTTGTTTCCAATTAAATTCTTAGTAGATTGCTAAAAATATAAAAGGTATAGTGACAACTTTTATGCCACTAGCCAATTGTTGTCAACAATATAAAACTGAAAAATGAAAAGAAACTTTCTAATACTGATTTTAATCATTTGCATAACATCTTGCAAAGAAGAAAATAAAATAGCTGTATTAGGAAAACCAGCACCAAACTACGAATTCAGTAATATTTTAAATAGCAAACAAAGCCAAATATCAATAAACGATTTAAAAGGAAAACCTGTCATTTTGGAATTTTGGGCAACTTGGTGTGGACCTTGCATACCGGCAATGAAAAAATTGGACAGCTTACAAAATGTATTTGGCGATAAAATTGAGATTATTACTATTTCGTCTGAAAATCAAGAGCGTTTAGAAAAGTTTATAAAAAGCTCAAAAACATCATTAAGAGTTGTTTCAGATACAACTCATACTAAAATCTTTGAATACAAAGTCATTCCTCATTCTATTATTATAGATAAGGACGGAGTCGTTAGAGCAATTACAAGTCCAGAAAAAATAAACAAAGAAGTCATTGAAAATCTCATAACCAATAATAAAATCGATTTAGAATTAAAGGATGATTTCTACAGAGACCCAATCTCAGAAGTTGAAACAATAAAAACTGTTGCTAATTCTAATTATACAATCGAACTAAAAAGTTATGACCAAGAAAAAAGAGGTGGATTTAGACCTTTAAAAAATGTCGAGGGTAATATAAATGGCATTGAAATGTGGAATAGTACAATTCCAAGAATTTATCAGACTTTATATAATGTAGCTTCACCAAGTAGAATGATTTTTAAAGACAGTTTAAGTGTAGATGATTTTCCTTACGAAAAAGAACATCAGTATAATTTTATGATTCAGGTTTCAGACAAGTATCAAGAAAAATGGAGGGAAATAGGGATTGAATTTCTAAATGAAAACTTTGATACAAATGCCAAAATGGGAATTGATTCTTTAGAGTGTTATGTTCTAAGAGATGTGGACAAGAAAATTAAAAAGTCCCAATCCGATTCGACCGAATTTATGTTTATGGGTACAATTCTAAAAACCAAGAAAATTAAAATAGCAAGATTGGCAGAGTATTTAGAAAATTTCACACCAATACCTGTTTTAGACAAAACAAACTTAAATGGTGAATATGACATTGTTTTGGAATGGCGGGCTGAAGACCCAAAAACAATACATACTGAATTGAAGAAATATGGACTAGAATTAGCCAGAGCAGAAGAAAAATTACCAGTCGAAATAATGGAAATTTATAAAAAACAATAAATACTGTTGCCAGCATCAAATATAGCTTATGGCGGGAGAAGCAGTAAACGAAAATTTTTGTACATTTAATCAGCTTTGTTGCGGGCATACAAGGAAGCACTTCGAAACCGCCACCAAGCCATATTCCTAGCGTTAGGCATAATTTCAAGCTAAAAAAGTTAAAATCTTTGGTGAAATTTTTAATTCGTGCCAAAAAATGAGGAAAGAGATATTTGTAATTTGCCTTTACATATTTTTGGTTAACTCAGCGCAAAGCCAATTAAATTCCGAAATTTTAGTGGTTCCTAAAAAAGAAATTCAAAAGGAAAACTTTGCGGTCGGTAAAATTGATATCACTACCCCTTTGAATAAATCCCTTAAAGATTACTTACAGATCACAGATACTATTGATTTAATTAACAATAAGATCGATGTGTTGAAGATTGAAGGGTTATTGTTTTCGTTTGCTATTAAGATACATCGAGATTCAACTATTTCGGAATTCGGAAACAAACGCAACCTCTACCAAGAAAGCAAGTTTTCCCCCTATCAACTGTGGAATTATGATATCACTAATTTGAATAGTACTGAATTAAGATCAGTTGCCCAGGCATTAAACGAGAAAAGGTATGACACAATCGTACTGCGTAATGCTTATCAAACCTGTATATCATATTCTTTGGAGAGTATCTTTCGTTCTCATGGGATTGACCCTGAACCCTATTTTTTTAGACGTTCCGTTATTCCAGACTTTACGGATACAAATACTATTTTGAAGCAAATGTTTATACATATCGAAACTCTTCAAAATTTGCAGGTACAGACATTGAAAAAATCGAAAAATTTGTGGAAGAATCAGATCATTATACTTTTTAGAAATGAGTCTGGAAACCCTATACACGCATGCTTCAATCTCTATGGAAGAACTTGGACAAAAAATGGCTTATTGCCTTATTTCTCATATTCTTCTCCATACTCGGTAATTGAGACCTATAATTCTGCCACAAGCATTGAAATTTACCAACTTAACGAAAATATTTTCAACTGAAAGTTTTGAGCACTTATACAGGAGAAAAGAACTTTAATCAAAAATTTATGCCTAACATCAGCTAAAAATATTGAGATTTTATAGGTATTGACATATTTTCTTTTTTTTACTAGCCCGTTCCCGACATGCTTTGAATGGTTGGAGTATACTAATACTTTAAGATAAACACCACGCCTGATAATGAAAATCAGGAAGGGGATATCGCCTAAAAATTACTTTATAATATTGACATAAAAAAAGCTGATAACTTTCGCTATCAGCTTTGATTAGAAAACTAAATTAATCACCTAATTTAAAGGCATTATCAATCGATCTATTTTGTAAATAATAAGATCATTGGTTTCTTCATATTTGGCTTGTACTTCTGCATTTTCTACTTGTATTATGGCTCCAGATTTTACGCTTATTTGCTGTTTATCCAAAGCATTTAAAGTACTACTCTCCCCTAATTCTTCATAATTTATTTTCTGAGGCAAAATATGATAGTTAAGTAATTCTATTAAAGCATCTTTATTCTCCTCATCCATAAAGTTTTCCAAAACATCTTTTGGTAATAATCTGAATGCTTTGTTAGTAGGAATCATTAAAGTTAACTCTTCCAGTGCCGCAATTTCTGATTTTAAATCAGCTTGTTCCAGGGCTTCATAAAACAGTGAAAACTCAGGATTATTCTTTATCTTTTTAATTATTCTTCTGGCTTCTTCATCACCAATTTCATTGGTAGCTAAAGTTGCATGATTAGCAAAGGTTTTGGTTCCTATAATTGAAGCTACTATAATTCCTATAAACAATATTACGTCTCTTCTTTTCATCTCACTAAGTATTTATATTCTGATTAAAAAATTTAACTGATGTATTAACACAGAATATGATACTTTGTTTAACTATTTTTAATATTAATTAAACAAAAGTGAATTTATTCGAATTCTGACCTTTTATCTGGGTCATATTTTACAAAAAGATTAATGTAAGCTGATCTGGACAACCTGAAAGTTACAGGAACCATGATAAGGGAAAGAGATACGGATAAGGTAATAATTAACCAAAGTTCTGCGAATCCTAATACATTGAGTGCGACAAACACGGTGATTATTAAAGCTACCTGCATTGCATAACTGATATACATGGCACCATCAAAAAATGAAGGCTCAGACATATATCGTAAACCGCAATGAGAACAATTTTTGGGCATTTTCTGGAAGTTCTTTAAATCATAAGTTCCTGATTCAAATAAATCTCCCTCATGACATCTGGGGCATTTATATTTAAAAATACTATATAATTTATTGCCTTTTTTCATTACGTGTAATTCTTATTTTTTGTGGTAAGTATTAAATATTTCTACGGTTATATTAAATATATTATCAAGTATTAAGCCATCTCCAGAATTTGCCTAATACGGTTTTTGGTTTTGGTTGGTTTGGCTGAATTTTTTGCTCAACTACCTTTATCTTCTTTTTCTTAGTCTTTTTCTTTTGTTCCTCCTGCTTTGGCTTAAGGATGTTTTCTTTATAGAATTCTTCTCGTTTCTTCTTCTTTTCCTTTTCTATCCTTTTCCTTTTACGTTCCTCTCTTTCTTCTTCTTTTTGCCTAATTTGGGTAGGTGTTAATTCTTTACGATTTCTTCTAGACTTTTTATTATTCCCTTTCTGGTAGTTTTTCTTTACCCTTGGTTTAAGTTTATCAGGTTTATCTTCTTGCTTTTCTTCCTTAGGCTTTGGCTCGGGAAGATCTATTTTCCCCACTACATTTAAGCCTTTCAATTCCACCTTAGGAGCTTTAATCACTAAATCTTCATCTGTAGTTTCGTCTTCAGACTCCAATAACTCTCCTACTGTTTTGAATGATTTCTTTTCAGATGCTTGAACTTCCTCTACCTTTTCTTCTTGTTGAGGCTCAGCAATTTCATTTGATTCCTCTTGCCCTAACTTTTCAGAAACTATTTCCTCATTTACTTCAGCCTCCTCTTCAGTAGGAATATTCTCATCTGCTTGCTCATCTTGAATTTCATCCGGTTGTACTTCAACTTTTTCTACAAGTTCTTCTTCCTCTATCTCAAAATATTTATAAAGTACTTGAATAGATTCCGCACTCAATTTTGTATTAGAATCTTTTTCAATTTCAATCCCTCGCAATTGTAAAAAATCCACTATTTCTTCAGTGGTCATCGAAAGCTTTCTCGCAGCCTGGGCAAGTCTCATGGTTTTAATGGGTTATAAGCAAGTAAGTTGCAAATATATCATTTTCAATACAGATATAAATACATTATCAGGTTTAAAGCAACAAATTGAAAAATTGAAAGATTCAATTCTTGAGTGTAGAATTTGAAGATAGGAATGGGTTTTGGTTAAAATAAAAAAAGCGAAGGCTTAAAACGCCTTCGCTTGAATTATAATTTTTATTCTCCTTGTCCTAAAGAGAAGCCTAATTTACCATCGAAAGTATATAGGTTTTCAGTTTTGATGATGTCATAACCATCTTGGTTTAGCTTGTTCATCAATTCTAATACCTCTTTATAATCTATAGTTTTATAATCTGGTTTACCTTCCACTATCTCAGCATTTTTAGAAATAAATCTGCATCTCCAATGATCCGTACAGAAAGTTGAATCCATACCATTTGGATATACTTTAACTCCCCTATTCGTTACCATTTTAAGTTTTAAGATATCTTTAGAGTTTTTTGTTAATAAATCCCCAAACTTATTAGCATCTCTATCTCTTGAGTCAATAAAAATATCAACCCCAACTAATTTTTTCTCTTTTGGAGCTGGTGATTTTATATCGATATTAATTCTAAAGTCTTCGCCTTCTTTTACTTCAATTTTCTTGAACTGTTCGGGAACCTGACCTAATCTTTCTATTACAGCATCAGCAAACTCTTTAGTACCTACTTTTTGTTTACTGTGTCCTTCTTTGTAAATCTCGCCAGTGTGAATACCATCTTCCATAGTGGTTAACCATGCATTGTGGATTAAAGCAGCCTTTTCTACTTCACCAAAGTACTGCAACATTTGGATAGCCCCGTGTAATAAGCCTGACGGGTTTGCAATTCCTTTACCTGCAATATCAGGAGCAGAACCATGTATGGCTTCAAACATGGCATAATCTTTTCCTATGTTAGAAGATCCTGCTAAACCAACAGAACCAGAAATTTCAGCTGTTACATCTGAAACGATATCACCATAGAGGTTTAAGGTAACAATTACATCATATTCTTCAGGTCGGTTTGCAATTCTGGCTGTAGCAATATCAATTATTTGACTTTCTGCCTGAATATCTGGATATTCTTTTGCTACTTCTTTAAATACGCTATGGAATAAGCCATCCGTAACCTTCATGATGTTATCTTTCACCAAACAAGTTACTTTTTTACGATTATACTTTTTTGCATACTCGAAGGCATAACGACAAATTTTCTCAGAACCAGGTCTGCTAATTAACTTCAAGCATTGCGCTACTTCATCAGTTTGCTGGTGCTCAATCCCTGCATATAAATCCTCCTCATTTTCTCTTACTACTACTAAATCCATCACCGGATGCTTACTTTCTACAATCGGATGATAAGATACTGCTGGACGCACATTAGAAAATAAACCTAAAGATTTTCTGATGGTTACGTTTAAACTTTTGTAACCTGAACCTTGAGGTGTGGTGATTGGGGCTTTTAAAATCACTTTCTTTTTATGAATAGCTTCCCAAGCACTTTCTGGAATTCCTGATGTATTACCTGATAAATAGGCTTGCTCTCCTATTTCGATATGATCTGCATCTAAAGTAACATTAGCGGCATCTAAAATTCTAAGGGTTGCATCCATGATTTCAGGACCAATTCCATCACCTTTTGCGACCACTATCGGCAGCGGCTTGGTGCTTTTCTTTAAATAATCTGCATTAACAGAATCTTTCATGACTGGATTTTTATGTTCTATAAAATATTATTTCACAACGATGGGTACTCTTAGGGTTATATAAACTAAATTTTCTTTATATAGTTGATTCCCCATTAAAATTATTGCAAAAATAGTGTACAAGGCTTTGGAATCAAAGTGCTTGTAAGTTTTAAGATGAAGTATTAAATATCAAGACATCAATTCAGGTTCTGGTTTGTCCTTAGGTAAGCAAACACCAGGCGGTAAATCTAAAACAGGATCATCATCATTTTCATTAGAACCTCCACCTCCTCCTCCTTCATCATCATCAGAATTGTTACCATTTTTAAACATCCATCTTATAAAATAAGACACAAGAAATGCACAGCTAGCGGTTAGCACAAGGTAATCAGGATGCTCAACGATATAATTGATGAATGTCTCTAGCATTTCTATTAATACAAAGTATAGAACGAAAGCATTCAAAATATAATCAATTTATAATCAAATTGTTAAATGATTCGACTATAAATTTCCGAAGATTAAAAAAGATTAATTATTGATGATGTTTTACAAGTCCTGAAGGATTAAGATAGCATTCCCTTTAAAAGCCCATTTCTTTATACCAATCATATACTCTCGCCAAACCTTCTTTAAAACGAACTTGTGGCGTATAACCTAAAAGATTTGCAATTTTAGAAATGTCCGCTTTTGAGTGTTTTACATCTCCTGGTCGTTCTGGTCCATAATTTGGCTCAATTGATTTGCCACTAATTTCATTCAATAAAGAAATCATATCATTTAGGCTCATCTGGTCACCACAAGCTACATTGTAAATTTGATTTAAAGCTTCCTTGTTTTCAGTAAATAAGGCCAAATCATTTGCATGCAATGCATTTTCAACAAAAGTAAAGTCTCTACTGGTATGACCATCACCATTTATGGTTGGTGTATTATCGTGAATAAAAGCTTTACAAAAGATCGGTATTACCGCAGCATAAGGGTTGTCCGGATTTTGCCTGGGGCCAAAAATGTTGAAATACCGTAAGCCAATAAAATCTAATCCATAGGTTTTCTGAAATACTTCAGCATATAATTCTACTGCATATTTAGTAACTGCATACGGACTTAAGGGCTTTCCGATAATATCTTCTTGCTTAGGTAAGTTAGGGCTATCTCCATAAGTACTGGAAGAACAAGCTAGAACTACTCTATCAATTTTATTCTGTACAGCAGCGTGCAAAATATTGACGGTTCCATCAATATTCACCTTAGTACTTAACATTGGGTTTTCTATAGAACGCGGAACTGATCCTAATGCAGCTTGATGACTAATTAAATCAAAGCCTTTGGTCAATTCCAACATCTTATCATAATCACAGATATCCTCTTCAAAAAACTCAAATTTCGGATGTCCTTCAAATTCTTTGATATTACTATAATATCCATTTGAGAGGTTGTCAATTACTCTTACTTTGCCTACTCTGTCATCTTCTAGGTATTTAGCAACTAAATTAGAGCCTATAAAACCTGCACCGCCAGTAATTATGATATTCTTTTTTGACATCCTTAAAGCTTATTTGAATTGAAGGCAAAGATATAAACTCTATTCTATTCGGACTTATTGATTGGCTATAAATTCCTGCCATTCTCTAAAGGCCTCCTCTTTCATAACTTTAGCCATCTTTACTTGTCCGCCCTTTTTCTTATTCTGATCATTCCAAGCAATAAATTGATCTACAGAAACAATATCAACTTTAACATCTTTTAATGCCTTATCTCGAGCAACTTTATAATTTTTATTATTGTTCTTAAGTTTTTGGTCTAAATGATCTTTTATTTCTGAATGATCAAAACCTTTATTCAAATCCTCCACTCCTAAATACCAATGGTGAATGTATTCATCATTTTCTTTAACTGCAGCCACAGTAAATTCTTTAATATTAATAGGAAATTCTTCATTTAAACTTTCAATAGCATCATCCATTTTATTGACTGAAAGTTGAGAACCCACAACGTTAAGAAAGAATTTTGTTCTACCTGTGATTTTTATTTCTGATCGACCTACATCAGTAAATTTTATAGTATCCCCAATCATATAGCGCCAGGTTCCACTTACCGTTGATATCAATAAAATGTACTCTTTACCTTCTTCAACCTGAGAAATGTTGAGTGCTTTTTTCTCTGGATTTATCTTTCCTGATTCTAATATGCTATCTTCATCAAAGGGCACAAATTCAAAATAGACACCATTATCATAGATCAATTGCATAGCATCTGTTTCAGGCCTTACCTGAGTAGCCAAATAACCCTCAGAGGCTAGATAAGTATCGATGTATTGTACTGGTTTACTGAATAGCTTCTCAAAGCTTTTTTTGTAGGGATCAAGTGCTACACCACCAGAAGTATAAACCGCAAGATTCGGCCAAATATCATGGATAGAATCAACCTTATGATATTCCATCACACGCTGGAGCATTAGTTCAATCCAGGAAGGAATTCCTGAAATAGATCCTATATCCCAATTTTTGGCTTCTTTTGCAATGGCTTCAACTCTGCTATCCCAATCATCGATACTGCTTATTTCTTGACCTGGTTTATAGAAAGCATGAAACCAATTTGGTATATTTGCAGCGCTTATCCCACTTATTTCACCTTCAAGATGTCCCGCTTTTTCATCTAGATTAGTGCTAGAGCCTAGCATTAGAATTTGCTTAGTATAAAAGCTTTCAGGGAGATCTTTAAAATTAGATAAACTCAATACCTGCTGCAAACCAGCATTACGAATGCTTTCCAACATTTCATCTGTCACGGGTATATGTTTACTATGGCCCGTAGTGCCTGAGCTTACTGCAAAATTATCTACTTTTTCTGGCCAACAAATATCAGGCTTCCCCTCATATGATTTTCTCCACCAGAATTCCATATCATCATAATCATGATAGGGAATCTCCTTCGCAAATTCTTGCTGAAAGTTTTTAGTGTTTAATAAAGATTCAAATCCGTAATATTTACCAAAGGCAGTATTTTTTGATTTTTGAAGTAGCTCCTTTAAGGTTTCCTTTTGCGATTCAACTGGAGTTTCATGGCGCTTAAGTTTACTTCCTACCTCAATTGCTGCTTTAATAATATTACTAATGATTTCCATAAAAAAGTTTGAGAAAAATGATGAATAAAAATCTATTCTTCTTTTAACTAAAATACTTCTCAAGAGTTACTGCTACTCCATCTTCTTTACCTGGCAGCGTAATTTCATTGGCAATACTTTTCACTTCCTCTTTGGCATTCCCTACTGCTACGCCACATCCAACAGCCGTTAACATTTCTATGTCATTATAATTATCACCAAAAGCAATCACATCCTTCATCTCGAAATTGAGTTCTTTGTCCAATAATTGATTTAATGCACTTGCTTTTGATATTGCTAAAGGAGCTATTTCAAGATAGGTATCTTTTGATCTGTATAAGTGAAGGGGTGCTTTTTGACTTTTTAAATCCTCAATCAAAGCATCTATAAGGGCTGGCTCTCCCATGCACATTATTTTATGAGCGCCTATTTGAGAGGCTTCCCAACTTTTCATGAGTTCAAGGCCCGGCAATATGCTAGCTTGAACTTGAGTATTGTTTACCTCTCTTTTTGTCCACTGATCTTCAGAAGGTGCATACCATTCGTCTTCAACATAAAAACTAGCATGCAAATTTTTACCGTGGCTCCAATTTGCGATATAATTTGTTAGATCAAATGGAATGCTAACAGAGTCCAAAACTTTAACTCCTTCTTTCTGAGAAATGATAAACCCGCCATTATAACAAATTAAAGGCTGATCCATAATCTCTAAAGTTTGTTGAAGATGACGCATTGCAGCCGGCATCCTACTAGATGCTAAAATGATATGCACATCATCTTTTATACTTTTAATGATATCGATTGTTCGCTGTGAAAGCTTTCTGTCTGGATTTAGTAAAGTACCATCGATATCAGTACAAATTGCTTTGAACATAAGGCTATTAGAATTTTACGACACAAAACTAATGCTTTTATGGAAGTTCAAAGCAATGAGACCTTTTATTTGTCGTGCCAATGGCCGTGAGCAGATGACCATACTTTACCAGGAGGTGCTTCACCAGGTGGCGGTGGAACTGGAGTGCTTTGTGAATTTGTATTCTGAACAGGAGTTTGCTGCGCATTATAATAAATTGAAAAGCCAGCGATCGCCACTATCACTATCATGATAGTAATATACATTAAGTTCTTATTGTTATTGATTCCTGAGGATTCTTTACCCATATGGCAGTTTTTATACTTCTTACCACTTCCACAATAACAAGGATCATTTCTTCCTATATCTTTTTTCATATAAACTACTATTATCTCGGAACTTAATTTACGAAAAATTTAGATATTATCGATTTTTTTGCTTTTCTTCTTTATAAAGATACGTATTGCTATCATAAATAAAAACTTATACTTTTGACATATACATTTAACCAAAAATAAATTCAATGAACCAAATTGCAAAAATAGCTTTCGCGTTAGTTTCTCTAGCTTGCGTATCCTGCGAACCATTCAATTCCAAACCTATGATAGTTCAAGAAAGATATGAAGAATGGACAGTACTACAAATCCCTAATGGAGAAGCAGCATACGCAATCAACGGAAGTATTGATGATGTATTAGTAGTTACTACAGAGACTAAAGTTTATGCAAGTGATAATTCAGGAGAAACCTGGGATGAGGTTGCTGATTTTTCCGGGCCAATGCCTGGTTTATTGAAAAGAAATGACAGCTTATTTATTTTTGGTGTCTACGGACAAGGTGATGATTTTGATTTTGCAAGTTCTGTTTCGGGCTTTTCTACTGATAAAGGCTTTTCTTGGCAAGAGACTAATAATACTTATTTTCCTGACTTAAAAGTGCCGATTAAATATGTTGAAACTGAAAATGGTGTCAGCTATAAAACCGAATGGAATTATCTTACAATCGATGGGAGTGTTTCAAATTACTTAACGGCATCAAAAATTGAAAAAACAGTTAATAATTACACAGAAATACTTGACATTCCTTTTGAATATATTTTAAATAATCTATATCTAGATGAAGAAAATAGATTATATGTTGCAGCATCCTACGGAACTATAAAAGATGATGGTAAAATTAACTCAGGAGACAGAAATTCACCAGCTTTAGTATTTATTAGCAAAAATCCGTTACCATAATTCAAAAGGACAAAAACTAGTTAAGATCAGGGATGAGATAAATATACTTAAATTATCTCACCTCCAATTAATCACCTGTAATTCATTTTCTTCCCTTTGTTTCATTTCAATTGGAAGGTGATCAATTATTTCTTTTTGAAGGGCTTCTATTATTCTTCTTTTCAAATAATCTCTTTTCATCACCAAGCTTACTTCTCTAAAAGGAGTAGGCTTTTTAAAGTACCTTAATTTCTTTTTGTCTTCATCTGTCAAATCTAAAGTAGCCAATTCAGGCAATAGCGTTACCCCGCCTTGTTTATCCACCATTCTTTTCAAAGCTTCCAAAGAACCACTTTGATAGTTTAATACATTATCAAAATTTCTATTTTGACAAATATTTAAAACCTGCTCTCTAAAGCAATGGCCCTCATTCAGTAACCACAATTCATTATTTTGTAAATCTTCTCCTGTTATAAGTTTATCCTGAGGCTCGAGATCAGTCTTATTCGCATAACCAAAAAACTTTTCATAGTAGATCGGTATTTCACGAAGCGCTTTATCATTTAATGGCCCAACTACTATTCCTACATCTAATGCTTCAGATTTAATTTTAGCTAAAGTATCTTCTGTAATGAGTTCTTCTACCTGAATTTGAATAGAAGGATATTTATCCATAAAGCTTTTGGCAAACAATGGTAATAAATAAGGTGCGATGGTTGGAATTACGCCTATTTTCAGGGTTCCTGACACTTCCAATTTTTGATCTTCAATGATCTCCTCCATCTTTTTAGCCTCCGTCACAACTTTCCTTGCTTGCTCTAGTATCATTGCACCTAATTCAGTGGGCACTACAGGCTGACGGCTTCTGTCAAATATCTTCACACCCAAGTTATCCTCTAACTTATTGATTTGCATACTCAAAGTAGGTTGTGTGATGAAGCAGTTTTCGGCTGCCTTTCCAAAATGACGATAAGTATCTAAAGCAATAATGTACTCTAATTGAGAAATGGTCGCTTTCATGTATTCAAACTATTTTTGGGTATGAAATATTTACGGTTGCAATTTAATTAATTGATCTAAAATAATACCGCTATTATTTAGAATTAATCCAATTATGATTAAATTTGCACTCGAATTTTAAACGCTCCTATAATAATGAGACATATTTTAATAACAATTTTTGCCTTAGCTACAATTTGGTCATGTAGCCAATCGACTTCAAACAAGGAAGGTGAGTCAGCATCAGAAAATGAAAACCAAGAAGTAAATGTTTATACACATAGGCATTACGAAGCTGATCAGCAACTTTTCAAAGATTTTGAAGAAAAAACAGGCATTAAAGTAAATGTTGTAAATGCCAATGCAGATGAATTAATTCAGAAAATGAAATTAGAAGGAGAAAATTCTCCAGCTGATGTTTTGATTACTGTGGATGCAGGTAGGTTACATAGAGCCAAAGAAGCAGGATTATTACAATCAGTTGAATCTGAAAATTTAAATACTACTATTCCTGCTAATCTTAGAGATGTAGACAATAATTGGTTTGGACTTACAGTGAGAGGAAGAGTAATTGTTTACAATCCAGAAAACATCTCTCCAGAGAAAATTTCGACTTACGAAGCACTCGCTAATCCTGAAATTAAAGGAAGATTATTAATCCGTTCTTCATCTAATATCTATAATCAATCATTAATGGCCTCTATAATTGCTCATAATGGAGAAGAAGCTGCAACTGCATGGGCAGAAGGTGTAGTTGAAAATATGGCAAGAGACCCTAAAGGTGGAGATAGAGATCAAATAAAAGCTGTTTTTGCCGGAGAAGGAGATGTTGCTGTATCAAACACTTATTACTTAGGTAAAATGTTAAACTCTTCAAGTGAAGAAGAAGTAAAAGTAGCTGAAGCAGTTGAAATCTTGTTTCCAAATCAGGATGGAAGAGGTGCTCACATTAATGTAAGTGGTGCCGGAGTTGCTAAATATGCTCCAAATAAAGAAAACGCGATCAAATTTATTGAATTCTTAGTTTCTGAAGAAGCTCAAAAAGTTTTTGCTGGTGTGAATTATGAATATCCTGTAAACCAAAAAGTTGAATGGGCACCTACTTTAAAGGCTTGGGGTGAATTCAAACAAGACAGCCTTAACTTATCAGTTTTGGGTGAAAAGAATGATTTAGCAGTTAAAATATTTGACAGAGCGGGTTGGAAGTAATTTGTGAGTAAGCTAAAATCCATTTCAAAATATAAAAAGTATGCCAATGGTTGGGCCTTTGCATTAATTGCATTGGTTCTGATTATTGGCTTACCTATTTATACCCTTTTTTTTAAGCTATTTGATGAAACGACAGATAGTGTATGGTCTCATTTGGTTGACACAGTATTAACCAATTACATCATTAATTCTATTGGGCTTGTTATCGTGGTTAGTTTTCTCACCTTATTATTAGGTGTATCTTCAGCGTGGATAGTGAGCACTTGCAGAATTCCTTTAAGGAGACATTTTGAATGGATGCTAATATTACCACTTGCAATTCCTACTTACATAGCCGCTTATACTTATGCTGGCATATTCGATTATACAGGCCCAATTCAAGTGTTTTTGAGAGATATTGGTCTCTCAGAAGTAATCTATATTGATATAATGAATTTCTGGGGAGTGGCCATCGTAATGTCATTAGTATTATTCCCTTATGTATACGTAGTAGCGCGGTCAAGCTTTATCAGTCAATCTGCTACTTTATTAGAAGCTTCCAGAATTTTAGGAAGCTCTTCATGGACTACCTTTTTTAGAATAGCCTTACCCATTAGTAGACCGGCTATCATTGGAGGACTTTCATTGGTTATGATGGAAGTTTTAAATGATTATGGGGCAGTAAAATATTACGGCATCAACACCTTTACAACCGGTATCTTTAGAGCCTGGTTTTCTTTTGGGGATCCTAATTCAGCCATTAATCTTTCCGGCATTTTAATGGGCTTTATTTTCATTATGATAATGGCTGAAAGATTTCAGCGTGGAAGAGTAAAGTTTGATGAAGGAGCAAGAATTGGAAGGCAATTAAAAAGATACCAGCTAAAAGGATGGAAAAAGTTTTTTGCCTGGATGGTTTGTTTCATTCCACTATTCCTGGGATTCCTGGCTCCTGTTTTTCAATTAATTCTGTGGTCATTCCAAACCATTAAAAAAATATTAGATTTTGACTTCCTTATTTTAATGGCTAATAGCTTTGGGCTAGCTATAATTGCAGCAATACTTTGTGTTAGTATCTCAGTCATTATTTTATTTGCTGTTAAAGTAAATAAAAATAGATTTTTCAGCTTTTTAGCGAAGTTCGCTGCAATGGGCTATTCAATTCCGGGCGCAGTAATTGCCATTGGCATTATGATTCCTTTATTAGGTTTAGATAAATTCTTAATTAACACCTGGGAAGAAAGCTTCGATATGAAAATAGGTTTGATATTTAGCGGGACTATTTTCGCTCTAACTTTTGCCTATATCGTTCGCTTCTTAACAGTTTCTTTAAATCCAATAGAGGCTGCATTTAAAAAGACTGGAAGTAGTATTGATGAGGCTTCTTATTCATTAGGTGCAGGATCATTCAAAACCTTAATGAAAGTAAACCTTCCCTTGATCAAAGGAGCCTTAATATCAGGAGGTATCTTAATTTTTGTAGATATTTTAAAAGAATTACCCTTAACCTTAATTCTAAGACCTTTTAATTTCCATACTTTAGCCACTAAAGCCTATGAATTGGCTAGTGATGAATTAATTGCTGAATCAGCAACACCATCATTAATTATTATTATAATTGGTACCATACCTATTATCATACTTAACCGTTTAATGAAATCAACGAAAGCTGATGGAAGTATTATCAATTAAAAATTTACATAAGAGATTTGGTAAGAAACTCCAATACGCTGTTAATGATGCAAATTTAACAGTGAATAAAGGGGAGTTATTAGCACTAGTTGGTGAAAGCGGAAGTGGGAAAACTACCTTGCTAAGACTTATCGCTGGATTTGAAGAAGCAGACAAAGGCCAAATATTGATAAATGGTGACAAGGTGGTGGATGATAATTTCAGCATGAAACCTGAAAAGCGAAAAATAGGGATGGTTTTTCAAGACTATGCTTTATTTCCTCATCTTACAGTTGCTGAAAATATTAAATTCGGACTTTCTAAAAAACAATTCCCAAACTTAAAAGAGAGGGTAAGAGAAGTAACTGATATGGTGGGATTAAGTAGTTACGCTAATAGGTTTCCTCATCACTTATCTGGCGGACAGCAGCAAAGAGTAGCTTTAGCAAGAGCACTAGCCCCAAATCCAGGTTTGATTTTATTAGATGAGCCATTTAGTAATCTTGATGCTGTATTAAAAGATCAAGTTCGGGAAGAAGTTAGAAACATCATTAAAAAAGCAGGAGCTACTGCACTTTTTGTAACTCATGACATGCGGGATGCACTTTCTTCTGCTGATAGGATTGCCATTTTAAAGGACGGTAAAATTCAGCAAGTAGGAACTCCTCGTGAATTATATGAAACCCCTAAAAACCTATATGTAGCAAGCTTTTTTGGTAAAATAAACGCCATGAACGCTACTGCTGAAGATGGGATTTATAAATTAAAAGCAGGGCCGATTGCAGGAAGTAAAACGGATAAGACAGGGCAAGTATTAATTGCCATCAGACCCGAAAATATTGATATATGTACTGACCATAAAGAAGGAACTTTTCCCGCAAAAGTAGTCTTAGCACAATACTTCGGAGATCATCAACAAGTGCATGCCGATATCGGAGCTGAAACACATGTTGTGATTCATGCCCATGAAAAAATTCTTTTTGAAAAAGGAGATGAAATCTTCCTAAGATTTAATCCTTCCAAAATTCATGTATTGGATACATGCTGGTATCCTGGCTTGGTAAGTTAATATGTAATATCCTTCCATTTATTACTTGAGCGTAAAATTCAACCATCTCAATTCTATTTTTTGGCTAAATATTTGTGATATTTATATTCAATAAATATTCGAGTTATGAAAAATCTATTCTCACTTAGCCTAATACTTTCAATCCTTTTGGTATCCTCATGTGATTTACTAAATGAAGCCCTAGAAGAACCCGCGAATATTAACATCGCTGAAGGACTGAAAGAAGCCTTACGGGTTGGAACTGATACTGCTACTTCTAAACTGGCAATTGTTGATGGTTATTTAAAAGATGAAGCTGTTAAAATTTTACTCCCTGATGAGTTAGAATCACAAATCGCATCGCTTAAAGCAATTGAAATTAATGCCTTTGGTATAGGCACAATCACAGGGGAACAATTATACAATACAGGGATTCCGCTTTTAGACATTCCTAGCCTAGCAGAAAAAGAAGAAGAATTAATATTAGGCTTAAATAGAGCAGCAGAGGAAGCTGCAAAGGAAGCAGGACCAATCTTTTTTGATGCTATCAGAGGAATTACAATCGCTGATGCGGAAAGCATTTTGTACGGATCAGATACTGCGGCAACCGCTTATTTAATTGACAATACTTATGAATCATTATTCAATACATTTGAACCAAAGGTTAATAATGCTGTAAATCAAGTTACGATTGGTGATCAAACAGTTGAAGCTATTTATGCGAATTTTGTTAATGAATACAATGGAATTTTAAATACCTCAATCCCTTTAAGTTTATTTGAACAACAAACATTAGGGTCTATTGCAGGCATAAATTCAATTGAAGAAGCGGATATTTCAGCCTATGCCACCACCAGAGGATTAGATGGGCTATTCTTAAAAGTACAAGATGAAGAGGCGAACATTAGAAATAATGTAAGTGCAAGAGTTAATGATATTCTCAGAGAGGTATTTGGATTGTTAGATTAGAACAAATAATTGTTAGCTAAAAGGAAAGCCAGCAAATTGATTTTGCAGGCTTTTTTTATTTTTAATGACTTTTTTTAGTTAAAAATTATAATTCACACTAAACATCATCCTTCTACCTTGAATAAAATTTTGATAAGTACTCACAAAATATTCTGATAAATAATCACGATTCACCGATTTTGTATCGAATAAGTTATACACTTGAGCATCAAATCGAAATGCTGAATTTGGTATTTCATAACTCAATTCGGAGTTCGCTATCCACCAGTCACTATTCGTATTAGTGCCGGCATATATTTGATATTCTATTTCGAAATCAAATTCAAAATTATCACTCCATTTAGACTCCCATTTGTTAGTAAACCTTTGAAGATTGAATTCATTTTGTGAATTCCCATTAGTATACTCATTATTTTGAAGCGAGTACTTTATACTGCTGGTAATGTGTTTACCAAGATTGGTTTGAAATGCAAGACTATTGTTCAAACTCCACTGTTCATTGTCTAACAATTCACCATTTACCTTATTCGCATATTCTTGATACATACCATTCGATTCATAAGTCAATCGAAATGATTTGAACCTCTTATCCAATCTTCCACTGTATTGTGCATCATTTTGCGGTTCCCCACTATTAATTAAGGAAGAATTATTTATGAGTCCATTAAAATCAGTGGCCTCCTGAAATGAATATTGAACCTGGTTATATGAAGCTCTGAAAAAAGCATTCATCCCATTAAATAAATTGAAGAAATGATAATTCAATTCAAGCATATTATAAAACGCTGGCTGCAAATTTGTATCTCCACTGAATATATTTTGGTATGACCTTAATTGTAATGCATTACTCAACCATTCTATTTGTGGACTTCTTACATTTTGTTTGTACACTAAATTTAATCCCTGAACACTATTGATGTCATACTTTACTCTAAAATTAGGTAGCACATAATGATTGCTAATCCTATCATTATTTTCACCATTATTCAATGCATCCCTCTGATCATTTAAATAGAAGTAACTAACCCCTGGTAAGAACAAAAAGCTACCTACTCTAGATTTCCATTGAGCACCAACTGCAGAATTTGACCAGACTCTTGAATTATCAATTTTATAATCCACTAAATCCAAGTTTGCCTCATTAAATAAATTTTGATTAAAATCAGTATTCTGATATTGATAGGACATTGATAAATCTAAATGATTTTTATTGTTCCATATCCAATAATAATGGAGCTCTGACTGCAGTGTTTTCGTATTTTTTTGTGAGAATTCCTCTCTGAAAATGGAAGAGTCTTGCTCAGAATTCAATCCATATAGTAAATCCCACTCATTTTGACCATTTTCATTGCGCCATAAAAATTGGTTTTCTATTGAAAATATGTGATCCGGACTGATTTGAGTATAAAAATTTAATTGTTGGTTCCAGCTCCATTCATCACTATCGTTCACTATATCGCTAAGTTGTCCGTCCGCCCAGCTGGATTTTATATTCTGATTTGCTGATAGTCTATTGCCAAGCCATTGACTTTTATATTGCCAATTACTAAATGGGGAAGGCACATAATCTAATTGGTATTGTCCCAGCACATTTCCATAATTCTGTATTTGATTACTTTCACTATTTTCTGGTTCAGGAGCCTGCTCACTTAAAAAGCGTCTTTGTTGAATTTGTTTTTCATCAACCTCCGCATTATTTGCAATTAGATATGCTTGATGCTGCCACTTTTTTGAAGGTTGAAAAGCAATATTTAAGCCTGTAAAAGCACTTCTCAAAGATTGTACTTGAGTTCTATCTTTTTGAGGAATTGCATTTCCATTATTTTGATCTTCAATTTTCAAAGCTCCTGATTGAATTCCACAAGGATTTTGAGCCTGACGCATTCTTTGAAAGTCATTATAATTGAAGGCTTGCTCCCCTATATTATTTGCGTCCAAAATTGCATTCACACTTAAATCATCACTGTAGTAAAATGCATTTGCATGGCCTGCATAGCTATTTTTAGGACCTCCACCCAAACTAACATCACCAAAAACTAAAGATTTTTGATCTTCTTTGAGCGTGATGTTCATAGCCAAATTTTCATTAGTATTAACATTTCTCAAAGTGGAGTTATCTTGATAATTTTTAAGCACCTGCACTCTATCGATAGCCTTAGCAGGTAGGTTCTTTACCGCCATTTTACTATCGCCATCAAAAAACTGCTTCCCTTCCACCAGTAATTTATCCACTCTTTTACCTTGAACTTTTACACTCCCATCCTCCTCAACTTCAACACCTGGTAATTCCTTTAGAACATCCTCTAACTTTCTTTCTTTTCCAGTAGTAAAAGCTTCAGTTTTATAAATCAATGTATCTCCAGACATGGTAACAGGCATCTCTTTCACCACTTGTACCTCATTCAGCAATCCTTGATCCTGTGATAATTGAATTAGAATATCCTGAACTTGATTTGGATTTGTAGTAATATTTCGAACAAAAGGAACAAAGCCTACAAAACTTGCTCTAAGTTCATATTGCTGATCAGTTTCAATAGTCATTTTAAAACGTCCTTCTTCATCGGTTACTGCAAAAGCTTTAATAGAATTAGTTGTAGTATCCTTTAACAGAACATTAGCATAGGGAATTGATTGATTGAGCGAATCTATCACTCTACCTTTCAACTGATAATAGTCCTTTTCCTGGGCTGAAATGCTAAATGAGAATATGAGCAAGCCTGTAATTAAAATGAGATGTATAAAAGTCTTCATAGCAAGGATTATCCGCCAATTACAATTTCAATATTCGAATCATTCCCATTCCCTCTATATCGCTGCATCATCTCTTTCATCTTCTCTTCAGAAATACTCTCAAATTCATCATTCGTCACCACTTTTCCTTGATCAGGCACTTTAATTTCTTCAACTTCCTTATAATTCATACTTACTTCTGTGCATATAAAATGTCTGCCATTAGATTTCAATTCAAGAATTAAACCTGGTAAACCAAAATATTGAACTGGTCCGTGAGCTACTGGAATATCCATGGTAAACCAGGCTTCAACTTTTGTAGTATCTTTAATTACTTCCATCTCATCCATTCCTGAAGCAAATCTTTTAGCATCTGAAATTCTGGTGTAAATGGCTTTTTGACAGTTATAATCACCAATTTTTTTGCTTTCATCAGTAATCTCCCACTCATAATTCGGTAGGCTATCTACAATTAGAAATCTTTTACCCATTATCTCCTGGCTATTTCTATATTCTTTAGCTTCTAAATTCCTGTACATTTTATCCTTGGAACTGCCATCCATTATTGCTAGCTCCATTCCACCTGAAGAAGCCTTTGCAGGGCCAGAATCTACACTCTCTTCCTGTTCCCATAGAGACTCTTTTGCATTGAATTTTAATTTATAGGTCTTCTGCATCTTTTTAATCAACTGCTGTTTTAAAGCCTGCATTTGCTGTGGTGACATTGCCGTAGAATCTAAAGAAAGTTCTATCTGACTGCTACTTTTAAAAGTAGCAGTCCCGCTAAATTGCTGTGCATTTGATACATTATAAAAGAATAGGCCACATAGGGTAAGAATTAGATATTTCATGATCATTGTGTTTTTGTTTGATACAAATCAACTAAAGCTGGCTTTCAAACAATGTTAATGAATGTTAAAGAGTGTTAAATCAGAATTTGGCTAATTGCTTTTCTTTATCTTGCAGTATGAATTCAAGAAAATTCAAAGCGATCGGAATATTAATAATCACAGTTTTTACTGCTGCTATATTATTTCATGGTTTTTATTTTATCAAAAATTATAAGGAGGCCTATTATAATTTCACTCAGGATGTGACCTTGGCATTTGATACTGCTCTTAAAAATTATTTTGATGAATTATCAAAATCCGATGTGATTGTCATTACTGATATCCAAGAAGGAAATAAAAAGAAAGTTAAAACTGACAGCTCAGAATTAAGTCATGCCATCACTCGAGATTTCTTTCAAAGGTTTAGCGAAAGTCCATTCTCCGAAAAAGGAAGTCAAATACTGGAGAAAAAGGTAAAAGAATTAGATGGATTAAACATTACCCAAATTGTAATTGAAGGGGACTTTAAGGAAGAAGAGGTATTTCTTGATAAAAAGAATGATATCGTGATGATGGCGGGTAGAAAAGCCGCAGATAGCGTTTTCTCATTGAAAAGCATTTCTAATAAACTTGTGATTTCTGTTAGCAGAGATACCCTAGATTTCGAATTACTGAGTAATTACTTTAATGATGAACTAAGAGAAAATAATTTAGATATTACTTATGGTATACAGCATCTGAAAAAAGATTCTGTTATCGGCAGCTATAATGAAGATCTTGTTAAAGCCATGCCACTACTTTACACAGCTGATGAAGACTTATTACCTCCAAGTGAAAAAGTAAATCTTGCATATGAAAATGCTTCATTAGCAATTTTACAAGAGGGATTTATCAATAGTAGCTTCTCCTTAGCCTTCTTTCTATTGATAATTTTTGTTTTAGGCTTTCTGTACAAAACGATTAAAAATCAGAAAGATCTAGCCGAGATTAAGAATGATTTAATCAACAACATAACCCACGAATTCAAAACACCTTTAGCCACCATTTCTACCTCGGTGGAGGCATTACAAAACTTCAATCCTGAGAATGATCCTGAGAAGACTAAAAAGTATCTTCACATTGGTCAGCAGCAAGTCAATAAAATGAATGCTATGGTAGAAAAATTATTAGAAACCGCTACTCTTGATAGCGAAAAGCTAATGATTAAAAAAGAAGCAATTCAAGTTTCAACTTTCTGCCAAGAATTAATCGAGCGATATCAAAATCATAATACTGATAAAAAAATAATATGTGATTTTGCCGACAGTAGGCATATTTTAGAAGCCGATAAGTTTCACTTAGAAAATGCCCTTTCTAACCTTATTGATAATGCATTAAAATATGGAGGAAATGAAATTCAATTTACTTACCAATTTAAAGAAAATCATCATTGTTTCAGTGTGATGGATAATGGTGGTAATCTATCCAAATCACAATCTAAAAAGGTATTCGACAAATTTTATAGAATTCCTCATGGCAATATCCATAATGTAAAAGGTTTTGGTATCGGACTTTATTATAGTAAAAAGGTTATTGAAAAACATGATGGAAAATTAGAGTTACACATCTCCAAAAATCTTACGCATTTTGAAGCTTGCTTACCATGAAGAAAAACTATAGACTTTTATTAGCAGAGGATGAGCCTTCATTAGGTTTAATTTTAAAAGAAAGCATTGAGAGCAGAGGTTTTCAAGTAGATCATTGTGAAGATGGTGAAAAAGCCTGGCTTAGCTATCAGCAAAATGATTATGATTTACTCATTTTAGACATAATGATGCCAAAATTGGATGGTTTCAGTTTGGCAAAAAAGGTCCGTAATTCAGATACCTATATCCCTATCATATTCCTAACAGCAAAATCAACAACAGAAGATGTAATTGAAGGCTTCGAAAAAGGAGGCAATGATTACGTTAAAAAACCTTTCAGCATGGAAGAACTAATAGTGAGAGTTAAGGCACTATTAGAACGTAAAAGTAATCCTATTCATCAAGAATGGACTCCAGTAGGAAAGTATAATTTCCATCCGGGTAAGCAGCTTTTAAAATTTGAACATGAAGAACTTTATTTAACCAGTAAAGAATCGGAAGTTTTAAAAGAGTTAATTCTTCATCAAAATGAATTAACAGATCGCTCGCTTATACTTGAAAAATTATGGGGATCAGCAGACTTTTTCAATGCGAGAAGCATGGATGTATACATCAGCAAGCTGCGTAAAAAACTTGAAAAAGACCCTGATTTACAGATATTGAATATCAGAGGTTACGGATATAAATTGGTGTGCGGGTAACAGTATAACCGAGCGAATTAGATCCCTGCCTCCGCAGGGATGACGTTCTTTGCGATCACTGTCTGTAGACCTCCGAATAATTTTCTATGTCTACTTTTTTTAAGACATAGGATAGAATTGATCTCAGAATAAACTATTGAAGTTAAGTTTATTTTAGAAGAACTTTTGTGAAGGTTTTGGAAAAGCTATTTCATGGTGCCTTTCCTACGTGAGATGTCCAGATCTATTGTAAAGACAAGAACCTCATTATCTTTTGTTTACCACCTAAATCCATTGCTTATAGTAATTACATCGACTTAAAAGTTTGATTACTATTCAATGCATTTACCGTGCGTCATTCCTGTGAAGGCAGGAATCTTTTTGATAAAACTTTCTATCTTAGTTCATAAAATTTCAACCTATGACCGCTAAAGGTGGCTACGTATATATAGTGAGCAATTACAACAGAACTGTACTCTACACAGGAGTTACAGCAAATTTAGCTAGAAGGAGTTATCAACATAAATTTGGAGAAGGTTCAGAGTTCACAAAGAAATACAAATGCACCGACCTGATATTTTTTCAGTTTTTCGAATCCATAGAAGAAGCTATTATCAGGGAAAAACAAATTAAAAAATGGAAAAGAGATTGGAAAATAAAACTTATTAAAGAACAAAATCCTTCTTTTAAAGATTTGTATGATGAAGTAGCTGATTTTAAATAGCACAGATTATATCACATAAACATGGTCAATAGATCCCTGCCTCCGCAGGGATGACGTTCTTTGCTGACTTCATTTATTACCTTTTAAATCATTTTCCCGTGATTGCTTCTATTTAAAACTAGTTTCAATACAATAATAAATTATTAAGGTTAAGTTTACTCTAACAGAATTTTCTTGAAAGTTTTTCCTAGCGTCATTCCTGCCAATGCAGGAATCTTACTTGAAACAATTCAAATCTACTATTGAATCTTTTCCTGCCATGTAGGGCTAATGTAGGTGGCGCGTCCTCCCACTTTAGTTTTTATTATTTCATCACCAGTATGATAACATTTACCCCCTTCATTCCGATTATGCATTAAGAAATCCTCAGGAAAGTCAGTATAAACTGCTTCTTTTTCAATAGCTGTTTCGATGACTTTTTTCATCGATTCAAAAACCGTTTTCAGATGATCTTCTTTTAGTGCTTCAAGCTTACTCTCAGGGTGAATCTTAGCTTGATACAGAATTTCATCAGCCATCCAATTGCCAATACCTGCGGCTACGCTTTGATCTAATAAAACAGGTTTTATGAAGGTTTTTCTATTCTTTAAAGCTGCATAAAAATCATCCCAAGATAAATCTCTTGCATCTTCACTTAACTTTTTTTCCTTTTGATAAGATTCAACCGAATCAGCTAAATCCATCCAGCCAAACTTTCGCTTATTTTCAAAGCCCAAATGAAAACCATTCTCAAATTCAAAAATGATATGAGCAAATTTAGGTCTATCTTCTATGTCTTTAAAATAAGTTAATTTACCAGTCATCCCAAAGTGCATGACTAGGGTGGATTTCCCATCAGTTTGAACAAAAAAATACTTCCCTATTCGTTTTGAAGATGTGAATTTCTTATCAACTAATTGGCTGATAAAATCATCCTTAGCTTGTTTCAACAAACGATCATCAGCACAACTAAAACCCACTATCTTTTGGTCTATAGAAGTGCCATCAAAATATCGCTTATAATTTTCTACTTCTGGTAACTCGGGCATATTTTAATAACCTCTGAAAGGAAATATGTTTGGTAGAAAATAAAATAATTTGTTTTTACTAATAGGAAATAATCCTTACTTCATCTTCTTAATTCGAGTAGCAATATTCAAATAAATAAAGCCTGCTAGCGCAACTCCAGCTCCTGTATAAAAAGTACGAGGAAAGAATTCCACATCATTACTGTATACCCAACCCGATATAAAGGCTCCCATTCCGATTCCGATTTCTAAGAATATATACAGAGTTGCTAGAGCTTTTCCTCTTTTATGATCTTCTGCTAAATCAATAGCCCAGGCAAAAACTGTAGGCGAATTCATTCCTACCGCTAAACCGAAAATAATTCCAGCTCCAATTAATGTTAATAATGAATATGAAAAAGCAATTAACACCATAGCTACTGCTAGTAAAAAGGAAGAAACTTTCAGCACCTTTACACGCCCCACTTTATCGGAAATTTTACCTGCAAATATTCTTACCCCCAAAGAAGCCAATACAAATACGGCAAAAAACAAGCCTTTATTGCTAATACCTAAATGAGCACTATAATCAGGCATAATCGTTAATACTAAACCAAAAGAGAAAACAGACAACGCCATATAAATAGCAGGAACTAAGACTCTTTTTTCAATAATCTCGTGTCGCTTTAATTTAAGCAGGCCAAAATTAAATTGGACCTTATCTGCTAAAGTTTCATTCATACCCGATAAGATGATCACACTTAAAATCGCTGTGATAGCAGAAGCGTAGAAAACATAATCTATTGGGAAAGCACTTCCAATATAGCCCCCAATTGCATTACCTGATGCAGTCCCAATACTAATAGCAACACCAATGATTCCCATTGCCTCCCCTCTTCTATGGATGGGAACAATGTCCGCTACATAAGCTGCATTACCTGTAGGGGTAAACCCTGTAGAAAAACCATGAAGTAAACGTAAGGCAAAAAATGCGATGATTCCTGTTACAAATGGATAAGCAAGGCCTGCTACAAAGCATACTGTAGCCCCAAAAATCATTACAGGCAAACGACCTATCTTATCGGCTAGCTTTCCACTAAAAGGTCTTGAAAGACCTGCTGTAATCGTAAACAATGAAATAATAAGACCTTTATATTCTCCACCACCCAATGAAGTAAGAAAGTCGGGCAGCATAGGAATGATCATATTAAAGCTGGCGAAAAATAAAAAAGCACTAAACCCAAGTGCTATAAAAGGACGGTTTATCAATCGCTCTTGCTTCATCATGCGAAATAAGGCAAAATCAACTTATGAAGCACGAAAAAAGATGAAAAGAAAATCAATATTGCTGTAGCCTAAAGCATAATATCCGCTAGTCCTCATTTGTAAGGAGTCTTTGCAAAAAATGAGTGTATTATCCTAAAATAACTTTACTAAGATGAATAGTCCTAGTATTCCTTTATATTTTCTACGTAGAAGCTCAACTATCGTAACAATCCGTACTAATTTCGGACAAGCTAATTGTTCAATTTTGGACAATTAAAAAAGTCTAAAGCGCACCTAATGTCTGCATAAGCTGATGGCATTACTATTGATAGACTTGCAATTTTGAATAGACAAAAAATTGCAAATGAATAAAATAAGGAATTTCTTCTGGTATTGCTCCGGTGCCGATATCAATCTGTTAACTCAATGTCCTACCGATTCAAGTAAATACGTAGGCATAGGAGTGACTATCATTTTTACTGGATTATTTGCTGCATTGTCAGCAGCTTATGCATTCTTTACTGTATTTGACCACTATTTCATTGCAATTGGCCTTGGTCTCCTCTGGGGCTTGATGATCTTTAATTTGGACAGATTCATTGTCTCCAGCATGCGTAAAAGCAAGCTAAAAGAAGAGTTTTTAATGGCTATTCCCAGATTAGTATTAGCCCTTCTCATTTCAATCGTTATCGCAAAACCGCTGGAACTTAAAATATTTGAAAAAGAAATCAACGCTGAACTTGGCGTAATGCAAGCCGAAATGGTAGCAGCTGAAAAAGAAAAAATCATTACTCAAATTAATCAACAGAAAGAATCAGTCAGTAAGGAGTTAAACTCGATCAAAAATGAAATCGCTCTAAAAGAAAAAGAACGCAATGAATTAAGAGAACTCGCCCGAAGAGAGGCTGATGGTACAGGAGGCACTATGAAAAGGAACCCCGGGCCTATCTATCAAATAAAAAAAGCGAATGCTGATCAATCCGAAAAAGAGCTTCAGCAGTTGTTAGCTCAAAATAACCCGATCATTCAAAATAAAATCTCCCAACTAAATCAATTAGATTCTTTACAGGCTGCAGAAATTTCGGCTTTAAACATTAAAGATATTGGCGGGCCTGCTGCTCGCCTGGAGGCGCTTGACCGACTGGCAGACAAAAGCACTGCTATTTGGTGGGCTAATGCCTTTATCGTATTCCTATTTATAGCCATAGAAACGAGTCCCATTTTTGTAAAGCTTATCAGCAAAAAAGGGCCCTACGACTACCTGCTATTTAATGAGGAGTATAAGTTCAAAACAGAAGCCTATCAATATAGAGCCTCCACTCATGATTCAATCAAGAAGGCTGCTAGTAACTTAGCTGATAAAGAAAAGAAATACCTTAAAAGCCGTTTAGATATTGATTTAGAAGATTCCTAATTATTTCGGGACTGGAGCTGCTTCTTTTGATTTATTAAAAACTGAATGATCATCCGTGAATTGTATATTAGAAATAGTGGCCTCCCCTAACTGATCTTCTAAACCATTCTTTTCACTCCAATTCCAGAATTTCCATTTGTGTGCAAAAGGTATTCCTTCAACTTTTTTATAATCAGAATAACTAATAGCATGAGGATTTTGAGCAGCCTTCTCTTGCTCGCGACCGCCAAACGTAACGATATAAGCCATGGCTTCTAATAAATTACTATTCTCATTTTGATATAATATGTACCAATCATCTGGCGCATCCCCTATATTCTCCCCAAAAGTTAATTTCGAACTCATAAGGCTATCCTCATTTTGGTAACTCATTTTCTCAGCTTGAGTATGATGGGTCCCAGGATCATTAAGCTTAAATGGGGCCATGAAAAAATAAGACCAGGTTAAAGCATCAAATCTTGCACCCTCATACAAGCTGTCTTTAGGATGAATCCAAATTTCATTTCCATCAAATAGCAATCGTGTGTTTTCTGAATTCTTAACCAATACTTTGGATGAATTGGTAGTAGAGTAAATCCTTGCATTTAATCTTTCATTGCCTCTGAAAGTCAGTTTTATATCAAAAGAAACAATCTCTTTCTTTCTCAATTCATCAAGCTGGTGAGCTTCTTGAATTGAGGCCACTAATGGATTTATTTTTTGGACTTTAATATCATTGGTATGGGCTTGTTCAGTCTTCTGTTCAGTTTGATTAGAGCAAGCCATTAGAAATAAGCTAGAAAGTATTATTAGTATTCTCATATCATTTTTGAATTAGAGTGGCAATTTAAAGATGCGTATCATATAAAAATGTCAGCTATTTAGCATTTCATAAAATTCATAAAAGTAGGATATAAACCATTCCTAACATTTTAAAACACATTATGGCCAAAATTCACTACATTTCTATTCTTATAAATCAATTAATCTATGAAGCATTATAAAATATTATCATGGCTGATTGCTTTAATTCTACTTAATTTCGGAGCTATTGCTCAGGATGAGGAAAAAGCAGACAGCACAAAAAAAGCAACGAAAGAACTTCCGCTTGAGCCGGAAAGAACAATTGAATTTAATACCAAGGAAGGTACCTGGCTTTCTGTAGATGTGAGTCCTGATGGCTCCACCATTCTATTTGATATGATGGGAGACATCTATTCAATTCCTTTTGCAGGTGGAAAAGCCACTAAGATTACAGAAGGAATGGCTTATGACGTGCATCCTCGTTACAGCCCGGATGGTAAATCCATCGTATTCATTTCTGATAAAAGTGGATCTGACAACATCTGGACTATGGATTTAGCTTCTGAGGAAATGAAGCAAATCACAAAAGATAACAATCAAAATTATTTCTCAGCCGACTGGACGCCTGATGGCGAATACATAGTAGGCGCAAAAGGTAGAAGAAATATTAAACTACACATCTACCATAAAGAAGGTGGATCTGGTGCACAACTAATTGATAAACCAGATAATTTAAAAACTACTGACCCTGCGGTTAGCCCTGATGGTAAATTAGTTTACTTCTCAAGAAGAAGATCAGCCTGGAATTACAATGCACAATTCCCACAATATCAAATAGGAACTTATGATATGGAAGATGGTGATATGGCTACCATCACCTCACGCTATGGCTCAGCCTTTACTCCAACTATTTCTCCTGATGGGAAATGGTTAGTGTATGGTACTCGTTTTGAAACCGAAACCGGCTTAGTGAGAAGAAACTTAAAAACAGGTGATGAAGAGTGGTTAGCCTATCCTGTTCAGCGCGATGAGCAAGAGTCTATTGCTCCTTTAGGTGTTTACCCGGCTATGTCATTCACTCCGGACAGTAAATTCTTAATTGCTTCTTATGGAGGTAAAATCCATAAAATAGATATCAATGCTAAAACGGCTTCCGAAATTCCTTTCGAAGTAGATTTAAAATTAGAATTAGGACCAAGATTGAAATTCAACTATCCTATTTCTGATGAAAAAGAAGCTTTTGTAACGCAAATCAGAGATGGGGTTCCATCTCCGGACGGAACGAAATTAGCTTTTACCGCTTTAAACCGATTATACGTGATGGATTTACCGGATGGTGAACCTAAAAGAGTTACGAAACATGAATTTACAGAGGCAATGCCTGCCTGGTCACCAGATGGAAGCCAGATCGTTTTCGCTACCTGGGAAGAAAAAGAAGGAGGTCACTTATATAAAGTGAGTGCGAGTGGAAGAGGAAAGCCAGTTAAATTAACTCAAAACCCAGCTTTATATTTAGATCCTGAATGGTCTTACACCCAAAACAGAATCGTGTTTAACCGAGGAGCTAATCAAGTGTATAAGGATGCCATTGATCCTTTTGGCTCTTTAATGATGGAAGATATTGCGTGGGTTTCAGCTGACGGTGGAAAAGTAACGCTAATCGACAAAGCAAAAGGCAGAAGCACCCCTCACTTCTCTAAAGTATCCGATAGAATCTATTTAAATCATGGATCTAAAGGACTGATTTCAATCAGATGGGACGGTACGGATGAGAAAGAACATTTGCAATTGACCGGAATTACCACTTATGGCTCATCAATTGATATGATTCATGCGCACGATGGTTCTCATAATATTTTGCCTGGTGATGAAAAAGCATGGAGAGAAAACAACAAAGCATCAAGACCATCTGAAATCAGAATTTCGCCAGATGGTGAAACTGCCTTAGCGAAAATCAATAATGATGTGTATTCGGTAACCATTCCAAAATACGGACAAACCCCTAAAATTTCATTAGCTAAAGCTGACAATGCTGCTTTCCCTGCGATGAAATTAACCGTTATGGGAGGCGAATTCCCTGCTTGGTCTGGTGATAGCAAAAAAGTACACTGGTCATTAGGTGCAAGTCACTTTATTTATGATTTGGCTGAAGGTAAAGCTTATGCGGATAGCGTAGCCACAGCCAAAAAAGAAGCGGCTAAAAAGAAAAAAGAAGAGAAGGAAGAAGATAAAGACTCTGAGGAAGACAAAGAGGAAGAAGACAAGGACGAGAAAGCAGATGATAAAAAAGAAGAGAAGAAAGATGAAGGCTACACTGCTAAAGAGTTAAAAATTAAGGTAGCCTATAAAAAAGATATTCCAGAGGGAACTATCTTAATTAAAGGCGCTCGCATCATCACCATGACAGATAAAGGAGTGATCGAAAATGGCGATATTTTAATTGAAAATAACCGTATTAAAGCAGTAGGTGAAAGTGGGAGCTTAGAAGTTCCTAAAGGAGCTAAAACCATAGAGGCTAAGGGTAAAACCATCACACCTGGTTTTGTGGATACTCATGCGCACATGTGGCCAAACTGGGGATTACACAAAAATCAAGTATGGATTTATTCTGCTAACTTGGCTTATGGTGTTACTACCACTCGCGATCCACAGACCGCTACCACTGATGTATTAACGTATTCTGATATGGTAGATGCAGGAATGATTCATGGGCCTAGAGTGTATAGTACAGGTCCTGGTGTGGGGTATTGGATGTATAAAATCAAATCTTTAGAACATGCTAAAGATGTTTTAAGACAATACAGCGAATACTACAATACAAAAAGTATTAAGATGTATTTAGTAGGAAATCGTCAGCAGCGCCAGTGGATTATCATGGCGGCTAAAGAGTTGGAGTTAATGCCAACTACTGAAGGTGGATTAGATTATAAATTGAATATGACTCAATTATTGGATGGATATCCAGGTCATGAGCATAGTTTACCGATCGTAGGGATTTACAAAGATGCCGTTCAAACGATTGCAGAATCCAAAATGGCGGTAACTCCTACTTTATTGGTATCTTATGGTGGACCATGGGCTGAAGAATATTATTATGCTACTGAAGATGTTTATCATGATGAAAAGCTTCAGTATTTCACACCTTATGAAGAATTAGCTCAAAAATCTAGAAGAAGAGGTGCTTGGTTTATGAAAGAGGAACATGTATTTCCTAAGCATGCTAAATTCATGAAAGATTTAGTGGAAGCAGATGGAATAGGCGGTGTAGGGAGTCATGGTCAGTTACAAGGTTTAGGATATCACTGGGAGCTTTGGTCAGTAGCTAGTGGTGGAATGACTAATATGGATGCCTTAAGAACGGCTACTATTTTAGGAGCTGAAGCCTTAGGTTTAGAAGGTGACTTAGGAAGTATAGAAGAAGGTAAAATTGCTGATTTATTAATTATGGAAGAAAATCCATTGGAGGAGATCAGAAATACCAACACTTTAACGCATGTGATTAAAAATGGTAGAGTGTATGATTCTAATACTTTAGATGAAGTGGCTCCTAGAGAAAAGAAAGCGGAAACATTTGAGTGGCAAACAAAACGCCCTGAAAATGTTCCGGGCATACAGAAAGACTAATATAGAATTATCATAAATTAAAAAGGGAGTTGGTTTTAATCAGCTCCCTTTTTTTGTAATTAGTTTTATGAATTTACCGCTGAAACCTCTGTGACTGATTCAGCTAATTCATTAGAATTACTACTTACCAATCTCACGATCAGTACAATCAGTAAAATTTCAAAAATTGTTAAAGTAAATAATGCAGGTATTGCCATAATGATGGTAGTGAAGCCAACACCTGAAACTATTCCGAAAATCCCACTAACTAACGCTAAATTCCCGAGTAGCTCTTTTCTCATTAATAAAGCAATTCCTAATA
The DNA here is from genome assembly GCF_030503875.2 of Marivirga arenosa. Classification (NCBI taxonomy): domain Bacteria; kingdom Pseudomonadati; phylum Bacteroidota; class Cytophagia; order Cytophagales; family Marivirgaceae; genus Marivirga; species Marivirga arenosa. The sequence continues at coordinate 975,766 of NZ_CP129968.2, read as the reverse complement.
AAGTATAGCCTATTCCGAAAACAACGGAGGTCATCATTAATGAAAATTCAATCGATATATATTCTGTATAAAAAACGGAAATATCATTTATACTACTTATCACAATTAAACCTATTAAAATAATAGCGCTTACTTTTAATAAACCATCATCCAGCTTTTTACCTATGATATAAAACACATAGTAGAAAACTGAAAAACTTAACATAATCCCCAGTTTTATTAAACTGTAAGTAACTCCAGATACTTCTATTCCAAAATCATAGAAATAACCTATTTCAATAAATCCTTCCACAAAGGATAAGCATAAATACAATACTCCTAAAACTGCAGCCCATTGGATAAATTTCTTATTAGGCTTTAATAATGTGTAGATATCTTTTTCAGAAGTATCCGGAAGATTTAATGCTGAGAAATCTACTTCTAAAACATCTAAAATTGATTTTACGGTATAGCTTCTGGGGAGCACCTCTCCTGCTTCAATTCTTTGAAGAGTACGAACATTTAAATTACATCTCTCTACAAGTTCTTCTTGTGTTAGTCCTTTTGCCTTTCTCCAATTTTGGATTTTATGGCCTAATTCAGGTTGTTTCATATTATATACTGTTTTGTTGACCATGGCAAATAGTTAGAATGAACTCAAAAATAAAATTATTTCGGCTGGATTACATACGGCATTAACCCGACAAATGCCTTCAAGAGCTAATTTAAAGGTTTTTTAAGTTTAACCACAAAAGAAATAAAGAACACTTAAGATTACATTAATTGTAATAGAGGGATGCATCAACTTACATCAACCATCTGAAATAATCGTTTACGAATGTTTTTTGACCGTCTTTATATAAGTTGTAAACATTAAAATTGAAGAGTATCCCTTTCGGTACTTTTAAAAGCTGCATATAACTTAATAGCTGCGCTTTATGAACTGGTAATAATTCCTTAACTGCCATTAATTCTAAACAAATACAATCCTCAATGATCAAATCGCATCTCAAATTAGACTCTAATTGAAGTCCTTTATAATTTATGGGAATTACTTTTTCTGTTTGAAATTTAATGTTTTGACTTTTTAATTCATGAATCAGACATGATGATAAACGCTTTCTAGTAAGCCAAGACCTAATTCTTTATGAACTTCAATAGCAGCTCCGTTAATTTTATATGTTAGATCATTTACATAAGATTTAGTAATTTCCATTGATAGTAAGGTTTTGGTTGAATCAATTTAGTATTCCTAATTTATCTAATTCTTATCACTATTGTGTTCTTTTGCTCTTTTGTGGTAAAAAACAAAAAAGCCTTGATTCAAATCTGAACCAAGGCTTACAAATTATTCAATTCTTCTAATGATTAGCTTGCTGGCTTATCACCATAAATCTCAGCTAATTTTTCGTGCAATCTCTCACCTCTTAAATTCTTAGCAACAATTTTACCTTCTGGATCTAAAAGTAAAGAGAATGGAATACCATTAATTTTATATTCTTGAACAATTGGAGTTTGCCAGTATTTCAATTCGGAAACCTGTGTCCAATCTAAATTATCTTGTTCAATGGCTTTCAACCAATCTTCTCTCTTTTTATCTAATGAAACACCTAAAATCTGGAATCCCTGATCTTTATACTTATTGTAAGCTTCCACTATATTAGGATTCTCAGCTCTACAAGGTTTACACCATGCAGCCCAAAAGTCTACCAACACATAATCCCCTTTGAAATCAGATAAGCTAACTTCTTCACCTTCAGGATTAGGCATAGTGAAATTAGGGGCTTGTGCTCCTACTGAAATTTTAGCCATTTCATCCATTTGCTTTTTATAGAATGAAGCCATTTCTGAATTAGGATGTGCTTCAGCAATGCGATCTGCTACATCTTTCATGAACTGAAAATCATCATTAGGGTTGAAGAAATTCATAGCTTGAATTGCTGCTAATGAAGGTAACATCTCTTCTACTTTCTTTTTAATATCCTCCTTTTTCTTTTCCTGCATCAATAAGAAATCGTCTTGGATGTTTTTCATCTTCTCATCATCCTTGGCATTTCTTGCAGCCATAAACTCCTGATTGATTTTTTGAACCTCTTCGTTTTGCTTCTTCATGATATCTTGAAGTTGCTCCATATATTCCATGTCCTTTGAACCAGAGATTTCTAACTTACCATTTCTACTCGAACCATCAGCAATCACTTCTAGATCTTCATTATCTACAATTAAAGTAGCAACTTGAGCATTAAAGAAATTTAATTGGTAGAATTCAGGACCTTGAGTTTCTACTGTAGTTTCAAAAGTATTATTAGCATCTAGGTATAAGGTATCTAACACCTCTCTTTTCCCAGCGCTGATTTTAGCTAGTGTAATTACACCTTGGTCTTGAGGATTTTCAACTGTCCCACTTATCGTAGTTCCTGCTTTGTCTTCATTACTGCTGCCGCAAGAAAACATCAGTAAACTGGCTACTAATGCTATTGCAGAATTTTTCAAAATATTTCTCATATTCTAATTTAGAGTTTGTTGTATTAATTCATTTGTCTTTTTAGGATCGGCTTTTCCTTTACTTCTTTTCATTACTTCTCCCACAAAAAAACCAATCAAACCTTTTCTTCCTGATTTATATGCATTCACTTTATCAGGAAAATCATTGATAACCTCATCAATAATAGGCTGAATATTTTCAGACGAACTTTCTTGTAATAAGTTATCTTCAATTGCGATAGTCTCCGCAGACAATCCTTTGTTTTGCAACATCTTTGGAAAAATCTGTTGTTGAGCTACCGTATTACTTACTTTAGCATCATCGACCAATTGAATTATCTCAGCCAATTGCTTAGGCTCCATATTTAATTCAGTAATCCTAATATTCTTATCATTTAAATAAGACTTTATGGGGCCCATTAACCAGTTTGAAGCAGATTTATAATTTTTGGTGTGTTTACAAATGGACTCAAAATAAGTAGCTATTTCTTTAGTATCCACCAATACATCTGCATCATAGTCAGGTAATTTGTATTCCTTGATAAATTTTTGCTTCAGTTCATGAGCCAAGCTAGGCATTTGTGCTTTTATTTCAGCTACCCACTTTTCATCCACTATTAGTGGAGATAAATCTGGTTCAGGAAAATAGCGATAATCGTTTAATTCTTCTTTGGTTCTTAAGCTGGAAGTAGTACCACTGGCTGCATCAAAATCTCTTGTTTCCGAAATGATTTTTTCACCATTTTCTAATAATGCAATAATCCTTTCCGCTTCATGCTCTATGGCTCGGTGCACATTTCTTATGGAGTTCATGTTTTTAACCTCCACCTTATTACCATATTCTTTTGCGTCTTTAAGCATGACTGAAATATTCGCATCACATCTTAAAGAACCCTCTTCCATATTGCCATCGCATATTTCAAGATAGCGCACTATTCTTCTTACCTCTGTGAGAAAAGCATAGGCTTCATCAGCACTGCGCAAATCTGGTTCAGTGACTATTTCAATAAGAGGTACACCGGCTCTATTATAATCGACCAGCGTATCCTTTTCATCTTCTGTATGGATAGATTTACCTGCATCTTCTTCCATATGGATTCTATTTAAAGCAATAGATCTTTCCTTATCTGAATCTTTAGGCTTTATCCATACCTTTCCACCTACGCAAATAGGTGCTTTATCCTGAGTCACTTGGTATCCTTTAGGTAAATCCGGATAGAAATAATTTTTCCTGGCAAAAACATTATGCTTTGTGATCTTTGACTCACAAGCTAATCCCATCTTAATAGCATAGTCTACTGCCTTTTTATTAAGCTTAGGCAGTGTGCCAGGATGACCTAATGAAATAGGACTGATATGGGTATTAGGTTCTGCCCCAAAAGAAGTATCATCCGCACAGAACAACTTACTTTCCGTAAGCAATTGAGCATGTACCTCCAGCCCTATTACGACCGTATATTTATCTCTTATGGATTTTTCTAAAGACATAATTTAAATTCCAGCTGCTAATGTTTTAGCCTGATCCACTACATCAGATAAGCCCTCCAACTTTTTACCTCCAGCAGTTGCGAAGAATGCCTGTCCTCCACCGCCACCTTGGATATTTTTCGCTAAATCACGGATTATTTTACCTGCATTTAAATCTTTAGCTTCAACCAAGCTCTCAGAAATTACCACTGAGATTTGAGGTTTACCGTCAACATTGCATGCTAAAACTGCAAATAAGGAATCAACTTCATTTTTCAATTCAAAAGAAAGCTTCTTTAATGCGTCTGCATTAGGTAAACTGATTTTATTAATGATAAAAGTTATATCATCTCTTTTTTCGGCATCTTTTACCAACTCATCTTTTAATTGACCTGCTTGTTTTGACTGTTCCTTTTCTAAAGCTTTCTGCAATTCATTTCTCTCCTTCATCAATTGCTCCACAGCTTGAGCTAAGTCTTTAGGATTTTTCAATAAAGCATTCACTTGATTCAAAACATCCTCTTGGTCTAAGATATATTCTTCTGCTCTTTCCCCCGTAACCGCTTCAATTCTTCTAATTCCCGCTGCAACTGAAGTTTCAGTCGTGATTTTAAATTGACCAATATTACCTGTTGCAGGTACGTGAACTCCTCCACATAACTCAACAGAATAATTAGGATCAAAAGTGATTACTCTTACGAAATCACCATATTTTTCACCAAATAAGGCCATAGCACCTTTATCTTTGGCTTCTGCAATTGGTATGTTCCTGTCTTCCTGCTGAGGAATATTCTCACGGATTTTCTCATTTACTCTTCTTTCTACTTTAAGAATTTCTTCATCCGTCATTTTAGAAAAATGAGAAAAATCAAAGCGTAAAAGCTTTTCAGAAACCAATGAACCTTTCTGCTGAACATGATCCCCTAAAACTTCTCTTAGAGCTGCATGTAATAAATGAGTAGCAGAGTGGTTATAAACAATCCTTCTTCTTCTATCTTCATCAATTTCAGCCTGTACCTCTGCTGCTAAATTTGAAGGCACTTTATTTACAAAATGAACGATCAGGTCATTCTCCTTTTTAGTATCTAAAACTTTTATGGTTTCATCCCCAACTTTTAAAATACCAGTATCGCCTATTTGCCCTCCGCTTTCAGCATAGAAAGGAGTTTTATTGAGTACTAACTGTATTTGCTCCTTATTTTTATTTTTAACCGTTCTATATCTTAAAATTTTTGATGTTGATTTTACCTCATCATATCCTATAAATTCAACATCACTGCCTTCATTTACAATCTGCCAATCACCAGTCTCCATTTTAGCCGCTGATTTAGAGCGATCTTTCTGCTTGGCCATTTCCTGCTCAAAGCCTTTTTCATCCACTTCTAAGCCATTCTCTTTCGCAATTAGTGCTGTTAAATCTAATGGAAAACCATAAGTGTCATACAATTCAAAAGCCACATCACCTGAGATCAACTTATTTTTAGAAGATGATAATTCAGATTTGATAGACTCCAATCTTTTCAATCCATTTTCTAAAGTTCTTAAGAAAGCTGTTTCTTCTTCCTTAATTACCTTTTCAACCAACTCTTGCTGTGCTTTTAATTCTGGGAATACATCTTCAAATTGTTGAGCCAGAATGGGAACCAGCTTGTATAAAAATGGATCTTTTAAATCTAAGAAAGTATAGCCATAGCGAACCGCTCTTCTTAAAATTCTTCTAATCACATAACCTGCCTTATTATTGGAAGGCAATTGCCCATCAGAAATTGAAAGCGATATTGCTCGTATATGATCTACAATTACTCTAAAAGCAATATCAGTCTTACTTAATTCACCATATTTCTTTCCAGAAATTTTTGCTACTTCATCCAATAAAGGAGTGAAAACATCGGTGTCATAATTAGACTTTTTGTTTTGTACTGCCATACAAATACGTTCAAAGCCCATTCCAGTATCAATGTGTTTAGCTGGCAGAGGAACCAGACTGCTGTCCGCTTTTCGGTTAAATTGAATAAATACCAGATTCCATATTTCAACTACTAGCGGATGGTCGTTATTTACTAAATCTTTTCCAGGGATTTTTTCAATATCAGCTTCATCTCTTAAGTCCACATGTATTTCAGATGCAGGACCACAAGGACCTGTATCGCCCATTTCCCAGAAATTATCTTTTTTATCGCCTTTTAAGATTCTGCTTTCATCAATATGAGCCTTCCAAAAATCAAAAGCTTCCTGATCAAAAGGAATATTATCTTTTTCATCTCCTTCGAATACAGTCACATACAATCTTTCCTTCGGAAGATTAAATACTTCAGTTAACAATTCCCATGACCAAGCAATCGATTCTTTTTTAAAGTAATCCCCGAAAGACCAGTTTCCTAGCATTTCGAACATGGTATGATGATAAGTATCATGACCTACTTCTTCCAAGTCATTATGTTTACCGGATACGCGCAAACATTTTTGAGTATCAGCAACACGGGTTGCTTCGGCCACTTTGTTCCCTAAAAAGTAATCTTTAAATTGATTCATCCCTGCATTTGTAAACATTAAGGTAGGGTCATCTTTAATTACCATTGGTGCTGAAGGCACTATCTTGTGTTGTCTTTCTTCGAAGAAATTCAAGAACTTTTTACGTATCTCCCTGGAAGTCATAGAGTAAAGTATTTGTATTTAATGTTTTACTTTAAAATATTTTTTCTATATTTGCCTATCGCGTTGAGAATCAACAAAAAATTTGATTTTTGATGAACCTTTATGCAATTTTGCGGATTAAATAATCCGGACACAAAATTAGAAGTTTTTAACGAGTCTAAAACGGAATGGCAAGAATTAAATACTATTACGATACAGAAACTTGTAGATACGAGCGAGTAAAAGTATCAAAGTGGGACATTTTTTTGAATTTACTGGGCTTTTTGTCTGTCTCGCTAATTTTAGCAGTAGGTATTATAATTGGTTATAATGCTTATTTTGACTCTCCAAAAGAGGCTCAATTGAAAAAAGAGAACAAAGAACTTCAATTCTATTATGAAATGATGGAAAAAGAAGTAAATAATGTTCAGAAGGTATTATCCTCTTTACAAGAAAGAGATGATGAAGTATACCGTAATATAATGGGAGCTGAACCTATCCCTTCTAGCATTAGATCTGCTGGTGTTGGGGGTGCTGAGCGTTACAAAAATATTATTGAAAGTGAATTAGAGCGTGAAAATCTTATTCTTGGCATGATGCAGGAATTGGATAAGGTGAAGAAGCAAATGTACATCCAAACAAAATCTTATGATGAGATTTTAGAGATGGCTGAGAACAAAGAAGAAATGATGGCTTCTATACCTGCTATACAGCCTATCCCAAATAAAGAATTAAAAAGATTAGCCTCTGGTTACGGAATGAGAATGCATCCAATCCTAAAAGTAGTGAGAATGCACGAAGGCTGCGATTTCTCTGCTCCTAGAGGAACTCCAATTTATGCTACTGGCGATGGTGAAGTTGTATTAGTAAGAACAACCTTCGGTGGTTTCGGAAAATTAGTAGTGATAGACCATGGCTATGGTTTCGTTACTAAATATGCCCACATGTCATCATTCAATGTGAAAAGAGGTGATAAAGTGAAAAGAGGAGATTGTATTGGTTTTGTAGGCACTACAGGTACATCAACTGCTCCACACCTTCACTACGAAATTCATAAAGATGGCAGTCCTATCAATCCGGTTCACTATTTCTATCAGGATGTTTCGGATGAGGAATACGAAAAACTATTAGAATTATCATCTAGAGAAAATCAATCTTTAGGATAAGTTAACATTCATCAAATATGAAAAGCAGTCTTTCCGACTGCTTTTTTTATCCTTTAATATTCATTACAATACAATGATTAATAGACTATTTATCTTTATTGCTTTTATATTTATTTTTTCAGCATGTAAAACAAGTCAAACTGTTCAAAGCTCAAAAAATGATGTAAATAAAGAGGAATTAAGAGAAGAGCTAGATCCAAAGCCTTCAGAGTCATTAGTCGATACCACTAAAATAGAGTCAAAAGATACCGTTAAAATTCAGGAAGAGGTAGACCTTGCCATTTATCCTAAGGAACAGGATACTATTAGCTTAATTGGAGTTGGTGATATCATGATCGGTACCAATTTCCCTCATGAAGGTTACTTACCGCAAGATTCAGGAAAATACATGCTTTCTTCTGTAGATCATGTTTTAAGAGATGCAGACTTAACTTTCGGAAATCAGGAAGGAGTTATCTTGAATGAAGGAGGAGAAGCAAAGCATTGTTCAGATCCTTCAGTATGCTATATTTTTAGAAGTCCTGAATACCTAGCACAACATTATGTGGATGCTGGGATTGATATGATGAGCCTTGCAAATAATCACGCTGGTGATTTTGGTGAAACAGGAAGAAAAAATACAATGCGAGTTCTAGACAGCCTCGGTATTTACCATGCAGGCCAATTGGCTCAACCTTATACAATTTTTGAAAAAGATAGAGTAAGCTATGGTTTTGCAGCCTTCTCACCGAATAATGGAACACAAAGCATAAATGATTTGGAGACTGCAAAAGGAATAATCAAGCATTTAGATAGTTTGACTGATGTTATTATTGTGTCTTTCCATGGTGGGGCTGAAGGAAAAAAATATCAGCATGTAACCAGAGAAAGAGAATATTTCTATGGTGAAAATAGAGGAAACGTATATGAATTTGCACATGCCCTTATAGATGAAGGTGCTGATGTTATTTTTGGCCATGGGCCCCATGTTGCCAGAGCCATTGAGGTATATAAAAACAGATTTATTGCTTACAGTTTAGGGAACTTCGCTACCTACGGAAGATTTAATTTAAGAGGCGAAAATGGATTAGCTCCAATCGCAAAAATCTGGATAACGGATGATGGACATTTTATAAACGGAAAAATTATTTCAGCAGTCCAAAAGGGTGCTGGAATACCTGAGATAGATATAAGCCATAAGGCTGCACAAAAAATTAAAGAATTAACTGAACAAGATTTCGAGGATTCTAAAATTTTAATTGACCCCGAAGGTAATATTCGCTATATTCAAGATCAATTTTAAGAAACTGTGCCATATAAGGAAAAAACCATAGAGAAAAAATACTACACCATTGGTGAAGTAGCTGAACAATTTGATGTTGCCACCTCATTAATTCGTTTTTGGGAGGGGGAATTTGATATTATCAAGCCTAAAAAGAATAGAAAAGGTAATAGACAATTCACAAAAGAAGACATTGAAAATGTAAAGCTCATTTATCACTTGGTGAAGGAAAAAGGCTTTACCTTACAAGGTGCAAAAGATATGCTTAAAAATGATTCTAATGAGGTAAGAGATAAAATGGAAATGCTCGATTCATTGAGAAAAATAAGAACCTTTTTAACCGAGATTAAAGAGAATATTTAAAAACAATCATCAACCAAAACCCATATGAATGCCGAAGAAAAGGCATTGATGAGCCTTCATCTTATCCCCAAAATTGGAAATGTCACCATCAAAAATTTAATCAGCTATTGTGGCTCTGCACAAGCTGTATTGAATCTTCCCTATTCTAAACTTATCAAGGTTCCTGGAATTGGTAAAAAAACAATTGACAGTTTAAAAAGTGCTGAAATTACTGACTTTGCAGAAAAAGAATATCTAAAAGCCAAACAGCAAAATGTCGGAATCATTAGTTATACTGATCAAAACTATCCTTACAGATTAAAGCAAATCCCAGATGCTCCGATTCTTTTATATACAAAAGGTAATTTCCCTTTAAATGCTAAACAACCCACAATAGCAATTGTGGGTACTCGAAATGCTACGGAATATGGTAAAAGATTAACGGAAGAGATAGTAAAAAAGCTAAGTCCTTTAAACCCCATTATTTTAAGTGGATTAGCATATGGAATTGATATTTATGCGCACAGGGCTGCTCTTAAGAATCAATTATCTACTTATGCTGTATTAGGCTCTGGAATTGATGTTATTTACCCATCTGCTCATAAAGCAAGCGTAAATGAAATGCTGAATTCAGGTGGAATCATTAGTGAACAAGCTTTTGGAGCAAAGCCTGATGCATTTAATTTCCCTGCCAGAAATAGAATTATTGCAGGAATGGCCGACTTAGTGATTGTAGTGGAAGCTGCCAAAAAAGGCGGTGCTTTAATTACAGCTGAATTAGCTAATTCATACGACCGAGAAGTGGCTGCATTTCCAGGAAGAATCGGGGACAAATATTCCGAGGGATGTAATAAGCTTATAAAACAGCATAAAGCGCATTTAGTAGAGACAGTGGATGACATTTTATACGTAATGAACTGGGAGCTGGAAAAGCAAGCCGAGATTAAACAAAAAGTAATTGATTTAAGTATTTTAAGTCAAGACGAGCAAAATGTAATTAATACCCTTCTTCAAAACAATAAAGAGTTATCTATAGATATTTTAAGTATTAAAAGTCAAATAAGTCTAAATAAATTAGCAGGAATACTCTTGAATTTAGAAATGCAAGGATTGATAAAATCGCTACCTGGAAATAGGTTTAAAATGGCATAAAGTTCTAAAATCAATAATTAATCTATAGATTTAAATTCTAAATTCTAAATCTTTTATATGCACCCATTATTCTCCAATAAAAAAGCCATCATATTCGATATGGATGGTGTGATCATCAATAATATTTCGTATCACATTGAAGCTTTACAACTATTCTTAAAACAATTCGGTAAAATCGTTACCAATGAGGAATTTCAAAATCAATATAATGGTAGAACCATTCAAGAGGTTATATTGGAGTTAAAACCGAACGCTACACATTCAGAAGTGATGGAATTAGCAGAGGAAAAAGAGAAGATTTACCGTGACTTGTACCGTAAAGATTTAGCTCCCACAAAAGGATTGCTTGAGTTTTTAGAAGATGCCAAAAAACAAGGATTAAAAATGGCAGTCGCTACTTCTGCCATTACTGCAAATGCAGATTTCACTTTAGATGGCTTAGATATACGAAGCTATTTTGATGCAGTAATTGATAGCACTATGGTAATAAAAGGAAAGCCTGATCCTCAGATTTATTTAAAAGCAGCTGAAGAACTGAATATTTCTCCGGAAAATTGCGTTGTGTTAGAAGATGCATTAGCAGGTATACAATCCGCTAAAAATGCAGGAATGGACGTCATAGGATTATATACTTCTCTTAAAAAGGAAGAATTGCCTGATGATGTTAAATTAAAAGCAAAAGACTTTACTGAATTGATTTAAAATGATTAAAAAATTTTCATTAACAATATTACTTTCTTCAATTCTAAGCTTTGCCTATTCTCAGGACATTAAAATTGCGAAGCTCAAATATAATGGAGGAGGAGATTGGTATGCCAACAAAACAGCTCTGCCCAACCTTCTTAATTTCTGTGAAGAAGAATTAAAGATTCCTTTTGATAATAAAAACTATGTAGTTGAAGTGGGAAGTAATGAAATTTATCAATACCCATATGTGTATATGACTGGACATGGAAATGTTGTTTTTTCAGATAATGAAGCCCAAAACCTTAGGAATTATCTAATATCAGGAGGCTTTTTACATATAGACGATAATTATGGACTAGATCAATTTATCAGATTAGAAATGAAAAAGGTTTTTCCTGAATCTGATTTTGTTGAGATCCCTTTCGATCATCCTATCTACCATCAAAAATTTGATTTTGACGATGGTTTGCCCAAAATTCATGAGCATGATGGAAAACCAGCGCAAGGCTTTGGCATTATTCATGAAGGCAGAGTTGTATGCTTTTATTCCTATGAAAGTGATTTAGGGAATGGTTGGGAGGATCCAAGTATTCATAAAGATCCTGAGTCAGTAAGACAAAAAGCTTTAAAAATGGGAGCTAATATTATAAGTTTTGCCTTCACGCAGGATTAATCCAAAAGCATATTAAAAATCAATTAGAAAGTTTAATTTTGCATCCATGAAGCAAATTGCTGGAAAAGTCTTACTAAACATAATTATTTTTTCCACACTATTTTGGGCATGTGAACCATGTGATGATTGTGGTCCTGGAAATACCTACCCCTACTTTAAATTAAGCATTCTCAACAAGAGCTCATTAGATACTTTAATAGCAGATAAAGCAAGAATAGAAACTGAAATCGATTCGATAGATGATGCTTTGGCGAATCCGGATAATTCTTCTATTCAGCAAGCTTTGAATAACGCTAAAACAGTGAAAAGTGATTCTTTAACTTTAATAAATGATTTAATTAAAGACACTAACAGCAAATTAATTAGCATAGCCTCTATTAATGGAGAAAAAAATTTATTTGAAGATAAAAATGGATCTGATAGCTTAAAGCTTTTCAGAATCCCTATTAATACAAATCAAGATGAATCAGATTATGCTATTGCTATTGAGTTTGTTGAAAAGGAAGAATATCTAAAAATAAAATATGAATTGTTTGATACGATCATCAATAATAAAATAACTAAATCAGCTAAAAGTCTTGAAATAATCGAACACAGCTTTGATTCAATTAGAGGCCCATTCGGTTGCACACCAATTAATGAATGCATAAGCAATCAACTAGAAATTTATGTTGAAATCTAAATTAATCCTACTTATACTATTAAGCTTTTCCTTAATCTTAACAAAGGTTTCTGCTCAAGATTCAACTGCTGTTAATACCACTGAGAAAGATAAGAAGGTAGCTCAAACTTTAAGTTTAGGTATTGCATTTGATTATCTTAAATTACATACTTTATTGATTGATGAAAGCCAGAAGTGGGAAGGTGCACTTAATCTAAAGTTTTTTGATAAAGTATCGGCAATAGGAGAATATGGAATTGCAGAATTAAGGCCTGAAGAAGCATATAATAATGCAGATTATATCTCATCTGGTAAATATTACAGAGTGGGGGTAGATTATCACTTAACCGTTATACCTAACAATTTTCTACTTCTAGGATTAAGATATGCGCAAGCCTCTTTTGATGAAACGATTTCTTATGAAATAGAAAATCCAGTATTCCCTAATGAAACAAATGAATTATCAAGACCAAACTTAAAAGCTACTTGGTTTGAATTCGTAATGTCCTCAGAAAAAAATGTTAGAAGATTATTTGGCACAGAAATTCCAGACATTTTATCTGCTGGATTTAAATTCAGACTGAAATATCTTCAAGAATATGACAATTTTGATATAGTAAAAGTAAAGAATATACCTGGTTACGGAAGAACCAATATTGCACTAAATCCTGAATTTAACCTATATATTAAATTTAGAATTCCGCTATTTTAATTTTATATAGTCTAAAACTTTTATTTGTAGTTTAAGCAAACTTTTAATTGAGATTTTTATTCTCTTAGATCCCATCAGTCAAGCTTAGTTGTTCCCCTACAATAAAATCCTGAAATTAAGCTGTTATGAGTAGCTGAAGACTCTAAACTTTTATTTGAAGTTATGACAGAAATTCTAATACTATACCTAATATAGAAGATAATGTCCCTCAAACCAATTATAAACGAGCAATCAAATAAATACATATTTGATTCTACTTCATCTCCCAAAAGGAACCACCAATAACAAAGTTTTTCAGTTATTAAGATTGGATATGCAAATGCCTATCTTAATCTTACCTTAGAGTATACGATTGATTTTTAAGCCATTAGCTAAACATTAACATATGCATATAGTATATATACATATGGATAATGAAATGAAAAAATCAGATATGGAACTCAAATTCATTTATAATAAAAATCAAATTAAAGAGAGAGAAGCTTTAGCATATGCTGAATCAATTGATCAACATTATATAAATGAAATTGATATTGAAAAGGTTTATTTAACGGAAAGACAATGGGCAGAAATTGCTCAAAAGCTTGGTGTAGAAATCCAAGATTTAATCAATACTAATAATGACTATTATCAAGATATTCTAAAGGGAAAAGAATTTGATGAAGATGATTTATTAACCTTAATTAAAGATCATCCTCAAATAGTAAAGACTCCGATTTTAGAATCGAAAGCTTCTGCAAAATTCATTAAATCTCCTTACGATTTAAATGAATTGGATATGGCATTTAAAGAAATTAAAGGTGAATATGCCAATAAAGGAGAATCAGATGATTAATCTAATCTGATAATTAAAACATATAGTTTAGACTCATATTAAGACCTACAAATGAAGGAGTACTATTAAAAGTAGCATTTTCAGATGTGATATTTGAAAGTGCTCTTTTATAAGTAGGCATTACACTAACTGCATATTTTTCACTAAATGGATAACTAATTTCCAAACCTGCTAGACTACTGGCAAACATATTTTTATACGATTGCCTGTCTTTTCTATCAAATCTAACTTCATTTATTTTTTCAGTAGCACCCTTTAGTGTATTACTAACGATAACATCAGCTGATAATCCAGCAACAAGGGAAACATCAAACTTTCTATCAATTATTTTATATGAAGCCATTAAAGGTACAGTGAATATCTGAAAATCATTATAAAGGTCATATTCGGAAGTAACGTTTACTACTCTCCCATCAGAAATTTCTGTTGAGCTGCTGGCTCCATGATAAGGATATAGTTCATCGCTATTTCTATCTCTTAACACAGTACTACTCATAGATGATGACCTGTAAGATCCATATTGCACACCTGATCTAATATTCCATCTTTCATTTAACAACACTCCAAAATTAACACCAAATGTAAAGGACAAGCTTCCTTCCATTGGTGCAGAACTTGAATTTTCCACAGCTTCTCGTTCTTCATTTACAACATCCATAAATTCTGCAGTAGTTCTACCACTGGTTCCAGGGTTGTTTAAGGAAGAAACTGTTGAAAACACTGGTGTTTCTGTTATTTCAGAATTAGGATTGAAATTACCAGATCCTAAATTTAAATTGGTATTCCACGAAAGGCCTGATTTTTCTTTGTTAACAATTTCACTAACAGCAAAATAAGTTACCTCATTTACTTCTATTTCAAATTCTGGTAGTTTAAAATCCATAGGGGTTCTACTATCAAGCTTGTCTAGGCTAGCAATACTATTAGACGATTTGGGAACAAAAATTTGATTTAACTCATTATCAAAATTATCATTCTTTGCTACTAGTATGGCACCTTTCTTATTCTGATTTTGCTTATCCCCAATCAATGCAAACTGATTCCTATTTTGTCTGCCATTATCCACGAACTGACTTTTAGATTTATTTCCTGCCTCAGGTTGACTTACAACTATATCGTTATCACTTACAGTTAATTGAGCATTATCATCATTCAACTCTATCGGGATTATAGAAGTTTGTGTGCTATTTTTATTTCCGATTGTAAAGTCTTGAAGATTGAAATAGATAGAAATCAAAGCAATGAATATAACTGCAGCCGCAAGATTTCTATAAAAAGCAGCTCTTTTTTGCATTCTTCTATTATCCTGCTTTAAAAGATCTGCTTCAATAGCTTCCCATACACCATTACCTGGCTGTACTTCAGCTTGCGCAAACTTTTTACGGATTGAGTTATTAAAATTATCTTTATTGAAATCTTTCATTCCCCCACTTACTTTGCTTTTCAATTTGTTCTATTAATATTTTTCTTGCTCTGGCGTACTGTGATTTTGAAGTTCCTATACTTATATCAAGCATCTTTGCAATTTCCTTATGCTGATAACCTTCTATTGCATATAAGTTGAAAATAACCTGACAACCAGTTGGCAAATTTTGAACTAATTCCATAAGATCTTCTACTGCCAAATTATCTACCGAAAGAGAGTCAACTCCTTCTCTAATTTCCTCAACGTCAACCATCGGATAAAGATATAATTTACTTCTCTGATGGTTTAGTGCAGTATTGATGATAATTCTTTTAATCCAATAGCCTATACTTGAATCACCTCTGAACTTCTTAATATTTTCAAATACCTTAATAAAGCCTTCTTGCAGAATGTCTTCTGCCTCTAAGGTTGATTTAGAATAGCGCATAGCTACCGCCATCATCCCTGAGGAAAACTGCTGGTAGAGCTCATATTGACTCTTTCTGTTACCTTTTTGGCAACCCTTAATAAGTTCTGTGGTTTTAGGCATGACAAAAACCTTAAGGATTCTGTTTATATTAGACCCAAATTACAAATTAAAGGTTGGAATGAAACTAAATTTAAAAATTTTAATTACCGTATTGGGAATCGCTTTTTTACTATTTCGTTGTGTCCCAGTAAACCAGTCTACTTATGATAATTCAAATACAAATAGATATTATCCCGATTTAAAATACATTAATACTAGCTATAAAGAACAAATAAGAACTGTACAACTAGTGAAATTCCGAGCATCACAGATGATTTCTACTAATAATCCCGTTTTGGAATTAGGCAAAAATGAAAGACTAGTCTTAACGTTTGACGACATCAACGACCAACAACAGCAGTATTTTGCAAAAATTTACCATTGCAATAAAGATTGGAGTGGTAAAAGTAATCTACAAGCAATGGACTATTTAGAAGAGTTTAACCAATTCCCGATCCGAGAGTTCGAATTTTCATTTGATACAAAATTAGGCTATATCCACTATGAATGGATGGTTCCAGAAGTAAAGTTATCGGGAAATTATTTAATAGTAGTAAATAATGGTAATGATGAAAGGGATATTGTATTGAGTGAACGTTTTATGGTTTATGAAAATAAAGCAGGAATAAATTATAAAATTTCTACACCTAATGTCGTAACAAAAAGAAGGACTCATCAAGAACTAGAATTTGAAGTTGGATTAGGAAATATTAATGTCTTAAATCCTGCTACTGATATTCAGGCCGTAATTCGCCAAAACAGCAACTGGATTTATTCAAAAGTAGCCCCAGACCCATTAAGAATATCTAATGGAAATAATCAACTTACTTATAAATTTTATAATGGTGAATTAACATTCCCTGGCAATAATGAATATAGATTCTTTGATATATCTACTGTGAATTTCAAAGGAAATGGAGTTACAAACATCAATAAAGAATCAAAACCTATTAGCATTACACTAAATATAGATCAAGAAAGAAATTTACAGGCATACAGAGAATGGCAAGACCGAAATGGTACATTTGCTATTGGAAATAGAGAAAGACAAAATACAGCGCTAGTTTCTGATTATTTTTTAACAGAATTTAGACTTGAATATCCTCGAATAGAAGAAGAAATTTATGTTGTAGGAGAATTTAATAATTGGCATATCAATAATGACAGTAGAATGAAGTTCAATCCTAATACTGGAATTTATTATAATAATATTCTTTTAAAACAAGGTTATTACGAATACAGCTACCTTATTAAAAATGACAAAACAACTAGTGTAGAAGGAGATTTCTATGCTACCGAAAATGACTATGATATCTTAATATACTATCATAGTCCTCAATTGAGGTATGATAGATTAATTGGGTATACTCAGTTTAATTCTCGAGCTGCCCAGTAAAATAAGGAATAGTCTTACTACCAGGAGTTACCTCCGCTAGGTCAAGCATTCCAAATCCTTTATCGTTAAATAAGCCAAGGCCGTTTTCAAATAAATATTGATGCAATTCAGGTGAACCTTTGAGTGTAAATGGAAATGTATATCCTCTTACCTCGTAAGGGACATCTTGATCGAATAAAGGATAAACTCTGGAATATTTTTTTCCTCTATCTTCTAATTTTTTGAGATAGTTCTTATCAGGTAAAAATTCAAAACCTCCCAACTCTCTCAAAGTCTCTTGACTAAATAATGCTGATTCAAGCTGATTAACAAACTCATCAGATTCAGGATGGATAAAACGCTTCCCGATATCGCTTGAAAATTCCGGATTTAATAAAATCAAAGGTGAAATACAAATATATTTAGTTTCTTCACCAAATTCTATATGGTTTTCGAGCTCTACCTCATGTGGTATAATAGTTAGTCCATTAAGCTTAACTTCAGGTAAACTAAATAGAACCTCT
This sequence comes from Marivirga arenosa, assembly GCF_030503875.2. NCBI lineage: Bacteria > Pseudomonadati > Bacteroidota > Cytophagia > Cytophagales > Marivirgaceae > Marivirga > Marivirga arenosa. Next base: position 957,880 of record NZ_CP129968.2, on the reverse strand, counting down.
ATGATAGAATCAATAAAATTTTTATCAGAACACGAGAAAACAACTGTTATTTTAGAACTATAAAAATGTAAACCTGATTTACTAACAGTAGTCTGCCCTTTTAAACCAGAAAAATTATAATGTTTAAAATTCGCATACTCCTCTCTCCCACACTTTTTGATTAGACCTTTAAAAAATCTAAATAAATAGTATTGATGATGGAACGGAACATTAGCTCCCTTTTCCTTATTCTTAAAAATTAATCTAACTCTCACAGCCTCTTCTTTATTTTTTTAGACCAAGCGTGCAAGAAAATTGTTTGAATAATCTTATAAAAATTTACACATTAAACCTAAAATGCATGATATCGCCATCTTTTACTACATATTCCTTCCCTTCAATCGAAACTTTTCCTGCTTCTTTGCAAGCTTGCTCTGTCTTATATTGCTTATAATCATCTAATTTGATCACCTCAGCTTTAATAAAACCTTTCTCAAAATCAGTGTGGATTACTCCAGCAGCTTGTGGGGCTTTCCATCCCTTTTTAATAGTCCATGCCCTTACTTCTTGTTTTCCAGCAGTAAAATAGGTGATAAGATCCAATATTGAATATGAGGCTCTAATCAATTTATTTAAGCCTGATTCAGTTAAACCATATTCTTCCAAAAACATTGCTTTCTCCTCAGGCTCATCAAACTCTGCTATTTGCGATTCAATTGCAGCACTTACAATAATTACCTCTGCTTCCTCATCTTTTACATACTCCTTGAACTTTTTAACCAAATCGTTCCCTTCAACAGCAGCAGATTCTTCTACATTGGTCACGTAAATAACGGGCTTATCTGTAAGAAGCATTAAATCTCTAACTGGTTCTTTTTCTTCCTTAGATAATTTTAATGTTCTGGCATTTTTACCATCTTCCAAAACAGCTTTATACTGATTTAATACTGCTAATTCCTTTTTGGCTTTTGCATCACCAGATTTAGCAATTTTTTCACACTTTTGAATTTTTTTCTCGACTGATTCTAAATCTTTTAATTGCAATTCAGTATCAATTATGTCTTTATCAGCCACAGGATTAACTCTTCCTGAAACGTGTGTGATATTGTCATCTTCAAAGCATCTAACAACATGAACGATAGCATCTACTTCTCTAATATTGCCTAAGAATTTATTTCCTAAACCTTCTCCTTTACTAGCTCCTGCAACAAGCCCTGCTATATCTACAAATTCAATAATGGTTGGAACTACCTTATCTGGGTTTACTAGCTCTTCTAATATACCTAATCTTTCATCAGGAACACTAATAACTCCCACATTAGGATCAATAGTACAAAAAGGGAAATTTGCTGCTTCAGCTTTTGCATTAGAAAGTGCATTAAACAAAGTAGATTTACCCACATTTGGCAAACCAACTATTCCGCATTGTAAACCCATGAAATATAATTATTTAATTCTGAAAAATTTTATATTGTGTATATCCTTGGTAAAGCTCTATTAAAATAACCCGAATTATGGTGTACACTGGAATGGCTGCTACCATTCCAATTACTCCCGCCAAGGATGCGCCTGCAAAGATAATAACAAAAATTTCTAATGGATGTGCTTTTACACTTTTTGAAAAAATTAATGGCTGTAAAAGTATATTATCAGTAATCTGAACTACTGCAAAAACAGAAATAATTTTTATAACTAGAATAAGCAATTCGTTATTGAATTCAAATATACCTCCTGTAGTAACCCCTACGATAATACCAAAAGAGGCTCCTAAAATTGGTCCCGCATAGGGAATCAAATTAGCAACAGCTGCAAAAACTGCAATTGTTATAGCATATTTTATTCCTAAAATGCTCAAGCCAACAGAAGCAATTGTAAATATTGAGATCATCTGAAAAAGAAGCCCTAATAAATAATTAGATAAAAGCTTTTCAATTTTATAAATTGCTCCCATTGAGACTTCAAAATACTTATTTGGAATTAGTTGAATTAGCTTTCTTCTAGCTAATCCTTTTTCATATAATAAGAAAAAAGTAATGAAGCTAATCGCTAAAATTGCAACAAAAATACTCCCTGTAATTGATATTAAATTATTAAGTATATAACTGACATCCACTGTTTGAACAAAGCTATAAATGCTATCTTTAAGTCTGTCGATTATAAAGCCTTCTGATCCAATGTTAGGAATGGAATCAATTAAAAAAACCTCTACAGCTTGTATAGGAGTTGTGATTTTGCTGTAAAGGTTATCATAATCAAGTTTACTTAAAATTTGTATTTGTTCAGATACTAAGGGGATAAACAAACCTACAAATAGGATTATAAAACCAATTAAAACACTAAAAGAAATAATAATAGTAAATATTTTCGGTAGCTTGTAACCATAAAAATACAGACTATTTAAATAGCTTACCAAAGGCCTTAGAATGGTTGATATAATCATAGAAATAATGATATATATCAAAATATCAGAAAAAAGGAGACTTACTAAATAAAGAACTAGAACGCCTCCTATTAAATATAATATTGGTTTAAGTCTATTCACAAATCTAAGTTAATAGATAATAAATGAGCTATATAGCTAATAAATCATTCTTTTTTAACTCAAGGAAAAAATCTATTATATCTTGATCAGTTTTCAACTTATTATTTCTTAATATCTTCTTAATTGAATTGTAAGGTAGTACTTCATCCTCCTTTATTTGTCTTTTATCAGATATCTCAATAAGATGATCTCGATCTTCTTTCGGATAATAGAACCATCTTACTGCTTGCTCTACAAATGAAGCAGGAATCTCCTTTTCATAACTTGATTTTGCTGGTATTCTTTCTTGATATACATAATTCTGAAGCTTAACTAAATTAAACTCTTCATCTTCATAAATTAATTGTAATATTTTTGTCTCACCTGTTTCGTTATTTCTTGAAGGGACAAACTTTAATCCAGCAATTTCGAAAAAATTAACAGATGTATAATTTGTAAACTGATAGACGTTTTCATTTTTTAAAAATTCAATCTTGTTGTCTAACAAATTAACTCGTAAAGGAACATTTTTTATAACCTTAGATATAAATTGAACATCACCATTCTTAAATTCTTTGAAAATGAATGGATTCCCTTTAATCTTTTCAAACTTCTCTGAATTATCCATTAATGCAAATTGTGAATTCAAATTTGCACCCCCCATATTTAAATCATCTGTAAATACTTGGCTATGAATAGTGAATAAAGGGCTTATTGCAAATATTAGCAATAAAATAATTTTAATTTTGTAGTTTTTTGATTTCATGATAAAGCTTTTTGTTTATTACAACATAACAAAATTTATACCAAAAAAAAGGCAAGGATAAAACCCTTGCCTTTTTAAATATCTAATTTAACAATTAATAACCAGGGTTATTAGGAGCTAAATTAGGGTTAATATCAATTTCTCTTTGAGGAATTGGTAAAATAGTTTTATCAGCACCAAATGCAGCAGGAGCGAATCCTTGTCTTAAAGCTGCCCCGATTCTTAATAAATCCATTCTTCTGTGACCCTCGAAAGCTAATTCTAATCTTCTTTCGTTTCTGATAGCAGCTAATAAAGAAGCAGCATCTGCAAAATCACCAGCAGCCCAAGCAGCTAATCCAGCTCTTGTTCTAATAGGGTTTACCAAAGCAATTGCTTCAGCAGCAGAACCTAATCCATTTGTAGCAACTAAAGCTTCCGCTCTTGTTAAATGCATTTCAGAAACTCTAATTGCTAAATAATCAGAAGTATTGTTTACTGCATCATTGTATTTAGTGGTATAAATTCTACCTGCAGGTGAAACTTCTGTTAGAGATGTAACTCTTAAATCATTAGCATCATATGTAGCTAATAAATCTGCACTGAAAGGAGCGTCACCTCTACCGCCAGCCTCTGCTGGACTAAAGTATGAATCCCATCCACCAGAACCAGTTCTTCCGTTATCTATTGCTGTATTTATAATACCAAATACAACTTCTGGGTTAGCAACACTAGGATAGAAACTTAAGTCTCCAGCAGCAGCATAATCACCTTGATTGATAACTTCACCAGCCAACTGAGCAGCTTCAGCATACTCCCCTCTGTATAAATGTAATCTAGACTTCAAGGCTTTTGCAGCACCTGAAGAAGCTAAACCTCTATTTGAATTAATCCCTGGTAAGTTTGCAATAGCAAAATCTAAATCAGCAATAATTTGAGCATGAATCTCTGATACTGTAGATCTAGAATACTCAATAATCTCCCCATCAAATGGTTCAGTAACTAATGGTAATGCAGCAGCATTTGGACCACCAGGACTGTTAAATGGAGGAGCGAATAAATTCACCATATTAAAATAAACAAAAGCACGTAAAAATCTTGCTTCAGCAATATTTTGTGTTTTTTGTTCATCACTGAATAATGGATCATCAACTGTTGCAGTATTTGCTATTACAAAGTTAGCATCAGTAATAACTTCGAAATTATCCTCATAAAGCTGATCGATCGAAGTATTGTTAGATAGTGTATTATATTGATTAATCTCCTGTAAAGTTGGGAATGAACCAATGAAATTCACATTATCTGCCATATATTCAGAAATTAATTGAGGCATAGAGCCCATTACTTCTAAATCTTGCATACCGCTGTATACACCAACTAAAGCACCATCTGCAGCTTGACCATTTGCAAATGCTAGATCAGTATCTAATGACTGCTGTGGCTTAAACTCTAACTGCTCTTCACAACCCATAAAGGCAGTTAAAGCAAATAGAACTAAGATATATTTTAAATTTTTCATTTTCATAATCATTTTATATTAAAATCCTAATGAAACACCTACAGTGAATGACTTAGCCTGTGGCAAAGTAAAGAATGATTCACCAGCTCCTAAGTTGGTACCACCACCACCATTGATTTCTGGCTCTAACTCTTTTTCAACACCACCTAAAGCTTCACCTTTATTAGCAGCTGTAAGCGTTAACAAGTTTTGAGCTTGACCATATACTCTAGCAGATCTTAAGCCAATTCTTTCTACAGCAGACTTAGGAATTGTATATGATAAGGTTACATTTCTCAATCTTAAGTAAGAAGCATCTCTTAGCTGTAATGTTGATCTTTGACCAAAAGTACCAAAAGTTGGTGAAGTTAGAGCAGGTGCGTATGCATCATCTCCAGGATTTTGCCAGTAATCTAATAATCTTGGATTTAAGTTAAAGAATCCCCAGTTATTTGGGTTATCAGTAAATCTCAAATCATCATACATTACGCTATTTCCAGATACAAAAGTAAACTGGCCACTTAAAGAAACTCCTTTATAAGAGAAAGTATTGGTTAAACCTCCAGTGAAATCTGGAATCGCGCTCCCAACAATAACTCTATCAGCAGCAGTAGGTGTACTGGTAACCTCTCCATCTTTAGTTAACCATTCAGCATCTCCAGTTTCTGGGTTAATACCGCTATATCTGATTAAATAGAAAGTATTTACAGAATGACCAACAATAGCTCTCTGAGAAGCAGAACCAATTACAAATTCTCTACCTTCATCATCAACCGAAGCCCCTGGCAATGAAGTAATTTCATTATTTAAGAAACCAATATTAAAACTAGTTTCCCATTTGAAATCACCGTCAAAGTTTTTAGTATTTAATAATACATCAAAACCAGAGTTCTTCATTTCACCCGCGTTTTGAGTAATAGAAACGAAACCAGTAGTGTAAGGAACTGGAACATTCAATAGTAATCCATCAGTAAGCTTATCATAATACGATGCTTCTAATGTAATTCTGTCATTAAATAATCCTAAGTTCATTGTAATATCTAACTGAGTAGTTTCCTCCCATGATAGTTGAGGATTAGCTGCTTGAGTAGGAACGATTCCTGGTACACCATTGTAATCATTACCCGCACCATATAAACCTAATGAAGGGAAGTTACCAATTTGATCATTACCAGTAGTACCATAACTAGCTTTTAATTTTAAGAAACTAATTGCACTGATATCTTGAATGAAAGCTTCTTCAGATAATACGTATCCTAATGAACCAGCCCAGAAAATACCAAATCTATTACCAGCACCGAATCTTGAAGAACCATCTCTTCTTATCGAACCTTCTGCTAATAACTTATCATTCCATCTGTAGGATACCCTCGAGAACAAAGAGTTTAATCTCCATCCACTTTTTTCATTTGACGTAAAAGTTGGTGTTGCAGCAGATGCTACGTTAGGTAAATCATCAGATAAGAATCCTGAACCTTCTACTTGAATTTGAGCGTAATTAGCTTCTTCATAAGAATAACCACCAATTGCGCTAATGTAATTTTCACCAAATGTTTTGTTGAAATTTAAAGTAGTAGTATTCAACCACTTATTATCCTGAGTTATTCCATAATAACCATAACCACCTGGCGATACAATATCAACATCTCTTCTATTTTCCTCTAATTGGAATTGATCTGTACCAAAATCAGTTTTTAAAGATAATCCAGGGATGATATCATATTCAAAAAAAGCATTACCTGTTAATCTTCTATTAACAACTCTGTTGGTATTCAATTCTTCAATCGCTAAAACGTTAGCAATAAAACCAGTATTTACGTAAGCTCCGTTATCTGTACGAGGCTCTACCCAAGGTAATTGTAAATAAGATGATGTTAAAGGCGCGAAAGTGTTATTATCTGCACCAATTCTATCATTGTTTACTTTAGCAATACCTATGTTAGTACCCACTCTTAACTTATCCGTAATATTATGAAGAATATTCATACGAGTATTCAATCTTTCAATCTCATTACCAATAGCATAAGCATCTTGTTGGAAATAAGTACCTGAGAAGAAATACTGAGTTTTCTCATCACCACCACTAACGCTTAAGTTAGCATTAGAAACAGAACCTTGCTGAATTACAGCATCTGGCCAATCAAAAGAACCATCAGTAGCTAGGCCTGCATCAATTACATCTTGTTGAGAAACACCAAACAAATCGGCAATGTAACCTCTATGTTGATCAGCAGTCATAGTAGGTCTTCTGTTATTGATATCCTGAACACCAGTGTAAAGATCTAAATTAACTTTAGTTTTTCCAGCTTTACCTTTTTTAGTATTGATTACAATAACACCATTCGAACCTCTAGAACCGTAAATAGCGGTTGCTGAAGCATCTTTTAAAATGTTTATTGACTCAATTTCGTTAGGGTTTAGTTCTTGTAAAGGGTTAAGTGTTGCACCACCTTGTGCTTGACCATACGAAATAGCATTACCATCATTCATAGGTACTCCATCTACAACGAATAAAGGCTGACCCCCAGCGTTGATTGAAGAAACCCCTCTAATTCTAATGTTTTGCTGACCACCAGCAACCCCAGAAGAAGCTGTCATTTGAACACCTGCAGCTTGTCCTTGTAAGGCTTCTTGTGCAGAAAGTATTGGCATATTTTCAAATGCCTTAGAATCAACTTTAGATACAGATTGAGTAGAAAGTTTTGCATTTTGCGCACCATATCCAACAACTACAACCTCGCTAAGTTCTGCAATATCAGTAGTCATTTCTACATTAATTACAGATCTTGATCCGATTTCAACTTCTTGAGTTTCCATTCCAATGAATGTAAATACTAATACACCACCATCAGAAGGAACTGAAATCTTATAATTACCATCCAAATCAGTGGTAATACCAGTACCAGTACCTTTTAATAATACGTTCACACCTGGTAATGACTCGCCAGTATCAGCGTCAGTCACTTTACCACTAACGGTGCGATCCTGTGCCCATGCATGTAACACGAACACCAACATGAAACATGTTAGTAGAATCTTCTTCATACTTATTTTAGTTTAGGTTAACAATAATTAAAGCTTAAATGTACACAACAATAATTTAAAATACCTAACAAAATATAAATTTTTCCTGAAAATTAATCGCCAAATAAAAAAGATATATCTCGATTAGCTATAGTCTATTATTGATATGAGACATTCTTTTACAATAGATTCAGAAAAAACCGATAATATAAAAATTGTTTTAATATTATTATTTTAACATCTTATTGATTTACAGGATTTTAAATACCACAGTCTTTTTATACTCCCCATTTGGTAAACTTGTAGCTCCATACCCTCTTGCTGAAATATTATCTTTTTCAATTTCTGGAAATTCTAAAAGGCTATTATAAACTGCATTAGCACGCTTTTGCGAAAGTGTTTTATTGTATGATTTAGATCCAACCAGATCAGTATACCCACCAATTTCAATCTTAACTTGAGGATTATTAATTAAAAAATCAGCAATTTTATTAATCTCATTTTTCGATTTTTCTGATAATTCGTAGCTATCAAACTCAAAGTATATATTGTTTAATATTACAGTCTCGTTTTCTTTAATAGGTTTTAATTTGAAATTTAATTCAGTTCTTTCCTCACTAACATCTAACTTTCGAGAGGTAAACAAATATCCAGGAGCTTCTACATAAAAAGAATAGTCTGATGGTTTAGGAATAATTACTTGATAAAGGCCACTATTAGAATTACTATAGGTTTCTTGAATCAAACTATCTAATTCTAAATCATAAATTTGGATTCTTGCTTTAATATTTTTTTCAGTAGTCGCATCTGTAACCTCTCCAAAAACCAGATTGATTCTTTCAGTTTTTTCATGCTTTTGAAAAAACACTTTGGCTGGAGGATATTTAGCATCGCTATCTAACTCCCTTGACCAATATCTATCTCCATCAAATTTCTCGTGAAATGATAATTCATTATTATAAGTGTTAATAGGCAAACCAACATTTTCTATGCTATCAACATTTAAGGGCCATGCTGTTTTATACAAATCAAATCCTCCCATTCCTACTCTGCCATTAGAACTGAAAAAAAGCGAATCGTTAGAAAGTTTTAGAAAAGGAGAAATTTCATCGGAAAATGTATTTACTTTTGATCCTAGATTTTTAGCTCTAGACCACTCTCCATTAATATTTAATGAATAATAAAGATCGCGTTTCCCATAACCTCCTCTTCTATTAGAGCTGAACAAAAGAAATCGCCCATCTGATGATAAAAAGGGTTGCGATTCCCAGGCTGCAGTATTTACTTTCTCTCCCAAATTCACTGGTTTTTGCCACGAATCTCCTTCATAATATGATATATAAAGGTCGCAGCTGCCAAAACCGTCACGCCTATTACAACTGGTAAATACCATTACTCGACCGTCAGCAGAAATTGCAGCCGCCCCTTCATTCTCTTTAGAATTAATGACAGGTACTTCTTCTAATTTCTGAAATTCAGTACCAGAAATTTTCGCTCTGTAAATTCCCTCTTCTATATTTCTAACTCTTTGCCCGGTGAAGTACAAAAACTCAGATGGGTACAATGTGAAAAAAGGAAAATATATGCTCCTGAAGATACTCTCTGAATTAATAGATTTTACTGGATTGGAATTTTCTTGATAACTTTCTATTTCAGAAAGGGCGAAATCAATCGATTTAAGAATGATTTTACTCATCCTTACATAATCATCCTTATATCCTCTTTGCTCATATATCTCCAAAGGTCTTTTAGCTTGTTCATATTTCCCCTTATCAAATGACTCTTTTCCAAGAATAAAATAGTAGTCGGTATATCGAGCTGGCCAATTTTCTTCAATAGAAAACGCTTTTTGAAGGGCTTCTAAAACTTTAGGTAAATCATTTATTGTATAAAGTAAACTGGCCTTTTCAAGATACAAGTAATGATTTTGAGGCTCTACCGAAATGGCTTCTTCCATGTAACGAACAGCTCCCGGCCAGTCTCTTTGACCTAAAGCCTCTTCTGACTTATTTAATAGCCTCTCTGTTTTTCGCTTATAATCCTGTGAGTATGAACTAAACGATATTAAGATTAGAGATATTAGAAAAGTTATTTTTTTGAAATCCATACCCCAAGATACCGCTTACGGCAGAATTTCAAAAGCATTTATATTATTATGGGATTTGAAGATATTTATGCGTTTGCAATGAAATGTTCCATTGTGGATTATTTTTCAAATACTCTACAATAAGTGGCATCATTTCTTCCCTTTTACCCCATTCTGGCTGAAGGAGTAATTTGCAGTCTTCATTCACTTTGGCCGCATGCTCTTCAGCCCATTTAAAATCCGACTTATTATAAATAATGATTTTTAATTCACTAGCTACTTCATACCATTCATCCAAAGGGGCCTTAAACTTTTTAGGGGAAAGACAGACCCAATCTGTCATACCTGTGTAGGGATGCGCTCCAGATGTCTCTACATTTACATGAAAGCCTTTTTGTAATAATCTTTTTGTTAAGCCATGCAAATCATACATATAAGGTTCACCTCCTGTAATAACCGCTAACCTTGACTCATATTTGTAAGCCTCATCTACTAGCTCATTAATATTTTTAATTGGCCATTTTTCAGCATCCCAACTATCTTTCACATCGCACCAAACGCAACCGACATCGCAACCGGCTAATCGAATAAAATATGCTGGTTTCCCACTATGATACCCCTCCCCTTGGATGGTGTAAAAAGCTTCCATTATTGGAAGTTCTACTTCTGGATCAAACAAGTTCTTTTCCATATACTTCTTTTTGAGCAGCTAACCAGGTATTCATTAATAATCCAGCCCTTGTCATGGGACCTACACCCCCAGGAACTGGTGATATATGAGATGCTTTTTTAGATACCTCTTCAAAAATAACATCACCTTTAAGTGCAAAACCAGACTTCTTTGTTGTATCAGGAACTCTTGTGGTTCCCACATCAATCACAATCACGCCATCTTTAACCATATCTCCTGTGATTAATCCTGGTTTTCCTACCGCAACAATTAAAATATCTGCCTGTTTAGTATATTGAGCTAAATTTTCGGTATATCTATGCGTTAGTGTAACCGTTGCATCACCAGGGTAATTAGCACTTCCCATCAAAATAGATACTGGTGAACCTACGATATGACTTCTACCTACTACCACACAATGCTTTCCCCTAGTTGGAATTTCATATCTCTTTAAAAATTCCATTACTCCAAATGGAGTAGCAGGAATATAAGCCGGTAAATTAGATGCCATTCTACCATAATTAACAGGGTGGAAGCCATCCACATCCTTTTCAGGATTAATTGCATTTAATACCTTATCTACATTTATGTGTTTTGGAAGTGGCAACTGTACTATAAAACCATCAACTCTTTCGTCATTATTAAGCTTTTCAACTTCAGCTAAAAGCTCTTCTTCTGAAATGGAATCATCAAACACTAATTTTGAAGATTCGAAGCCTATTTCCTGGCAGTCTCTTACTTTTGCTTCTACATAAGTTTGACTTGCACCATCATTCCCTACTAAGATAGCTGAAAGATGAGGCACCTTTCCTCCTTCTTTTTTAAGAAGTTCAACTTTTTCTTTTAACTCTTCCTTGATTTGAGAAGAAATCTTCTTCCCATCTAATATAATAGGCATGCTAATATGCTTAAATAATAAATAATGATTTTGCTTCGAATTTAATCTAGCTTGAGAACGGCCATGAAAGCTTCCTGTGGGATTTCTACATTACCCACCTGACGCATTCTTTTCTTACCTTTCTTCTGTTTTTCTAAGAGTTTTCTCTTTCGAGATATATCTCCACCATAACATTTTGCCAATACGTTTTTACGTAAAGCTTTAACTGATTCCCTAGCAATTACTTTAGTACCAATTGCTGCTTGAACAGCAATTTCAAACTGTTGCCTAGGAATCAATTCTTTCAATTTCTCGCATAACTTCTTACCCCATTCGTAAGCTTTATCTCTGTGAACTATGGCAGATAATGCATCTACCTTATCTCCATTCAACAGAATGTCAAGTTTCACTAGATTACTAGTATGATAACCCACTAATTCATAATCAAGTGAAGCATACCCTTTAGAAATGGTCTTTAATTTATCGAAGAAATCAAATACAATCTCGGCTAAAGGTAGGTGGAAGGTTAATTCCACTCTGCTTTGAGTAAGGTAAACTTGATTTTTAATTTCTCCCCTTTTATCCATACAAAGAGAAATTACAGGACCTACAAAATCTTCCTTAGTAATAATTTGAGCTCGTATATATGGCTCCTCTAGGTGATCAATACTTCCTAAATCGGGCAATTCTGATGGCGCACTTACTTTCACCATCTCTCCATCTTTTTTGTAAGCATGAAATTGTACAGAAGGAACGGTAGTAATCACCGTCATATCGAACTCACGCTCTAAACGCTCCTGTACAATTTCCATATGTAGCATTCCAAGGAATCCACATCTAAATCCGAATCCAAGGGCAGCTGATGTTTCCGGTTCCCATACTAAAGAGGCATCATTTAATTGAAGCTTCTCCATTGAAGCACGAAGCTCTTCAAAGTCTGATGTATCAACAGGATAAATACCTGCATAAACCATTGGCTTAACATTTTCGAAACCTTGAACCGGCTGACCAGGGTTTTCAACCTGAGTGATGGTATCCCCCACTTTAACTTCTTTCGCTACTTTAATACCACTTATTAAATAGCCAACATTCCCAGTACTGATAGTATCTTTAGGCTGTTGCGTTAATTTCAGAATACCGATCTCATCCGCTTCATAAGTTTTACCAGTATTGATGAATTTAATTTGATCGCCTTTATTAATTTCACCGTTAAATACTCGGAAATATACTTCTATACCTCTGTAAGGATTAAATACAGAATCAAAAACCATCGCTTGAAGTGGAGCATCTTTATCTCCAACTGGCGCTGGTATTCTATGAGCGATTGCTTCTAATATCTCTGTTATTCCTATCCCCTCTTTTGCACTAGCATGTAAAATATCTTCTTTATTGCATCCAATAAGGTCAATAATTTGATCTGAAACCTCCTCTGGCATTGCTCCTGGTAAATCGATTTTATTTAAAACTGGAATGATTTCTAAATCATGCTCAATTGCTAAATAAAGGTTGGATATAGTTTGTGCTTGAATTCCTTGGGCAGCATCTACAATTAATAAAGCGCCTTCACAAGCCGCAATAGATCGTGATACCTCATATGAGAAATCCACATGACCTGGAGTGTCAATTAAATTATAGGTATATTCTTCACCATCTAATTTATATTCCATTTGGATAGCGTGGGATTTAATCGTGATACCTCTTTCACGCTCCAAATCCATATTATCCAATAGCTGTTCCATCTTTTCACGCTCATTCACTGTTTGAGTAGCATCCAACAGTCTATCCGCCAAGGTACTTTTACCATGATCAATGTGCGCAATAATGCAAAAGTTTCTAATGTTCTTCATCTTCATAATCGAAGTGCAAAAGTACGTAATAAGGCTGAGATATAATAATGAGAACTTTCTATTTTATATAGAATTAATCTCAACATCTTACAATAGTCAAAAAGCCTAGTATTTAGAGCTTTACACTGTGTTTTTATTCAGCATTCTTTTGAATTCATTATACAAAAGCATAAAGAATCAAAAAGGGTTCAACATTATTTTCTTAATTTTGGCTTCATGGGAATAAGAGCAGTACTCAGTAAGCCGTTAGCCGCTTTGGTTGTGAACCAACAACAGAAATGGGCACAACAGCCAGCTATGTCTCAGCTGAAGATTTTTAAGGAAATTATACAAAAGGCTAAAAACACATCTTTTGGAAAAGACCATGGTTTTGAAAACATTCAGAATTATGAAGACTTCAAAAAGCAAGTTCCTATCCGAGATTACGAAGGTTTAAAACCTTATGTTGATAAAATTCTTGAAGGTCATTCAGATGTATTATGGCCAGGGAAACCCGCTTACTTTGCTAAAACCAGCGGTACTACTTCTGGAACGAAATATATACCTATTACTAAAGACTCCATTCCGAACCATATTAATAGCGCAAAAAACGCATTACTGAATTATGTTCACGAAACTGGGAAATCTCAATTTTTAGACGGAAAACTAATCTTTCTTTCAGGGGCTCCCACCTTAACTCAAAAAGCAGGGATCAATACGGGCAGACTTTCCGGAATAGTAAATCATCACGTACCTGGATATTTGAGAACCAACCAAATGCCCTCATATGAAACCAACTGCATTGAGGAATGGGAAGAGAAATTAGAGCGAATCATAGATGAGACAATTGATCAAGATATGAGTCTAATTTCAGGGATTCCACCTTGGGTACAAATGTATTTCGATAAAATTCAAGCCAGAGTTAACAAACCTATAAAAGACATCTTTCCAAATTTTGAGATGTTTGTTTATGGTGGTGTTAATTTTGAACCTTACAAAAACAAGCTCTATGAAAGCATTGGTAAGAAAGTAGATTCAATAGAAACCTATCCTGCATCGGAAGGATTCATTGCCTATCAGGATTCTCAAAAAGAAGATGGTTTATTACTTTTATTAAACAGCGGGATATTTTTTGAGTTTATACCAGCTGAAGAATACTTTGATGAAAATCCAACTCGTTTGATGATTGACCAAGTAGAATTGGATAAAAATTACGCATTAATCATTAATAGTAACGCAGGACTATGGGGATATTCAATAGGTGATACAGTTAAGTTTGTATCTACCAATCCATACCGAGTGGTTGTTTCAGGTAGAATAAAACATTTTATTTCTGCTTTTGGCGAACATGTAATTGGGGAAGAAGTTGAAAAAGCAATGAAAGCTGTAGTGAGTAAATATGAGGGTGTTAAAATCACTGAATTTACGGTAGCTCCTCAGGTTACACCAAATGAAGGTTTGCCATTGCATGAATGGTATGTAGAATTTGATAATCCTCCAATAGATTTAGATGTATTCGCCAAGGAATTAGATGACAATCTTAGGAAATTGAATAGTTATTATGATGATTTAATTTCAGGAAGCATTTTAAGACCGTTAAAAATCAAAACACTTAAAAAGTCATCCTTTATAAATTATATGAAATCGCAAGGAAAATTAGGAGGCCAAAATAAAGTACCTAGATTATCAAACGATCGGAAAATAGCAGATGCTATGGAACAATATACACATTAAATAAAATCATTTTATTGATATATGTCAGATAAAAAATCAATAGCCATATTAGGCTCAACCGGTTCAATCGGAACTCAAGCCTTAGAGGTTATTAAAACACATCCAGAAAATTTTCAAGTAGAAGTATTAACCGCTCAGAATAATGTTGACTTATTAATTCAACAGTCTATTGAATTCAGACCCAATGCTGTAGTAATAGGCAACGATGCTTTCTACGATAAGATTTTCAATATTTTAGACCCACTGGGTATAAAAGTTTATTCAGGTGAAAAATCCTTGGCTAGCGTAGTGCAAATGGACACTATTGATGTAGTGCTTACGGCATTGGTTGGCTATGCAGGTTTACTTCCTACCATAAAAGCAATTGAAGCGGGAAAACACATTGCTTTAGCCAATAAAGAGACTTTGGTGGTGGCTGGAGAATTGATTACTTCCTTAGCACAAGAAAAAGGAGTTAATATTTACCCCGTTGACTCTGAGCATTCGGCTATCTTCCAATGCTTAGTAGGTGAGTTTCATAATCCTATTGAAAAAATCATCTTAACCGCTTCAGGAGGCCCATTTAGAGGTAGAAGCCGTAAATTCCTGGAATCAGTAAAGAAAGAGCAAGCATTAAAACATCCTAACTGGGATATGGGAGCTAAGATCACCATTGATTCCGCTAGTTTAATGAACAAAGGTCTTGAGGTAATTGAAGCAAAATGGCTATTTAATTTAAGAGAAGATCAGGTTGATGTAGTAGTTCATCCTCAATCTATTATTCATAGTATGGTTCAGTTTGAGGACAGTTCAATCAAAGCTCAAATGGGCTTACCTGATATGCGAGTTCCAATCATGTTCGCTTTAAGTTACCCCGACCGTTTGAAGGCTGATTTTCCACGATTTAATTTTATGGATTATCCGCAGCTCACATTTGAACAACCCGACAGTGATACATTCCGTAATTTAGCTTTAGCTTTCCATGCCCTTGGCCGTGAAGGAAATGCAGCCTGTATTTTGAATGCAGCGAACGAAGTAGTAGTTTCGGCCTTCCTTGAGGATAAAATATCTTTCTTAGGGATGTCGGAAGTAATCGAAAAGTGTTTAGATAAAGTGGATTTTGTTAAAACACCAAGTTTAGATGATTACATAAATACAGATAAAGAAACTAGAATTAAAGCTTTAGAGTTTATAAATTAATGGAAACAATTATTATGATCGCCCAATTAATATTGGGCTTATCTATTTTAGTAGGATTGCACGAGTTTGGTCACTTATTGGCGGCCAAAGCTTTTGGTATGAGGGTTGAACAATTTTCAATTGGCTTTCCTCCGAAAATTTTTAGTTTTAAATACGGTGAAACCGAGTACGCACTTAGCGCTATTCCTTTGGGCGGTTTTGTTAAGATATCAGGAATGATAGACGAGTCTTTGGATACCAAAAACTTAAGTCAGGAACCTGAACCTTATGAATTTAGAGCTAAGCCAGCCTGGCAAAGACTTATCGTAATGATGGGAGGTATAATTGTGAACGTCATTACAGGTATTGTAATTTTCGTTTTCCTTCAATACGGTTATGGTGAAACTTACGAATCGAAAGAGAATATAACTGAGAACGGTATTTACGCTTACGAACCTGCAAAAGAAATTGGCTTACAAACTGGTGATATCATCATCAATGTAAATGGTAAAGATTACGAAAGAGTAAGTGATTTAACTAGCTCAGATGTTTTGCTAGAATCAGATAGTTATTACACTATTCTAAGAGATGGAGAAGAAAAAGTTATTCCTATCCCAAATGATATGATTGCTAGAATATCTGAAGACAACCAAAGAGTACCATTTATTCAGCCATTATACGAATTTGAAGTTGACAATATACAACCACAGAGCAATGCTGATATGGCTGGGCTATTGCCAGGCGATAAGATCATTGCGATTAATGGTAATGAAGTTAAATACTTCCAATTCTTCAGAGAAATTTTAGAAGAGAACAAAGGTGAGAAAATCAATCTTACTGTACGAAGAAATGAAAAACCAGAGCAATTAACTGCTTTAGTTGGAGATGACGGTTTATTAGGTTTCAGACCTAGAATGGAAGTAGAATTAGAACATGAAGAATTTAGTTTTGCTGAATCTATTCCTGAGGGTACTAAGAAAGCCTTTAATGTGATTTGGTTAAACATTAAAGGCTTTGGAAAAATTTTTAGAGGTGAAGTTTCTGCTTCTGATTCATTATCAGGTCCAATTGGTATTGCTCAAATTTTTGGTGGTGAATGGATCTGGCAAAAATTCTGGAGCATCACTGGATTATTATCTATGGTATTAGCTTTTATGAACTTTCTTCCAATCCCAGCATTAGATGGCGGACATGTGATGTTCTTAAGCTACGAAATTGTATCAGGTAGAAAACCTTCAGATAAATTCTTAGAAAATGCGCAAAAAGTAGGAATGGTTTTACTCCTCTCTTTAATGGCATTTGCTATATTTAATGACATCTGGAAAGTTATCTTCTAATTCATTTAGAATACTATCTTATGAAGCCCACAAAAGTTTTAACCTACATAGTAATAGCAGCAGTCATTTTGATTGCTGTTTTTAGTTTAATGGATAATGGCGAAAAGCCAATTGAAAGCAATTATTTTGAAGAACTTAAATCATACCGCCATGATAAAGATAGCTTCATGAGAAATAACGAAAAATCACCCTTTGTTGAACAAGCTATAGAATATAAAGGCTTAAATTATTTTGATATTGATGAGAGTTATAAAGTTAAAGCGTCTGTTGAAGCCTTAGAAAATGGTAAAGTTTATGACTTAAGAACTAGTGATGATCGGCTTAAAACTTTTCAGGCTGTAGCTATTCTTCATTTTGACTTATTAGGATCTCATCAAGATTTAACGCTATTACAATCAGCAGACGATGGACTTTATTTCTTAGCTTTCTATGATGAGACTTCATCAATCACAACTTATGGTGCGGGCAGATATTTAGAAATCAGTTACAAAAAAGGGCAAAACAGTGTAATATTAGACTTCAACAAAGCCTACAACCCTTACTGTGCTTATACTACAGGATACACCTGTCCTGTACCTCCTACAGAGAACAATATCTCTATTCCAATTAATGCCGGTGAGAAGAATTATGAATGAGGGTGGGTATTTAGCCTTTTCTATTTTGTTTACTATTACAACAGTATATCATATTTCCAACCAACACCCCTAAAGTCCCCTCAAGGGGACAATATCACAGATTTATTTTAGTAGGAAATAAAAAGTTTCATCACTTTTTGTCAATTATCAACCATGATTTTAAATCAAATTAAAAAATTACAATAAGTTCTGTGCGACTCCCCCGCCAGCTGGCGATGAGAAGGGGGTGGGGTGTCCCATAGTTTGGGACAGCAAATAAAACAGGAAAAATTACGAATAAGCGTAATTAATCATTCTCCTTATCAATCATTTCTTTAATTTTGTTTTTGGAAATTAAAAACGGGATTTTAAACTTCCCATATTAGTAATTCGGAAGATAAACTTTTAGAAATGAAGATAGCTTTAAACTGGTTAAAGAAATATATAAATATTACCCAATCGCCTGAGGAACTTTCAGAAACCTTAACCAATACAGGTTTGGAAGTAGAAGGAATGGAAGAAATTGAAACTGTTCCAGGAGGTTTGAAAGGACTTGTTATTGGCGAAGTAAAAACATGTATAAAACATCCTAATGCAGATAAATTAAGCATTACTACTGTTGATATCGGAGAAGAAGAAGCCGTTCAAATTGTTTGCGGTGCACCAAATGTAGCAGCCGGACAAAAAGTAGTGGTCGCTACCGTGAATTCTACTTTATACCCAAAACCTGACGAGCCCTTTAAAATCAAAAAATCTAAGATTAGAGGTGAAGTTAGCATGGGAATGATTTGTGCTGAGGACGAAATAGGAATGGGTACTAGCCATGATGGCATTATGGTGTTAGATACCGACAAAGCAAATGGGACTCCAGCAGCTGAATATTTCAATATTGAATCAGATATAGTGTATGAAATCGGATTAACTCCAAATCGTGCTGATGCAATGGGACATATCGGTGCTGCCCGAGACATCAAAGCGGTAACTGGAGAGGAAGTCCACTTCCCCTCTATATTAGATTTTGAAGTTGAAAATCAAGACCTAGAAATTAAGGTTGAAATAGAAAATAAAGAAGCTTGCCCTCGATATAGTGGGGTTAGCATTTCAGGCGTGGAAGTAGCTCCAAGTCCAGAGTGGTTACAAAATGCTTTGAAAAGCATAGGTCTCCAGCCTATCAATAATGTAGTAGATGTAACTAACTTCGTTATGCATGAATTGGGCCAACCACTTCATGCATTCAATGCTGATAAAATTAAAGGAAACACCATAAAGGTTAAGAACCTAGCTGAGGGAACCAAATTCATCACCCTGGATGAGAAGGAGAGAAAACTATCAGAAAAGGACTTGATGATATGTGATGGTGATTCTAACCCTCTTTGCATAGCAGGAGTATTTGGAGGAATAGATTCTGGAGTTAAGGATGACACAACTAAGGTTTTTCTTGAATCTGCCTACTTTTCAGCTGACAGTGTGAGAAAAACATCTCAAACTCATCAGCTAAAAACAGATGCTTCATTTCGCTATGAAAGAGGAACTGACCCTAATATAACAGTTTATGCATTGAAACGTGCTGCTCTATTAATTCAGGAAGTAGCAGGAGGAAAAATCAGTAGCGAAATCCAAGATGTTTATCCTACCGAAATAGCAGATCGCCAAATAGCGATGAAATATAAAAATATCGACCGCTTAATCGGTAAGAAATTAAAAAAGGATGAAATCCATACCATTCTTACCAGATTGGATATTGAAACAGAAAGCAAAACTGAAGAAGGATTTACAGCTATTGTCCCACCTTACAGGGTAGATGTGACCCGAGAAGCGGATGTAATCGAAGAGATTATCCGTATTTATGGATTTAATAATATCGACTTACCTGAAACACTTTCTAGTAGTTATATGGCCAGCTTTCCTGAAGTTGATCCAGTTAAAATGAGAAAGGAAGCCGGTCTTTTATTGACCGCAAATGGTTTTCAGGAAATTATGACTAATTCCTTAACGAAGTCAGTATTTAGTGAGACTTTAGACGGCTTTAATCCGGAGGAAAATGTTGAAATTCTGAATAAGCTAAGTGAAGATTTAGGCGTTATGCGTCAAGATTTGATGTTTACAGCCCTAGATGTTTTAGCTTACAACATCAATAGAAGGCAAACCGATCTTAAATTTTATGAATTTGGAAAAATTTATAAAAAAATAAATGCCAAATATAAGGAAGAAATGCGCCTTGGGATTTATCTAACAGGGAAAAACGAAGCAGAAAACTGGATCCGGAAAAATGAATCTGTAAAATTTCACGATCTGTATTCGGCTGTTCTAAAAATTTTCAATAAATTTAATGCGGAAAGTATTGAAAATGAAGAATTTCATGATGATTGCTTCGACTATGGCTTGAAGTTGAAAATCAACCGAAAAACAGTCGCTGAACTAGGTAAAATCAGTAAAAAGGCCTTGAAATTGAGCGGATTGAAGCAAGAAGTTTTCTATGCTAATATTAACTGGGATGCGTTATTGAAATTAGTAAATACGAATATCCAGTTTGAAGCAGTAAGTAAATTTCCTGAGGTAAGAAGAGATTTATCTTTGGTAATTGATGAAAACATCTCTTATGATGAAATTAAAAAGATAAGCTTGAAACAAGCGCAGTACTTAATCAGTAATATAGATGTTTTTGATGTCTATCAAGGTGATAAAATAGAAAAAGGAAAAAAAGCTTATGCGCTTTCATTCACTTTACAAGACAAAACAAAAACATTGACGGATAAAATTATAGATAAAACAATGGACAAGCTGATGAAAGCTTTCGAAAAAGAAATCGGAGCCGTAATCAGAAAATAAAATGAGTCAAGCAGCTACACATAACGAATTAAATGCCTTAGAAAGGAAAGTTCAATTGCTTTTGAGTGAATATCAAAACGCAAAGAATGAATTGAAGAGTTTAAAAGCAGAAAATGAGGAGTTAAAGGCTGTTTTAAAGCAAAAAGACGAGAAAATTAACGACTTTCAAAATCAAGATAAAATTAGTAAAATTGTAGGAAGTATCGGGAAGAGTGAAGCAGAAGCTTCTGAGATGAAGGGAAAAATTGACGATTACATTAAAGAGATTGATAAGTGTATTTTGCACTTAACAAGATAGATTATAACCGGTTTATATGAGAGAACTTTC
Source organism: Marivirga arenosa (assembly GCF_030503875.2). Lineage (NCBI taxonomy): Bacteria > Pseudomonadati > Bacteroidota > Cytophagia > Cytophagales > Marivirgaceae > Marivirga > Marivirga arenosa. Next base: position 936,654 of record NZ_CP129968.2, on the reverse strand, counting down.
AATCAAAATTAAGATAGCTGACAGGGAATATCCTATGACAGTGAAAGCAGAAGAGGAAGAAAGAGTGAGAAGAGCCGGGAAATTAATTAATGAAAGATTAAAATCATATAGAGAGAAATTTGGTATTGATGACAAGCAAGACTTGCTTTCAATGGTAGCTTTTGATGCCATTGTAGATAGATTTGGCATTGAAGATAATTTGAACAGCAATGACGAATCCATTTTAAATAAAATTAAATCTATTGAACATTTAATCAATCAGGCAATCTAAACCCTTCCTTTCAGACTAGAGTCACAACTTCCCATTAAATATAAAGTAAAATGGGAACCATATACATAATCATTTCCGGAGTAGTAGGACTACTTCTAGGCTTTTTGCTCAGCAAAATAGCCCTAAAAAGTCTACTCAGTAAATTAGAGAAAGAAGCGCAAGATAAAGCCGCTTTGATCATTAGAGAGGCAAATATAAATGCTGAAAACACCAAAAAGGATAAGATGCTCGAGGCAAAAGAGCATTTCTTGAAAAAGAAATCTGACTTTGAAGATGAAGTAAGTCAACGTAAAGGACAACTTGCTTCAAACGAAAATAAGCTAAAACAAAGAGAGCAAAACTTATCAAAAGAAATTGAGCAGTTTAAAAGAAAAGAGCATGAAACTCAGAAACTTCAGGAAAATCTTAATGCTCAACTTGATGTAATTGCCAAAAGAAAAGAGGAATTAGAAAAAGTAAGAGAGCAGCAAATTAATATACTAGAAAAGGCTGCTAATTTAACTGCAGACGAAGCCAGAGAGCAATTAATAGAAACGCTTAAAGATGAAGCTGAAACAAAAGCATCTTCTTTAATCAAAGATATAATGGAAGAGGCTAAACTTTCAGCTACCAAAGAAGCTAAGAAAATTGTAATCTCTACCATTCAAAGAACCGCTACTGAGCATGCAGTAGAAAACTGCGTATCGATCTTCAATATCGAAAGTGATGATATTAAAGGTAAAATCATTGGTAGAGAGGGTAGAAATATTCGAGCACTTGAAGCTGCTACCGGAGTAGAAATCATTGTAGACGATACTCCTGAAGCCATTATCATCTCAGGTTTCGATCCTGTAAGAAGAGAGATTGCTAGATTATCATTGCATAGATTGGTTCAAGATGGAAGAATCCACCCAGCTAGAATTGAGGAGATCGTAAATAAGACTACCAAAAACATAGATGAGGAGATCGTTGAGATCGGAGAAAGAACTGTGATAGATTTAGGAATCCACGGATTACATCCTGAATTAATTAAAATGGTGGGGAGATTAAGATTCAGATCTTCTTATGGACAAAACTTATTGCAACACTCAAGAGAGGTAGCAAATATGTGTGCTACAATGGCTTCTGAACTTGGTTTAAATCCGAAGCTAGCAAAACGAGCTGGTCTGTTACACGATATAGGAAAAGTTTGGCCAGAAGAGCCAGAGCAACCACATGCTATCTTAGGGATGGAGTTCGCGAAGAAATTTAAAGAACACCCAGATGTATTAAATGCAATTGGTGCTCACCACGATGAAATTGAAATGACTTCCCTAATCTCTCCTATCGTACAGGCTTGTGACGCTATTTCAGGCGCAAGACCAGGCGCTAGAAGAGAAATCATGGATAGTTACATCAAAAGATTGAAAGAGCTTGAAGAGCTTGCTTTAAACTTTGATGGAGTTAATAAATGTTATGCGATTCAGGCCGGTCGTGAATTACGTGTGATGGTAGATGCTGAAAATGTATCGGATCAAAAAGCAGGCCAGCTTTCATTTGATATCTCACAAAAAATTGAAAAAGATATGCAGTACCCTGGTCAGATAAAAGTTACTGTAATTAGAGAAATGAGATCTGTTTCATACGCCAAGTAAAGATCAATAAAAAATATTATTTAAAGCCATCTCCTTTTGGGAAGATGGCTTTTTTATTTTTAAAGAATCTAAACTCATTTTTCATGACTTAGGTCATGAAAAACCATGATAATTAAACTAAAGTGCTTAATATCTGATACTTAACTACACATAATGATTTAATAATCGTAATTTAAGTATAGAAAATAGTCGTCAGAAGTAGATGTTGTTGAACTTTAAAAGGTAGAAATCATGGAACTCAAGAAAAATCCAAAATATGATATATACCGATTGAAAAATGTATTTTTCAATTTGGGACTAGTCGTTTCTATATCTGCCGTATTTGTCGTATTTCAGTTTAAAACATATGATAATGAAGGTATAGTTGACTTAGGAAACGTAACAGAATTAACACATGAGGTGATCGATATACCTCCTACTACACAACCTCCTCCACCTCCACCTAAGATTCAGTTGCCTGAAATTATAGAAGTGGCTAATGAGGAAATATTGTTGGAGGATATAGAACTGAATATTGATATAGAAATGAATCAAGAAACTAAAATTCAGGAAGTAGAATTTAGTGACGATTTTGGAAACGATGAAGAAGAAGAGGAAGTTGATAAAATATTCATGATTGTGGAAGAAGAGGCTGAACCCGAAGGCGGTATTAAATCATTCTACAATTATGTGGCAGGAGAATTAGCGGATCATTATCCTCCTGCAGCTGCAAGAATGGGAATACAAGGAGTTGTTTACATTCAATTCGTAATCGAAAAAAATGGGACCATAACCCAAGTTGAAGCTGTAAAAGGTATAGGAGGTGGCTGTGATGAATTAGCGGTTCATGTACTCGAGAATTCACCTAAATGGAAACCTGGTAAACAAAGAGGAGTCCCTGTTAGATCAAGAAAAGTAATACCTATTAGATTTATGCTGAAAGATTCTTAAGTGAAATCTAAATTCAGACAGTTTAAAAGAGTTTGGTAAAATATCAAACTCTTTTTCTTTAACATCTCTCCTTATCTAATCAATAGTATTTCTCCATCTACAGTGGAATAAAATAGATAGTCAATAATATTTATTTCATCTTAAAGTCAATTAATAATCTACTTCATTAGTTTAAGAGTTATATCAAGAAATGAACTATATTAATATAAATACCTTGAAAAAATAACTTAACTTCCCCTACTATTATAATCAATTGTAAAACACATATGAACAGACCAATATTTAATTCTGTATCTTTATTATTTACCTTAATCATCCTAATTTCAAGCTGTTCTCAACAGGAAAACACTACTGCTACGGAAAATTCTGAAAATCTCGTGAACCCCCAAGATTGGCCGAGTATCACACCGATACCATTGGATCCCGAAATTGAAGCACAAATAGATTCAATATTGCCAAAACTGACATTGGAACAAAAAGTAGGTCAAGTAATTCAGGCCGACAATGGATCAGTTACCCCAGAAGAAGTAAAGCAATATCGACTGGGTTCTGTGCTTAGTGGCGGTAATTCTGCCCCCGGACCATTACCTTATGCAGATACAAAAAGTTGGCTAGAAATGGCAGACAAATATTATTATGCCTCCATTGATCCAGAAGGAGTAGAAATTGCAATCCCTACTATATGGGGGATAGATGCAGTACATGGGCATGCTAATCTCAAAGGAGCAATCGTGTTTCCTCACAATGTAGGACTTGGCGCTATGAATAATCCTGACCTTATAGAGGAAATTGCTGCCATTACTGCTCATGAACTTACAGTATCCGGTCATGATTGGACCTTTGCTCCAACTTTAGCAGTACCTCAAGACCTTCGCTGGGGTAGAAGCTATGAAGGATTTTCCGAAAATCCGGAAATTGTAAAGTCTTATGCTGACCGAATAGTTTATGGATTGCAAGGTCATATTGGTCAAGATGATTTTATGGGAGAAGGCCGCGTCATTTCCAGTGCGAAACACTTTTTGGCTGACGGTGCTACAGAAAAAGGAGTAGATCAAGGGGATGCCCAAATCAGTGAAAAAGAGCTCATCAACGTTCATGCTGCAGGTTATTATAGCGCTATACCGGCAGGTGTACAAACGGTAATGGCTTCTTTCTCAAGCTGGCAGGGAAGAAAACTACATGGCGACAAAGAATTATTAACAGATATATTAAAAGGACGACTAGGATTTAATGGTTTCGTAGTGGGCGACTGGAATGGTCATGGCCAGGTGCCCGGATGTAACAATACCGATTGTGCACAATCACTGAATGCAGGATTAGACATGTATATGGCTCCCGACAGTTGGAAAGGTGTTTACGAAAGCACCTTAAAACATGTTAAGGAGGGAACAATACCTATGTCTCGTTTAGATGATGCGGTACGTAGAATTCTAAGAGTAAAAATTGCCTCAGGTATATTTACGAAAGGCGCACCTAGCACTCGAAAAAATGCAGGAGATGAAAGTCTTTTAGGACTTCCCCAAAACAGAGCTATTGCACGTCAGGCGGTTAGAGAATCAATGGTTTTACTTAAAAATAATAATAGCATCTTACCCATTGATCCTACAAAAACCATTTTGGTAATAGGTGATGGGGCAGAAAGTATTTCAAAAGCATCTGGTGGCTGGACATTATCGTGGCAAGGCACAGGTCATACTAATGATGAGTTCCCCAATGGCGAATCCATACTAGATGGTATTAAAGAAGCGGTTAATAGTGCCGGAGGCAAGGTGATTTTTTCAGAAAATGGAGATACAACTATTGATGCCGATCTTGTAATCGCTATTTATGGAGAAGATCCATATGCCGAATTCCAAGGTGATAAAGAAAATTTAGACTTTGTACCAAATAATTTTGATGTTAGTAAATTGGCTGAATTTCAAAGCAAAGATATGCCTGTTGTCTCTGTGTTTTTATCAGGCCGTCCTCTTTGGTGTAATCCTGAAATAAATCAATCAGATGCTTTTATTGCAGCATGGTTGCCAGGAAGCGAAGGTGGTGGTGTTTCAGACTTGTTATTTCAAAGAGATTCATCCTTTGATTTTACTGGCCGTTTACCTTTTTCTTGGCCTTCAAGCGCTGTAGTAACAGAAGATGCTGAACCTTTATTCAAATTAGGCTATGGTCTTACTTATAATACTACAAAGGTTATTGATCAACTTTCAGAAGACTCAGGCTTAGAAAATACTGAAGTAAAATCAACAGGAGAATTTTTCAGCAAAGGTATTGCAGTTGCGCCTTGGGGGCTTTGGTTTAAATCAGGAGATTTAGCTAAGCAAATCGCCAGTTTCCCTACGTCTTTTGGCGGCTTGATTATTAGTAAAACTGACCATATGGCGCAAGAAGATGCATTAAAAATAAAATGGACAAATTCTAGCCAAGAGCAAATCCGGATATCTACTGCTCAGCCAAGTGATATGGCTCGACAAGCAAATGGTGCAATGGAGCTTACTTTTTCTGCAAAATCATTTACTGAGGGTAAAGCTCTTGTTCAAATCGGTATGTGTGATTCAAATAATTCTTGTAATAAAACTCTGGAGATTAATATTGAAGCTGGAGACTGGCAAGAATATAGAATAAGCCTAAGTTGCTTTGAAAATCTTGGTGTCGACATGACTAAAATAAGCTCTGCTTTCATGATTACAGCTGAAGAAGGTATTGACATTGGGCTTAGCAACATTCGCTTAGAATCTGATCTTGATGCAAAGCCTGGCTGTGACGGTAAGTAAATTTTATTCCGCCTAAGAGTTGGAGGCTGCATTTTAGAAAACACTTATAGAATGAGTTTAAAGAATCCATCTAGAATAAAGAAGCTTATTTATACAGTACTTTTTTTTGTTGCTTTGACGGGAAAGGCTCAAAACCCTTTCCATTTTAGGCTCGGAAGTGACGAACTCGCGGGTATAGATGTTTATGGCATCAATCAAACACCCGATGGTGTCTATTGGTTTACTACCAATAGAGGATTGTTTAGTTTTGATGGATATGCATTTAAGAATTACCAAAGTCCTTTACAGTTAAGTGCCTCTCTTTTCAATCCGAAAATAGATTATGATGGTAATATATACTGTAATAATCTCAATGGACAAATCTTTAGCGTAAAGAATGATTCTTTAGAGTTATTTCATAGTAACCCTTCTATAGGAAAATATCCAAACTACAACTTCCTTACTGACAACTCCCTATATATCAGGGGATATCAACAATACAGATTAGTAAATAATAAAGAATTAGATAAAAAATACATCTTAACCAATTCAAATACCACAGTGGCAATTACAAAAGATTGCAACAACAACCTCTTGACCCATATTGGTACTGATTCTCTCTTTCGTATCAACTCTCATGCAACCGAAGAATTCAAATTAATAGGCCTTGAAATGACAGATAGAGAAGCACTTTCATTCTTTTGCCACAAAAATGAATTAATTGCTGTTAGTACGGAGGGACAATTATTTAGTGCTAAGCAAATCTCTCCTAGTGAAATAGAATTGAGTAAAATATTTAAACCTGAGGGGAATATTAGTAGAGTTTATAAAACCTCTAACAACGTATGGTTTGCAGACAGAATTCTCGGGGTTAGTTATTACAATATTGAAAGTTCCACCTTGAAATCTATCTTCCTAAAGCAATTCATTTCTTATGTATTTGAAGACACTGATGGTAATATCTTGCTTGGCACCTTTGGTGATGGTATTATAGTTATTCCAAAGGTAAACATCGAAAATGACCTTCTACCAAATATTGATATTACTCATTTCTCTATTGGTAAGAATGGTGAACTTTTTTCAGCAGATAAAGAAGGTAATGTCTACATTTCGAAGGGAGATAAAACCCGTAAAATTTTCAAATCCAGATCTTCTAGAATTGAATTATTAGAGTACTACCCTCTTACTGATAAACTCTATATAGAAGCTGAAAAATTAGCAGAGTACGATGTTGTAAAAAATGAAACTAAGAAGTACAATTTTGGATCAACCAAATCAATATACCCGATTGATAAAAACAAAATTCTCCTTTACAGTACACTCGGTATTATTCTAAAGGAAGATTCAATCTACACTTTTTTAAATACCGATATTGAAAGAGGAAATTCTCTTGCATACAAAGACAGTCTTACACTTTTTGTTGGTAGTCAAAGAGGACTTAAAGATATTAACTTAGAGACAGGTATTTCAAGGGATATCAAGTATAAACAAAAGAGTATAGTAGCGAAAAAATTAGTTTTCTTGGAAACATCACTTTTAGTTGCTAGCTCTAAAGACGGGATACTAAAACTAAATGATGGGACTTTAAACAACTTCATTGATAAGGAATCCGGATTATTATCACATAATATCAATCAAATGAAGACCTACAATGATACCATTTATGTTGCTACTTCAAAAGGCCTTCAAGTGTTTAATCAATTAGGCAAACTAATTGGCAGCGTAGGTATTTCTGACGGGCTTTCCAGCACCCATATCAAGAATTTTCATCTTCATAAAAAACAACTCTACCTACTACATTCTGAAGGAATTCAAAAAATCGCTCTTGAGAATATCTTCATTAATGAAGATAATAAACTAAGCATTAAAAATATTGACATAATAGTCGATAATGAATACGCAGATTATCAAGCAGTTTTCAGTCTACCTTCTTCAACTAATCAATTAGCATTCAAAATATATGCACCTTCTTTAGCAAAGAGCGATGATCTGAGCTATGATTACAAACTATCCGGTATTGATGATGATTGGAAAAATCAATCATATAATGAAAACATCATTGAATATAAACGATTACCACCAGGTAAATACGAATTTGAAGTAATTTTAAAACTGAAAGGTGTAAAACAAGATGTAAGAACGATTGGCTTTATCATAGAAAAGCCCTATTGGCAAACAATTTGGTTTATTTCATTATCAATTTGTCTAATTGTGACCATCTCGTATTTATTCTTCAGGTTTAGAATTAGACGATTAGCAGAAAAAGCTCTCCAATTGAAGGAATTAAACGAGGCCAAACTTCAGGCTTTACAATCCCAACTTGACCCTCATTTTGTATTCAATGCCCTTAATTGTCTTCAAAATATGGTACTTGATGGAAACGTGATCAAAACCAATGATTACTTAGTTAAATTTGCCAATTTAATGAGAACAGTTCTTGAACACTCTAGAAAGAAATTCATCCTTTTAAAAGAAGAAATAGATGTAGTTAAAACCTATCTAGAACTTCAGGAGATCTACTATAAAAATAGTTTTTCTTATCAAATAAATATTGACCCTAACATTGATCAAGAGACCTTTATGTTACCTCCAATGCTTATACAACCTTTTTTGGAGAATGCACTTGAACATGGCATACTTGGAAATGCCGGATTAATAACGCTAGATTTTGAGCTTAGGAATGACTTCATTAATATAAAAATAACAGATAATGGTATAGGATTATCAGAAGCCAAAAAAAGAAAAAATGAGGAGCACAAATCTATTGGTACTGATATTATTAGAGAAAGAATAAGTAACTACAATGAAAAATATTTAACCAACTTAAAACTTTTAATTTATGAATTAAAAGATGATAATGAGGGAGTTATTGGAACGAGAGTTGAGTTAAACGTACCCTATGAAATAGCTTTTTGATAAAAAGATAGTCACCAATATGCGCACAGTTATAATTGACGATAATGAACCTACTCGTAAGAAGATAAAAACATTGCTTAGTTTATATACTCCTGAAATAGATATTATTGGAGAAGCTGATGGTGTTGAAACTGGATTTAAATGTATTAATAATACTAAACCAGAACTTGTACTGTTGGATATTGAAATGGGTGATGGAACAGGATTTGACCTACTTAACTTATATAAGAATCCGGAATTTGTAGTTGTATTTATAACAGCTCATGATGGTTACGCAATAAGAGCATTTCAGAGTAGCGCTATAGGTTACATATTAAAACCTATTGATTCATCAAACTTAATTGATACAATAAACAAGGCAAAAGAACAAAGCACACTGCTCAACAATGAATTAACAATTCAAACTCTACTAAAAAACACGAAATCTAACAAAAAACTTGAAAAACTAATATTGTCTGATGCTGAAAACTTCTACTTGATAGACATTTCAGATGTTATTAGATGTGAATCAGAGAGCAACTACACACGTTTTCACCTAGTAGATAATCAAAGAATACTGATTGCTAAAACAATGAAATCTTATGAAGAAATTCTTGAAGCAAATGGATTCTTCAGAGTACATAGATCTCATCTAATTAATCTGAACTATTTTACCCGACTTGATAAGAAAGATGGTGGAACAATTTTTCTCAAAGATGGTAGTGATGTTCCACTAGCTACTAGACGTAAGAATCTTTTAATTGAGGCTTTAAGTAAGCTTTAGTTAATTTTTGAAGCCATTAAATAAAAATCTTATAGTGTTGGAATCAATATATTTGGTACATATTAAAACTATCCTCTAGAATCATTAAGATTAATAAAAATCAGTATTTATCTTCTTTATCTCATCACTTCTCAAAACACTAACTCGAGATAAACTAACACTAAATCAATAAACTCTAGCGCTTACTAGATAGCTAAAATATAGCGAAAAGTCCTTCATAGATTTGTTTTGTGAATGCAAACTAAAGCTTGAATTCTATCATTAATTACAGCCTATTATAAGAAATACTTCTCATAAGTATTAGGAAAGAGGGTAAACACCTACCAGCTTCATCTTATTTAGGACAATCCATTAATGCACTGATAATCAAGCTAAAGCCAGCTTATTTTAACAAACACTTTAAATTATGAAAACAAACTCAAGGCTAAACTTACTTCTTTTTCTAATCTCGATCTTGATATTTACTAATTGTAAAAGAGATGAGGAGGGTATAGATGCTATCATCACTATAAGTGACACATCTCTAAGTATAGATGAAAACAGTAATGAAGATGTCATAATTGGTTCTATAAATGCCAGCACCTCTTTTGGTGAAATTATCTTTTCAATAGACTCTCAGTCTCCTGAAGGCGCTATCGAGATTAATCCAGCCACGGGAGAAATTAATATAGCTGATGCCAGCATTTTCGATTTTGAAAACCATCAAACCATAACTGCAACTGTTTCGGCTGCTGTAGAAGATGAGTCAGAATCAGCTAATCTTATAATTACTATCAATGACATGCCAGAAACAGTCACCACTTCAAGCTTCATAATAGATTTAGATGAGAATCCTGATGCTAATATAAGTATCGGGACGGTTTCGGCTATAACTGATGGCAACGTTGATTTGGTGTATAATCTTTTACCGGACTTAAATGGCAATGCCTTAGCTATAGATGAAAATACAGGTGAGCTATCTGTTGCAAAACCTAGTGATTTTGACTACGAAATAAATCCAATACTAATGGCTTATTACCAAGCTGAAAATGGAGTGGTGACTGCAAAGGATACCATTATTATAAATCTAAAAGATATAACCGAAACAATTAATCTAGCTCCATTTTCTACGACCATTAATGAAAACCCAAGTACTGATCAAGTACTTGGCACTGTTACTGCATCATCAGATGCTGGGGCCACACTTACTTACTCAATTTTGAGTAGTGAAGATGCAACAGCCTTTAATATCAATAATACTACAGGTGAACTCAGTGTAGCTGACCCTATTCAGTTTGACTTTGAGACAAAACCAAAATTAACAGCCAGTTATGAAGTGAGTAATGGGACTGTAAGAGCACAAAGTACCATAACAGTAAATTTGAATGATGTAGCTGAAGCCATTACAGCCTCTCCTTTTACAGCTACTATAGATGAAAACCCTGCAGCTAACCAAGTGTTGGGATCAGTTAATGCCACTTCTTCGGATGGAACTAGCTTAACTTATTCCTTAGTAGCAGATGGAGACGCTTCAGCATTTGCGATAAACACTAGTTCTGGAGAATTAACTGTAGCCGATATAGCCAAATTTGACTTTGAAACCAATCCTACATTAACTACCATCTACGAGGCTACTAATGGAACTACAACAGCACAAGGTAGTATTACTATAACTTTGAATGATTTAGCAGAGGGAGTAACTGCTAATGCATTTACAGTGACTATAGATGAAAATCCTGCTGCTAATCAGGTGTTGGGAAAAGTAAGTGCCACTACTGCAGATGGTACTAGTTTAACATATTCCTTAGTAGCAGACGGAGACGCTTCGGCATTTGCTATAAACGCTAGTTCTGGGGAATTGACTGTAGCCGATGTGGCTCAGTTTGACTTTGAAACTAATCCAATACTTACGGCCACCTATGAGGTGAGTAACGGAACTGAAAGTGCACAAGGTAGCATAGCAGTTAATTTGAATGATGTTAATGAAACAATAACAGCTAATGATTTTACAGTTACCATAGATGAAAATCCTACAGCAAGTCAAGTAATAGGTATTGTTTCTGCTTCTTCTGCCAATAATGCTACGCTAACATATTCCATGGTTAGTGGAGATGATGCTACTGCATTTGCGATTGATGCTAATTCTGGTGAACTAACTATTGATGATGTAGCTCAGTTTGACTATGAAAGTAAAACGAGTTTAACAGCCAACTATGAAGTGAGTAATGGTACAACATCAGCACAAGCTAGTATTACTGTTAATCTGAATGATGTATTCGAAACTATCATTGCAAACCCCTTTGAGGTTACCATAGATGAAAATCCTACTAATAATCAAGTACTTGGCGTCTTGAGTGCCACTGCAGATGGGGCTCCCACATTTACCTATCAACTCCTTGGTAATTCACCTTTTAGTTTAGACCCCAATACAGGAGAACTAAGTGTGGCAAATAGCTCAAAGTTTGACTACGAATTAAATACTGTTTTATCAGCTACATATTCTGTTAGCGGTACTGCAAGCAATGGTTCTTTAGGTGCCACTGGTACTATAACCGTAAACCTTAATGATGTTTTTGAAGCTGCTCCAGGTTCAATTCCATTCATAACCACTTGGCAGACTTTAACCTCCAATGAAACCATTATTATCCCCACAAATCCGAATTATGGAACTCCTGTTTACAATTATACTGTAGACTGGGGAGATGGAACAATTGAGAGTGGTCTAAATTTTAATCCTACCCATACCTATGCATTGCCAGGAACTTATACTGTTAGTATTACAGGAAAATTTGCTGCTATACACATAAGTAATGCTGCAATAAAAAGCCGTTTACTATCCATTGAACAATGGGGTAATATAGAGTGGAGGTCAATGGAGAACGCTTTTTGGGGCTGTCAGAATCTTTCCTATAATGCCACAGATACTCCCGACCTATTACGTGTAAGGAATATGAATTATATGTTTGCTAGCAGCTCATTTAATGGCGATATAAGTAATTGGGATGTTTCTCTAGTTACTAGTATGGAAGGAATGTTCACTTTTAATACTGCTTTTAATCAAGATATATCTTCTTGGGATGTAAGTAACGTAACTAGTATGAGATTTATGCTTGATGGTGCTAATGCTTTTGATCAAAACCTTGGAAATTGGAATCTTTCTAGTGTAACAGATATGTCCAGAATGCTCTATAATACCAATATTTCTATCTCAAATTATGATGCTATTCTGAATGGCTGGGCCAATGGAGCTAATACGCCATCTAATATCACGCTTGGAGCTGATGGACTTACCTATTCTCCCACTGGAGCAGTTGGAAGAGACAAATTGATTAACCAGTTCAATTGGGTTTTCGATGGTGATTCGCCCCAATAAATAATTCAAATAACAACTTATTTAACAGAAGGCAGCGCCTGCTGCCTTCTGTTTACACTATAACATTCATATTATTATCTATTTAAATTTTTATAAAAATGAATTATTTACGTTTATCAATGATCACTTTAATTACCATATTTTCTTTTCAATTACGAGGAATTGCACAAGAAATTCTTAGCCAAAGTGAAGAGATAAGAAACATGAAAATTGGGGAGTATAATGTGTATCGTGTCATTCTTCAAGAGAATGGAAGCGCCACTTTTGAAAGCTTTGACTATGTGGATGCAATCACCGAAAAGAAACCAGAAAAAAACTTTCCTAATGAACACTTTCAAGTATTGGGAAAACTACAAAACTCAAGTGCTTCATTCTTACCCGATAACTGGGCATTTCCTGCCACCTACATACAGAAAGGATATGAAGGCAATAAGCAGATGCAAGAAGACTTTGGCTATATTCCTCAGAAGATCCATAAAAATGATAATCATGAAGAAAGAGTAGTGTATTTAAATGGATGGATTTTTAATCTATCTGATTGGAAAAATAAAGATGATTATACCCTTTGGACTATTTCCATTCCAAAATTATCGAATGAGGAAAGAGAAGCACTGAAAGAAAAGCAAAAAGCAGAAGAGAATATAAATGACAAAAAGAAAAAAGGCTTGAAAGGTAAACTTCTAGCTTTACAAGAAAGTGCAATGAGCCCAGAGTATCGAGCGCTACATAATGCAAATGCACCGAAGATGCTACAAGATTATTTAGATGCTGCTTTTGCCAAGCAAGAAAAAGAATATGCTGCTTGGATTAAAAATCCGGGGAATGCGAAGTTTGTAGAAAATGTAGAGTTAATCAGAGAAACCATGATTAAATTCTATAAAAAGGATAAAGAGGAATATTACAATTCTGAAGAATACAGGCGTATAAAGGCGAATAATGAAGCAGCAGACCAAGCAAGAGCAAATAGTACAGTAACTCTTAAAAATGAATCGGGTGGAACTATTTGTGTGACCACCGGAGGAAGCTCAAAAACCATTGGGCCAGGCGGTTCTTCCTCTTTCCAATGTAGTAAAGACATATACTATGGGCAGATGAATGGAAATACTTGTAGTACTACAAAAGGGAGTCTAATTGTGAGTGCCAACCAAAGTTGTGGAGATACAATTACAGTACTATAATCACGCTAAAATAATTTCTCTTAATACTTCTGTGTGTTGTTAATACAAATTCTTTTACAATGAACTTCTCTAAAAAAGACAAAATTGAAATATTTGAAAATGCGATAAGCTGGGTTGTAGTTATGGCCATGTTCATTTACGGTGGGGGGAAAATGGTGCAATTTGTGGATGCTGTTGATCCTAGCAAAACGGTAGCCGAGATGACTGGCATGGAATTGATGTGGGCCTTTTACAGCTATTCAAAGTCATTTGTAATTACTTTAGGAATTTTTGAAGTAATAGGAGGAGTTTTGATTCTGATTAAAAGAACTAGATTACTAGGTTGCTTATTTATAACCGCTATTCTTTTTAATGTCATTCTTCAAGACATCTATTTCGGAGTTCACTTAGGAGCTTTAAAAGCTGCAATACTATATCAAATTTTGATATTGATTATTCTGTGGCTGAACAAAGAAAAAATAATCAAAAGTATAAAGATTTTAATGACCTCTGAACAAAGAGCGACTCAAACTAAGAGGAAAGTTTTTACAAAGTTGCTATTGGCGTTCGGAATCTTTGTTGTCGTAAGAGTTTTTGAATACTACATCACTATCCCTTAAAAAAATCAGAAATAGATACTCAAAACTCTCAAGCATTTGAGCCCTAAAAGCTTTACTATGAAATCAATAATCGCAAAATTCACAGATAATAAATATTCGATAGTTTTACTCTTTTTTTTGTGGAGTAAGTATATTTTTTATACAAAATTTGGATTGCATTATTTTGATTATAACCAAGGGGATAGTGAATTTTTAGCAAAACTAGTATATTCAATAAACCCACTGCAATTAGACTTATTCATTCTATTATGTTTATTTATTCAAAAAAGGATCTTCTACTTTATAGGTATTGTTCTTTGTTTAGTACAGATTGTTCTCTCCGACTCTGTTAGCATTCAACATCATATTGCTTCATGCTGTATATTCATCTGGATATTTGTTAATCAGCTTAACCTCAAGAAGCCTCAACTACTTTTTGGACGAATTATAGGTAGTTTTATTTTAGCGGGAGCTCTTTTTACAAATTTAACGCCCGACTTGTTTAGTACAGAGCACAAATCGGAGTTTCTAAACGTCATCAGTGAGTTTGTAAATATACCGTACTTAAATCTAATTGTTAAAACTACTGTTGTAGTTTTATCTTTCACATTTTTACTCTTGGGGTTAAGTGCTTCATTACCAATAGCAACTGCATTTGGCATAGTAGTTTCGATATCATTTGGAATATTCGATGTTTTAGGACCAATAATAGGACTCATGCTGACTTTAGTAATCTTGAAATTTCATAAGACTACTATTCTCACAGTATATTTTGACCAAAATTGTGGTATCTGCATGAAAGTTTACAAAATCTTCGAAACACTTAATTCGAGCTATTTAAAGCTATCCTTATTACAGGAAGCTAATAATGAGATTAATCAAGAGATGGCCTACACTTACATAGCCTCAAAAAGTATGGAAAAATCTTATTACGGCTATGATACTTACCATGAAATTCTTTCTAGAATTCCTGTTTTTTCATTACTGTACCCGATCATGAAGCTGGAACTAGTATCAAAAATAGGGCGGAGTATTTATCGGAAAGTAGCAAATAGTCGTACATGTAAAATTTCTTAAAATATACTGCTGCAACTCTTAAGTTGGCTTTTATTACGAACAAACAAATGAACATTATTAAATTTATAAGAAATCCAAAAGAAAAAATTGAGAAAGACCAATCAATCTTTCAAATGATATTGGAATTCATTGTGCTTTTCTTTTTATGTATAGGTTTAGGAGCCATTGCATTGTTTTTAACAGAACTACTAAGGAATTCGGGACTCATTCCACAATATGTTAGAGAATATGACGAAACGACAAAGGCTATAAGAAGCAATATTTTATTTGTTGCAATTCTTTTTCCGATCATGGAGGAATTAGCCTTTAGACTTTACTTACTTCGAAGTAATTTAAATATTTTTATCTCTAGTTTATTTATAACACATATGATTTCTTCGGCATTTATTTTTCAAACATCTTCCTTTTCGTTGGAGGAATATGGAGTGCTGAGAACTGTAATTAGTTTTTCTACTGCCTTCTTGGTCTTGCTTATTTATAGAAGCAAAACAATTTCATTAGGATTTAAGTCACTGTATTTTACCTCAGCATTTTTTTTTGGACTAGTTCATATCTATAATTACGATTATACAAATTTTCAAATATTTATATTCGCTATCCTTATTTGTACACCTCAAATTATTGGAGGTTTTATCTTTGGATATACAAGGATAAAATATGGTATAGTTGGAGCTATAATTTTACACGGATTAGTAAATGGAGTACCACAAATGATTTTATAACAAAATGCCAACAATATGTGCTATAGTGCATAGCGGGTTCAGTAAGATTTTGGAGCTTTATCATTCGCCCGTATTTCGGTGCTATTTTGAAAGTTAAATCTCAAGTAATCCGCTACGACACCAAACACCAACCGTTATTAACCCTTTTATCTAAGTCAATTCTTTAATTTTATTAATAAATATATAGTTAGTATTATTTCAATTTTTCTCTTTAGCTGTTCCTTCGGCAATGCGCAGAGCCCTATCCTAAGGCCTGATTTCATTAATGTAATAGGTGATTCTTCACAAATAGATTTAATTTGGAATGAATTAAATTCTTTTTTCTCAGAATTAGAAAAAGGAGATATAAATGAAAGTATGCTTGTTAGCAAAAATAAAAAACTTACTATTGCTACCCTTAATCAACTGGTCAATTGGGAGAATAAAAAAAACGGAATATCCCAAAAACAGCTAATGAATTTAAAACCGACCGCAGCTAATGAATATTTAATTACAATAGGTTATGTATCTACTTTTTCATAATACATATATAAATAAATACATAGTAGATCTTAAAGCCATTTTTAAAGAAGGCAGAGTGCTTTTCTCTATTCCTTTACAATACTACACCCGTTATTGGAAGAAGGAGCAAGTGGGCAATATAACCTATTACTTTAGGGATAAGTTAAATAAAGAAAATGCTCAACTATTTGTTATTAAAAATAGAATAATAGCAGAAAAATTTGGGCTTCAGCCTGAGGACTTTGAGTTTTACCTCACTGATAATTACCAGGAGATTTTACAACTCAGAGGTTTTCGGTATTCAGTTAATGCAAATGTAGATTACATGGATGGTTATGGGGTGGTAGACAATACTATTTTTGCAGTTGGGGGTAATGAAGACTTTTCGCATGATTTAGTTCATTATTATTCCAAGAAGGTGAATAATAACCGAAATTGGTTAGCTGAGGAAGGTACTGCTTACCTTTGGGGAAATGCCTATTATAATCAGGGAAATGGGCATACAATAAGTATGGATCAACTTCACAAAGAATTTACTATTTACATGAAAAACAATTCTGATAAGGATATACAAAAGTTATTTATTGAAGATGATAATATTATGAATCATATATCACCTTATATATCAATACGATCTTTCATAAGTTCCATTATAATAGATACTATCGAACAAAAACATGGCAAAAATGGTGTTTTACAATTAATAAACTCTGGAAACAGTCAACCGCTGAATAATTTTCTGACCATTACAGATGAGCTAATCGATTTCAATAAAGAAAATTTTGAATCCGAGATAAGAAAATACCTGCACCTGGAGGATTAGCAGCTTTAGAAGCTAAGCAGTATTCTCAATTGGGCTTAGCAATATTCGCTTAGAATCTGATCTTGATGCAAAGCCTGGCTGTGACGGTAATTAGGGGTTTTTCTGTATAAAGCGCGTTTTGTACTTGTGTGAAATAGGTGGAAACTCTCCTTAATGGAACAAGGAAAATGGTCAAGAATATCCAATTGACCAATAAAAGATACACCCATTCACTTATTTAAAAAGATAATCTGATTTGGAATTTAGAAAGAGTTTGAATAGTCATCAAACTCTTTTTTATGCTTCTTTGGTATATCATTTTGATTTAGCAATTTCATTTAAAAGCTTATTTAATATTTCATTTTTATATTCTGATTTATACCCACTAAAGTATTTTTTCATTTCTCCTTCCGAATTAAAAATAATGAAGAAAGGATATGATTTTAAATCCATACTTTTCAATAAGCGATTATTCACATCTACGTATATTTTGGATTTGTCAGTTATGAATTTATAATTTATTATGGAATCTAATGCTAATGACTTTAATGAATTAGATTGATATAAATAAATGTGATGAAAGCTATTATATGAACCTAAATCATCTTCCATTTCCTGAATAGAGGCAATACATGGTTTACACGTTTCATTCCAGGTTTCAATTAACACTGGCTTCCCTTGAGTATCTATATGGACAGTATCTTTCAGATAATTTATAAATTCATATTCTAACAACAAATCAGGTTTCCTGATGTAATCATATTCTTTGCTGAAATTTGAAAAGCTTGATTCTTCCTCCTTTAATTCATCCTTAAAAATAAAAGCTATTATGATAAAAAGTATAAAAATATGGCTGCGCAATAATTTTAATTCCCCAAATAATAGAAGAATAATAAACATGAAATAAATCCAAGTAATTGGAAAAAGTATCAATTCATCAATGGGCCGGATTATAATAGTTGCTACCATATAGAATGTAGGACCTATCAATAATACCCCTTTATTAATCATTTGCTTATATTTCAAAAATAGAATTATATATGCTGTAAATAAAAAGGTGAGCAATCTTGTAAAATCATTGGCAATATCAATCTGCAATAAGCCTAATCCCCATAATGGAATAAGAAGCAATGAATAGAATACTTGAAGTAATTTAGATTTAAAGTTTGGATTCAATTGTAATGGATTTAATGGCTAATAAATACTATTAATAAGTTTCAATAATTATACCATATTCGAAAATCACAAGGGTCAAATACAAAAATCCATTATCAAATAGCTTTTGAAATTCTTATCAACGATTATGCACTCTCTTAAAATAATTCAAATCTTAAAGCTTTATTTTGAGCATAAAAAAACCCTGATAGTTTTCGCTATCAGGGTTTTTGTTTTGCAGAGGCGGAGGGATTCGAACCCCCGGTACCTCGCGGTACATTGGTTTTCAAGACCAACGCAATCGACCACTCTGCCACGCCTCTAAATAATAAGAATGATTCGTTTTGCGCGAATCGGACTGCAAATGTATGCGAAAATATTTTTTGTGCAAACGTATTTTTAAAAAATATTTTCAACAATCAATTTTATTCTCTTTTGCCTTGTCTAAAGTCACATTTAACTCTAGTCCAATTATTAAAAATAAGGATAAAAACGAGAACCAAATCATAATCGCAATAAGGGCTCCAATAGACCCATATAATTTATTATAGGTTCCGAAATTATTAATGTAAAACGAAAAGCCAAAAGAGGCTGCTAAACATAAAAAAGTAGCTAAAATAGAACCAGGATTAAAAAAATGCCATCTCTTATGAATGGCAGGTGCCCAATAATAAATCACCGAAATAGCAATTTGGAATAAGAAAAAGATAACTAAAAACCGTAACCCTATAAATATGTAAACTTCTAAGTTGTCATTTATTATGCCAAAATCTTCAAGAAAAAAAATGATCTGTTGTGCTACAATTAATAATAGAATAGAAGCTACAAGTACAAAGGCTAATAGGAAAGTCAGGCCAATAGCAATGGCTTTTGCTTTGATAAACCCTCTACTATCCTTTGTTCGATAAGTCTGATTAAAGGCAGTCATCAGTGCACTTGTTCCGTTCGTTGCAAAATACAATGCAAAAATAAAACCGACAGAAAGTAAGTCTCCTCTCGACTTTGACAAAATATCAATGATGGTTGATTGAGCAACTTCGTAAACAGATGCCGGCATGGTTTCTTCTAACAAGCCCATGACCTCCATCTGTAAATTATCTATCGGCAAATAAGGGATAAGTGTGAATAAAAATATTATCGCAGGAAAAATGGCCAGAGTAAATTGAAAGGCGACATTATTGGCTCTTTCTATCAAATTATGATCCCCTAACTCATTCAAAAATATCTTGACAAGAGTAAAATAGGAAACACCACTCCTTTTCAAACGCTTTCTTTTTAAGAAATGAATTAAATTCCTTAAAAAGCCAATAGACATTATGATTCTTAAATATTTAAACTTCATTTAAAATAGGGATTCATAATTTTAGCTAAAATTTCAGGCATTTTACAAGGTTTCCCTGTATTTCTATCTACAAACACTAAAACTGTATATCCTTTATGAATTAACTTCTCTTCTTTATAAAGTTCATATTCATATCTGATTCGGGTATCAGGTAATTTAGGGATTGACAATTTAATAGTCAATTCATCATCATATCGAGCAGGTCTTAAATATTTCGAATAATTTTCTAACACAGGCATTATCACCCCTTCCTCCTCAATTTCTCGGTAAGTTAAACCAAGGCTACGAATAGATTCAGCCCTGGCTACCTCAAAATAAGTAGCGTAATTACCATAATAAACATAACCCATTTGGTCCGTTTCCGCATAGCGGACTCTCATTTTATGCTCAAATTGATACATAATTATCTATAAATATTTGAACGATTCAATGCGTTTTGATAAGCTCTGGCATTAATATTATGCTGCCTTAAATTAGTGGCAAAAGTATGATATCCAGAAAAATCAGGCTTCGCACAGAAATAAAGATAATTATGATCATCGGGATTCAAAACTGCATCAATTGATTCTATTTCAGGTAAATTAATTGGCCCTGGTGGTAAACCTCTGTATTTATACAAATTGTAGGGAGAATCTACCTCTTTATGAACATTTAGCACTCTTTTAATAGTAAAATCACCCACTGCATATACTAAAGCAGGATCTGCCTGAAGTGCCATATTTCGCTCCAGTCTATTTAAATATACTTCAGCAATTTTTGGTCTTTCATCTGACTGAACACTCTCTGCCTGAACGATAGAAGCTAAAGCACTTACCTCTAAAGGCGTTAGACCTAATTTTTCTGCTTTTTGTTTTCTTTCGTCTGTCCAGAACCTTTGATATTCGGCATACATTTTATCAAATAAGGCTTGCTCTGAAATAGTATAATACACTTCATAAGTATTAGGAATGAACATACTCATGATGTTTTGCTGATTAAAACCATATGCAGTAATCAATGAATCATTATTCAATAACTTCAGAAACTGAGCTGAATCTGCCTGAAGATTATCCGTAATTTTGCCTGCTAAATCCGGTTTTAATCTAACATTATTAAAAGTAGTAGAGGTAGGAACCTGATTACCTGCCCTAAGCATTCTTACTGCTTGAAGATTGGTCATATCCTTTTTCATCAAATACAAACCCGGCTTCATATTCTCTTGGTATTCCAGAATTTTAGCCACAAAACTAAAGGACAACATATCATTTACAATTCCTCTATCATACACCATATCCTGCAAATCCTTGAAATCCATATCCTCTTCTATCAAAATAATTTCATCTCCCTTTTCCACTAAAATATTTTCAGAGAAGAACACTTGATAGAAGTAAAAGACAAAGGATGTTAGTAAGATAGAAAACACTACTACAAAACCTATTAAAAATTTATTTCTATTCATACACTTATTGATTTCTACATTTTAAAATGCAAATTTAGAAATTTTGTTTGGGCTAGAACTATCTTAATTCACTTCAAATTGATTATAATTGTATATGGCTGCAGAATTTATAAAATTATTTGAAGAAAATCCTGATCCTAGGAAAATCAAGCACATAGTTGAGCGATTAAAAGATGGTGCCGTTGTCATCTACCCTACTGATACTATTTACGGATTAGGCTGTGATTTAACCAATAGAAAAGCCATTGATAAACTATGCTGGGTAAAAGGAATAAAGCCAGGAAAGATTAATTTGTCTTTTATATGTGAAGATATGAGCCATATCTCTGATTATGTAAAAAACCTGTCTACTCCTACCTTCAAAATCATGAAGAAAAATTTACCGGGCCCTTTTACATTTATTTTACCTGCAAACAGTAATGTTCCTAAAATCGTAAATGCGAATAAAAAAACGGTTGGGATAAGAATCCCTAACAATAATATTCCTATTGAAATAGTGAAAAGTTTAGGAAACCCCTTGATTTCGACCTCAATTCGTGAAGATGATGACATAGTGGAATACCCAACTGATCCTGAAAAGATTTATGAGAATTTTAAAAATCTTGTGGATATCGTGATTGATGGTGGTTATGGTAAAAATATCCCATCTACCGTTATTGACTGCACTGTTGAGCCAGCAGAAATTATCCGTGAAGGACTAGGAGAGGTTCAATAATCCTATTTCTCAACTCTTTATTTTTCAAATCAACTTGGAAAATCACATATTCATGGAAAACTCCATATTAATAGACTTACAATACCTTCCTTCTATTGCTTTTTTTTCTGCTATTGAAGGTCAAAATGAATTAATTCTTGAAGCAGAGGAATATTTTGAAAAGCAAACCTACAGAAATAGGTGTCATTTATTATCCTCACAGCAAATTGAAGTATTGACTGTTCCACTCTTTGGCGCAAATAAAAAAATTAAAAGCAAGGATATTAAAATAGATAATTCTCAATCTTGGAATAAAAAACACTGGAGAACCATTCAAACCTGCTATGGTAAATCTCCTTTTTTCGAATTTTTTGCTGAAGAATTTAAATCCATCTATGAGAAGAAATATAATTTGTTATGGGATTTAAATTTTGATTTACTGACAATCTGTCTCAAAATCACAAATCAACCTATAAAAATTACCGAATCAGTCAGCTATAAAAAAAGTGTTTCAGGAAACGTTATAGACGCCAGATCGTTAATACATCCTAAAAAAGCCAATTTTTTAAACAAATTTTATAAGTCCATTCCCTATGGCCAAAGTTTTGGCAATGAATTTGAGTCAAATTTAAGTGTATTGGACTTGATCATGAATGAAGGACCAAACACAAAAACTGTTATTAAACAGTCAAAAATTAAATAAATTAAACCTTAAGTTTTTTATTTAGTTTTTATAATAGTTACATTTAATTATGTCTTCGGACATATAATTTTAGAATATCGAGCAGTAAGCATATGGAAGCAAAATTTTCAAACAGAGTTAAAGAGGTTATTTCTTTAAGCCGAGAAGAGGCTTTAAGATTGGGCCACGACTATATAGGTACAGAGCACTTACTTTTAGGAATGGTAAGAGAAGGTGAAGGTGTGGCGATCAGTCTTTTGAAAAAGCTTGGCGTTTCGCTCGATGAACTTCGTGGCGAATTAGAAAGAAGTACAAGAGGAACTGCTACAAATAATGTTAAAAACTTAGCAAATATTCCTCTTACGAAGCAGTCTGAAAAAGTATTAAAAATTACTTATTTAGAAGCAAAGATTTTTAAAAGTCAATTAATTGGTACTGAGCACTTATTACTTTCTATTCTTAGAGATGAGGACAATATTGCCTCTCAAGTAATGGAGAAGTTTGATGTTAATTATGACGTTATTAAAGAGCTTTTAGAATATCAAACACAAAATCCTATGGCATCTTCTGATACTGAGGACAGCGATGAGGATTCTGGTAAAATTTTTGGCGGAGGTTCAAGAGAATCCGGTAGTTCAGGAGGATCGAAATCAAGTGAAAAATCTAAAACACCTGTTTTAGATAATTTTGGCCGTGATTTAACCAAAATGGCAGAGGAAGATAAGCTTGATCCTATTGTAGGCCGTGAAAAAGAGATTGAACGGGTAGCCCAAATTTTATCAAGAAGAAAGAAAAACAACCCAATCTTAATTGGTGAGCCAGGTGTTGGTAAAACAGCCATTGCTGAAGGTCTTGCTTTAAGAATTATTCAAAGAAAAGTATCAAGAGTACTCTTCAATAAAAGAGTAGTTACCTTAGACCTTGCTTCATTAGTGGCGGGTACCAAATATCGTGGACAGTTTGAGGAGAGAATGAAAGCTGTAATGAATGAATTGGAGAAATCTCCAAATGTCATTCTATTTATTGACGAGCTTCATACTATAGTTGGCGCTGGTGGTGCATCAGGATCATTAGATGCGAGCAATATGTTTAAGCCAGCTTTAGCAAGAGGCGAAATACAATGTATTGGTGCCACAACTTTAGATGAGTATCGTCAATATATTGAAAAAGACGGTGCATTAGCAAGACGTTTCCAAATGGTAATGGTAGATGCTACTACTCCTGAAGAAACAAAAGAGATATTAGACAATATTAAAGATAAATACGAAGATCACCATAATGTAAATTTCACTAGCGAGGCTATTGATGCGTGTGTGAAGTTAAGTGATCGATATATCTCTGATAGATTCTTGCCTGATAAAGCAATTGATGTGATGGATGAAGCTGGGGCTAGAGTTCACTTAAATAATATCCATGTTCCAGATTCAATTGTTAAGTTAGAAGCTTCAATTGAGGACATCAAAAAAGAAAAGAATAAAGTTGTAAGAAGTCAGAAATACGAAGAAGCAGCTCGATTAAGAGATACTGAGAAAAAGCTTATTGAGGACTTAGAAACTGAAAAGAGAAAGTGGGAAGATGAAACCAAAGCAAAGCGATATACCGTAACGGAAGAGAATGTTGCTGAGGTAATTGCTATGATGACTGGCGTTCCTACTAAACGCGTGGCTGAAAACGAAAGCGTTAAACTTAAAGGAATGGCAGATGACCTTCAAGGTCATGTAATTGGTCAGGATGAAGCAATTCAAAAACTTTCAAAAGCAATTCAAAGGACCAGAATTGGATTGAAAGATCCTAAAAAACCAATTGGTTCATTCGTTTTCTTAGGCCCAACTGGTGTTGGTAAAACTGAGTTAGCAAAGGTTTTATCTACTTATTTATTCGATAAAGAGGATGCTCTAATCAGAATTGATATGAGTGAGTATATGGAGAAATTCTCCGTATCAAGACTAGTGGGTGCGCCTCCGGGTTATGTTGGGTATGAAGAGGGTGGTCAGCTTACTGAAAAAGTAAGAAGAAAACCTTATTCGGTAGTTTTATTAGATGAGATTGAAAAAGCTCACCCTGATGTGTTTAACCTATTGCTTCAAGTATTGGATGATGGGATCCTTACTGACGGTTTAGGAAGAAGGGTAGACTTTAGAAATACAATTATCATCATGACTTCAAATATTGGAGTGCGTGATCTTAAAGACTTTGGTGCTGGAATAGGATTCTCAACAGCCGCAAAAGAGGAGAACTCTAATGAGGTGATGAAATCAACCATTCAAAATGCCTTGAAAAAAGCATTTAGTCCTGAATTCCTAAATAGATTGGATGATGTTATTGTATTTAATAGTCTTGAAAGAGAGCACTTACATAAAATCATTGATATTTCATTGAAAAAAGTATTTGACAGAATGCTTTCTTTAGGATATGATATTGATTTAACTGAAGCAGCTAAAGACTTCTTATCTAAGAAAGGATATGATCAACAATATGGCGCAAGACCATTGAACAGAGCTATTCAGAAATATTTAGAAGATTTAGTAGCGGAAGAAATATTAAATGAAAAAATAAAAATTGGCGATTCCATCATAGCAGATCACGATGGCAAGAGCGAACACCTCTTCATCAAGCAGAAGAAAAAGAAGAAGGACGATAAGAAAGAAAATAAAAAAGAGGATACGAAATAATAAAAGAGACCGATAGAAATATCGGTCTTTTTTTATGACTAACATCCTACTAATAATATATTTCAATAATTTCATGAAATATTACATATGTAATATGAGATTTCTATCCTAGAATTAGAGGAATTAATACCCTATTTGTTGCACTTAACCGATAATTAATAGAATTAATTTGAATTTAAGATTTATTAAACGAGATTTAACTTAAATAAAATAGGGAATCATGCACACAGCCGTATCAAAAAAAGAAAATATAATTGATAAATTCAGCAGCTTAATTGATTTAAGTGGTGGGAACAGTTCTGAATGGAAAATTGGAATAGCTTCCATTGAACGAGCATCACTTCTTAACGTTAAAGACGAAATATCTTTCCAAAAAGTACAAATTGATGAGGCAAAAGAAATCTTATTTCATTTCATTGCTCAAGGAGTTCAGACTTGTAATATGAGCAAATCTAATTATAACGGAATATATCTATACAGATAAAAGCTGTAAGGGAAGGATTCGAACCTTCAAGAAGCAGTTAGGCTACAGATCCCACGATAAACTACTTTGGGATACATAAATTATCGTGAAACAGCTGTGCTTTATCCCAAACCTTCACCCCCGAGACAGGAGGGCATGTTTGCCAATTCCATCACCCTACAGTGTAATAGCTTAAGTTAACGACAAGTACAAAAGATTGTACTTGTCAAATAACCACGCTTAATAAAAGTTAACCTTTCAACTCTGATCACTAGAGATTTCAACAATCAAATTGATAAAATACAAAGCTCTTCATTGCATTTTGCTGTAAGGGGAGGATTCGAACCTCCAAAGAGCAGTTAGACTACAGATTTCACGATAAACTACTTTGAGATTCCCAAAAGGAAATTATCGTGAAACAACTGTGCTTTATCCCAAACCTCCACCCCCGAGACAGGAGGGCATGTTTGCCAATTCCATCACCTTACAATTTATTTTAATAAAAAGTAAACCGTTTATACTTTTTGCTGTAAAGGGAGGATTCGAACCTCCAAGGAGTAGTTAGGCTACAGTTTCCACGATAAACTACTTTGAGATTCCCAAAAGGAAATTATCGTGAAACGACTGTGCTTTATCCCAAATCTCCACCCCCGAGACAGGAGGGCATGTTTGCCAATTCCATCACTCTACAAAATTTATTCTGATCAGCACTTTTTGCCTTTCTGATATTTCAAAGGTAATAAAAAGATCAATTACTTAAATATTATTTAATAATATTTGATAATAAATACAGATTCAATAATTTTAGATGATATTTATTAATTTTTATGTAATTTATAATCACAAACCATATGGAAAATTATCAACTTGATAATACAGATTTAGCCATATTAAATATCCTAATGCAGGATGCGCGAAAACCCTACACTGAAGTAGCCGAAGAAGTATTTGTTTCTCCAGGGACTGTACATGTCAGAATGAGAAAGATGGAAAAACTAGGCTTAATTAAAAATTCTCAGCTACAAGTTGATTTGTCAAAACTAGGTTTGGATGTAACGGCATTTTTAGGAGTGTATCTCCAAAAAAGCTCTTTATACGATGATGTGGTAGCAGCCTTAAAGGAAATACCTGAAATAGTCGATTGCCATTATACTACAGGAGCATATTCTATGTTTGTAAAAATAGTTTGTAGAGACACCAATCACCTTAAAAACATATTACATGATTCAATTCAACCTATTTCCGGGATAGAAAGAACAGAGACTTTTATATCTTTGGAGGAAAGTATAAAAAGGCAAGTTCAACTAAATAAATCATAAATAATGCTCAACTACATTATCTGGAATCCTGACGGAATAGTATTTGATTTTGGTTTCTATCAATTAAGATGGTATTCCATTCTTTTCGGAATAGGATTTGTTTTAGGCTATCAATTCGTAAAATGGCGCTTTAAAAGAGATAATGTTGATACTAAACTACTAGATAATTTAGCTGTTTATTTAGTAATCGGAACAGTGATAGGAGCTCGGTTGGGGCATTGCATATTTTATGATTGGGAATATTATCAAAACCATCTTTTAGAAATTTTACTTCCTTTTCGATTCTCCCCTACTTTTGAGTTTATTGGATATCAAGGCTTAGCTAGTCATGGCGGTGGAGCTGGAGTTATTATAGCACTTATTATTTTCTCCTGGCAAAATAAAATCAGTAAAATATGGATGATTGACACTATTGCCTTGGTAGTCCCACTGGCTGGTGCTTCTATCCGCCTAGGCAACCTTATGAATTCAGAAATTATAGGTAAAGCCACGAATGTAAGTTGGGCATTTATTTTTAAACAAATAGATAACATTCCCCGACATCCAGCACAATTATATGAAGCTCTATCCTATCTCTTAATATTTGGAATTCTATTTTGGGTAGACAAAAAGCAGAAATATAAAAACGGATTTGTATTTGGTTTAATGCTTGTATTAGTATTCATTGCCCGTTTTTTCATTGAATTTGTGAAAGCTGATCAATCTGCATTCGAAGCGGATATGACATTAAATATGGGGCAATGGCTCAGTATTCCTTATTTTATTATAGGCTGGATATTTATTTATAGAGGAATCAAAAAATCTAATTAGAATTTATCTTTCCTAAAACGAAACAATCCTCTATGCTATTTTGTAAATTAGCAAGTTAGAAATTTAGAGGATGAGTTTAACAAAAGAAGCCAAAAATAATACACAAAACGCTACTACAGCAAGTCAGGAAGAGTTTATTGAAGTAATTGGTGCCAGAGAGCATAATTTAAAGAATATTGACATATCGATACCTCGAGATAAACTTGTAGTAGTTACAGGTATTAGCGGTAGTGGTAAATCAAGCTTAGCTTTTGATACAATTTATGCAGAGGGGCAAAGACGGTACATGGAAAGCTTTTCTGCCTATGCCCGTTCTTTTATTGGGAATATGGAAAGACCCGATGTTGACAAAATTAATGGACTATCCCCTGTTATTTCAATAGAACAAAAAACTACCTCTAAAAACCCAAGATCAACTGTCGGCACCCTAACCGAAATTTATGATTTCTTGAGGGTTTTGTATGCAAGAGCTGGAGAGGCTATTTCTTACAAAACGGGTAAGAAAATGCAGCGCCAGACTGAAGATCAAATTATTGAGCATCTAATAAGTGAATTCCCTGATGCAAAACTTAGCATTTTAGCTCCAGTTGTAAAAGGACGAAAAGGTCATTACAGAGAACTCTTTCAACAAATTAGAAAGATGGGCTTTACAAAAGCCCGTGTGGACGGAGTGATTCTAGAAATAGATGCTCGTATGCAGGTTGACCGATACAAAACCCATGATATCGAGATAGTGGTTGACCGTATTGTTGTAGATAAAAAAGATAAATATCGTATCACCCAATCTGTAAAAACAGCCTTAAAGCATGGTAATGGCATCATGATGGTGAGAGATACTGATGGAAATGTTCATCATTTCTCTCAAAACTTGATGGATCCTGAAACAGGTTTAGCTTATGACGAACCTGCTCCTAATAGTTTTTCATTTAACTCTCCTTATGGAGCCTGTCCGACTTGTAAAGGTTTAGGAGAATTAGAGAACATTACAAAAGAAACCGTTATTCCTAATCCTAAATTGAGCATTAGCAGGGGTGGAATCGCTCCTCTAGGTGAATATAGGGATATATGGATCTTTAAAAAGGTAGATGCTTTATTAAAGAATACGGATGTAAACCTCAGTACCCCAATCGAGAAATTTCCAGAAGAAGTATTAAATGTACTACTTTATGGGAGTAAAATGAAGGTTGAGGTTAATTCTAAAAAATATCCAGGCACAAAATGGAGTACTAGTTTCGAAGGAATTATTAAGTTTCTCCAAAAGCAGCAGGAAAGTGGGACAGATAAAATGCGTGACTGGCTTGAAGAATATACCGTCATTCAGAAATGCCCTGACTGTAATGGTCTTAGGCTAAAAAAAGAATCACTTCACTTTCTGATTGATGGTAAAAACATCTCTGAATTAGCGTTAATGAGCATAGGAGATTTAGGGAATTGGTTTGAGGGGATTGAAAGTAGATTATCAGAAAAACAAAATCTGATTGGAGCTGAAGTATTAAAAGAAATCAGGAAGCGATTAGGTTTTATGCTTGATGTGGGGCTTGACTATTTATCCTTAGACCGACCTTTAAAAACACTCTCGGGTGGAGAAGCACAAAGAATAAGACTTGCCACACAGATAGGAACTCAATTAGTAGGCGTTCTTTATATTTTAGACGAACCTAGTATTGGATTACACCAGAGAGATAATACAAAGCTTATAGCTGCTCTGCAAGACCTAAGAGACCTAGGGAATACTGTTATGGTAGTCGAACATGATAAAGATATGATGCTGGCATCAGACTTTATATTAGATATTGGGCCAGGAGCCGGCAGACATGGCGGAAAGATTGTTGCAGCAGGTAATCCTGATGAATTCTTAAAACAAAACAGTAAAACCGCTAAATACCTAAAAGAAGAATTAGCCATTGAAATCCCAAAGGAAAGAAGAAAAGGAAATGGCAAGAAACTTCAATTAAAAGGAGCCAAAGGAAATAACCTTAAAAATGTTAATGTAGACTTCCCTTTAGGAACGATGATGTGCGTTACGGGTGTGTCAGGTAGTGGTAAATCTACTCTGATACATGATACCCTCTACCGTATTTTGAATCAGAAATTCTATCGATCTAAAAAAGATCCGATGGAACATGACTCAATCAAAGGATTAGAGCACTTAGACAAAGTAATTGAAGTAGATCAGTCCCCTATAGGCAGAACCCCAAGATCAAACCCGGCTACCTATACTGGAGTTTTTACTGACATAAGAGCATTATTTAGTAATCTTCCTGAAGCTAAAATTAGAGGTTACAAACCGGGTAGGTTCTCATTTAACGTAAAAGGAGGAAGATGTGAAACCTGTGAAGGAGCAGGAATGAAACTAATTGAAATGGACTTCTTGCCAGATGTTCACGTTCCTTGCGAAACCTGTAAAGGCAAAAGATATAATAGGGAAACCTTAGAAGTTCGATTTAAGGGTAAATCTATTTCGGATGTATTAGATATGACGGTTGAACAAGCAGTTGAGTTTTTTACTAATCAACCTAAAATCTTAAGAAAAATAAAGACATTATCAGAAGTTGGTTTAGGATACATTACGCTTGGCCAACATGCTACTACTCTTTCAGGGGGTGAAGCTCAAAGAGTAAAATTAGCCACTGAACTATCGAAAAAAGATACTGGAAATACATTCTATATTTTAGATGAACCGACAACAGGTCTCCATTTCCAAGATATTGAGCACCTTTTAACAGTTTTGCAAAAACTGGTTGATAAGGGAAATACTGTTCTAGTTATTGAACATAATATGGATGTGATAAAAGTGGCTGATTATCTAATTGATTTAGGGCCTGAAGGTGGAACTGGCGGTGGAAATATTGTATTCACAGGTACACCACAAAAAATTATTAAATTAAAAAATAGCTACACAGGCAAATTTCTAAAAGCTGAATTGAAAGCTTGAATGTGATAATTTTTTCAAGGCCAGCATTATAAATTTTCATATATTCGCTTTATGAATATGGATGAAGTAACGCTTAATTTCAATAGCGAAAGCTTATTGTTGTTAAATTTTTTGTTGGGCTTTATCATGTTTGGTGTTGCACTAGACTTGAGAGTGGAAGATTTTAAAAGAGTTCTTTTAAACCCTAAAGCATCATTAGTTGGGCTGATTTCTCAGTGGGTTATCTTACCCATCATAACGTTAATCCTTATTTTTATTTTTGAGCCAAGCCCTAGTATGGCACTAGGAATGATTCTGGTAGCCTGCTGTCCTGGCGGTAATATTAGTAATTTTATCAGCAAATTAGCTGGAGGCGATGCAGCGTTATCAGTTAGTTTAACAGCATTAACCACTTCAGCTGCTATTTTCATGACACCATTTAGCTTTGCTTTTTGGTCATCATTTATATCAAGTGCTGAAAGTTTAAAGAGCAGCATTTCCCTTAATGTATGGGATATGTTTTCAACCATTTTATATCTCATTTTAATACCTGTGGTATTAGGAGTTAGCTTTGCTAAATATAAACCCCAGATTGCAAACAAAATCAGAAAGCCCGTGAACATCCTTTCAATTGTTATTTTTGCTGCTTTTGTTGTGATTGCTTTTATGAAAAACGCCAATTATTTCATTGAATTCATTCACATCATTTTTGTAATTGTTTTATTCCATAATGGCTTAGCATTCTTAAGTGGCTATTGGATGGGGAAATTAAGTGGATTAGAAGAAAAAGAAAGAAAGGCCATTTCTATTGAAACTGGAATACAAAATTCAGGTCTTGGCCTTGTTTTAATTTTCAACTTTTTTGATGGTATAGGTGGAATGGCGATAATTGCAGGTTGGTGGGGAATATGGCATATTATTGCCGGGCTTACCATCGCTTTTATTTGGTCAGGAAGAAAAGTATTTGCTCAGTAATTATACTTCTTCGTAATCTACATATTCACCACCCTTAAAATTACCTCCGGATCTTTTACCCTTTTGGTTAGGGATATGATCTATATGAACTCCATCTTTAGTGGTTCTTCCTTTATTATTTTGCTGATATTGTCTTTCCTGGGCAGCTTTTGCTGTTCTTCCTAAAAATAATCTGAATATAAATCCTCCTATCTTGAAAAATAAGTATCCAATTAAAAAGAGAATTAATAAAAACTTAAACATATTTCTTTTTCTAAGGCTATTGCCAAAATTAGTACATTACTATAAAAAACAACAAATTCCTTTAGCTAAGGTTCCTGCTAAGCCAAAGGAATTTGCTATTAATATTTACTATCTACTTAAGTAAAGGTTTCGTTCTGATACAATTTTAAGGAAATAATCATCCATTAAATCATCAATAAAATAGATTGATTCCCCGGTTGATTTCATTTCTGGACCTAATTCCTTATTCACATTCGGGAATTTATTGAAGGAGAATATTGGCTCTTTAATAGCGTATCCTTTCTTCGTTGGATTAAATTTAAAATCTTTCACTTTCTTTTCACCCAACATCACCTTAGTAGCATAATTTACATAAGGCTCATTATAAGCCTTGCAAATAAATGGAACGGTTCTGGAAGCTCTCGGATTTGCCTCAATTATATAAACTGTATCATTCTTAATTGCAAACTGAATATTGATCAAACCTTTAGTCTCTAGTGCTAAGGCAATCTTTTTAGTGTAATTTTCAATTTGTGTGATGATTAAATCTCCCAAATTATAAGGAGGCAATACAGCATATGAATCACCAGAGTGAATCCCGGCCGGTTCCACATGTTGCATTATCCCAATGATGTAAACATCTTCACCATCACAAATTGCATCAGCTTCCGCTTCAATAGCACCATCCAAGAAATGATCTAACAATACTTTATTACCTGGAATGTCTCTTAAAACATCTACAACATGTTCTTCCAACTCCTGCTCATTGATCACAATCTTCATTCCTTGTCCACCCAATACGTATGATGGCCTTACGAGCATAGGAAACCCAATATCCTTAGAAACCTCAAGAGCATTATCTGCATCTTCCACTACGGTGAATTTAGGATACGGAATATCATTATCAGCTAACAACTTAGAGAATGAACCTCTATCTTCTGCTAGATCTAAGGCTTCATAAGAAGTCCCTATGATTTTGATACCATAACGGTTTAGTTTCTCAGCTAATTTAAGAGCTGTTTGACCTCCTAATTGAACAATTACACCTTCAGGCTTTTCATGAAGGATAATGTCATAAATATGTTCCCAGAATACAGGTTCGAAATATAATTTATCAGCAGTATCAAAATCGGTTGAAACTGTTTCAGGATTACAGTTGATCATGATAGTTTCATAACCGCATTCTTTAGCGGCCAATACACCATGAACACATGAATAATCGAATTCAATTCCCTGACCAATTCTATTTGGTCCAGAACCTAAAATGATGATTTTCTTTTTATCGCTGGATTCAGATTCATTCTCTTCCTGGAAAGTAGAGTAATAATAAGGCGTTTGGGCTTCAAACTCTGCAGCACAAGTATCAACCAATTTATAAACTCGCTTGATTCCCATCTCCTCCCTTTTCTTATAGACTTCACTTTCAAGGCACCTTACCAAATGGGCAATTTGTCTGTCAGCATAGCCCTTCTGCTTCACTTCGAGCATCAACTCTTTCGGAAGGTTTTCTATATGATATTTCTCAACCTCTTTCTCAAGCACTAATAGCTCCTCAATTTGCTCTAAGAACCATTTGTCAATTTTGGTAAGTTTTTGTATTGTTTTGAAAGGGATTCCCAATTTAAAGGCATCATATATATGGAATAATCTATTCCAGCTTGGGTTTTCTAAACTGTAAAGAATTTCATCCTGCTTTCTTAATTCTTTCCCATCGGCTCCCAGTCCATTTCTTTTTATCTCTAAAGACTGACAAGCTTTTTGTAGGGCCTCTTGGAAATTCCTTCCAATCCCCATAGTTTCCCCTACTGATTTCATCGAAAAACCTAATCTTCTATCAGAGCCAGGGAATTTATCAAAGTTCCATCTTGGCACTTTCACGATCACATAGTCTAATGATGGCTCAAAAAATGCAGAAGTATTTTTTGTAATTTGATTTTTTAATTCATGTAAATCATAACCGATTGCCAATTTAGCTGCAATTTTTGCAATTGGATAACCAGTTGCTTTTGAAGCCAAAGCCGATGATCTTGAAACCCTAGGATTAATTTCAATACCGATTATATCATCATTTTCAGGATTAACTGCAAACTGTACATTACACCCTCCAGCAAAATTACCTATGCCTTTAATCATTTTGATGGCCAGGTTTCTCATTTCTTGGAAAACTGTATCAGGTAAAGTTTGAGCAGGTGCAACCGTAATGGAATCTCCAGTATGAATTCCCATTGGATCGAAATTCTCTACCGAACATATCACAATTACATTCCCAATATTATCTCTTAGAATTTCTAATTCATATTCTTTCCAACCTAAAATACTCTGTTCAATTAGGACTTCATGTATTGGAGAGGCATGTAAACCATCTTTAAGAGCATTATCAAATTCTGCGGGATCTTTT
This sequence comes from Marivirga arenosa, assembly GCF_030503875.2. Classification (NCBI taxonomy): domain Bacteria; kingdom Pseudomonadati; phylum Bacteroidota; class Cytophagia; order Cytophagales; family Marivirgaceae; genus Marivirga; species Marivirga arenosa. The sequence continues at coordinate 902,120 of NZ_CP129968.2, read as the reverse complement.
ACAATAGCCCCACCTAATCCACCAAGCGTAAAAGATGATCTTAATACTAATGGAAAGCCTATTTTCTGTGCGATTTCTTTTCCTTGTAAGAAAGAAGTAGCAGTCTCTCCTCTACAAACTCCTACACCAAGCTCTTCCATCTTCAAACGGAATAACTCTCTATTTTCAGTAGTGTCAATGGCATCCACATCAACACCTAACATTTTTACTCCGTATTTTTTCCAAACCCCTGATTTATCACATTCTATAGCGAGGTTTAAGGCAGTTTGACCTCCCATAGTGGGTAATACTGCATCAATATCATGCTTTTCAAGAATTTCAACTATTGATTTCTTAGTAAGCGGTTTAAGGTAAATATTATCTGCTGTAACCTCATCCGTCATAATAGTTGCCGGATTGGAGTTAATTAAGGTTACTTCTATTCCCTCCTCTCTTAAAGATCTTGATGCTTGAGAACCGGAGTAATCGAATTCGCAAGCTTGACCAATGATAATAGGACCTGAACCGATGATAAGAACTGACTTGATGCTGTTGTCTTTAGGCATGAGATTTTTATTTGTGTTGGGCTAAATAAATTGGGCAAAATTAAGATGATAATTCCGAAATCGAAAGGAGTTCGTCATTCAATCTTTTGATAAATTTTGGATTCTATCATAGAATGGAAAAAAGAGGCTTTTGATTTCAAAATAAAATCATGCTTTTTAAAAATGGTATCAAAATCGGGTAGTTTTGATGTGCTTAAACCTGTGACCAAATTAAAAAACCAATACATTAGCTTCACTAAAACTTTTTGCCATATCTTTTTGGGGTAAAAATCTGTATGAATCCAGACTGTAGCTGTATGATTAATAGCTTCAATCTTTGAGAATATAATCTCTAACTCATTTTCTTTAAAGCAATCTAGTATAAAAGGAGTGATAACGTAGTCATAATGCTGAATAGAATGAAAATTTAAAATATCTGCATTAATAAATTTAACTTCAGCATTAGTTCTTACCTTTTTAGCTTTTTCAATCATTTTAGATGACAGCTCAACATAGCTTATTTTGTGAGTATTATCAAAGCCCTTTAATAATTGCCCGCTGCCCCCACCTATTATTATAATCGAGCTATTTTGAGATATATCCTTCAAGAAGTGTTGAGCTGCATTTTCTAGTTGATCTTTGAAAACTATTTTTTTCAAAGCATCATAAATCCCAGCAATGCGATTGAAATTAGCCATCGATTAAAAGAATTTCTAATATTGGTAATACAAAAACTATATCACCTATTACCCTATACCATTCTTCTTGTCGTAGAACAATCTCCTTACTTAACACCATTGCTAATACGGATGCCATGAAAATAAACATCGCTTGGTAATCTAAAAGCTCCTCCGCTTTAAATAATAAAAAGGATGATGACCAAATGAGGACAAAAGCAAACAATAAAAATAAAATGACTCTTCTTGAAAAATCAGCTCCTTTAATGGTAGCAAATGAATTAAAACCATTTTGCTTATCCGTTTTATACTCAATCATATTAAACAGTATCAAATTAATACTTGCCAGAATAAAAAGCTGCAACCAAAAGTAAATTAAGATAAGCGGGATTTCTTGTATATAAGAAAAGGTAGGAAGGCATATACCTGAAGCATAAACTAGTGCAATGAACCATTCTTTTGCCCAGATTGCAGTTTTTTGAATGAAATGAACATAAATCAAATAGCAAAAGACTACAAATCCTAAAGCTAATCCATAGCCAATTAGATAGGGTTTTAAACTTTGTAAAATAAAAATTAAAACCATAGTTACCACCGCAATTAAGCCAAATATATACGGAGCATTTTTATGATGAATAGCATGTCGTAGGAATACGTCTTTCGATTTGAGCTTTCTGGCATCCAACAAATGATCAATAGTATAAATTAGCCACACAGTGAGACCAAGGGCTAAAATTGCTTCGGTAGGGATATCTGCATTAAAGTAATTTCCAATCCATCGAGCGCTGATTACAGCACCTGCAACCACATCTAAACTGAAGGCTCTTATGTATTGATAAAACTTAGCAAACATCAGTGTAAAAATAGAATAAATCTAAGAATTTATTCACTTAATCGTTTTAAATATGATCCTAATCGAAAAAAAAAGGCGATTATGTTTCCATAATCGCCTCTTGTATGTTGAATGTAAATCCTTAGATTTTTTCTTTAATTCTAGCAGATTTACCCTTTCTACCTCTTAAGTAGTATAATTTTGCTCTTCTAACTGAACCTCTTCTTACCACTTCGATTTTATCGATAGCAGGAGAGATTAAAGGAAAAATTCTTTCAACACCAATTCCACTAGAAATTTTTCTTACAGTGAAAGTAACAGAGTTACCAGAACCTCTTTTTTGAATTACAGTTCCTTGGTATTGCTGAATACGCTCTTTATTTCCTTCTTTAATTCTTACGTGAACATTCACTGTGTCCCCTGCTTTAAATTCAGGAAACTTGCTTACTGCTTCGTGATATTCTTTTTCAATTTCTTTGATCAAATCGCTCATGGCTCTTTCTTTTTTCCGATAATGGTTTCGGTTCTATATCCCGAAAAATGGAGTGCAAATATAAGGATAATTTTATTCTTTGCATCTCATATTAATATTTTTTTATTCTTTTTTCAATAAATCTGGCCTTCGTTCCTCAGTTCTTTTTACAGCTTGCTCAAAACGCCACTTTTCAATGTTGGCAGCATGACCGGAAAGAAGCACATCTGGAACTTTCAATCCTTTAAATTCCGCTGGTCTACTGTACACTGGCGGTGCTAATAATCCATCCTGATAGGAATCTGTTAAGGCTGAGGTTTCATCTGACAGTACTCCAGGAATTAACCTGATCACCGCATCAGTTACTACCGCTGCAGCTAACTCCCCTCCAGAAATCACATAATCGCCAATACTAATTTCACGAGTAATATAATGCTCTCTTACACGCTCATCAACTCCTTTATAGTGACCACACAATATAAGTAAGTTGCCTTTTAAGGCTAACTCATTAGCGATAGGTTGACTAAACTGTTCACCATCAGGACTCATATAGATTATCTCATCATACGCATGTTGAGATTTAAGGTCATCAATGGCAGCAGCAATAGGCTCAATTTGCAAAACCATTCCTGCTCCACCACCATAAGCATAATCGTCAATACTTCTCTGCTTATGGGTTGAATATTGTCTTAAATCATGCACATAAATTTGAGCTAATCCTTTTTCTTGAGCTCTTTTAAGTATACTATCAGAAAATGGACCCTCTAATAATTTGGGCAAGCAAGTGATTATATCAATCCTCATTTTCTTCTAAATATAACTCTAGTAAACCTTCAGGCAAATTCACTTCTATGCTTGATTCTTCTCTATTGACATTAAGAATTACATCATCATTAATAGGGATCAAAACTTCTTTCCCCTGATATTCCATACCTATTAAATCTTGATGACCTGCTTCAAACACCTCCTTAACAATCCCTAACTCACCTTTCTGTACATCGAAAACCTTAAATCCATCAATCTCATGAAAATAAAATTGATTGCCAGTTAATTCAGGTAATTGTGTTAGTGGCAAATGAAGCGTTGATCCTCTTAAATTTAAGGCTGATTCCTTGCTGTCAATATCATCAAACTTTACTAAGGCTTCTTTATTTTTTAATTGAATACGCTCAATAAAAAATGGAACCAACTTTCCATTTTGTGATAGAAAGACTGATTCCATTTCCGCATAATCCTCTGGATAATCAGTATCCAAAGAGATATATAATTCTCCTTTTAAACCATGAGGCTTCAATACCATACCTAACTGAAAGCATTGGTCAAGCTTCATGGGGAAATTATTTTAATCTTCTTTTTTCTCTTCTGAGTTTTCTTCAGATGCTTCAGCTTTTGGAGCCTCTTCAGTAGCAGCCTCATCAGCCGGTGCTTCTTCAGTTGCCTCCTCTGCTGGAGCTTCAGCAGCTTTCGCTTCAGCCTCAGCTTCTTCTTGACGCTTACGGATTGCTTCCGCTCTTGCCTCATTAACTTTAGCTTCTGCTTCTAATCTTGCTTTCTTCTCAGCTGCTGTTTTATCAGCAATAGATTTTTCTTTTCCTTCGATAGCTGCTTGTTTATCCTTTAACCAAGCCTCTAGTTTTTTGTCAGCTTCTTCTTGAGTTAAAGCACCTTTTATCACACCAATTTGTAAATGCTTTTTATAAAGCAATCCACGGTATGATAGCATAGCTCTAACTGTATCAGTAGGCTGAGCACCATTCATTAACCACTGAAAAGCCTTGTCGTTGTCAAGCTCGATAGCTGCAACAGGCGTATTTGGGTTATAAGTACCTATTTTTTCAATAAAGCGACCATCACGTGGTGCACGGGCGTCAGCTACGACTACATCGTATATCGCCAGTTTTTTACGGCCTCTTCTGGCCAATCTAATTTTTACTGCCATTTTCTATTTTATTTAGCAATTACGAAGGATCACGTCCCTCTTTTATATTTGGAGTGCAAAGGTATATAATTTTCTGAAAAGAAACACAAGTTTAGTAATTTTTAAAAATTAGTTATAATCTGTAGGAACTTAATAATCAATAAGTTAATGAGTTTATGCTAAAATTCTCAAATAAAATTAGTGTTTTCAAAATCCTTTGAATCAGCTTCTTTCCCACCTTCTAAGCTTTTCAACGATTCATTTACGATGAGTAAATCTAAGTTTGAGTCTTTCCTGATTACATTAAAACAATAAATTACCGCAAATCCATTCCTAAATCACAATTCGCGATACCAAAATATTCAAAATATAGATAATATTAACTCTTTTAAAGTCTTTTGAAATGACTACTAATTATAAACGACCAAAGCCTATTGCCTATTAAAACTTTGCACAATCTAGATCTACATTAAGTAATTGCCAATTTTTAAAACACCAAGTGTATTAAGACCGTTATTAGTGCCAACATATTTGAAAATCAATTGATTCCGCTTAATCGCATAAGCAATTTTAATAGTTTTTCATAAGTGTTTATATTTGCTTATCAATAAATAAAACAATTCCATAATGGATAAATACACCTATATAGCCAATGCACATGGCAATTATATCGAGGAACTTTATCAATCATATAAAAATGATCCTGAATCAGTAGATGATTCATGGCAAAAGTTCTTTGAAGGTTTTGAATTTTCTCAACAAGATTTTGGTGGAAATGGCGAAGCTACAGATTTAAAGGTCTCTTCAAAAGAAACTCATGTTCGTAATCTGATACAGGCATACAGAATGAGAGGTCATTTGAAATCTAAAACCAATCCGGTTAGAGAAAGAAGACCGCATGATGCTAGAATAAGCTTAGAAGAATTCGACCTTAAAAAGGAGGATTTGAACGAGAAATTCTCAATTGGACAAGAAATAGGAATCGGTAAAGCTAGCTTAAAAGAAATAGTTGATGCCTTAGATAAAATATATATTGGTTCCATAGGGTTCGAATATATGCATATACGTGATCCAAAAATCGTGGATTGGTTTATTGATAAAGCTGAAAAATCAAAAGGTGACTATCAGCCTCAATTAGAAGAAAAGAAAAGAATTTTATCAAAACTAAATGAAGCAGTTGTCTTTGAAAACTTCCTGCATACAAAATTCTTAGGTCAGAAAAGATTCTCACTTGAAGGTGGAGAGAACACCATCCCATTTTTAGATAAAGTTATTAATAGATCTTCTGAATTGGGTACGAAAGAGGTAGTAATCGGGATGGCTCACAGAGGTAGGTTAAATGTTTTAGCTAACATTATGAATAAAACCTACGAGCAAATTTTCGCGGAGTTTGAAGGAAACACAGATCCTGATCTTACTATGGGAGATGGAGATGTAAAATATCATATGGGGTATTCAAGTCATTTAGAAACTACAAGTGGCAAAAAAACTTATGTTAAATTAACACCTAACCCTTCTCACCTTGAAGCTGTAAATTCCGTTGTTTTAGGATACACTCGAGCACAAATTGATGACGAATACAATGACAATGCAGATGCAGCAGTTCCAATTTTAATCCATGGAGATGCAGCTGTTGCCGGACAAGGAATAGTTTATGAAACTACTCAAATGTCATTATTGGAAGGGTATTCTACTGGAGGAACCATCCATTTAGTAATCAATAATCAAGTAGGTTTTACGACTGATTATGACGATGCACGTTCATCAATCTATTGTACAGATATTGCTAAAATGATTGATGCTCCTGTATTACACGTAAATGGCGATGATGCAGAAGCAGTAAATTTTGCCGCAAATTTAGCAGTTGAATACAGACAAAAATTCCATAAAGATATCTTCATCGATTTATTATGCTACAGAAGACATGGACATAATGAAAGTGATGAACCTAAATTTACTCAGCCTAAACTTTACAATAAAATTGCAAAGCATGCCAACCCTAGAGAGGTTTATGTAAAGAAATTGACTGAAAGAGGTGATTTAGACAATGATTCAATCAAAAAACTTGAAAAGGATTTCAAAAAGCAACTTCAAGATCGATTGAATGAGGTTAAACAAAAGCCATTACCTTATAAACCTCAAAAAATAGAAGAAGAATGGAAACAGCTAAGAAGAGCTAAATCTGACGATTTTTTAGCATCTCCAGACACTTCTATCTCTCAAGAATTGGTTGACAAAATTGGAAAAGCTTTAACAAGTCTACCAAAAGGTTTCAAACCTCTTAAGCAAATTGATAAATTATTTAAGGATAGAAAGAAGAATTTCTTTGATGAGAAAATGTTAAACTGGGCTGATGCAGAATTATTAGCTTATGGTTCCTTACTATCTGAAAATACTATCGTTAGAATGTCTGGTCAGGATGTGAAAAGAGGAACTTTCTCTCACAGACATTCTTATGTTTTTGATGCAGAAACAAACGAACCTTATTGCAATCTTGATCATATTGAAGAAAATCAACAGCAGAAATTCAAAATCTTTAACTCTTTATTATCAGAATTTGGCGTATTAGGTTTTGAATATGGTTATGCCATGGCTACTCCAAATGCATTAGTCATTTGGGAAGCACAATTTGGTGACTTTGCAAATGGTGCTCAAGTAATGATTGATCAATTCATCACTTCAGCAGAAAGTAAATGGCAGAGAATGAATGGTCTTGTAATGCTTCTTCCGCATGGTTATGAAGGACAAGGACCGGAACACTCGAATGCTAGACCTGAAAGGTTCTTACAATTAGCAGCAGAGGAAAACTTAGTAGTAACCAATATTACTACTCCGGCAAACTTGTTCCATATGTTTAGAAGACAGGTAAAATGGGAGTTTAGAAAACCATTGGTTCAATTTGCTCCAAAATCATTACTACGTCATCCGAAAGTAATTTCTCCAATATCAGAATTCACTGATGGTAAATTCAGAGAAATTTATGAAGATGATTATGTAACAAATAAAAACGTAAAAAGAGTATTGTTGTGTACTGGTAAAGTATATTATGACCTTTTAGAAAAGCAACAAGCTGATAAACGTAAAGATGTTGCCATCATAAGAATAGAGCAACTACACCCATTCCCGATGAATCAAATCGATAAAGCATTGAAGAAATTCAAAGATCCTGAAATATTCTGGGTACAAGAAGAGCCTTCAAATATGGGATATTGGACTTATATGCTAAGAACTATTGCGAATAAAGCAGGCTTGCAGTTGATTTCACGAAAATCTAGTGCATCTCCAGCTACAGGATATGCAAAAGTACATAAGGCAGAACAAGAAGCATTAGTTGAAAAAGCTTTTGATTTAGATAATAAGAAATAAAATTTTTTAAGATAGAATTCAGAAAACATGAGTTTAGAAATAAAAGTACCTGAAGTAGGCGAATCAATCACTGAAGTTACCATAGCATCATGGTTAAAGAAAGATGGTGATTATGTTGAACAAGATGAAATTATTGCAGAATTAGAATCTGATAAAGCAACATTCGAACTACCCGCTGAAGTGTCTGGCGTTTTAAAAATAAAAGCCGAAGAAGATGAAACCATCGAAGTAGGGGCTGTAATTTGTGAGATTGATGAAAATGCTGAAGGTTCGGGATCTAAATCAGAAGATAAGGCTGAATCGAAAGAAGAAGAAAAGTCAGAACCAAAATCTGATAGTAGTAATTCTTCTTCAGGCAGCGGTCCTAAAAAGACAGGTGAAGTTCATGAAATGGTAGTTCCTACTGTGGGAGAATCTATCACAGAAGTTACCATTAGTTCATGGTTAAAGTCTGATGGTGATTATGTAGAGATGGATGAAGTAATCGCTGAAGTAGAGTCTGATAAAGCTACTTTTGAATTACCAGCAGAAGCTAACGGATTCTTGAAAATTGTTGCTCAGGAAGATGATACCATCGAAATAGGTGCTACTATTTGTAAAATCGAAGTAACTGAAGGAGGTGCTCCTAGCGACTCTTCTTCTGAAAGTAGTTCATCTTCAAGTGAATCATCATCAAGTGGTCAGGAAGATGGAAAAGAAACTTATGCAACAGGACATGCCTCTCCCGCTGCCGCAAAAATATTGAAGGAGAAAGGTATTGATCCAGCAAACATAAAAGGAACGGGTAAGGACGGTCGCATCACAAAAGAAGATGCGGAAAATGCAGAAAAGCAGCAGTCTAAACCATCACCTCAAAAAGAAAAAGCTGAAGACAAAATTGAAACTCAGAGTGTTCCAGCTTCATCAGAAGCAAGAGCTCAGAACAGAGAGAAAATGTCGAGCTTACGTAAGACTGTCGCAAGAAGATTGGTAAGCGTTAAGAATGAAACGGCTATGTTAACCACTTTTAACGAGGTGGATATGAAGCCAATCATGGACTTACGTAAAAAATACAAAGAGCAATTTAAAGAGAAATATGAAGTAGGCTTAGGCTTTATGTCATTCTTTACAAAAGCTTGTACTATGGCTCTAAAAGAATGGCCAGCGGTTAATGCTCAAATTGATGGTAATGAAATGGTATATTCGGACTATGTAGATATGTCAATTGCTGTATCATCTCCAAAAGGTTTAGTAGTTCCTGTAATTAGAAATGCAGAGAAACTATCTTTCAATGAAATTGAAGGAGAAGTAGTAAGACTAGCTAAAAAAGCTAGAGACGGTAAATTGAGCATAGAGGAAATGAGCGGAGGTACCTTCACCATCACTAATGGTGGTATTTTTGGCTCAATGCTTTCTACTCCTATAATTAACGCTCCTCAATCAGCAATTCTGGGTATGCATAATATTGTAGAAAGACCAGTTGCAATTAATGGGCAAGTGGAAATCAGGCCTATTATGTATGTAGCCTTAAGCTATGATCACAGAATTATTGATGGAAAAGAGTCAGTAAGCTTCTTGGTAAGAGTAAAAGAGTTACTTGAAGATCCAACTAGATTATTGTTGGGAGTTTAACGCTTTGATATCAAAAGTACAGAGATATAAGTACAAAGTATTGAGAATAAAATGCATAAATTTCAAGATCTTCAAATATGGAAACAGTCAATGAATCTTGCTGAAATTATTTATAAAATAACATCAGCTTTTCCTAATGAAGAAAAATTTGGACTAACATCCCAAATGAAGAGAAGTGCGGTATCAATCCCTTCTAATATAGCTGAAGGTGCTGGTAGAAATAACCCTAAAGAATTTTATCAATTCTTAGGAATTGCTTTGGGATCTCTAGCAGAACTAGAAACTCAAAGCAATCTTTCTAACCGACTTTCATATATTAATGAAAAGAGTTTTGAAGAAATAATAGAAAGAATAAGTGAAATAAGAAGAATGACTTACTCTTTACAACAAAAACTGATTTAAAACCCTGTACTTTGTACTTAGTACTTAGTACCTAAAATAAAAAGAAATGTCAAAATACGATGTAACAGTAATTGGTTCTGGTCCTGGTGGTTATGTGGCAGCTATCAGATGCGCACAACTAGGCATGAAAACAGCCATTATTGAAAAATATAATACTTTAGGAGGAACTTGTCTTAATGTTGGATGTATCCCATCAAAAGCATTGTTAGATTCTTCAGAGCATTACCATAATGCTGAAACTACTTTTAAAGAGCACGGGATAAACCTGAGCAACCTGAAAGTAGATATTAAGCAGATGATCAACCGCAAAGCAGATGTTGTGAAACAAAATGTAGACGGTATTGCCTTCTTAATGAAGAAAAATAAAATTGATGTACATACTGGTGTTGGATCATTTAAAGATAAAAACACTGTTGTAGTCACAAAGTCAGATGGCAAAACGGAAGAACTCAGCACTGACAAAGTAATTATTGCAACAGGCTCAAAACCTATAGAGTTGCCATTTGCTAAATTTGATAAGAAAAGAATTATCAGCAGTACTGAGGCTTTAGAGTTAAAGGAAGTGCCTAAACATATGATTCTTATCGGGGGTGGTGTAATCGGCTTAGAATTAGGCTCAGTGTATAAAAGAATTGGTGCGGATGTTACTGTATTAGAATTTGCTGACAGCCTTATTCCTACTATGGATGGAAGCATGGGGAAAGAAATGAAGAAGAGCATGAAAAAGCTCGGAATGGATGTAAAGCTAAAACATAAAGTAACTAAAGTTGAAAATAAAGGAAAAGAAGTAGAAGTTACTTTTGAGACAGATAAAGGAAAAGAAGAGACTATCAAAGGAGACTATTGCTTAGTGGCAGTGGGTCGGAAACCTTATACAGATGGGTTAAATCTTGAGGCTGCTGGCCTAAAAACTGATGATAAAGGTAAAATTTCAGTTGATGATAATCTCAAAACTGAAGTTGATAACATCTATGCAATTGGTGATGTCGTAAGAGGTGCTATGCTCGCACATAAAGCTGAAGAAGAAGGCGTTTTTGTAGCTGAAACTATGGCCGGACAAAAACCTCACATTCATTACAAATTAATTCCTAATGTAGTATACACTTGGCCAGAAGTTGCGGGTGTTGGCTACACTGAAGAAGAATTAAAGGATGAGGGAAGAAAGTATAAAACTGGCTCATTCCCATATAAAGCATTAGGTAGAGCTCGCGCTAGTATGGATTTGGAAGGTTTAGTTAAAGTAATCGCTGATAAAAATACCGATGAAATATTAGGTATCCATATTATTGGAGCTAGAGCGGCTGATATGATTGCTGCTGGTGTAACTGCTATGGAATATAGAGCTTCCGCTGAAGATGTTTCTCGTATGTCTCATGCACACCCTACATATATGGAAGCAGTTAAGGAGGCTTGCCTAGCCGCAACAGATAATAGACCTATTCATATGTAAAATAGGCTTTGCAGTTTTAAAAAATCCCGATAAAACTATCGGGATTTTTTTATTTTGAATCTTTTAAGCTGCTCCTTTGCCTGAAGAATAAGGTCGATAGGCATAATATTGCATCACAGTTTCTAATGCTATTTTAATAGCCTTATTTATGGGTAATATATCCCTGGCTAACTGAAAATCTATTTGCATTAATTTCTGATAGTATTCAGTAAACACAGGTACTTTTACATTATTTTTCAATAAAACGATAGCTTTAGTATAATTTTCAATCTGGCCATCTTTTATCAATTTGCAAGTTAATAATCTTAGTTCTCCGTACTTATCTCGGTTTGCGCCATAGCCAAACAATCTACAAATTAATCCTCTGTAAGGATATTCACTGCAACTGCCTTGGTTTTGATCTAGAATTGACAACGGACTATAAACTATGCAGTTTAAGGATTGATTATTTTCAAGCTTATCATAAAATTCTTGTGCTCGGCCAGTTTTAAACCAATGAAAAGCAAGTGGCAAAAACTCCAGTGGACTTGCCTCTATATCTTGTTTATTACAGCATTTCCCACATGAAGAATAACAATATATTCCCGTAAAACTTTTAAAACGGGATATCTCCTGATCGAGGCTATTGAATAATTTTTCAACCGCCTCAACTTTTTGTTTGATGGTCATATTTTGAACACAAATGTAATCCTAAAAACGATGGCTTAGATTTACATCATCAAAATATTTTCTTCGAGTGAGATTAAGCGACCTTAATCACACAATATTCTTCAGAAAAATACTTTTTACTGATTTCTAAAATCCTTTCAGCCGTGATATTTCTGATACTTTTAACATAGGCATCAAAATAATCAATGTAATCAGCGCCCTCTGATAGCTTAACTTTGTAATTCTCTGATTGGTGAAAAACCGTATCCAAACTACTGGCTATTTTACCGAGCATATAGTTCTTAATGGTTTCAATCTCCTCCTCAGGCACCCGATTAGTTTTTAGATCTTCCATCTCATGATACACTTCCTGAATAGTGTCCTCTATGTGGTCAATCTTCACATCAGCTCCGATTATATGATAATCGACATGCTTATAATTGATTAAAACAGAATAAATACCATATGTGTATCCTTTATCTTCTCGAATATTCTTCATTAAACGAGAACCGAAATATCCGCCTAGTATTTCATTGGTAATAGATAAGTCAAAGTAATCTGGATGGTCTCTAGGAATAGAAATAGCCCCCATTCTTATAGAAGCTTGAACAGAGCCCTCTCTTTCAATCTTCTTTTCCTCTAAATTGGGATTAAGTTTACCTGTATACTGCGGTTCATTTGGTTTAAATTCCAGGTTACCAAAATACTCATCAAAGTAGTTAAAAATATCTTCATCAAAATCACCTGCTACAATAATATCAGGCTGAAGAGCAAAATACTTATTAAAATAATTTTCTATATCTTCCTTATGAATGGCATTTAACTCATCTTCCTCAAGTATGCTAGCATAAGGTGTTCCTTGTAAAAGGTTTTTCCTAAGATTTCGAGTAGCGATTAAAGAGTTCTTTTGATTATTAACCCTAATTTTTTGAAGTTGCTGAAGCTTTATTTTTTCAAAATCCTTATCTTCAAAAAGCGGTTCTTTGATAGCACTTTTTAGAACAGGCAATAAGGTATTTATATGTTCTTTTAAACATAAAAGACTTACGGTTGTATAATCATAATCTACTGCAAAATCCAGATGCGCTCCATAATGATCTAACAATTCTTGCAGTTCACTTCCAGGGTAGCTCTTTGTTCCCTCTACTAAAACCTTTGCACATATAAGCGATTCCCCTGGTTTATTATCATTTGTTCTTCCAGCAGGATATAGTATATCAATTTTTAAAACAGGATTAGTATCATCCTGAATAATATGAACTGAAACATCATTTGAAAGCTTTTTAACTTCAGGCTTTGTTAATGATAAATCCTTCAGCATATATGCTTTTGGAGCAACTTGTCTATTAAGCATAATGAATTTTTAAATGAAAATTTACTTGGAATTACTCTGCAACAGAGGCTTTTGCAATCCCTAAGTTTTCAAATTTGAAAACCGCTGTGAACCTAAGCGTTTCTGCTAATGGATTGTTTTGCTGAGTTGGGATTAAGTAAGAAAAATCTAAACCTAACACTTGGTATCTGAATCCTAATCCAGCAGTGAAATATTGTCTACCTCCTTTGGTAATATGTTCGTAAAAATATCCGGTTCTGACCGCAAAAATATTATTATACCAGTATTCTACACCTGAAGAAATTGTAATTTCTCTTAATTCTTCTTGAAAACCAGCAGGTGCGTCACCAAATGAACCAAACATACCTTCAAGTAGAGTTGCTGGAATAGTATCTCCTTCATTAGGTGTAGGAACCATTAATTTATTAAAATCAACTGAAATAGTTAATTTATTATAAGGATCCAAATTAGAGGTAAAAGCTGATCCTATTTTCAAATTAATCGGTAAGAACTGTTCATTATCATCTCCACTGTACGAAACCTTATTAGAAATATTAGCGATCTGCATTCCTGAAGAGAACTCAGAATCCTTTCCACTAAACAATAATTCTTTTGTATAGAAAATTCCCAAGTCAACCCCTACCGCTGTTGCTGGGCTTGGATTTGATTGATTATTATTCGTGTAGTTTCCAAATAAATTAGACCTAGCAAATTTACCTGTCAAAGATGCACTTAAATTATCGCTTAACTTTCTGGAATACGCAGCAGAAATTGAAAAATCTTTTGGAGAAAAATCAGTCCCTGTATTACCATCATCTGTGAAGAATATATTTCCTAAATCGAAATACTTCATTGATAAGCCAACTACTTGCTCTTTGGATATTTTATAATAACCACTTAAATATGAAATAGACATATCCGTAACGCCTATACTCATTAACCATGGGGAATAAGAAATAGAAGCGCCAATTTCATTATCAACAAATGCTAATCTAGCAGCATTCCATTGCATAGCATTAGCATCAGCCGAAAGCGCTACGCCCACGTCTCCCATTCCTGCAGAACGGGAATCGGGTGATATTAATAAAAAAGGCATAGCTGTAGTGATAACATTTCTTTCAGCATCTTGCCCAGAAATTGTAGTAGGTGGACCAGTAATTTGGCCTAAAGCTTGGGTTGATAAAACGGTTAAAGCCGTTAAAAATATTAATTTCGCTGCTCGCATTTTATTTTGGTTTACTCAAATATACTTAATTGATTATAATTAGCTTTTTAATTTGGTCAGTTTTTGCATTATCTTCTACAGAACGTACAAAAAGCCTGACAAAATATAATCCTGGTGAAAGTTTTTCGCCATTTTGGTTTCTTAAGTCCCATTGATCTATTCTGAAGTCTTCATTAGTAGTGTATTCATGGGAATACACTAATTGACCCTGATTATTTATGATTTGATACTGAACCATAACCTGCGCATTTTTTCTATTCTGACGTAATCGAATATTAACATTGGATTGGGCTGGATTTGGATATATAGTAAAATCTAACAATTCGATATCGTCCTCACCAATTACCTCAAACTCTATAGTCGCTTGTGATTTATTATTATAAACATCAGAGGCTTTAATAGTTATGTAATGATTCCCCTCTTTTAAATTTTGTAGATCATATTCAATGGTCCCCTCTTGGTAGGAATCTTTATCGTAATAGAAAAAATCATTAAGTTTTATATCTTCCCCACCATCAATTGAATAGGTAATACCTGGATTCACATTGCTATTTGAAATACTTATTCCATGCTCATCAAACAAATCTACTATTAAAGAAGCATCATTCCCTACTCTATTACCATTTTCAAATTCTCTATCATTTAGGTATAACGCCAAATCAGGACCAGCAGTATCATTATTTGACATGAGAGAACTACCTCCTACAATGAAATCATTATTAAAACCTGATGCATCTTCTAATTGATTGTCATTCTTCGCATAAAAACTAAACTTGCCTTTATCAATGCGGTAATCTATTTCAGTGGGAACATAAAAACTGAAGCTAAATTCCCCATTTTGAATACTTGACTTCCCTCTGAAGATCACTTGATCAAATGTCATAAAGTTAAATTCACTTTCTGCTTTATCGATTGTAGAAGTTGCTTGGGGCTTATCATAAAGTTCAATAGTTAGTTCACCATCAAAATCTGACATGATTTGTTTTAGATTGTTCTCAATTAAACCCGATACTGTGATTTTAGACATACTTTTAAGAGTATCCGTTTCACCCTCTTCATTCATAATATTGGTAATTTGAACATTACTTTCAGGTTCAGCCAAAGTTACAGCTGGATCACCTAGCAAAATAAAATTTCGGTTCTTAACCCCTACAATCCCTGAGTTTTTAGTTTGCCTAATAATATCCCCTAATTTTTTAGGTTTAGTGTTTTGAGATTTAAATACATGTTGAAAAAAAGATCGATTTAAAGTGGCATTTGAACTTGACTCCACAGGCCTTGAAGTAGTTAATAATGCAATAGCACCACCATCAGGTTTAAGTAACATTCTCTGAGCGCCTGATTCTATATTTGGATTATCAAATCGGCCGAATTCGCAAGTTGCTGTGACAAATAGCGGCAGTTTATCAATATTATTCCATTCCTCAACCATGCTTACATTAAGAATAGATTCATTCGTCCAGCTACTTTCCGAACCATGACCAATGTAATTCACTATTAAAGCACCCTTATTTGCCATATCATTAATGGCTTCTCTCATTTTTGGTGAACGCTGTGTACTGGCAAAAACTTCCTGTTCAAATGCTCCTAAATAGAGTTTGTTGATATTATAAAATCCAAAATTATCAATTACATATTTACTTAGTTCTTCTGAATCACGATGAAAAATATTGCCATCTTCATCATCTGCAATGAAATAAATATCATTTCTCCATTTGTTAAAGGCTTGAGGATTCGTTTCATAGTAAATTATTTTATTTACTGCGTCCGCAGCTTCCTTTTTTGTTTTTGCGGGTATTCTTCCAATGCCTAGGTCAAGCTCATCAATATTATTCGATTCTTCTGCCCAAAAGCCTTCATTTTGATTCATGAATCCATAAAAATCATCAGAGGCATAAGTAAAAACCGGATGTAGCGAATTTCTAGATTGATATACTGGGACTAAATTAGTGTTATTAGCTATTCTATCTTTAAAATCATAGGATGATGCACCCAAAAGAAGCACATATTTAAGTTTGTCTGGATTTTTTAAATAGTAATAGCGGATATAATTTCGGATGGCAGAAACGTCTCTTCTACCTGAACCAAACTCATTAAATATTTCAGAAATTTTAGCAACCTCCACACTAAAATTATTATGATTTTCTCGATATGAAGCTAGCTTTTGTGCACTTTCATTAAAGCCGTCAAAAGTAATGACTAAATAATCGGGAGAGGTAGATTTCTTTAGATTTTGTGAATTTAATGTTCCTATATATTCCGGGCGTAATGCAGAATTAGCATTAAAAGTTACGAATTTTCTTTCCCTTCTCTCCTCAGTTTGAGAAAATTTAAAAGACCCATTATTCATGATTAATTCCTTAGAATTAATAGGGTCACTCACTTCCCATACATAATGATCATTTGAAAGATTACCTATTTTTAATTCATAATTACCAATTTGCTGAAATCCCCTATTTCTAATTACGATTTGAGAATTTAAAACATTCAACTTTTGAGGAACCGTTAGAAACAAATAATCCAGATATCCATCAGACCTACCAGCACCCAAAGCTTCATGTGTAAGCGAAATATTTAATTCTAATCCTGAAACTAATGAGCTTGCTATTGTTGATCGGTTTTCAAGCAATTTGCCTTTTTCACGATAAGGAAAGATTGTAAAATCTGATACTCTTTCAAGTGACTCACTGGCTAACTCATATTCATTTAACCTGATTTTTAGATTTGCTTCATTATAAGTTTGTGCTAAATAGTGAGTAGTAAGGCTTATTTCATCAGATGAAGCAATATCATTATTTAATTCAAAAGTAAAATCTTGAGTTCTATTTATACTAAAAGATTCACCAAACCATTTTCTTCCAGATCTTAAAATATTTACTTCATCTACTTCATGAAAATAAACAGCATCATACCAATTAAAACTTTGATCTACATTGATATTTTCTGAGCTTATTGAAGCAATTGAATTGGTTTGTTCTGCATTTATATCAATAAAAAAGTAAATTGAATCACTGTATACATTATTGCTATACTCATAAAATTCATTTTCAAAATTATAGTCGATATTATCTACAGCATCAGCATAAAAATAAACAGCTTCATTCTCCTCAAACACAGCATTTGTATTGGCCTTAACTTTTATAGCTAAAGGTTGCGGGTCATAAGGATAATCTATAGAGTTTGATTGTGGAATATGACCTCCGGGCATTCCATAAACCTGAATTTTATTAGGATTTATTTCAGAAGGATTTTCTCCTGCTGCCTCTAAAAATTGAGAATCAATTTTATAAACTCCTTCCGTTGAAGTAGCTACTTTTATCATCCCATTCTTATTCAAAACGGATTGAGCATACAAAATTTGTATGAAAAGGGTCAATATGATAGTGAAGGAGATTCTCATTAAAACTCTCAAAACAAAGTTCTAACAGTGTTTTTTCCAAATTAATTTCTAGAGAAGAATGAATATTTTATAATTGATAAAATGATATAAATCAGAATAACGATTGGAACAGCTGAAAATTGAAAAATTGCCACTAAAATTATAGCCATTATTATAGTCAGGTATCTGAAGATGTTATCCTGCCATTTCAAATTTTTAAACTTCAGTGCAATCATTGGGATTTCTGCCACAAGCAGATATGAAAAAAGAACCGCTATTAGAATTAAGCTAGCTGTATCAAACAGATATTTCGAGAAAAAACTACCTTTTAAAAAAATCAAAAAACCTATGAATAAGGCATTAGCGGGAGTTGGTAAACCTATAAATTCATCCGACTGACGAGTGTCAATATTGAATTTAGCTAATCTGAATGCTGAAAAGACTGCTATTAAAAAGGCAATGAAACTCCATACCTCAGCTTCATTCAATTGAAGAAATTGAAAAAGTATGTAGGAAGGTAAAAAACCGAAGGTAACCATATCAGCTAAAGAATCTAATTGTTTTCCAATTTCAGAATGAACCTTGAGCAATCGTGCTAACATTCCATCTAAAAAATCAAAAATAGCAGCCAACACTATGCAAAAAGCTGCCCATTCGAATTCAAACTGACTAGTAAAATAAACTCCTACTGCACCAGTAAATAGATTCGCTGCTGTAATAGCATTAGGTATATTCTTTTTTATCATAGCAGTTTATTTTATAGCACAAAAAGGGTTTGATGCTTTTTCTTTTCCGAGTGTTGTAGTTGAACCGTGTCCACAATATACAACTACCTCATCATCATATTTAAATAGTTTATTTTGAATACTACTGATTAAAGTATCGTGATCACCACCAGGAAGATCTGTTCTACCTATGCTACCATCAAATAAAACATCCCCTCCTATAAATACTTTCTCTTTTTCATTCATTAAACCAATATGACCTGGAGCGTGACCTGGTAAAAACAACACCTCAAATTCTATATCTCCAATCTTGTGAATATCGCCTTCTTTAAGGAAGATATCAGGTTTAGAAATTTGATAATTGGCAAATCCATATGCGGCAGAATAAGTAGGGACTGCCTCTAAAATCGGTTTATCCTTCTCATGCATATATAGCTTTACGCCATATTTATCCTTCACAAATTGGTTTCCTAAAACATGATCAATATGACAATGTGTATTTATTAATTGCTGAACATTCAAGCCTTCATCTTTTATGAAGTTTACCAACTCATCTTGCTCATAACCTTCATAACATCCTGGATCTATAACGGCAGCATTTTTATTATCATCATAAACCACATAAGTATTCTCCATAAAAGGATTGAAAACAAATTGCTTAATGTGTATCATATCTCTATAGTTTGATGCAAATTTGTTGAAATTAAAGCTGATTGCCTAAAATATATTTAATTATAGAAGGTGATTTGGATTGAAACAATCATAGTCTTTAATAATTTAATTCTTTTGAAAAGTAAAATTTCGTTATGAAAGTTGATTACATTATAGTGGGTCACGGAATTGCTTCAGTTTCTGTAGTAGAGCATTTAAAGCTTCATAGAAAGTCGTTTGTTGTTATTTCAGAAAACAATCCTAATTCTAGTTCAAAAGTTGCAGCAGGTTTATACAACCCGATTACCGGAAGAAAAATGAAAAAAACCTGGTTAGCAGAACAGTTATTCCCCTATCTGGAAAGCTTTTATAGTAATTTAGAAAAATCATTAAATACTAAATTCTTATATGACAAAGCCATATATCGACCTTTTCTATCTTTAGAAGATCAGAACGATTGGATGGGTAGAGAAGATGATGCTACAGCATTTATAAAGCATACTTACACCAAATCTCATTTCACAAACTTTATTAAAGATCCATTTGGAGGCGTATTATTGAAGCATAGTGGCTTTTTAGATGTGAAATCTATGCTTGAAGCTCATCAGCAGTATTTAACTTCCATTAATGCCTTCATTGAAAAAAAGTTTGACTACAAAAGCCTGATTATAACTGATGATACTATTGTATATCAAGAAATTAAAGCTCAAAATATAATTTTTTGCGATGGACCCCTAAGCGGAAATTCGTATTTTGATTGGGTTCCTACTGCACCAGTGAAAGGCGAGATTTTACATATTAAAACTGAAAAAGCTTTACCGGAAGATGTAATTTTTAATAGAGGAGTTTTTGTAGTAAAAAATACTCATCAAGACTATTACAGAGTGGGTGCTACTTATGAATGGAAAAATCTTACATATGAACCTACTTCAAAAGCTAGAAATCAGCTTACAGAAAAATTAGATGACCTACTAAATGTAAAATATGAGATTATAGATCAAGTAGCAGGAATTAGACCTTCAACAAAAGATAGGAGACCTTTAATTGGAAACCATCCTGCTCATAAGAACGTTTTTATATTCAATGGATTAGGTACTAAAGGTGTATCATTAGCCCCATATTTTGCTAATGAGTTTGTGGAATCAATAATTAATTCAAAAAAATTAAATGATGAAGTAAACATTAAACGTTATTATCCATTATATTCAAGTTAGTATGAGATTAAGAACCTTTACATTCATTTTATTAATAGTAAGTATAACTTTTGCAAGTATTACGCCTCAAGCTTTACGAGCACAAAACAGTGAGGAAACATTTGGTAAAAGTAGAATTCAATACAGATTTTTCGATTGGAAATATTATAGCACTTCTCATTTTGATGTTTATTATTACTATGGTGGACAAAAACTTGCTAAACAAGTTGCTAGCACTATAGAAGAGGATTTCCTACGGATTACAGACATCATGGGTTATGCACCTTATAGTAAAACCAAAATTTTTATTTTTAATAGCAATATTGATTACAATCAAAGTAATGTTGGACTCAATGAGGCTCAGTTTGACATAAGTGGACAAACTAATTTCCTCAAAACTCATTTAGAAGTTGCCTTCTCCGGTTCATTCGAAACACTTAGGAAAGAAATTAATTACAAAGTTTCAAAGCTATTCATCAAAGACATGCTTTTTGGCGGGGGCTTAGTATCTGAAGTTTTCCAATCCAATTCATTGTTTACAGTGCCAGAATGGTTCATTAATGGCGCAGCAGCCTACATAGCGTATGGATGGAATGCAGAAATGGATGATTTCGTTAGGAATTATTTGATTGATCATAATCCCTCAAGCATTGAAAATTTGGAAGGAAAAGAAGCTGAACTAGCCGGTCAATCACTATGGAATTTTATTTCAGAAAAATATGGAAGAATTAATATTTCAAATACTCTCAACCTTACTAGAATTATAAGGAATGAAGAAAAAAGTATTACCAACACCTTAGGAATACCTTTTAAAGCCTTTTTAAGTGAGTATAAATATTTCTACATTAATAACTTCACCAATATGGATACAGAAGAATTATCTTCTAAAAATCAAATTTCCAAACCGTGGATAGGTGAAGTAAAATACCAAACTAAAATTAGCCCAAATGGTGACTTCTTAGCATATTCAATAAATAACAGAGGGCATTTTAAAGTTAAACTTAGGAAGATAAGCAGCGGGCAAGAAAAAGTTATTTTTAGAGGGGGACAGAAAAGGTTAGAAAAATCTGAAGAAACTTTTGCTCCAGCTATGGACTGGGGTGATAGTGCTACTTTGGGTATTGTTAGTTACAATAGAGGTGTAAATCTTCTTAATCTTTACAATCCTTATACTGATAAAATTCAAAAACGTGACTTAAGAAAATTTGATCAAGTGAATCAAATTGACATCTATCCAAATGGTAAAACAGCGGTTGTAAGTGCTAATATTAATGCTCAATCCGACCTTTATTTAATTAGTACAGGAAGACCTAATATCAGAAGATTAACTAATGATGTTTTTGACGATTTATACCCTGCTTTTATTCCAGATACAAAACGTATCGTTTTCTCAAGTAATCGAAAAACTGATAGTGTCTCCATAGATTATGGATATTCAGACATGGTAAGAAATTTTAACTTATTTGAATATGATATTGATAAGCCAAATGAGCTTAAACAAATTACCAAAGACTTCGGAGAAAATACTCAAATCGTAATTCCAGATAGTTCTACCCTCTTTTATGTTAGCGATAAATCAGGCATTAACAATCTGTACCGATTCGACCTAGAAAAAGAGACCTCAACCCAAATTTCTGCCTATGGAACAGGGGTTCAAAATTATGATCTCAGACCTGAGCTGAAACTCTATTCTGTAGTTCTGAATCAAAATGATACTGAAAAACTCTATCTAAAAGATGATTTCAATGCTAATGAAGCTAAGTTTTTACCTTCCACATTAAGGAAGCAAGTTGAATTAAGCCGAAAATTAAATCCTAATCCAAGTATTAAGAATCAAGGGGCAGGGAAAAGCAATAACTTAGAAATACCCAAGGATAAAAACTTTAAAGAGGATTCAAATCTATCTAGTCTTCAAAAAAAGCTTAATCAAGGAAATGAAAACTCTACCAAGCTAGATGCAGATAACTTTGAATTTGAAGCACAAAAATTTGAACAAGACAAAGAAGAAAGCTCACTTTTAAAGAATTTAAGCAAACTAAGAAGTACTGCAAGCTTAATGGGGCCTTTTGATTATGAACCTACCTTCACAACAAATAATGTTACCGCCTCATGGAAAATCGATCCATTAATAGGACTTTCCATGTATTCAAGATATCAAATGAATGACTTAAGGGAGAATAATAAATTCTACGGAGGATTTGATTTATCTCTACAGGATTTTAGAAGCGGTTCTATTTTTGGCGAATACCAATATCTTGAAAGATTGGTTGATTATAGTGTAAGGTTTGAAAGAGATGTTTATGCTACAAAACTTAATGACAGATTTACAGATCAAACTTATGCATTAAATAATATCAGTTTTGGTGGGGCTTTCCCCTTTTCAAATAATAGTAGAATAAGTGTTAAGCCTCATGTTATCTACAGACAGTTTATAGAAAGTAGCTTTAATGTTCTGACTCAAGGTAACAATTTGGCTAAAAGCCCACTTTCAAATGATTGGCTTTTTGGAGGTAAAATCGAATATATCTATGATGATTCAGAACCCATTGGTTTAAATATGCGCCAGGGTTTAAGAGGAAAAGTTGCTTTCGAGAATTATACAAGTGGTTTTGCGGCAGGTCAATCATTTAGTAAAATTTATTTAGATGTTAGAAACTATCAAAAGATATTTAGAGAAATCACATTTGCCAGTAGACTTTATGTTGGCGGATTTTTAGGTCAGAATTCACCCTATTTTATGTTAGGTGGAGTTGAAAACTGGGTTTTCAGAAGAATTAATCAGCCCGCTCCTGGAGATGAAGTTACAGTAGAGGAGAATCCTTTATCAATTACTTCATCTGAAAGTCCTATCTACAATGAGAATTTACTTTTCCATGAATTTGTAACTGGCTTAAGAGGCTTTCAGCTAAATGAATTCAGCGGCAAAAATGTTATCCTCTTAAGCAATGAATTAAGATTTCCTATTTTTAGAGTGTTAAGTAATAATTCAATGAATTCTACTTTTGCTCGCAATTTCCAAGTTATAGGATTCTATGATATAGGAACGGCCTGGTTAGGAGGAAGCCCTTGGGCACAAGACAATAGTATAAACCGCCAGAATATAGAAGCTGATAATTTCAAAGCTGTTATTAGAAATTACAAAAACCCTTGGTTATCTTCGCTCGGATTAGGGCTTAGAACAACTTTATTAGGTTATTATATAAGATTAGATTACGCTTATCCTATTGAAGATTATATTGTTCAAGACCCAAAACTTAGTTTAAGTATAGGATACGATTTTTAATATTTTTCCATGATCAAATCAATGACTGGCTTTGGTAATGCTGAAGCACAAAACGAGAATATTTCTGTTGAAGTAGAAATTAAAACACTCAATTCTAAATTTTTAGATTTATCATTAAAACTCCCTAAAACTCTTAATGCACAAGAGATTGAAATTCGCAATGTTATCAATCAGAAATTAATTAGAGGAAAAGCTGCTGTCAGCATAAAAATCAGCACTAAGAATAAACAATTAGCATTACCTAACATTGATCAAGAATTATTCACGGCTTACTATGAAAAGCTTTCAGATCTTGAGGAGACTAATGGAAGAAAGTTTAATGATCTTATGAAGATGACCTTAGAGGCTCCAGAAATCATGAAGTTTGAAGATGAGAACCTTTCTGAAGAAGATTTAAAATTAATAAATGATACGCTAAATAATGCTATAGATAGCTGTAATGATTTTCGTAAATCAGAAGGTCAAAAAGTAGGTTCTATTCTAGGAAGTTATGTGGATACCATAGCGGAAAAATTAGAAAATGCTAAAAAGATTGAACCTCAAAGGTTAGAGAAAATCCGAACTAGGCTACAAAACAATATTAAGGAACTTACCCAGTCAGTTGATTATGATCAAGATAGACTGGAACAAGAACTTATTTATTACTCAGAAAAATTAGATGTTCATGAGGAAATGGAGAGATTAGCTATTCACTTAAAGTATTTCTCTGATACACTTAACAGTAAAGCGGAATCTCATGGCAAAAAACTAGGGTTTATCAGTCAGGAAATAGGTCGTGAAATCAATACTCTGGGATCAAAAGCAAATGATTCAGACTTACAAGAGCAAGTGATTCAGATGAAGGAAGAGCTTGAAAAAATTAAAGAACAATCTTTAAATGTTTTATAAAATGAAAGGCTTGGCACTAAAATACCAAGCCTTTATTTTTTAGTAATAATCAAATTCTACCTCCTGGGTTTCATCCCCATCAACCAGCCTAACTGTTTTGATCTCTCCTCCCACTTCTGTATGGACTAAATTCGATTGCGTATCAAATTCATCAAATAATACAGTATTTGTAATTTTAAATCTATTCGGTTTTCGCACTTTGTAAATCTCTTGATAAATCCAAAGAACATTTTCTTCTAGTTCACTACCGATATAAGTGATCTCTTGTAGTTTCCCATCTATCTCAACGGAAAATCTTTTTGAATAATAATCTTCTAACATCTCATCAATTTCAGCCGTATTCTTCATAGCCAGAATATCGAGATTTACATTATAATGCTTGTTCAAAGTCTGTTCGAAGTCATCTACAAATACTTTATGCATGATTTGAACAGATTTGGTCTCTTCTTTATAGACCAAATCAGAAATGGAAACATAAAAGGGATGAACAACTCCGCTAAGCACCCATAAAAAACCGATTATAAAATTGCTATATATCATTTTAAAAAGTCTTATGTCTGTTTTGCAAAATTATGGTAATATTATGGTTTCTAAACAAATTAAACTGAAAATTATATAGGTGGATATGTCTACTTTTAAAGCCTACTTTCTTGAAGGATTTCATCATATCTTAGATGTTAACGGATATGATCACATTTTATTTGTTTTGGCCTTATCAGCTATTTACTTAATGAAAGATTGGCGCAAAGTACTAATCTTGATTACAGCTTTTACTATTGGTCATTCCATTACACTAGCTTTGTCAACCTTAAATATTGTAGCCATAAAAGCTGAATTAATAGAGTTTTTAATTCCAGTTACAATATTTATTACCGCATTTGCTAATCTTTTTAAGAAAGAGAGAAGCCTGAAATCATCAAGCAGTATGCAATTGAATTATATCTTTGCATTGTTGTTTGGGCTGATTCATGGCTTAGGGTTTAGTAATTACTTAAAAGCCATACTAGGTAAAAACAGTTCTATTGTAATGGAGTTATTAGCTTTTAACATAGGACTTGAAATCGGTCAAATTATAGTAGTACTTAGTTTCTTACTTATATCTTTTATCTTTATAGACATATTAGGAACAAAAAGAAGAGATTGGGTACTCATCATATCAAGTGCTATTGGTGGAATAGCCATTACAATCATGATGGAAACGAAATTTTGGTAAGTTTTAAATAATAAATTAATATGAAAAGACTATTTACAGCCTTTTTGGCATTTTTTGCTTTTGCTGCAACTGCACAAGAGTACCAAAACCAGGGCAAATTCGAGCAGTTAGATTATATGTTAAGGTCACCGAATGTTTACAGAACAGCTTCTGGTGCACCTGGTCATATGTATTGGCAACAAAGAGCTGATTATAAAATTGATGTTACATTAGATGAGAAAAAGAATCAAATTAAAGGTTCTGAAACCATTACATATGTTAACAATTCACCTGATGAATTAACTTATTTATGGGTACAGCTTGATCAAAATATGCGTGCTAAAAATAGCATGACATATGATGTAGCTGAAAACAGTGTGCCGGATAGAGCTACTGAAGGGCAAATTGACGGAATGATGGGCTATCCAGATTATGATGGTGGTCATAAAATTCAAAAGTTAGTTGATGCTGAAGGAAATGATATGGAATATACCATCAACAATACTATGATGAGAATTGATTTAGAAGAGCCTTTAAAAGCAGGTGAAGAAATCTCTTTCTCAATTGACTGGTATTATAACATTAACGACAGAGCTAGAATGGGCGGCCGTGGTGGTTTCGATTATTTCGAAGGCGATGATAACACCGTTTATACCATTACTCAGTGGTTTCCAAGAATGGCAGTGTATAATGATTTTGAAGGATGGCAAAATAAACAATTCCTTGGAAGAGGTGAATTTGCCCTACCATTTGGTGACTATGAAGTAAATATAACAGTTCCTGAAGATCACATTGTTGCTTCTACTGGTGAATTGCAAAATGCTGAAGAGGTTTTAACTGAAGATCAATTGGAAAGATGGGAGAAATCAAAAACTTCTGATGATCCGGTTTTAATCGTAACGAAAAAAGAAGCTGAGAAAGCAGAAAAAAGTAAAGCTTCAGGCACTAAAACTTGGACTTATAAGGCTGAAAACGTAAGAGATTTCGCGTTCGGATCATCTCGTAAGTTCATATGGGATGCAATGGGAGTTGACATTGAAGGCAGAACAGTAATGGCGATGTCATATTATCCTAAAGAAGCTTGGGGTTTATGGGATAAGTATTCTACAAGAGTAGTTGCTCATACCTTAAAAGTATATTCAAGAATGACTATTCCTTATCCTTACCCAGTTGCTATCTCAGTTGAGGCAGCAAATGGTATGGAATATCCAATGATTTGTTTCAACTACGGTCGTCCTGCTGAAGATGGCACTTATTCTGCAAGAACTAAATACGGAATGATCGGTGTAATTACGCACGAAGTGGGTCACAACTTCTTCCCAATGATTGTTAACTCTGATGAGCGTCAGTGGACATGGATGGATGAAGGTTTAAATAGCTTTGTTCAATTCATTGCTGAGCAAGAGTGGGAACCCAATTACCCAAGTAGAAGAGGCCCTGCTGGAAACATTGTTTCATACATGAAAGGAGATAAAGCAAATATCCGTCCTATCATGACCAACTCTGAAAATATCATTCAGTTTGGTAATAATGCTTACGGAAAGCCAGCTACCGCTTTAAATATTTTAAGAGAAACTGTGATGGGAAGAGAGCTTTTTGATAAAGCCTTCAAAACTTTTTCTGAAAGATGGGCATTCAAACACCCAACTCCTTCGGACTTTTTTAGAACTATGGAAGATGCTTCTGCAGTTGATTTAGATTGGTTCTGGAGAGGATGGTTCTATAGTGTGGATCATGTAGACATTGCGATTAATGATGTAGAATGGTATAAATTCGATTCAAAAAATCCTGATGTAGAAAATAAAATCAAGAAAGAAAGAGCTGAAGCAGGAAGTTATCATGTTACTCCTGATAAAAATGAAGCTGCAGGAGTTACCACTGTAGTGGAAAAACATCCTGAATTAAAAGATTTCTATAATTCATATGATCCATACAGTGTGGATAGTGATGATAGAAAAGCATATAAGACTTTCAGGGCTTCATTATCTTCAAAGGAAAAAGAGCTTTTAGATGGCGGATATAATTTCTATGAAATTCACTATGAAAATAAAGGCGGTTTAGTAATGCCAATTATTCTTAAAGCAACATATAAGGATGGCAGTACTGAAACAGTAACTTACCCAGCTGAAATATGGAGAAGAAGTGAAAATAAGGCTACAAAAGTTTTCATCACTCAAAAAGAAGTGGTTCAGTTTCAGTTAGATCCAAAAAGAGAAACAGCTGATACTGACGAAGAAAACAACTATTGGCCACCAAGAAATATTCCTAACAAATTCGAATTATATAAAAGAAGAAATGATACTCCTAGAGGTCAGTCGCCAGCTGATAACGAAATGAGTAGAAATAAATAATAGGAATAAAATATCAGAAAAAACAAAAAGGCAGGGAACCACCCCTGCCTTTTTAATTATTGTTAACCTACACTAAAATAAAACACACACCTGTATAGTACTTAAATCCTATAAATTCTTAGTTAAGATTTCAACCAAGTTCTAGCTTCTTCTAAGCTATTGAAATATTGAAAGTTGAGTTTCCCTTTTTGCTTATCTAAAATATTTTTTGCCGCAAACTTTCTAAATACATCCTTTGAAACTACAACGGCAATCTTATCTACTTCTTGAGCAGCACGAGGTATCAAATCATTTGAAACCCATTGTTGATCTTGTAATGATAAAACACCAGCATCAGTATTATTCTGTAACCAATTATTGATTTCTGGTTTTTTACTTAATTCGTAATTAGCTTCCATTGCCTGGCGATATTCATCAGTTGAAACAGCCCCTTTGAAAGTGATCATTGCAGCACTTAATTCTTGTACTTCTTCGATTTTAATGTTTTCTGAAATTGTTGTAGTCATGTTCAATTAGAAATAAATAATAGTACAAAGCTAATATATAATTATAAGATAAAAGGAAGCAGGAATTTAATAAAATTACAGAAGTAGTTAAAAAGCCCTTTTTACAAGTTTTTCATTTAGATGAATCTGATTTATTGTTATATAGTATCATTTAAAATACTTAAGGATTAAGAAACAATAATTACCGATTGATTATTTTTGAATTCTGCTTTAAATGGAGACGTAATAAAATTTTGTTTTATTTAATTTCGCCTATAAAATTAACTGAATGAAAAACTATAGCCCCCAGCAGTTAGCATTGAGGAACGGACAAGATAGAGAGGAAATATGGATTGCTTACAAAGGTATTATATATGATGTTAGCAATTCTAGGTTGTGGAAAAATGGTACACATTACGAACACTGGTCAGGTCAAGATTTAACGGATGAGCTTAAAGATGCCCCGCACACAGAAAGAGTCTTCGAAAAACTTAAAATTATAGGGAAACTAACGAACTGAATCTTTTTTATCAGAATTATTAGTTTGATCTTGTTCTCCATTCAATTCAATTTTATGATCCCTGGCTTCAATGCCATCTTCTTTATTAAAAGATATTAGGATAAACGGAATTAAAAAGAAGGTCAGAATAATATAAGCAAAACCTGCTATTCTAAATCTCATCGCTAACCTGCCAAATGACTTAGCCATTTTAACCGGTATATTTCTAATGATTGGAAATGGAAGGAATATTAAAACTCCAATTAAATTAAAGAATAAGTGCACTAATGCTATACTTACTGCTGCTTCTGATTTAAATAAAGCTGCAATTAATGCCGTGATCGTAGTGCCAATATTAGCCCCTAAGATAAAAGTGAAACTTTGTTTTAAATTAATTTTACGAGTAGCCACAAAAGGTACAATTACTGAGGTAGTTACCGAACTACTTTGAACACCAGCAGTAAAAACGGTTCCCCAAAAAAATGATTTATAAGGACTACCAAAGAAGTAACGCTGCAAAAATTCTTTTGAGCCACCTGTGATAGATTTATACAAAGTTTTGGATAGAAACTTAACCGCTACAGCAAGTAAAACAAAAGATAAAGTCGCTAACAATAACGGATATGGAATTAATTCACCTAAATAAAGAACAAAGGGTTTTGTCAATAAGAAATATCTAAATTCATTTTGTTGAGCAACATAATCAGCACCTAAAATAAAACTTGAGGTAGCCGAAGATAAACTAGATAATACTCCATAATTATATTCCAAAGGGAATAATATTGCTACAACTAGTATATTAAAAAAATCATGGACAACCCCTGCACTAATTGCTTTTCTGAATTCATCTCGCTGAGTAATAAAGCTTAAAGATACCAGAGTACTGGTTAAAGTAGTTCCAATATTAGCTCCCATTATCATGGGAATAGCATCGGAAAAATCTAAAGAGCCAGAAGCCACCACTGCCACTATCATGGAAGTACTTGTACTACTACTCTGAATTATGGCAGTAATTAATAAGCCAATAAACAAACTAATAAATGGATTTGCTGTAAGGTTAATGATAGAATCAGCAACATCTTTATTTAAAAGTCGGAAAGAATACCCTATAAAATCTATAGCTAATAGAAATAGAAAAATATTAAACGCAATCAATGCTCCCCTTTTCAGGATCGATTGCCAACTTTGTTTAGTATGTAGAACAGAGGTTTTTATGATTTAATATTTTAAGGTTATTTCAAAGTGCAAAAATATAATCTTAAAAAAGGAATTTTGCATTTAAGAAGTAAAACAATTGTTAAGAATAAAAGTGCAGAAAAACAGCAAATAAAGCTATTTTTAAATTTTAACTTAAAAGTAAATTAAGTTAATGTGAATACTATTAATAATTAAGTAACATAGTTAATCATTTTTTAACTCATTGTTTCACTAAGAATAATTAGATTTGTGCTTGAAAAATAAAATTGCTTAAGCGGCAATATTGAATAATATTATTTTATGGCTAAAAAAGCATTTGAAAAGTATAATAGAAGCCGGGTCACAGAGGTAACTTACCGCACCTTTGAGATTGCCAGAAGAGAAAAAGCTTTTATTACCCTTATCGCTGTTTTAACTTTCCTTTGTGGAATATTTACTCCTTATCCTAATATTGCAATGTGGATAGGTTTTGGTATTGCTGCTTATTCCGCAATTGCAAATGACAGTATTCAAACTATAGGAACCTTTATCGCTTCTAACAGCCATAGAAAATGGTGGATTCTCTGGTTATTCATGGGCTTAATATTTTTAGCAACGGTTACCTACAGTTGGGTTGTATATGATGGAGATGTGAGTCATCAGCGATTAGCCTCAAAAGGATTTAATGAAGCCCCTGAAACATTTAGCTTTTTACAATTAGCTGCTCCTGTTTTACTCTTAATCTTAACCAGATTAAGAATGCCTGTATCTACTTCTGTACTACTTTTAAGTGCATTTTCTACTCAGGCAAGTTCAATAGGGAAAGTATTATCAAAAAGCTTCTCGGGTTACATTTTAGCTTTTGTAGTGGCTTTTATAGTATGGATTTTAGTTAAAAAGTTAGTCTCAAAATATTTTACAAGTAGAAAGCCTGCAAAATTCTGGACTCCTTTGCAATGGGTAACAAGTGGAGCCCTTTGGTCCATTTGGATTGCTCAAGATGCTGCTAACATTGCCGTATTTTTACCTAGAAGTTTAGGGATTTATGAATTTATTGGATTTGCAGGATTCATTTTTATTGGTTTAGGTGTATTATTCTTCCTTAAAGGAGATCGAATTCAAGGCATTGTAAATGAAAAAGCTGGAGTAACCGATGTAAGAGCTGCTACTTTAGTTGACTTAATATATGCCATACTTTTATACTATTTCAAAGTAATAAGCACCATCCCTATCAGTACTACGTGGGTATTTATAGGTTTATTGGGCGGAAGAGAATTAGCCATTGCGCTAGGAAAAAAACGAGCAAAGAAACGCAAGAAGTCTTCTGCTAAGGCAGGTAAACTCTTGGGAAGAGATTTCCTTTACGCTACTATAGGACTGATTCTTTCTTTACTATTAGCATTCGCTATTAATTCTGATTTAAGAGAAGACGTTTTGGAAAGTATCACAAGTGTGTTTTAAATACTCTTTTTAGCTAAGTGAATTCTACCAGATAGACTCACCAGTCTGTTCTTTCCAAACTGTTGAATCGTCTGTTTTTAATAATTCATTATTCTGGATAATTTTAAATTCAATATTTTCAAATTGGGAATTACCACCTTCTTCTGAAAAGATGATGACTTTGTTTTTTTTAACAGTATATCTAACCTCATAAATTATATCGGTTAACATAATCGTGGCATTATCTTCATCAATGAACTCAAGTTGCTGATGGCAATTAATGAAAAAATTAGAATCAACTTGAGCTTTTTCACATTCCTCTTGGGTATCATAAAAAAGATGATTGTAAATCTTACCTGAAAAATTAGCATTCAAGTCATTGATACTTGAACATTGGAATGATATTAACGCAAATAAACAGGAAATTATCAAAAATATTAAAGGCCGCATAACTTGAGTTTTAGTGATTGACAACCATAACTAATAATTAGTTGGAAGTTAAAATAAAGAATAAGAACTAGAATCTATATTATAAAAGAGAGTCCCCTTTAAATATTTCCATTTCTAATAGATCATATTCAGCAGCTACTCTTTCAGGACCTTTTGTTTCTATTCCTCTTAAGTGTCGATCGAAAAATGAGATCGTCAACTCAGTTATTATTCTATTTCCTAAATAAGGATTAATCTCACCCGTTCCTGCTACTGAATTAAGTGTTACCATGAAAGGTATATCCATGAAATTTGCATGAGCTGATTTTAATAACTTTGTTTCATAGAAATAATCAGTACTCTTTTTCTTATAGATATGGGAGTTGATGTCTTCATGATCAGCCGGCCAATCTGCGGAAACATATAAATACGGGACATGGTAAACTGTATCAATTTTCTTTCCCCATTGAATTCCATCTAAATTAACAGCAGCCTTAATTCTATTATCTTTCATCGCCAAATTCCCAGCTGTACCCCCTCCAACAGAGTGGCCTAATGCCCCTATCCTATCCAAATCAAGCTTTCCTTTCAATAAACCTTCATTGTTCCAATCATTCAGTAAATTGGTGATATAAAACATATCTTTTGCCCAGCGATCTTGAATATGACCTTCAAAATAGTCTTGGATTGCATCTCTAACGATCGGGTGTCTTTGATCATAACTCAGGCTATCTTTAAAAGCCTCAATAACAGGCCCCATTTTCTCCATGAAATGAGCTGATATCTTTCTCTGATAATCATAATCAAAATATTTTTTACGACCATCTGGAAAAGTAACACCCAGGCTTTCATAAGTATGGTTCATATTAATAATTACATAACCATGACTAGCAAGTTCAGTTAGCAAAGCATAATAAGCTGTAGCTTTAGAACCATAACCGTGTGAAAATAAAATTACTGGAAATTTCCCATCGGCTACTTGAGCATTTTTATAAACAAATGTTTCAACCTGATCTAAATAATTAAGAGCAGATGCAGGTAAACCATACTTTGTGGCAAAGCCTTCTCTACTTGCTTGGTCTACATAGCGTTCAGCTTCTAATTCTTCTTTTTCTGTCTGAACTGGGTACCAGACTTTCACCATTAGTTCTCTTTTATCTGTAGGATCTTCTGTAATCAATTCATCCAGATTAGTTTTTACATAAAAGGATTCAGATCCGACCTTGTACTCACCAGTAGGTTTCGGGAGATCAAAAACGGGTAATACAATAGGTAAAAGCCAAGAAATACTTAATATTATAAGCATGAAAAAATAGCCTAATCCTCTTAAAAAACTAAACTTAGCTTTTTGAGTAATATCTACAGCTTTAATGCGCCATACTAATATAACTACAAGCAAATAAGCTGGAAACATTTGCCATCGAACTCCTTCTATTAAAAGATGTAGAATTAAAACTGATCCTAAAATTGCAACTAAATAGTTCGACTTAATCCTTTGCAATAAAGGGCGCTTAATAAATGGAAGAATTGTAACAGATAACAACAATATAATTTCAAAGAGTCTCATAATGTTCTTGATTTGATTCTATATGAACCAAAGCTAGAACTAGACTATTTTAAAATCAATGTCATATAACACCTTAAATAAGTTATCTATCGATAATTCTAAAATTAACTGAGAATCAAAATCATTTTAGTGATTTTGATAACTGAAGAATTCTATATGTATCCTATTCGCTATCTAAACTACTTGTGTTTTAAAATATTTATTGCGCAGCCAAAAAGATACTTTTACCAATAAAATTAGTGCTGGAACTTCAACTAGTGGTCCAATTACTCCCGCGAATGCCTGACCTGAGTTTAGCCCAAAAACTGCAATCGCAACTGCAATGGCTAATTCAAAATTATTACCCGCTGCCGTAAAGGCTACAGAAGCCGTTTTATCATATTTTGCTCCTACAGCTTTTGAAACAAAAAAGCCTATTAGAAACATTAAAGCAAAGTAAATTAATAGAGGAACGGCTATAATAAGAACATCCATTGGTATTTTTACAATTAGTTCTCCTTTCAAAGAAAACATAACAAGAATCGTAAACAGCAGTGAAATTAAAGTTAAGGGAGAAATAGTAGGTATAAATATTTCTTTATACCACTTTTCTCCTTTCCAGTTCACTAAAATAATTCTGCTTAGTATTCCTAATAAAAAGGGGATACCTAAATATACCGCTACACTTTCAGCAATTGTAGTAATTGAAATATCCACGATAGATCCTTCAAATCCAAAATAGGGCGGAAGTATGGTTATAAAAATCCATGCATAAAATGAATAGGCGAAAACTTGAAAAATACTGTTTAGGGCTACTAATCCTGCTCCATATTCACTATTCCCATCAGCTAGGTCGTTCCAAACTAAAACCATGGCTATGCAACGAGCTAATCCTATTAAAATTAAGCCCACCATATATTCTGGGTAATCACTTAGAAAAATGATAGCCAGGAAAAACATTAAAAATGGACCTATAATCCAGTTCAACACAAGTGAAGTGGATAGTATTTTAACGTTTTTGAAGACCTTTGGAAGTAATGCATAATTAACTTTTGCAAGAGGTGGATACATCATTAGAATCAATCCAATTGCAATTGGGATATTTGTAGTACCTGATTTAAATGTATTGATAACTTCAGGTAAATTAGGAAAAAAGTAACCTATACCAACTCCTGCAGCCATCGCTGCAAAAATCCAAAGTGTTAGGTTTTTATCTAAAAAACTTAATTTCTTCACTGCCATTATCTATTATTAATTTGAGAGAATACATAATAAAACTCTGATGCAATCTGCATACTTCTTTCTATATATTTTTCTTTCTGGATTTCGGTATTATCAAATTGCTTAGGGTCTTCAAAAGTAATAGCAAATTTCTGGTCCGCACCATTCACAATAGGACAAGCTTCATATGCAGCATCACAGGTCATAATGGCACCAAAGTTTGATTTTGGATTAAAATTATGCTTAAGGCCCTTAGAAAATCCTATTATAGGATGTGCATTATCAGCATATTTAATACTGTAAACAGGATTGGAGCCTTCAGAAAGTTTATTTATCACAAATCCCGAAGATTCTAATACATTAATCACCGCTGGAAACAAAGCGGTAGCTTCAGTACCTGCTGAATAACAGTTAACTCCATTAATGCCAAAATAATAAGAAAAAGTTTGAGCCCAAATTTGCGATAAATGACTTCTTCTCGAATTATGGGTGCAAATAAAATTCAAATTAACCTTTTCCTGATTATTAATTTTATGCTGGATATATTCAATAAGAGGTTTTAGATTTTCTTGTCTTTCTAAAGAAATTGAAAAATCTCGAATTTCCTCTATTGTTACTATTAGATTTTCAAACACGGTATGTTAGTTTCTATTTTTATCTTCTATTAACAGCAGTTTCCGTTTGGATCGCAAACTGATTCATTTAGATCAGCTAGCTTAACTTTTGGTTTACTATTAGGTATACCACAATTATCTTTTGCCAAACAATCAGTTTGTTTGGTGGTCAATAAAAAAGCACCTCCATTAAAATCTAATCCGTATTTTTCAATACTTTCACCTTGGTATTCAACTTCAATTTCCAGATCGTCAGAAATATTCAAAGTCTGTTGAGACAATTCAATAATTTTTACCAGTTTTTCAGGATGCAAACGGTGGTTATAATCATTAGCATTCCATAATTGAAAGTTAACCACCTCCTCTTTTCGAACGGTTCCTCCACAGTCTATAAAGTTTTTAGTGATTTTCCCTACTTCGGTTACATGAAAATGCTCTGGAACTAATTCCCCGCTTGGCAATTGAAAACTAATTTCTGTTAATCCGTTGAGTTCTTTTTTAATTTTTGATAAATTCATAATTAATATTTATTGTAATATTACGATTAATAGAGTCAAATTTTTTTAACAACACTCCGTTGTGCTCAATTTTTGATTAAAGAAAGTATCTAAAATATGCGTCATTTTATCCCAGACTTCTTCATTAATACAATAACAAACACTCGTTCCTTCAATATTTCCTTTGATTATTCCTAAGCTTTTTAATTCTTTCAAATGCTGAGAAATTGTAGCTTGAGCCAAGCCTATTTCGCTTACTAAATCACCACAAACACAAGCATTTAATTTAAACAGATACTCAATAATCGCTACTCGTGCTGGGTGAGCAAAGGCTTTTGCAAATCGAGCTACTTCATTTTGTTGGTCGGAAAATATGTTGGTCTTAGATGCTCCCATAATTTTTATAATCGTAATATTACGATTAATGTTTCAGATTAAAAAGAGATATAATCGTAACAACTGAAAAAACATACTAGATATAATAAAAACTTTGAAAAATAATGTGCTTCGTTAATAGAAACTGTCCTGAATTCTTATCTTTAGTGGAAAGATTTTAATATCACTGCTATGTCGTTAATCAATAAAATAAAATGGATTTTAGGAATATTAATGGTTTTTATTTTAATCATCAGCACCAACCTTATAGACAGAAAAAATTTCCAACGAGTTAGGGATTCAGTGGTTAGTATTTATGAGGACAGGCTCTTAGCTAAAGAAATCATTTTTAATATCTCTAATATTTTGCATGAAAAAGAAATAGCACTTGTGGAATATGATACCGCATACTTTTCTATCATTAATTCTCAAAAAAATAAGGAACTCAATTCTGAACTTGAAAAATTCAAGAAAACGAAACTTACTAAAAAAGAGGAAAGAGTTTTTAATGATTTACAAACAGATTTGAGCAGTATTATTGAACTTGAAAAGAATATTGATACTAAAGATTTTAAAAACAACAAAAATCTAAACGATAAAATTAAAATCGCAAATCAACATCTAAAACAACTCTCGGAAATTCAGATTACTGAGGGAAACAGGCAATTATCAATTAGTCAAAAAGCAGTTCGCAATGTTGAGTTGTACACTCAAATCGAAATCTACATTTTGATCTTCCTAGCTGTTATTATTCAAATAATAATTATGTACCAGCCTAAAAATGATTAGAGATTGGTTTTAAATTAATTCTATTTATTAGCCTTTGAAGGTATTTGATCCATAGCATGTTCTGCAATAGCAGTAATAGATAAGGATGGGTTAACACCTGGATTAGCTGATATCATAGAACCGTCAATGATATACATATTTTTATAGCCAAAAACTTCATTCTTTTCATTTATTACCCCTTCTGATGGATTGTGTCCCATTACTGCTCCACCTAAAATATGTGCTGTAGAAGGTATTCCTGCTAAAGTTTCAAGTGCGAATGAGGTTCCTACACCATTAACTGCCTTACTGTATTCTTTTACTAATTTCTCAGATTCAGGAATAAAAGGAGTAGGTTTTTTACCTGAACTCATAGTTGAACTCATCCCTCCAAAAATATTTTTCCTAAATCTTATTGTGCTGTCTAATGTTTGCATGAAAAGCAATACTACTGTCTTTTTTGCCCAGCCATTTATAAAATACGTTTTAATATACTTAAACGGACTCTTTACCACTGCAAAAAAAGCTTTGACTAATCTAGTAAATGTATTTCCTCCTGTTACATAAGGAAAGTGAACCAATTTCCAGGCATTTGATCCTTCTGAATATCTACAAATCTCTAAGTGGCTGTTTTCATCGGTATCTAATATACTACCAATGGCTACTCCTTTTGAAAAATCCTTTTCTTTATCTAAAGTCGAAACACTAACTAATGTCTCATTATTGCTTCTAATATCTTCTCCAATTCGGTCTGATAACTTTGGAAGTGATTTATCCTTCAACCTTAACAGTAATTTTACAGTGCCCATCACACCACCAGAAAAAATTACGCCCTTGGCTTTTACTGTCTTATTTTTCTTAAAAAACTTGGTGCTCGACTGCATGGATATTTCGTATCCTTCATCAAGGTTTTCTTCATTTATTGCTTTTACATCAACAACCTCCTGCTCTGCTAAAATTTCAGCACCTTTATTTTGAGCCAAATAGAGATAATTTTTATCCAATGTATTTTTCGAATTATTCCGGCAGCCTGTCATGCATGCACCACAATGATTACATCCTGTCCTTTCAGGGCCTTCCCCTCCAAAATATGGATCCGGTTTAGTTACATTCTCTTCTCCAAAATAGACTGCAACATTGGTGGCATCAAATTTTGATTTGAGATTGAGTCGATCGGCTACTTTTTCAAGTCCTTTATCACCATCAAAAAGTTTGGGGTTTTTAGCAGCACCAAGCATTCTTAAAGCCTCATCATAATAAGGTTTTAAGGTGTTTTCCCAATCCTTTAATTGTGACCAACTACCCGTTTTGAAGAATGTAGTTTTAGGTACTGGTAATGTATTCGCATAAACTAAAGATCCTCCTCCTACACCTGTGCCCGAAAGGATTACAATATGTTTGAATATAGAAAGCTTCATGATTCCAAAAAATCGTAGAGCTGGTACCCATAACCACTTTCTGAAATTCCAGTTTGTCTTTGGGAAATCTTTCGCTTTATACCATTTCCCCTTTTCAACTACTAAAACTTTATACCCTTTTTGGGAAAGCCTTAACGCACTTACAGAGCCACCGAAGCCACTCCCAATAATCACATAATCGTAATCCATTAATTAATCTATCTTATAGATTTCAAGATAATAAAAATAATGAGATCATATCATTTTATTAAGTTAGAACCACTGTGATAATTTTTATTATTTGGTTCATTTATTTCAAAACCTATAAAAATTTTAAGCCTGATAATTCTTCCGAAACCTCCCATAATCTTTTTGCAACAGTCTCATCTTTCGATAAATCGGTAGAACTAGCAATGCCAGGTTTTCCTTTCATTTCGTTAAAGCCAGTTGGTCCGAAATAATCACCTCCTTTTACACCATTTGCAACCGCAGCCATGAGTGTAGGCTTAGCCCCTTCACTTGGCGCATGAGTCAAAAATGGGCCTACGGTATATTTTAAAATAACAAATAATAATTTGGGCATATGTCTACTCAATTCAGTAGGAGAAACTCCAGGATGGGCAGCTGTTGATATGGTATTATTATAACCTTTTCTTTCTAACCTTCTTTGTAATTCATAAGCAAACATTAAACATGCTAGCTTAGATTGTCCATAAGCCTCTGATGCAGAATAT
Organism: Marivirga arenosa; assembly: GCF_030503875.2. Lineage (NCBI taxonomy): Bacteria > Pseudomonadati > Bacteroidota > Cytophagia > Cytophagales > Marivirgaceae > Marivirga > Marivirga arenosa. Next base: position 862,819 of record NZ_CP129968.2, on the reverse strand, counting down.
TTTTTCTCACTCTGCAGATCATCAAAATTAATTTTCCCATTTTTATGTGCTATCGAACTTAATGAAACAACCCTTGAATCTGGAGTATTCACAATAGTATCAAGTAATAAACCAGTAAGCAGAAAATGACCTAAGTGATTGGCTTCAAATTGTAATTCAAACCCATCCTTAGTTTTCGTATAAGGCGGCATCATTACCCCTGCATTATTTATTAATACATCTAGCCTATCATATTTAGATTGGAATTCTTTTGCGAAGGATCGAACAGATTCTAAACTGCTTAAGTCAATTTGAATGAACTCTAAATCTGCAATAGGAATCTCTTTTTTAATTCTATCTATTGCCTTATTGGCTTTAATCGCATTTCTGCAAGCCATAATTACTTTAGCACCTTTCTTAGCTAAAACTAATGCGGTTTCAAACCCTAAGCCTGTATTTGCTCCTGTTACAATGATTATCCTTCCATTTTGTAATGGTAATTCTTCAATTAAGCCCATAACTTTCTTTCGTTTAGATAAATAAATTACATTCTTAAATTCATTAATACTAAATTTTATCCTCTTATGAATACATTAGTCTATGCATGAGGAATATAAACTCTACAATTATTAAATTGCTACATGATTAACACAGGAAAAAAATGGTTTAAAATAATATTTATTATGCTATTGATAATTGTAATTGCCTCAGCAGTTATAGTTACTCTTGCTTACAGTCATCAAGATACTGTTGTTAAAGAAATAGTAAACAAGGTGAATCATGATTTCAAAGGCCGTATTGAAATCTATGACAGCCATATATCTCCATTTCAAAACTTCCCCTATATTTCAATTGATTTAGAAGATGTAAAAATATTTGAAAGTAAAGAGGATAGTGCTGAGATGCTTTTGCATATTGAAGATATTTATCTAGGATTTGACATTTTGTCAATCATAAATGGTTCGTATGAAGCTAAGAAAATAAAATTATCGGAAGGCTACTTAAAACTGGTGCAACATATTGACGGATCGTTCAATATATTAAATGCAATAACGAATGAAGGGAATGAAGATGAGACAACAGATTCAGAATCTACCCATCTTGATTTACAGGCAATTGAGCTTGAAAATATTGACCTTTTAAAGCTTAATGAGGAGAATAATATATTAATTGAAGCTTTTATAGAAAAGGCTAATTCTAGTTTTATGTCCACAGAAGAACTAATGGAGATTAAGCTTGAAAGTAATTTTTTATTTAATCTAATATTGGATAATGACACCTCATTTTTACATCATAAGCATGTTTCAATATCAACAAGGCTTAAGTTTGATGCACAACAAAACAAACTAGCAATCACACCATCTGAACTCTTAATAGAGAAAGCACTATTCATGATGGAAGGTTCTATTGATGTGGATGATGATATGAATCTGGATTTACATTTTAATGGTAACAAACCAAATTTTGACTTATTTCTTGCTTTTGCACCTGAAGAGATCAATCCTGTTTTAGATCGTTATGATAATGGTGGAAAAATTTACTTTGATGCCACCGTTAAAGGTAAGTCTATAAACAATTATTCTCCTCAAATCCAAGTTGATTTTGGTTGTTCAGAAGCATTTATCAATAATACTTCCTCTAATAAAGCCGTAAATGATTTATATTTTAAAGGACGTTTTACGAATGGGGAAAAACGCGATCCTTCTACGATGGAGCTAGTTATAGAGGATTTTAGTGCAAAACCTGAAACAGGTGTATTTAGCGGTAATATAGAAATAAAGAATTTTGAATCTCCTGAATTTGATATTCAGCTGATTTCTGAATTTGATCTTGGCTTTTTAGCTCAATTCTTAAACATTAACAATCTGGAAGAATCTTCAGGATTTGTCTCACTGGAAATGAACTTTCATGACATTATTGATTTAACTCAACCAGAAAAAAGTATTGAACGCTTAAACGAATCTTATTTTACAAAGCTAAAAGTGCAGGATCTTAATATACAGAGTTCCGTATATCCTTTACCCATCAAAAATGTTAATATACGTGCACAAATGGATGGTCATAGGGCTTTAATTGATCAATTAGATTTCGAAATTGGAAAATCTGATATATCTATAAATGGAAGCCTCTCCGATTTACCAGCCATAATTCATCATACCAATATTCCTGTTGATGCAGTATTGAATATATCTTCAAACACATTGGACATAGAAGAACTAAGTAGTACGTCTTCGGATAGCGCTGCAGGCTTCAAGGAAAAAATAAAAGACTTATCCATGCGATTTACCTTTAAAAGTTCTGCTAAAGCATTCACGGAATCGCCCAATTTACCTTTAGGAGAATTTTTTATAGAGAAACTTCATGCACAGCTTACAAACTACCCTCATGAATTACATGATTTTAATGCCGATGTTTTCATTGATACTGCTAATTTCAGAGTCATTGATTTTACTGGCATGATCGATGAAAGCGATTTTCATTTCAATGGAAAGCTAGAGAATTATGACCTTTGGTTTGAAGAAACACCAATTGGAGATACCAAAATTGATTTTAATCTAAATTCTGAATTAATACAATTAGAGGACCTCTTTACTTATGGTGGTGAAAACTATGTTCCAGAAGACTATCGACATGAAGAGTTTAGTGAATTGCAACTTCATGGTTTAGTCGATATGAAATTCAATGAAAAATTAATAAGTACTCAAGTAGATATTGATAGATTAGCAAGCAATATGAAAGTACATCCCATGCGCTTTGAAGATTTCAAAGGTAGCTTTTTTATGGATAGCAACGTTTTCAAGGTAACAGATGCCTCTGGAAAAATAGGGAACTCTGATTTCAGATTGGGTTTCACTCATTACAATAATGATAGTATTTCAGATATACCCAATTCCTTATCGTTTAGCAGTACTCAGTTAGATTTTGATCAGCTATTTGCCTACAATCCACCACCAGAAGGAGAAGAAATTCAAGAGGTAGATCATGAAGCAGGCTTTAATATTTTTGAAGTCCCATTTAAAGATATGGATTTCGATTTGAATATAGATGATCTAAACTATCATCGCATACATCTGAGGGATTTCGCTCTTAATGGTAGAATGCAGAGCGATCATTATATTTATCTAGATACTTTAAGTTTAAAATCAGCTGGAGGATCTATTGGATTAAACGGTTACTTCAATGGCTCCAATCCCAAAGCCATTTACTTTAGCCCCAATATGGAATTGAATAATATTGATCTGGATCAGCTACTTTTTAAATTTGAAAATTTTGGTCAAGATCATCTGGTTTCAGAAAATCTACACGGTCGACTATCGGGTTCTATAAATGGAAAAATTCATTTACATGCAGACATGGTTCCCATCATTGATGATTCCGAATTACATATAGAAATGAAAGTGGTAGAAGGAAGTATAAATAATTATTCAGCTTTTGAAGCCCTATCAGATTATTTTTCAGATAAGAATTTATCAATTGTGCGCTTCGATACTTTGCAGAATACTCTCGATTTAAGTCAAGGCTCTCTTTCGATTCCAGCCATGACTATAAATTCAAGCTTAGGATATTTTGAAGTTTCTGGAGACCAAAATACCGACCTTTCAATGGATTATTATGTTCGTATACCCATTAATGTGATTACTAAGGCGGGAATGAATAAAGTATTCGGAAAGAAAAATAAAGTGGATTCTACTCAAATTGATGACATTATTGAGAAGGATATAGATAAAAAAACTCGTTATCTGAATCTTAGAATTACAGGCACACCAGAAGAATATAGTGTTCTTCTGGGGAAAGATAGAAAGTAATTCTATTCTCTTTCAGTAGGTTTTTTGTCACCTTAGCTATGGTCTAACAATAGGGCAATTTCTTATTCCAACAAGTAACTATAGATGAATATGGAATACAGATTAGGAACTAAGAATCTATTCTTTATTTGTAAATATTCATAAACACCATGCTTAACTTTTTAAAGTGTTAAAGTTTCTTTTTTCCAACTTCATAAGCGTAATATTCTCCGAATAAAAAGGTTGAGTTTCTCCAATAATAGTACCCCCCATTTTTTGAATTAGTGGTACCACAGCATCTCTTGCTTCAATAACTAAATGGTCAATATTATAATTAAAAGATTCTTTTATTGAAAAGCTAGCTAGCTTTTCACCATAGCCTTGTCCTCTTAATTCAGGATGAATTGAAAATCTTCCCCAATGCCATTCACCAGATTCAATCCAAGTGGCAGCAACACCTATTATTTCCTCATCATTTTTAATACCCCACCAAAAAATTTTCTCTGATTTGATTCTAATAAGATCAATCGGGATATTCTGTTCCCGATTGAAAATTAGATCAAGAAATGCATAAATTTTATCTTCATCACGATTTGATAATCGACTTACATTTATGTTGTTAAATTCAGACATTTTAACAAACCTTATTTATCAGGAATTCTCTGCTGGCCTAATACCAAAAATTAGTAAATATCCGATCATCCAAAATTCACCAATTGAAGCTGGAATTTGAAAATAGCCAACCCAATCAGCTGAAAAACCTCCATAGGATAAGAATGTACTTATAATATATCCAAATCCTCCAAGGATTAAAATTCTTCCGAGCCAAACAGGCATTCTTTTGGAACTTGTGATGATGTAACCAAAGGGTAGTAACCACAGTCCAAAAAATAATCCTCCTATCAGCCATGCATTAGCTATGATTGCTTGTAGAGTTTCGATTATGATGAGATTGTCTGCAATAAGATTAGAAGAAGATAATTTGATAGCAACCCCCATGGAAATGGCGCTGATCAAGATAATAGATGAATTTACCGTACCCCAGATAGCAGTTGCTAGCGCTGCCCAATCATTTATTCCTTTAAATAATCTATAAAACCATATGGCTGTTAGTGCCTGAGAAATAATAATTCCGAATTCAAATAATAAGCGAATTCTTGCTGTAGATTGGTTTTCAATCAAGTTGTTTAGCGTTTCATTGGCATCAGGGCTATAGACTTGAGAATTAAAAACCATAAACCCAAATACTCCGGTGATAGCCAATAATAAATACCAAATACCCGTTACTCTTGCAGTTTTTATTAGCTGATTGTGTTCATTGATTGTAGTCATAATTATTTTTCTTTATGTGACGCACAATTACCTATTGTTACTGCAAACTACATTAAAATAATTAATAATTTTTATTTGTTCGTTTCCCGTCAAGCAATTCAAATGATTTTTGAATTACTGGTTTTATATTTTAATCACTTGTTCTTACGTACGATTTTTAAAACTCGATTATACATAAGTTCAGACAAATTCCAATTATACCCTTCAAAGTTTACAGTATTGGTGAATTGTATTATTACAGCATCTATATCAGGATGGTATTTTGCTATTGTTTGGTAACCGGGGATCAAACCAGTATGATTAAATCGATACAATGAGGCATATAATTCTTGCTCTTCCTTATTTCTAAAAACAGAACCATCATTTAAGGCTCTAATAAATTTACTTAAATCTTCAGCCGTGGCTAGCATTGAGCTTATATTATCTGTCTTTAAATCTGATTCATAACCCACATAGTATCCACTCATCACCTCATCAATATTTACATCTTCTAAAGAACTGTAAGTATCCTTCAGATTTAATGGATTTAAAATTTCTTTTTGTATGTATTGGAAAGAGTGATACCCCAAAATGCGACTCATGATTTTAGCTAATAACAAATAATTTGTATTTGAATATTCATAGGATTGGTCAGGCTTAAAATTTGCTGGCCTGTCCAAAACCAAGGAGAGATTTTCCTCAGCTGATTCCTTTGGAGCAGCCCAATACATATATGTATCCGTATAGTTAGGAATACCACTTCTATGCTGAACCAACATTCTCACGGTAATTTCATCTGCATATTCTATTCTGCCTTTTAATTCCGGCAGATAATCAATAAGTGATTTTTTTAAAGATAAACTACCATCGCTCACTAGTTTAGAAATGGCTACTGCTTGATACAATTTACTTACACTGGCAATTTTAAATAATGAATTAGGGTCAGTTGGTATTTTGTTCTCTTTGTTTTTATATCCTGAAGTATAAATTTGGCTTTGATTCCCCTTTTCATTTACACAAACTATTATACCATCAAACCCATAGTCAGAGGCTTTATCAACTTGTTCTTGGATAGTATCGGGCAGTGGATTCAACCAAGCAAAAACTATTGGCCATGGGACAAAAAATAAAGATATTGCAGTTCCCAGGAACAGTAAAACTCTAATGATTATCAGCTTATTTCTTTTATTCTTCATTTCAGGATATTCTTATTTATTTTGATGAGAGTTTAATAGCTTTTCTATATGTAGAATGCCTTATGGTTTTGCTGTATTAACTATTATTGAGTTCTTTCTTTTTTATTGAATCAACTTTTCAATTTTATTTCCTGTTAAGTTCTGTACGTTCTTCGTGATTTTTTCAATATCCCAATTCCACCATTTTAATTCTAATAGTTTTGTAATTACATCTTCTGGAAATCTTTTTTTGATTTCTGTTGCGGGATTCCCACCAACAATTGTATAAGGTGCTACATCTTTAGTTACTGTCGAATTTGTTGCAATAATTGCTCCGTCTCCAATATTGACACCTGCCATAATTGTTGCGTTATAACCAATCCAAACATCATTACCAATATTTATATCTCCTTTGTGTGGATAAGACTTTCCTTGCATTGCATTTTCCCATCCTCTTCCAAAAATTGCAAAAGGATAAGTTGACAATGAGTCTGTCAGATGATTTGCTCCATTCATAATGAATTTAACATCTGAAGCAATCATACAGAATTTTCCAATTATTAATTTATCACCTACAAAGTCAAAAAGGTATTTTACATTTTTTTCAAAATTTTCTACATTTTCAAAGTCATCATAATATGTATAGTCGCCAACGATAATATTAGGATTTTTTACAACATTTTTTAAAAAACAAAGTCTTTCGTAATTCTCAAGTGGGAATTTTATATTCTTATCTGGTCCCATCATTCAATTATAGTCTATTTAATTAGGTTGCCTTAAAAAACGTACAAATACTGGCTAAAAAGCGTATCTTGTGATGCACCTTCAGCAAGCCGTTATATTTTAATCTTTTTAGTAATAGTCAATTTTCAAGGCTCTTTCATCACTTTTAATAAATCCATTTAATAAAACAACGCTATTAACCTTATTGGTAGAATCTTCTTCAAACCGCATTGAAGCATCACTTTCAAGCATATAGAATTGATTTTCTGACTGAGGAATAAGAGCTACTTTATTTGGACCCAATAACACAAAAAGACTATCATCTTCTTTTATTACCTCAAACTTGACAAACTCATTTAATTTATATTTCCCTATGTAATTACTCAGTATTTCGGGATTAATAGCTTTAGGATTCCTTCTTAAAGGTACTTTATAACTTATCCCCTTCAGTATATTGTTTATGGCATTAGATATTTCCTTCGCAACAGGATGTCTTCGATTACTTAATACAATAATTGCTATACCATTATCTGCTCTATAGAATATAGAATAACTAAAACCATCATTACTTAAATAACCATCTATCTCTGCATTTATATCTGGTTTTGAATAAATAATTTTTGCTAAATCATTAGCACTTGATTTTATCCCTCTACTACTGAATGCAGCTTCCAAAGAGTAAACTGGTGATTCTTGTAATTCTAGACCATTCCCTCGAAAGTTATAGAAAAGATAACCTGTGGCTTCTTGTGTGGAAGCTGTTTTTTGAAAATAGGTGTCTTTTAAAGACAATCTTTTCGCATAGTCAAAAATGTTTTCTTGAAAACTTTTCCTACTGACTTTTTCAATCAAAAGTCCCAATATGTTAAAGTTTAAATCACTTTTGCCCGGTTTATTTGAATTAACTTGAGCTAAGTTAGCATACTCAATAGTAGAATACTTCAGATTAGGGTACTGTTTTTGAATAGTAGCTATGTCTGGAAAGTTAGTTTTATGATTCAGTAAATCGGCAATGGTCAATTCAGTTTTCATTTCTGGAAGATATTTTGATACTTCGTCAGACAACTGGAAATCGCCATTTGCAGCCATTTCATTAATTATTCTAGAAGTAACTAATTCGGAAATTTCTCCTATTTTAAAGGCTGTACTGTCAGTGAATGGTTTTTTGACTTCATAATTGGCAAATCCAAAGCTCTTATTATATAGGTTTGATTCTTTGTTGCTAATTAATACAACTCCACTAAATCTATTTAATTCATGATATCTTTTCAGTAAGCTGTCAATTTCACTTATTTTAAACTTATGAATTGTTTCACTTTGCTGTTCAGTTTCATTGTTACAAGAGATACAATAGAGAGATAAGAGTATCAGAAAAAGTATTTGATTTTTCATTGCGTAATTATTGTTAACAATTGAATATAATCAACCCCTGATGACTATATATCTCTTATATCAGCCATTACCAAGTCATAAAACAAAATGAAAATTAAGCTTTGGTTGTATTTGAACTGATATAATAAATTTATATAAAATTCCTTATTAAAGAAAATGTAGAATTGTAATGGACTAATCTGACTAGTTGTATTTGTTTGCTACTCTGTTTGCTTTTATTCTGATAAGCTCAATTACATGGCATCATTTAAGTACTCACTTATACCCTAGCTCGGCCAGCTATTTAAAGCTTATATATTTAACTTGGAGTTAAATACCATTTACTAACCATTTTGACTTTCTCCTAGAATCTCAATTTCGGTCCTTCTATTAATCTCCCTACCCCCTATTTCATCATCATTTGATACTAATGGCTGTTCTTCTCCAAAGCCTTTAGCTTCTAAGCGCTCAGTATTAATACCATTTGCAATCAAGTAATCTACCACAGATTGAGCTCTTTTTTTAGAAAGCAGCTTGTTGTAAACTGAATTCCCAACATTATCTGTATGTCCATTGATCTGTACTCTAAGGTCAGGTGAATTCATTAAAAGGTCTTTAATCACTTCCAACTCACCTAGCGACTCAGTTCTTAAAGCAGAACTACCAATATCGAAGAAAATATTCTTCAGAACCATTTTAGTTCCTACCTCAGCCCTATCCAGCAATACTGAAACATCTATTTCCTGATACTCAGAAAATTCAGGTAGTCTAAAATTGATCGAATTAAATAAATAGCCTCTTTTACTTGTTGACACCCCATAATTACCTCCTTGAGGAACAATCAACTCGAATTCACCAGTTTGTGGATCGGCTAATGCTTGAGCAGTAACACTATTATTTTTGTTATCCACCATCTTCACTTCAGCCCCCACTGGTAAGCCTGTTTTAGCATCCAGCACTTTACCTTTAAATACAGTAACCACAGCTTTAGCTTCAGGCTCTGGCTCCGGAAGCTCAACCTCAACTTCTATATCATCTTCAGTAGCTATTTCAGTATTTTCAACTAATAATGGTATGGCTTCAACTTCGGCCTGGATAGTTTCTTCAACTTCAATTTTTGCTTCCATATCCACATGATAAATATCCACCATGCCAGAACCTCCTGGTTTTCTGGAAGCATAGTAAGCATGCTTAAGGTCGCCTGAGATCACAAAATAATTGTCATCATAAACCGTATTGATTGGGTAGCCTAAATTGACAGGAGCTTGAAATTCATCACCTTCCAGTTTGCTATAATAGATATCATATCCACCCATTCCATCATGACCAGAAGAGCTAAAATATAAGGTGTGGCCATCTGGGTGGATCATAGGTGCATCTTCAGACGCTCCGGTGTTAACGGTAGGTCCAAGGTTTTGGGCAGTACCCCATTCCCCATCTTCTCCTTTTGTAATCTTATAAATATCCAATCCCCCATATCCACCTGGACGATCGCTTGTGAAATATAAGGTTTGACCATCAGCCGTTATTGAAACCGATGTTTCCCAGAAAATGGAGTTGATCTTATTGCTTAGCGGTTGAGGATAAGTCCAGGTTGAATCTTGTAAATTTGAAAAATAAATATCTCCGTTGCCTTCCTCAGAATAGACAAAAAGCGTTTTTCCATCAGGAGATACAGATGCTATTGCATCGTGGTAATTGCCGTTTATGTTCCTATCTAGTTTTTGAGGTTTGCTCCATTGTCCATTCTGTAGGCTAGAGCTATATATGTCTTCATAAAAAGTACCATCATCTAATTTCAAACCACCAGTAGAACCTGCTCTGTTTGATGTAAAATAAAGCGTTTTTCCATCAGCCATTAAGGCAGGTGTATAATCATGGTAGCGTGAATTAACCAATTGACCGAGATTTTCAACCACCACAGATCGAGGGTTTTTATATAAAGAATCGGCAATTAGGCATTCTTCAATTTGTAAATCAGCTTCATAGCGGTTTCTATTTTTCTTTTCTCCGAAAAGTCTGTAATACTTAATAGCCTCTTCAAAATTATAATCGTATTGATGAGCTAAACCCAAATAATATTCTATGTTATTTCCAATATCAGGATTGAGTTGCCACACTAAAGTAAGCTCTTTTAGTGCCCCATCATTTTTAAAGTCGAATAAGTAGGATAACCCCAGTCCGTAAGTAGCCTCCGCATTCCCTGGCTTATATTTTAAAGCCTCTTTATAATACCTTATGGCTTTGCTATAATTATTAATATTTAGATAATGATCGCCTCTTTTAAGACTTTTCCTAAAATTTTGTGCATGTAAGGCAGAACTACAAATGATAATTAACAATAAAAACTTTACCCGCAGCATAAATTGATTACCTCATTAAACTTCATATCTCATTGGCAGCATGAGAATTAAATATCGAATGTAATAAAAATTACGATTTTTAAGGAAAAATAATAGTTATAAAAATTGATAGCGCTATGATAATCATGCTTTCTTTATAGATCTACATTAATACATGATATTTTTTGGCTGTTGTACTGCTACTAACTAAATAGAATAAAATAGGCATTCTCTGAGCTGAAACGATAGGCAAATTAAGTAAGCTTTTGGAGCTTGACTTACAGAAATTACCGGAAAGAAACTGTGCACTTAATCATGAATTGGCGATAAAAAGAGAATCTAAGTAATGGGCTATTCAGCAAAGAATCGACTTTAGGGTAGTGAGCAAATGGGTTTAATGTGATTTTAGCTGTAGTTATTGTTTTTTTAACTTCCTGATAATTTTTCTCCTTTTGAAGATAGTTCAGTAATCTGCTTGATTCTATTTTTTCTTGTTTTATCGGTCTTAGCAAGTTTAATCCATCTTAGGACAAATCTTTTACTCGAAGGATTTATTGAATTAAAAAACTCTGAAGCTCCCTCAAGTTTTGAAAGCTCCCGAGAGAGGTCTTCGGGAACAACTAAATTATCAACATCATCCATAAAATTCCAAAGTCCGTTCAATTTTGAGTCTTCTATTGTCTTTAGACCCGATTTATGCATTTTACCTTGGTCAATAAGTTTAGCAGCTCTCTCTTTGTAGGTCTTCGCCCAATGCTCAACTTTTCTTTGCGATATTAATTGCATAGTTTTTTTATCATCAAGCTTTCGTCTAATACCGTCAATCCATCCAAAACATATCAACTCATCAAGTACATCCCACCTTGAAAGGTACTTGTCTGGCTCACTTTTCTTGTAGGTAACAAGCCAAACACTTTCAGATTGATCATGATTTTTCAATAACCATGACCTGAGTTCTTCTTGAGAGGTAATTTCAACCTTATGGAAGTTTTCAGTTTTAATCATTTTTTTTTAAATACATACAACGGTTTACATAATTATAATATAGGAATTAAATTCTATAATATTTCCTGTTACCACTTACAAAACTTGTATTGAAGCAATAAACCTCTATTACGTTTATATTCTGTTTTGCCTTTTTATTTTTTACATAGAATTAGTGCGCTTATGTACTAATATCAGATACTCTTGACATTTCGCCATAACTCAAGTCATTAATTTCTCAATTTTGGATCACCAAATACTAGATAATAATAAGATTAGGTATAAATACCTAGTTTTTAAAAGGGGTGTATATACTCTAAAATCTATTCTAATAACATCAGACATTAGCAATATAATCAAAAACAAATAATTCGATTGAGTGGCTACTATTAGTTTGTGATTACCAAGGCGGATTCCGAAAAGCCAATTTTAAACAGAGTAGGGGATTAAATTAATTTTCTAATATGAAATCGCAAAGTTCAACGGTAATGGCTAAGAAAACAACAAAATTTCCGCAAGTTAAAATTACCAACAAGTTATCATACAGCATAGATATTTATGATGTATTTAATGAAGAAAAAAAAGGACAAACAGTTCCTTACACCTATACTAAATTGGCTACAGTAGCTCCAGGTGTAACAACAAGTGTTCAAACTATTCGTGAAGCTTCACAATTAGAAGCTACAAACTCAGGAGTAATTAAGTCTTTAAACAACTTTTACTTCGACAGATTCCCTATTAAAGTAATGGCTGCTGTTCAGTTTAGCTTTGGAAACCCTCCTCCATTGGCATTTACAGTTGATTCAAGTGATGAACAATCAATGATTCAATCGTTTTTATTCCACAGATTTGCAATGGCAAACCCTAACTCAGCACTTACAAAAAACCTTTATGGAGCATTAAAAAAAGGAAGTGTTGATGATGTAAACAGCTTTTTCACAGGAACAAAAAACTTTAAAAACTGTACACTCAGTTCATGGAATGCAATTTTAACGTGGTTGCAAATGAATACTTCGGGATGGCAAGGACCATACTTCTTATATGAAGCTGCTCCTAAAAACCCTCCTTCAACTTACGTTCCTGTATTAATTGCTACGTTGAACATTGAATCATCAGCAACAGCCAATACTGCTACATTAAAACTTTGTAGCCAAGATGCTAAAGGAAATCCTGTTTTTTCAAGCCCTCCTCAAACAACAACAGTTGTAATGAATGGAGACGGTACAATGGGTGACAGTAATCCAGGACAAGATGTTGCAGTGTCTCTTACTCCAGTTTGGATGAACGTTATTCAAACAAGCATGAAAAACGGAACTCCGGTTTCAAACTATATCGTTGGACCAACAGTAACTGGTACAGTTGCAGGTAAACAAGTTGTTTCTTCTCAAACAGCTCGTCAAATCCCAGGTAAACCAGCAAAGAAAAAACAACAATCATCTTTTGATGCTTCATTTGGGAAAATTTGTCAAAGTGTTGGCCTATTAGTTGGATTATTGATGTTAGGAGATTTTGCTTCTAAAATGTTCAAGTCTGCTAAAGAGAAAATAAACAAAGCTAAAGAAGACGCTAACTCAGAATCTGATTTTGAATCACAAGAATCAACAATCAATTCAACTCCAGATTCAGATGTAGTATCAGAAGCAAGTAGTCAAGAGTCTACTTTCGATACAGATGCTAGCGAAGTATCAGACAGTTATTCCGCTACATCTGAATCATTACAAGAGGACGTTATGACTGAAACTATGACTGATACAATGGATTCTATTCAATCTGAAATTCAAGAACAAGTTCAAGATGGCTACACTCCTACTCAGGATTATGAGGATGCAGTATCAGACTTGGACAACTCTTTTAAGGACGCTCAAGAAAAAATTGAAAACGGAGACTTCTCTGATGCAAGTACCGAGCTTTCTGATGCTGCAAAAAATATGGATACTGCTATTGAAAACGGTAAAGGTGAAATGGCCGAATGGGAAACTAACTCATTACAAGAATCATCGGATGCTGTTAGTGATGCAGCCAACGAATCTGATGCATTGGATAGCGCTCAAGAAGAGCACGATAACGAAATGGAAGATGAATCTAACGATTCTGGATTCGATTCTGAAGATGATGATTGGCCTTCGTCTGACGAAATTCCAATGGAAGGATAAAACAAATTTTCAACACATAGGCACTGCAAATACTGCAGTGCTTTTAAAAACAAATTATCATGATTATTACATGGAACACAGACCCATCTAAAGGGCAATTCAAACCAGGGAGTGGTAAATTCTCTTCTTACTACCAATATGACACAGTGACTCGTAAGTTTGTAAGAGTAAGGCTAGAACTAGGGAGAAACCCAAGTTCATCGGGAGGTGATAGCGGTGGAACAGGCGCTTTTTTCAGCGAGAAAAGATACGTAGGTTTTTCAAACGAAAGACTAGATACTAAATCCAATAAATGGAATATTGTTGACGGAGAATTATACTTTGACGGAACAAAACTAGCTACAGAGCCAGCACCTGGTTTGAGAACTTACGATACTTCAAGAACTGACTTTAGTACAGGAAGTAGAGCATTGCACACAGGGAATTTAGTGACGGACACTCCACACTACCCAGATGGAATTAGAGCTTCACATTTAAGCATAATTGCTAATGATGCTATTCTTAACCAAGAATCTTTAAGAGGGATTACTACTTCTAAAGCCTCTCCTGCAACATTGAGCGATGCTTTAAAAGCAAAGATAAGTGCAATTGTAGATAAACCATTTATTGAAATTACTGATGCAGACTTACTGACTTGTTTAAAAACACAAGTAGCTCAAATAAAAGCTGAGCTTGTTACTCCTTCTAAGGAATCCTTAGACACATCTCTTGACACTGTAGATAAACTAATTACGGACATTAAAATTGAAATTACAGATAAAGGTTTAGTTCCTAATGAAAAATTTGAAGCAGCATTTAAAGACTTAGCAGCTAAAGTTGAAGCAGCTAAAACAGCAGTTGAAGACGGAAAAGGAATTGTAGATGCAATCAAAGAAGTATCAACCGCCAAGGCAGCTTTAAACGAGGCCGTTACAGAAATTGATGCCAAACATCAAGAATCATTAAGAGAGCAAATGGAGGCTTCTCAAGAAGCCATTGAAACCGCTCAAACTGATAGTGAAACATGGGAAGGTATTGATGCGGAATATGAATCTCCAGAAGAAGCTACTACACTTGACGAATATGAAGAAAGCATTGGCAATGAAGAAGTCATTAAAAGTGTTTAATCCAACTAATTACTAACAAAACGGGATTGGAGTAGAAAGCTACATAAACCTTTAAAACTTCAATCCCCACAAATACATAAGATATGTCTTATTCAAAAATTACAATCACCAACTCTTTGCAAGAAGGAATAGTTGTTTATGATGCGTTCCAAAATGATGCACAGGATAAAAACCTCTCCAACTTTTTTGGGACTTTAACAAGCATTTCAAAGGTTGCAGCAGGTGCAAATCAAACTTTTGAACCTATACACGGTCCAATTTCAACATACATTGTTTACGATAATAACTACAACCCCATCACTAGAGTTTTCTCTATGGGAATAGAAGCCCAAACTTTTACTGTTACGGAGGCAGATGTAGCTATAATGAATTCAACCAATGCGTTTATCAAATTACTACAGGACTCCCCATCCGACCCTCAATGTGTGGCATTCCAAGCTATTTTAAAAGGAGGAAAAGGAACATCAAAAAAGGTAAATGATTTCTTTAAAGGAACTACAGACTATCAGACTTGTACTTTCATTTCATACATGTTAGCAGTAGTAGCTATTGCACGTACACCTGAAACCAAAAATAAACCTCCACAACAGCAGGTTTATAGTTTAAGTAGCTTAGCTAAATATATGGGGTTCGATTGGCCACCTGGAATTCCAGATGTAACAGTTTCCAACTTCAATTGCTCGGAAAATTCTGAGGCAATCATGGTTGGGGGTAAATTAAACATCAATGATGTTACATTGGCCGATGGTGTTTTAGCTCATGTTTTATCGTTTTTACCAAGCCCAGAAATTACATTTGGAATTGAGTTCGTTTATGATGGTGGACTAGCTACTGGTTCTACTTGTTTAAAATTCACTCTTGATGATATTAAAATACCAATTGGAGGAGGAAAAACATTCGATATTGATCAACCAACTATTTTACTGAGTTTAAACCCTTTATTTAAGTTTGTTGTATTTGAGGTAAAAGCTGAAATTCCATTTAACATTTTTAAAAGCCCTACTATTGATGCTGATATAGCTATGACAATAGATAACATTGAGGCCGAAGTTGGTGTTAATCTTAAAGGAAATACTACAAGTTTATTAACCCCTCCAGGAATTAAGGGACTACATTTTGATAGTTTTGGGGTTGGTTTAGGAGTAATTTTTGAACCACCTGGTTTTGCTATTGGTGTGGAAGGAACCTTCCATATTGGTAATAAAGGACAAGTTCCACTTACAGATGATAAATTTGCTATTATTTGTGAAATGGAAGAAGAAGTTCCTAACCCGGTATATTTATCGTTTTACGTTCCAAAACTGGATTTAAGTGAGCTTATCACATTGTTTACAAACACGACAATCAACTTAGATTTACCTGTTTCATTTCAAGATTTATCCTTCACTTGGGCCGAAAATTTAATGGAGCCACTTGTTCTTCCCGATGGCTCGTTAACAAAGGTGGGGTATGGTTTTAGTGCATACATGAGCATTCTTGATCTTCAGTTTTATGGTTACCTGCAAATCGATCTAAGCTCAGGAATATCAGGCGATATTACTATGTCTCCACTAAGCTTTGGTAAGCTATTAAAATTAACAGGAAATGGTAAGGCAATCAACCTTAAGTATGATGTTAATGGTAATCCTATTCCAAACAATACCATTCCTAAAACTGCAGCAGAAAAGAAAGTAATTGCTAATGCAACAAGCAAACAAATTATTGCAGCTGGCGGACCATCCATGACTTTAAGTACTTCATCCTCTCCTTACTTTTCTTTAGATGCTGAAATCAGTTTATTCGAACTAGTAAACGAGAAAATTGATGCTGAGATCAGTAAGGATGGTATTTCATTTGAGCTTGACTATGGTGCGGTAATGGAAACTAAAATGCAATGTAGGTTGGAAGACTACCACAATTTCTCTGGTAAGTTCACCTATGGAATTGACCTAAATGTTCCCCTACCTTCTGTGGCAGGATTCAGTTTGGGATCAATAGACCTAGATGCAGCATGTGACTTAGGTTTGGCTATTTCAACATCTACTTCTGATGTAAGATTTGGTGTTCAGGGAGGATTTACTTTTGAAGGCTTAGACTTAAGTTTTGGCCCTTTCAATGCTGATGTTAATATAAACTCTATTTCAGCTTTAATTGATGCTGTGGGTAAATATGTATTAGTTCACGCGGGTGATATATTCAAAGCATTTATTTTAAATGCATCCAAATGGGCTGGATTTGTAAAAAACGAAGTTATTAAAGGGGTTAAAGATGTTGCTCAAGGTTTAAAAACAGCGTTCAATCAATCAGAAACTGAAGTTGCTTCGATAATGCATGGTGTTGGATATGGAGTTGATGAAATTGCGTCAGGAATTCAAAATGCATTTTCGGCATCTGCTAATGAAATTGCTACAGCACTAAAAGATGGAATTGGAGCCTCCGACACGGTAGTAACAGCTGCTTTAAAAGGTATTGGTTTTGGTGTACAAGATATCGCTACTGCTCTTAATTCGGTATTTGGCTTAGCACCAACAGCTATTAAGGATATCTTAAGTGCAGCTGGTTTTGCTGATAGCGCCATCGAAAGTGCTTTTAACGCCATTGGTGGAGCATTTGCAAGTGCTGCCAAAAGCATTTGGCATGCAGTGACTCATTGGGATCACTGGTAGCAATACAACTATATTTTTCATTCGGTGTAATTCATTCGAGTTACACCGATATATTAAATTAAGTCGTCTTATTACATCATTTATGAAACAAAGCAGAAATGAAACATTAGCATATCATTCTTTTAATTTATTAAATCAATTACATGATCCCAAAGCAAAACAGTATTTAGAATGGTCGGTTACTTTAACCGCAGATAAGTTTGAGCTTCGCAATAAACCTACCCTATATGTTTACCCAAATGAAGATTATAATGCATATCAAAACTTAAATAAGTTACTTCACAAGTTAAATTGCCCAGAGGAGCTAATTCGAATACATAAACATTCTTTCGCTACATCAATGTATCAAGGTATAAGAATACCTGATATAAACCTACTTGAAAAATGCTTGTATATTCACCATCAAGGCGTTTCTCATATTGATTGCTACCGCTGGAAAAATCAAATGCACTATGACAATTGTAATTATGTTTATTACAAAAGTTTTGATTTAAATCATACTTTTTCTGTGACTCATGGCGATTTAATGCCTTTTTTGGAAAAGTTAATCAAGGCAGAACAATTTGTTCATCACTTTGGGGTTTGGTTTCAAGAAAGTAAAGAAGAAATACGTGAAGTTTATTATTCTTTTCCGAATAGAACTCGGTTTAATTGGGTAGTTAAGGCTTTTGAAAATTTGTTAAATAAGGATGTTTATCAACAATCTTTAAAATTTAGAAATTTTAAGTTTAAAAATATAGGTTTTGATAGTACGCTACATCAAAATTCTCCAGCAATTACAATTTATTTTACGCTTCCGATAACAGAAAAATTCCCAAACGATTACAAAGAATTAATAAGATCTTGTTCTGATTTTTTTGATGAAAACTAATAAGGAATCGAAGCTTTAATGTTTCTAAAGTTTATTGTTTGTAAAGGCACATGCTTTACAAAAGTTAAAGGTTAGGGTTTACACTATATTTTGGCTCAGCCTTATTGATTTTTGTTTGTCTCTTAAATGTTTTTCATCAAAGTATCCTAAAAATAAGCTTCTATAGAATACCCTCCAAATTCCATTATCCATATCTAGCACTCCCACATATTTTCCCTTTAAAGCTGCTGTCAGATATACCCAGTAATAGGACCGCCATCGCACGGCTCCGTTTTGCGTTACCTTTAACACTTTCATGTCTGAATCGTAGTCATAAACGAGTATCTTTTCAGGGAAAGGGCGGGTTGAAAAGCTATGTGCAGAAGCTGGGGTTTCCATCCCTAAAGCTTCGTGTGGACGTACATGATTGTATTCCTTTACAAAGTTGTTTAAGCGTCTTTGCTGTGCCTTCAAATCGTAGGCTGAAGGCTTTGCACAAGAGGCTTTTAAATCACGGTGCATGCGTTCATGTCTGCCGTTTTGTTCCGGGTGTGCAGGATCAGAAAATACAGGAATTATACCTAATTCAATGAACCAATAAGAGAGCTGGGTAAAGCGCTGAATGGAAGCTACCGATCCGAACGGACTTCCATTATCAGTATGGATTTGCTTTGGGATCCCATATTGCCTAAAAACCCTTGTAAACTCTGTTTTAACTGCCTTTAAGTTCTCTTTATAATGTCCTTTGGCTGTAAACAAAAACCTGCTCCTGGAGTCTGCAATTGTCAAGGGATGGCAGTATATTTTATTGCCCATTAAAAACTTCCCTTTGTAATCAGCACTCCAAACTTCATTGCATTCCTGAGGATCAAATATGGGGAAAACAGGCTTCACTCTCCTGAGCCTTTTTTGAGGCTTCACAAACCCATGCTGGTTAAGGATTTTGTGAACTGTAACCACACTGGGTACATCCTCCTTGCAGCATTCGTTAAACAATAATCTCCTAATCTTTTTAGCTCCCCAGCGTGCATACTTTTCCTTTATTTGAATGATTTTTTCTTCAATCGCTGCACTGGTTTTATTAGGATGAGCCCGAGGCGTTCTAGACTGCTCTACAAGCCCTTCCAGTCCTTCATTTTGGAAGCGATTTATTAACTTATAGGCTGTTGGCCTGGAGATATTAAATGCTTTACAAAGTTCGGTGATGCTGTACTTCTGAGTACGCCACTCACAAATAAATTCTACTTTCTGTTCCATAGTTCTTGTTTCTTTCCAAGGCATAGCAATCTGATTTTTTAATCAAATTACTGCTTAAAAAGTGTAAACTATGTCCCTTTAACTTTGTAAACGATGTCTCTTTACCGTACCACAATTAATTTCAACGCCTAGCTATGATGAGTGGGGATTAGAAGCACTAACCTCTCGTTTCGCACATAGCCACGCCTTGATTTAAATTTAAAACTTGTGGCGGACTTTCCAAGTGCCACCAAACTTTCCTGACCGATAAAACCCCATTCTTTCATAGGTTATGTTGTAGAGCGTTTACCTTTTTAATAATTTAGAAACATTAAAAGATTGCAGTTCGTGCTCTGGGATAAATTCCACTTTTAATCTTTGAAGATTAGGAATGTCAGTTGAGTACTTATTTATTCTGTCCCCGCATGAATGGATTATATCATCACTATTATTTTCTGAATTATATACTATTAATAAGATTGGTATTACACGTTTATTAGTTGTTTTCTTGTAATAAGAAATATATGTATTTAGTTGATCTAACGATTTTTGAATACTAATTACAGGGAGTTTGTTTTTATAATATTTAATTTCTATTAATCTATCTGAGAATTTGTTTGTATTTGCTTTCAGGAGCATATCAATATTGAATATACCTCCTAACTTTTGTTCAGAATAAATTTCAAAATTAGGGCTTTTTAGATTTTTAAATAGATTATATAATTGATTTTCGATCTTCATATAATCTAAATAAGGCTTATTCGAAGAATGACTTATATTAGACTGAGTATCTTCGAATTCTAGCTGCTCTGCTAACTGAATTTCTTGGACTTCATTTTTTGCTTTTTCTATTTTTTCTTCTGGAGTTAAACTTTCTATCTCTAAGTCGAGCTTCTGAATTTCTTTGTCAAACTTTTCATCAATCTTCGCCTGTCTTTTAAACCATCTTACTAGTCCAATTATACTAGAGGTTAGTCCTAAGATTAGTAGTCCAAGAGATGCCCAAGGTACTAAACGCTGTATTTTTGTTATTTGAAATTGTTTGTTAATAATCAGGTTTTTAATAGGCTCTTCAAATTTTAACAACTGTTCCTTTGTGATATAAATACCAAAGTCTTCTTTTAAATAAAGATATGGAGCTAAGATTGCTAACCCAATAAGTACAAGTCCGATTGATACTAAAAATTTATTTACATCTCCGTAATCTATTTTCTGCATTGTATATTACGAGTGTTTATATATTGGTTTGGTTAAGCTGTCTTACATGACTCTCCAAGACATTTGATTTATTATCAATAGTAATTGTGTAATCAGTATACCTTGATGAAAAAACTAATTTAGTTTTACCATTTTCATAGGTTCTTGTTGACTTTAGTTTTAGGTTAGTTGGGTTAATTTCATAGTTTTTTTCTAAATATTTCTTGACTTTACTTAAGTCAAATTGATCTACTTGTGCGTAGTCATAACCTTTGGTTTTTAAGAATTTATAAACTTTTTGCATCCCTGCCTGACTAAATCCTGCAGTTAGGTTTATTATAAAATCAACAAAATATCCACTTGCTCCCCATTCGTAAATAGATACCGTTTTGGTTAAAGAATGAATATCAATTGAGAATTCTTGGCGTATAAATTCTTTGAGTTCATCTGCATCTTCATCGGTCATTGAGTCTATTTCACCAATAGATATTATAATGTCAGAACCAGATATTAATTCAAAATCATCCTGATTTTTAGAAATAAGTTTGCACTTCTTGTTCAAATCATTGATTACTCCGCGATCTCCCTCACCAAATAAATTTTCAAATCTAATTAAAGGTAAGTCGTTATCTGGCCAAATTAATTCAATCGCAAGGGCTTCTCCCTTATGCAAGTCATCAACAATATTTTCTATTGTTTCACCTGTTTCATATAAAGCTGAATAAATACAATATTCCGATTGAACTTGCATATGTTCATTCCTTATTTGGTTATATATGTCTATTCTGAACTCCATTATGCTCTACAACAATTGAACACGTGCACCTCGAGGTACACGTATCTACTTTTTATTTTTCAGCAATCTACTAATAATTAAGTTAGCTTCAAAAAGCTCTTTAGAAGGGAGATGAGGATAGTTTTTCTAGAAAGAAGTAGTAATTAAACGTTTAATAAACGTATAAATCTACAGTTATAAATCCTATAGTCTCTCTAAAGAAAATTACTTACTCTCTAATTCTTTTATGGCCAACCAAGCTATTAAACCCATGCCGGTCTCTAAAGCGACAGGATCAATATCAAAAGTTGGGGTGTGAACGGAAGAAGTAATGCCTCTGGCTTCATTTCTAACTCCTAATCGGTAGAAACAGGCATCTGTGGCTTGAGAGAAGTAAGCAAAATCTTCTGCTGCCATCCAGAGGTCTAAATCCTCCACATTTTCTTCTCCTAAATATTCTATGGCATTGGCTTTTGCTCTATCGGTCAATTCAGGTTCATTGATGAGGTATGGATAGCCCTTTCTGATTTCAAAATCAGCAGTAGCCCCCATGCTTTCTGCCATGCCTTCAATCATTTTTCGCATTCTTTTATGCGCTTCAGCTCTCCATTCTTCATCCATAGTTCGGAATGTTCCTTCTATATAAACCTCATTAGGAATAACATTAGTAGCACCTTCGGCTATTACTTTCCCGAAAGAAACTACGGAAGGCACTTTAGGGCTTGCGTGTCGACTCACAATTTGTTGCAATGCCACTAATATATTGGCTGAAATGATAACGGGGTCAACATTTTGCTCAGGCATAGCACCATGACCGCCTTTTCCTTTAATAGTAAGATAAAGTTCATCGGTACTGGCCATATACATACCAGAACGGAAACCCACTTTACCAGCATCAATTAATGGCATCACATGTTGCCCAATAATATTATTAACATCAGGATTTTTAAGAACTCCTTCTTTAATCATTTTTGAAGCACCACCCGGTACTTTTTCCTCTCCTGGTTGAAATAATACTTTTATAGTCCCTTCAAATTGGTCCTTAAGTTCATTTAATATTTTAACTGCACCTAGCATGCAGGAAGTATGTACATCATGCCCACATGCATGCATCACGCCCTCATTTTTACTCTTGTAAGGTACCTCATTCTGCTCTTTTATGGGAAGGGCATCAATATCTGCTCTTAAAGCCGTTACTTTACTGTCTGAGTTTTTACCTTTAATCAATACTACTGTACCCGTATCGGCAACTCCGGTTTGATGATCAATTCCCCAATCTGTTAGCGTTTTGCTGATGAATTTTGCTGTTTCAAATTCTTCAAAAGACAACTCAGGATTAGCATGTAAGTGCTCTCTTAATCCTTTTACTTCCTCAAATTGACTTTTAGCTAATGATTGAATCCTTGATTTTAAATCCATTTTATATTTTGATTTTAAGTCTTAGGCTGGAAATTTTTAATGGGTTTCCAGCTTTCTATATTCCAATCTGTGGTACACCGACTGAAATCTATTGAATAACCAATTAAACTAAGTTGAGTTTAGCTACCTCATACTTTATTCAATATAAAAAAATAACCTTGGTTATTTTCTTTTGTGTTCTCTTATCACTTTTGCGGTGAAAGTTTTCTAACGTTAGTACAGATTAATAAATAATTATTGTTTAACCACAACAGATGCAAAAGAAAACAAAAGAGTTTTCGCTGAAGCGAAAAAAATTATTACTGAAATATCCAATGCCAGAGGCACCATCAATCATCATCATCCAGAAGATGGTGATAGAAATATTATTTTATCCCGCTAGAGAAAACTACTTATAATCCACTACTTTCTAAAATGTAACCTGATAGGTTTTAACGATCCATGATTGGATTGATCCAAGCGGACGCTTGAATCAGTTATGATGGAGCGTCATAAACCTGGACAGGTTTTAATTATTTCTTCTTAATTAATATAAATTCTTTGAGGTACTGAGATAGCACTTGGAAACTTAGGTTTTAACTTCAATAAAGTTCTCTGCACCTCCAATCTTTCAGTAAAGCGACCTACCCTCACCTTATAAATGGGTTGTCGGTATTCCACATCTGTTCTGATTTCAGGTAAGACGACTCTTGCCGTATCTCTTGCTTGATAGGCTTCTGCACTGCTGCTTCCACTGTAAATCTGTATAGAATACCCATTTACATAGCGAATCTCTTTATTATTCTCCGCTAAAGTATCAAGCTTCTTATTCAATAGCTCAGTAACATCTGCTTGAGCTGTAAAATCGTCACTCGTTTTTCTAAAGTTCGCTTTTTCTACTTCCATGCTAACAGAAGTATCTACTTTAGGCCGATATAGACTTAAGTCCTCACTGTAAGATTTACTGGCAGTGGAAGTTTGTTGAGTAGTTACACAGCCCCAAATAAAGAAGCCTAAAGTGATTACCGCTATGATGTTTCCAAACCTATTCATCTAACAATACACATTTATTGTTTTTAACGTCCTCTTCTACCGTCTTAAACTTAACATCTTTCTTCACACTTCCATCCTGATATTGTACGCTTACTCTATCATTTCTTCCCACAATCTTTTCAGATTTTGCAGGCATCTGTTTATCAACTGCTGGTCTATTTTTATTCTGACCTCCTCCACTTAATACAGAACCTGATTCTTCCTTACTTTCCTTATAGTTTTGTTTCTGTCTGCGTTGCGCTGCAGCTTGAACTTCAGAACTATCCTGAACTGGTAGATCAAGTTTCATCATGAATGAGCTAATATCTTCATTTAATTTACCGATAAAGCGTTTGAACAATTCAAAACCTTCGAATTTGTAAATGAGTAACGGATCTTTCTGCTCATAAACCGCATTCTGCACAGATTGCTTTAAGTCATCCATTTCTCTAAGATGCTCTTTCCAATTTTCATCTATCACAGCAAGAGTAGAAATTTTCTCCATTGATAGGATCATTTCATGGCCTTCCGTCTCTAAGTTTTTCTCAAGATTGGTTACTACCCCAATCTGCTTTTTACCATCCGTGAAAGGCACCAATATATCTTTAACGGTAGCCCCTTTATTCTTAGAAATATCTTTTAAGATAGGAAAAGCTTTTTCTCTAATTTTCTCGTTTTTAGCCTTATAAGAGCTGTAAACATAATCATATAACTTTGCAGTAAGTTCTGCCTCCTTAATGCTATCAAATTCTTCTTGAGTGATCTCAAAATCAACACCGAAAGTACTTAAGATGCTTAATCTGAAATCATCAAAAGCATTGGTAGCTTTTGCGTTGTTCACGATATCCTCGCAGGTATCGAACAACATATTCATGATATCAAGCTGAAGCCTTTCTCCGTAAAGTGCATTCTTTCTTCTCTTATAAATTACTTCACGCTGCGAATTCATCACATCATCATACTCCAATAATCGCTTACGAGTACCAAAGTTATTTTCCTCTACTTTCTTCTGTGCTCTTTCAATTGATTTAGAAATCATAGAGTGCTGGATTACCTCTCCTTCTTCCAGTCCCATTCTATCCATCAACTTGGCAATTCTATCCGAACCAAACATCCTCATTAGGTTATCCTCTAAGGAAACAAAGAATTGAGATGACCCTGGGTCTCCCTGACGACCTGAACGACCTCTTAACTGTCTATCTACTCGTCTTGATTCGTGTCTTTCAGTACCGATTATGGCCAAACCTCCTGCCTCTTTCGACTCTTTAGCTAGCTTAATATCGGTACCACGACCCGCCATGTTAGTGGCAATAGTAACTGTACCTGGTTTACCAGCTTCTGCTACTACATCTGCCTCTTTAGCGTGTTGTTTTGCGTTCAATACCTGGTGTTTGATCTTACGCATATTCAACATACGGCTTAAGATCTCAGAAATCTCAACGGAAGTAGTACCAACCAAAACAGGTCTTCCAGCTTCACTCATGGCTACAATTTCTTCAGTTACGGCATTGAATTTCTCGCGAACCGTTTTATACACTTTATCTTGTCTATCGTCTCTTACAATTGGTTTGTTAGTAGGAATAACCACCACATCCAATTCGTAAATATCCCAGAACTCACCCGCTTCTGTTTCTGCAGTACCGGTCATACCTGATAATTTGTGGTACATTCTGAAATAATTCTGTAAGGTAATAGTCGCATAGGTTTGAGTAGCATCCTCAACCTTTACATTTTCTTTAGATTCAATCGCCTGGTGTAGTCCGTCAGAATATCTTCTTCCTTCCATCACACGACCTGTCTGTTCATCTACAATCTTTACCTTACCATCTACTAAAATATATTCCGTATCCTTTTCAAATAAAGTATAGGCTTTTAGTAACTGGTTTACCGTGTGAATTCTTTCTGCTTTAACGGAATAATCTTTAATCAGCTCCTCTTTTTTCTCTAACATTTCCTCATTAGAGTAAGATTCGTCCTTCTCAAGTTGTGCAATTTCAACCCCAATGTCAGGAAGGATAAAGAATTTAGAATCTTCACCGTCTCTGGTGATTAAGTCAATCCCTTTTTCAGTAAGGTCTATATTATTATTTTTCTCTTCAATGGTGAATAACAATGGCTCATCCGCCTCAGGCATTCTTTTAGCATTATCTGCTAAATAAATATTTTCCGTTTTTTGTAGAATCTGACGGATACCTTGCTCACTTAAATATTTAATTAATGGCTTATACTTTGGTAAACCTCTGTAAGCTCTAAATAAAGCTAATCCACCTTCTTCTTCATTTCCTTCTTTGATGAGCTTTTTAGCTTCAAGTAAATAATTAGCCGTTAATTTTCTTTGTTCCGTAACAAGCTTTTCAATTCTTGGCTTTAGCTGATCGAATTCGTGAACATCTCCTTTAGGTACTGGACCTGAAATAATCAATGGAGTTCTAGCCTCATCAATTAATACAGAATCTACCTCATCAATCATAGCAAAGTGGTGTTTACCTTGTACCAACTCTTTGGTTTCACGCGTCATATTATCTCTCAAATAATCGAAGCCAAATTCGTTATTCGTACCATACACAATATCTGATTGATAGGCCGCTCTTCTTTCTTCAGAGTTAGGCTGGTATTTATCGATACAATCACAAGATATTCCATGAAATTGATAGATAGGCGCCATCCATTCAGAGTCACGCTTTGCAAGGTAATCATTAACCGTTACCACGTGAACCCCTCTTTTTGCTAATGCATTTAGGAAGGCTGGTAAAGTAGCCACTAGGGTTTTACCTTCACCCGTAGCCATCTCCGCAATTTTACCTTTGTGCAATACGATACCCCCAATAAGCTGGACGTCATAATGCATCATACCCCAGGTCATTTCATTTCCTGCCGCTTTCCAGCTGTTATTCCAGATGGCTTTATCACCGCTTAAGTTAACATGTTCAGCTTTACCGGACATTTCTTTATCAAACATAGTAGCAGTAACCTCCAGCTGTTCATTTTCCATGAATCTTCTGGCTGTGTCTTTTACTATGGCAAAAGTTTCAGGAAGTACGTCTAGTAGCACCTCCTCCAACTTTTCATTTCTTTTTTCTTCTAAATCATCGATCTGATTAAACAAATCTTCCTTGGTGTGTAAATCCATATCAGGATTTTCATCCACCTTAGTGTGAAGTGCAGCAATTTGATCATCAATCTCTTTTAAATATTGATTGATTTTATCCATTACGCTATTCGTTCTGGCTCTCAACTCATCATGAGATAAGTCTTTTAATTGCGCAAATTCTTTATTGATCTGTTCTACTAGAGGTAAAACTTCTTTTATATCTCTATCGGATTTGGTTCCGAATACTTTGGTTAGTCCTTTTGCTATAAAGTCAAACATGCTTTTTTGCTGTAATATTTTTTAACTAAGCGCTAATTTACACGCTTTTTTATGATTTATATGAATTTTTAAAGCTCGATTTCACCTTTAAAAACTTTCTTTGCTGGTCCGATTAAATAAACGTTTTCTGCCTTTCCTTCAGTTAGCTTAAATTCAACACTCAAGCTACCACCTAAGGTTTCAATTTTAACAGGAGATTTACCGCCATGCATCACATGTGCAATGGCACAAGCCGTCACTCCTGTCCCACAAGATAATGTTTCATTTTCAACTCCCCGCTCATAAGTACGAACGGAAATTTCACTTTCTGATTGCTTCTCAACAAAATTAACATTGATCCCTTCAGCTGCAAATTCTTTGCTGTATCGAATCGCTGATCCTTCTTCCTTTATATCCTTATCTTTTAAATTACTGGTAAATAGAACATAATGAGGGGAGCCAGTATTGATGGTTAAATGATCTGAAAAATCCTGCATTCTGCTTTGATCAACATCATGCATACTTAAGCGTACAATATCTCCTTCAATGGAAGCTTCATGAATACCATCAGTTGACAGAAAAGTAGTTTCATTTTGAATAATGCCTAAAAACTGAGCAAATTTTACTGCGCATCTACTCCCGTTTCCGCACATGCTTTGAGAACCGTCCGGATTAAAGAACACCATTTCAAAATCATATTCTGAATGGTTTTCTATTAAAATTAAGCCATCAGACCCCACTCCGAATTTCCGATCACAAAGGTTTTGTGCTATAGATCTATCATTTCTATCAAGGCTTTTCTCACGATTATCCACCACCACGAAATCATTTCCTGTGCCTTGATATTTATAAAATTCGATTTTTTTCATACGCCTGATTAAGCCAAAATAAGACCAAAGTAATTCTTATGTCAGAATGACACTTTGAAAATTAAATTCTATAATATTTTAAGCCACTTTTTAACTCTAAGTAGATAAGGCCTATATCTTTTGAAAAAGCAAATTTTACAATACTCTTTGATTCTAATATCCCCATCTGATCAATTAATTCGAAAACTGCAACTTCCTCTGGATAGGTATCACCCTTAATTTCTAAATCAGTCACTACCTTAAAATCAAAAGGTTGATCCACTTCCTCATAATCAGCCCAGGTAAAGGACTCACCACTATTGGGGGATAAATATAACCTATTTGGCTTATGAGTTACTGCATCAAATTCAAAATACAAATGAGGCATATTAAATGAAATCCAGGGATTAACCTCAGAAAAGCCTGCATCCGCACTAAAACTAAAATCTCCTAAAATGGCACTTCTGAATTTCTGATAATGAACTTCGCGCATTGTCTTGTCTGTAGGGATAAACAAAAAAGTACCACTTGACTCACTATAATAATTATCTTCTTCTGTCAGATTCCAATTGTTGACAATGCCATTTTCATCTACCATTTGAAAACTAAAATCATCTTCTTGAACTATCCAAGCTTCTGTTTCAGCCTGAAGATCAAATTCTTTATACACAATTGCGCCATTACACGATATCAAGAACAAAAATGAAGCGTACAGAAATAATTTATTGAATCTCATACGTATCTCCATTTACTTGCACTATTTTAAGAATACCAATAGAATAATTGAAATACAAACTATCTATTTCTATTTCATATTCCTCCCTATAGCTATCACTTTTCATTTTAAATACATCATGAAAGTACTGATCCTTTATTCTTACTGAATCAACAGTTTGTATTCTCTCATTTAATGAAAAGTATTCTCTTCCAATAGTAATACCATAGCTGTAATTTTCTTCCTCCTCAGCATTTATATTAAATTGGATATCATAAAATGGATAATCAGAAAATACCCTTAAATCTTCGCTTTCATATGTAAAATAATCACAGCAGTGATCACAGCTTATAGTTTCAACAGTTGAATTCCTTTGCACCTCAAAAAGAATTTCAGTACCTGAATTATGGACAAGCGTAAATTTCTCCTGGTTCTCATATGGGATTAATTCTTCCATATTATCTGGAAATGTATAGACATCGGAAGGTGCTGTTTCGTCACACTTAGGTGTACAAAAACCAACGCTAGCAATAATGATTGCTAAACTAATAAATTTCATAACTTTTAGTTTAAGGTTGATATACCAAAGTTAAGACCCATAAAAAGTAAAACAAGTTGGACTTCAAATAAATTATCCTACCATTAGATGAGCCTTAGGGTATTTATAGCTCTGGGTAGATTTTCTACTACTTAATGCTAGTGCAAATGTTAAGGTTCCTACTCTACCAATAAACATGGAAAGGATTATAATCACTCTACCCGCAAAGGATAAATCAGCTGTAATTCCAGTACTTAAACCTACTGTACCAAAAGCGGATACTTGCTCAAAAATCAATTGCATTAAGGTATAATCACTATCCGTAATAGTTAACAGGAAAATAGCGATTAAATTAAGGGAAGCCGCAAAGAAAAAGATAGATAAGGCTTTAAACAATAACTCTTTTGGTATGAATTTCCTGTCAATTTCAATCTTTAATCGTCCCCTTAAGGTAGCAAATACCGAAACTATCAATAAATAAAAGGTAGAGGTTTTAATACCACCTCCTACTGAACCGGAGGATGCACCTACAAACATTAAGAATGCCATCACTATAAGGGTTGGTGTTCTTAAGGCTCCTATATCAACAGTATTAAATCCTGCTGTTCTTGCAGTAGCTGACTGGAAAAAACTGGTAATTAAGGATTCGATAAAGTTCTTTTCATCAAGTGTATTTCCTCTCTCCAATAAGTAAAAAACTATTGTACCTGAAGCTAGTAAAACCAAAGAAGTATAGACCGCAATTTTAGTACTCAAATTCCAGTCTTTCCATGGATTTTGGAAGCGATCTCTCAAGTTCTTTCTTGAGAAAAGATCTTGAATAGAAGAAAATCCCAAGCCCCCTAATATTAAAGTCAATGCAATGATAATGTGCAAGATGTAACCATTCGCTACTTCATTTTCAAATAAGCCATTGGTGAATAAACTAAAGCCAGCATTACAAAAGGCGCTCACAGCATGGAATGCAGAAAAGAATATTTTCTGTCCCATTGAATTGAATTCAACACTTTCTCCCCAACTAAAAAAGATCAGGATAAATGAAATAATTTCAATAACTAAAGTGATAGCAATAATCTTCCTTAAAAGTCCTTTGGCTGAAAATAATGATTCACTAACTAAGAAATCTTGTAACATTAATTGCTGTTTGATTCCCACTCCACTTTTCAGGAAAGTAGCAAAAAAGGAGGTAAATGAAATAATACCTAAGCCACCCAGTTGAAATAAAATCATAATCACAAACTGACCTTTCATGGTAAAATAGGTGGCAGTATCCACTACTATTAAACCTGTTACACAACTGGCACTAACTGCTGTAAATAAAGCATCCATCAATGGCATAGGCCCATCTTTCACACTCATGGCAGGTAGCATCAAAACCCCTGTTCCGAAAGCAATTAATAGCAAGAAACTGTAAATGAAGGTTCTTGCTGGTTTCGTTTTCAGTTTTGACAATACAGTACTTGCTTTAACGAATTCATACGCTATCAGCACTAGAAAATAAAAGGTAATTAAAGTTAAATAAGCATCCTCATAGTTTTTGAAACCGAAGGTGTCTGCCAGATATTTTATAATTTGATTGTCAAAAAAGTAATTACTAATAGTATTAATTAGAATTATCAATACCAGAACAGCCTCTAGTTTATTATTGAGCAGAAATTCAGTCCTCCTAAATTCGTAGAGAAGTCGAATGATGAAAGAAAAGAAATAAATGATGAGAACAATGTCTAAACCTAAGAAAACTTGTTCCAATTCATTCGCTTCCGTTTCAAAACCAAAAACGAAGAACAGCAAAACCGCAGCTGTAAGCCATATAAAAGCTTTAAGAGAAACTAATGTGCTCAATACAGCAGATCTACTGTTGTAAATGGCATTGTTTAACCATTCTGTAATTGAGTTTTTTAGTCTAGAAAATTTCATGCTGATTGAAATGCTTTGCTTTAAGCTTTAAGACATTTATTATAATTGTAAATTATGTTTTATTGCTTCTACTTCCAACTTTTTGGCATCAATTGGCACTACTCCTAATTCTTCACACACAATTCCTCCTCCTAAATTGGATAAAGAAGCAGTAAAAGCTGGATTTAGCTTAAGTGCTACACATAATGAAGCAATACTGATCACGGTATCTCCTGCCCCTGATACATCAGAAATACTACGTTTGAATGCAGGAATTAACACATCTTCTGTATCTGTTTGAATGTAAACCCCTCTTTCAGATAATGTTGTCATGACCATTTTTGAAGAAAGTCTATTTCTTAGAAGTGTTGTTTGCTTTTTTAAACTAACATCATCTGATTTAGAGAAATCAACATGCATTCCTTCTTGTAACTCTTTCAAATTTGGTTTAAACAAATCCACTTCTTTATAGTCAAAGAAATTGTTCTTTTTGGGATCAACCACAATGGGTTTTCCCAATGCTTTGGATTTTTCTACTGTTTTTCGAATAACAGAAGCATTAATCGTTCCTTTGTCATAATCTTCAAAAACTACGACATCCACTTCAGGAAGCAATTCAATAATTTTGTTTGAAAGTAATTCCTCTTCTAGTTCATTTAAAGGTGCAAGGCTTTCAGAATCTACCCTTAATAAATGTTGTGAACCCGAAAGCACTCTTTCTTTAATGGTAGTTATTCTGTCCTTGCTTTTCACTAGGCCTTTATCGGTAATATTCCTGTTTTTTAATAAGTCCTGAAAAATCAAGGATTCATCATCATCTCCCAGAACAGAGCAAAGAATTGGTTCAGCACCTAAAGAAAGTAGATTGAGGGCAACATTTGCTGCGCCCCCCATTCTTTTTTCTCTTTTCTTTACATTCACAACAGGCACTGGTGCTTCAGGTGAAATTCGAGAGACAGTGCCCCAGATATAGGCATCAATCATCACATCGCCTATCACCAAAACCTTAAGTTTTTGAAATGCCTTAAAAAGATTAGGAATATCCTTTATGACCATCTAAATAATTATTTGCCGTTCACCTAGTTTATATTGATAATGAAACCTGTCAGGTTTGCTCTTTTCAAAACCATCATTACCTTCAAATATTGATGCTTTCCCCAATTTAAACCTGACAGGTTTAAATAACATAGAATTATTACTTTAATTCAGCCAATACTTTTTTCATTCGCTTCATGGCTTCTTTCAATTCCTCATCAGAAGCTGCGTATGAAATTCTAATACAGTTAGGGGCGCCAAATGCTGTTCCTGTAACAACTGATACGTTGGCCTTATTTAAAATATAAATCGCTAATTCATCAGCATTCATAACCTTAGTTTCTCCATCAGATTTACCAAAGAAACTGCTGATATCAGGAAAAATATAGAAAGCACCTTTAGGGACATTAGTTATTACGCCAGGCATTTCATTCAACAATTCTAAAACCATATCTCTTCTCTTATGATAGGTTTTAGTCATTTCTAAGGTAGGGGTTAAATCTTCCGTTATGGCTGCTAATGCTGCTCTTTGTGCAATCGATGAATTACCTGAAGTGATTTGTCCTTGTATTTTAGTGGCCGCTTTTGCAATGGGTAATGGAGCTGAAATATATCCGACTCTCCAACCCGTCATAGCAAAGCCTTTTGAAAATCCATTAATGGTAACCGTTCTTTCGGCCATTCCTGGTAAAGAAGCCATACTAACGTGTCCTTCATTTCCAAAATTGATATGCTCATAAATCTCATCCGAAAGAACCAGAATGTCATCATACTGACGAAGTACCATCGCTAGCTTTTCTAATTCTTCCTTAGAAAAAACGCTACCAGTAGGATTACATGGTGATGAATATAAAACTGCTTTTGTATTATCGGTTATAGCATCATTTAATTGCTCAGCCGTTGGTTTAAAGTCGTTTTCCAATGTTCCGGTAACATATACTGGAGTTCCTCCTGCTAATTTTATTAATTCGGTATAGCTTACCCAAAATGGAGCAAACACAATTACCTCATCGCCAGGATTCAAAATGGAAAGCATTAAGTTTGCAATGGATTGCTTGGCTCCATTTGACACCACGATTTGTTCAGGAGTTGAGGGAACGTTATTTTCCGTTTCTAACTTTTTGGCAATAGCTTCTCTTAAATCCTGATAGCCTGAAACCGGTGGATAAGCAAAATATTTTTCACTGTCAATCGCCTTCTTTGCTGCTTCTTGAATATGCTTGGGAGTCTTAAAATCTGGCTCTCCCAGACTTAAACTAATAATATCAATACCTTGAGATTTTAATTCTCTAGCTTTTGCTGCCATGGCTAAAGTAGCAGACTCTGACATATTTTTGATGCGATCGCTTACCGGATAATTCATTGCAATTATTTATTTTATAAGAATTTTGTTCCTTAAACTCCGTTTTTTCTGAGGGCGTTTAAACTGAGGGCTAAAATTAAGTAATTCGCTTTTGATGTGCTAATAATTCACTTAAATATAAAAACACAAAAAAATAGCCCGCAATATAAATTGCGAGCTATTTTATAATGCTTTCGAATGTTAATTAAGAAGCATCCCCTTCTTTTAACATCACGGTTCTTTCAACTGGATTGAAAGGACTGTCAACTAAATTCCCCTCTTTATCTAATAATTCTAATTTAACCGTCATTTCTCCCATTTCAGCTCCTTCAATGAAATATGGCTGCCATTTATCTAACATAAATTCTTGACCATTAATGGTAGCTCTTACAGTATTTCCGTCTAAGGCTAAATCAGTATTTAACAAATAAAAATCTAACAATACCTTTTCAGCATCTTTTCCTACGTAAGTTCCTTTAGGTCTACTGTAGAACATGTGAGGTGCAGATAAGTCTGCAACTTCATCCTCATTAGGCTCTCGACCTACCGTAAATTGACGAATGTTTGCAGCGCCATAGCTTTTTACACTTTCGTGATATGATCTTGACAAGAATGATAGGGCTACATAATGGCCTTCCTCAAGGTCTTTTGTGAATTCAGCTTCATAATGCGCTGTATACGGTTGATTATTCAAAATTAAGTGGATATGCTGTCCCTTTCCAGAATTGGCACAATTCTTAATATCTGCATCAATAGTTTGAGTCCCTAATTCGTAATTTTTTACGTTGTAAGAAAAATCTATTGCACCTGCTTCTGCAATTACTTCATTTTCCATTGGGCTTAACATTTCCAACATGGAGTCATCAAATTGAGGTGACTCTACCGGAGTTAACATGATTTTTGAAGTAGTTTCTTCAACATCTTTAAACTCAGTATTTTCTTCTTCTGTCTGTGCTTTTTCTTCTTTATTACCAGTGCTACATGCAAAAATTGTAGCTATCGCGAATAAAAAAGTAAATCTTATTGTGGCTTTTTTCATGGTTTTATGTTTTTTGATTTATTTTACCTTAGTAAAGTGTACTAAGGTAGTGTGATTATGTTACACTATCAACAGTTAAACCCCGGATAGTGTTATGAGCAAGAAATTATATACCGAAATCCCTTCCTTGAATCTGGAAGATTTCACAAATGGAACTGCAGAAACTAAAGAGCAGTTTGTAAAAGAATTAGGCGAAGCTTACAACAACATAGGTTTCGTAGCGATTAAAGGTCATTACCTAAGTGACGAGCTAAGCCAAAAATTATATGCTGCAGTTGAAAAATTCTTCGCTTTAGATAGTGAACAAAAGAAAGCCTACGAAAAAGAAGAGTTAGCTGGACAAAGAGGCTACACAAGTAAAGGGAAAGAACAAGCAAAAGGACATAAAGTACCAGACTTGAAAGAATTCTATCAGGTAGGGCAATTTGTACCTGAGGATCATGAATTAAAAAAAGAGTACCCTGACAATCTGTGGCCAACTGAAGTGCCTGAGCTAGCCGAATTAGCAAAAGAGGCTTATCAGAAACTTGAAAAAACAGGCTTTGAAATGCTTCGTGCAATCGCTCTTTATTTAGGCTTAGATGAAAATTATTTTGATACTCATGTAACCTATGGAAATAGTATCCTAAGAGCTATTCATTATCCTCCAATAGAAAATCCTGAAGATTTACCTGAAGATGCAGTAAGAGCTGCACAACATGGTGATATTAATTTAATTACTTTATTAATGGGGGCTAGTGCTGACGGATTGCAAGTATTAAGAAGAGATGGAGAGTGGATTCCAATTACAGCATTACCCAATCAATTAGTCGTGAATGTTGGCGATATGCTAGCTCGCTTAACGAACAATAAATTAAAATCTACAATTCATAGAGTGGTTAACCCACCTAAAGAGCAAATGAAATCTTCTAGGTATAGTATACCGTTTTTCATGCATCCTAAATCGAGCATGGATTTAACTTGTTTAGATAGTTGTGTAGATGCAGAAAACCCAAAACAATATGATGATATGACAGCTGGACAATTCTTAGAAGAACGATTAGCTGAAATCGGATTACTGAAGAAGTAATTAGTGGTTAGAAATATCCGATATCTCATTTATTTGAAGGATATTTTTATCCTATCTCTCACCACTTTTGGAGGTGCCACTGCTCATTTTGCGCTATTCTTAGATTATTTGGTCTATAAAAGAGGCTACTTAACGGAAAAAGAATTAATTGAAATGAATGCCCTGTGTCAGATGTTGCCGGGGCCATCTTCTACTCAAATTCTTACAGGTTTAGCCACTAAAATAGGAGGAGCACCTTTTGCTTTTATCACATTATTTGTTTGGGCAATTCCAGGAGTTGCTTTAATGACAGCTTTTGGAATATTAATGTCCAATATTGATGAAAATGAGCTATCCACTCATTTTCTAACCTTTGTTCAACCGATTGCAGTAGGTTTTGTGGCTGCCGCTGCCTACAGAATTGTTAAAAAGGTGATTCATACTAAAACCAGTGTCATTTTACTTGTGGTATCTGCTAGCATCACGGTTTTG
This sequence comes from Marivirga arenosa, assembly GCF_030503875.2. Lineage (NCBI taxonomy): Bacteria > Pseudomonadati > Bacteroidota > Cytophagia > Cytophagales > Marivirgaceae > Marivirga > Marivirga arenosa. The sequence goes on along the minus strand of NZ_CP129968.2, from coordinate 826,455 downwards.
ATCAATTCCCCTTATTTATTCCCCCTATTAATTTTAGCGGGCGGATTCATTACTGGACTAAAGTATAAAGCTCAACCCATAGAAGAAAAAGAGAAAATCAAGATTCGCTGGACAGCCTTAATCATTTGGATTAGTGTTTTAATATTGATTGCACTCATTGGTTTATTTACTCAATCTTTACCAATTCGACTGCTAGAGAATTTTTACCGTAATGGGAGTCTAATATTTGGGGGTGGCCAGGTATTAATTCCTTTTTTGTATACGGAGTTTGTAGATTTTAAGGATTATTTAAGTTCTTCAGAATTTCTAAGCGGATTCGCCATTGCACAGGCGATACCTGGCCCTACCTTCTCATTTGCTAGTTACATCGGCACCTTGTCGATGCGTGAATATGGAGTTTGGGGTGAAATATTAGGGGGCTTCTTAGCCGCAGTGGGAATATTCGTACCGGGTACCTTGATGATGATTTTCTTAATAAGATTCTGGGACCAATTGAAAAAATTCAGAATCATTAAAGCCTCTCTAGAAGGAATAACTGCGGTCAGTTCAGGGATGGTGGTAGCCGCAATTTTCCTACTATTTGAACCTGTTCAAGCAAATCTATTGAATTTTAGCCTAATACTAGGAACAGTAGGAATTCTTTTGTTTACCAAAATTCCAGCTCCTTATGTGGTGTTGATTGGCTTGTTAGCTGGCTTTTTATTGGGGTGAAACACCATAAGAGATTTCCGACTCCTTATCTCTCACTTTCATATTTACTTTTGCCCCATGAACGATTGGATGATTATCCTCACCATGCCCAAAAGGAAAATTAAATCCAATTGGGAAATCATACTCTTTGCAATGAGCCAGAATAATCTCTTCAAGAGATTGACCATATATAGTTTTATCTTCTATCAAATTGGTAAATTGACCAACTACTAGGCCTGCTAAATCTTTTAGCTTATTCGCTCTTTTTAATTGCAGAAACATTCTATCGATATGATAAAGTGGTTCAGCCACTTCTTCAATGAAGAGGATTTGACCCCTATAATCTAATTCAGACCTTGTCCCAATTTGATTTACTAATAAAGATAAGTTACCTCCTATTAATGATCCTGTTCCCTCTCCATTTTTATTGAATTTACTCTTAGCTTCCATTTTATCAACCTTACCTTTTAAACAATCAAAAATAGAGGTTTGATATTGACTATCGAGCTTTGAAAGGCCCTGTAAAACACTTGCATGCAAAGAGGCAAATCCCTTTTTATACGTGACATTTAAAAGAGCAGTAATATCACTAAAGCCAATAATCCATTTCGGGTTCTCTTTGAACTTTGTCCAGTCTAAATCATCTAATATATGAGTGATGCCAAATCCTCCTCTGGCACAGTAAATTGCTTTGGCTTCAGGTTGATCTAAAGCGTTTTGAAGATCAGATAATCTATTTTCATGGCTGCTACCAAATTTAAAATATGCGTTAAAGGTATTCTTACTAATCTCTATCTTGAATCCTTTTTCTTTAAGAATCTCAATACCATTTTCTACTTTTTTTTTATCTACTACTCCTGATGGACTGAGCACCAGAATTAGATCACCTTCTTTTAAAAATGGAGGAAAAATAGCCATATATATTACCTTAAAACAAAAAAAGCCTTGAATTTCTTCAAGGCTAATATCTTTATAATTTAATTGATTAACTAATCAATCTTATTCATCAGTTGCTGATGCATTTGGAGCTTCAACACCCAATTTATTTAATACCATTGGTGAAATATCACCCGCTTCTTCGTCAGAGATATATAATAATGCCTCAGCTCTTACGATATGAGTGTATCCATTTTCTTCAGCTACTTTATCAATAGCATTTTGAATTTTCTCATATAACGGTTGATACAACTCTTGTTGCTTACGAGCAATTGATTGCTCAGCATCTTGCTGAAATTTTTGTAATGATTGCTGTAAGCCTTGTAATTCTTGCTCTTTTTCAGCTCTCATTTGCTCAGTCATAGTAGGAGCATTTTGCTGATACTCTGCAACCTGCTGCTGAAAATCTTGGTATTTTTGTTGAATAGAATTTGAAAATTGCTTTTCGTAAGCAGCAACTTGAGATTGCACTTCTTTAGATTCTGGCATTAAGCTCAATACATAATCAGCATTCGTGAATCCTATTTTTGTTTCTTGGGCACTTGCAGTGTAAAATAAACCCAATGCTAAAATTAATATTAATCCCTTTTTCATATTTGTTTTCACTTTATTAATTCTTATTTAAATCGTTTTCATCAATTAGTCCTAGTTCTTCTAAAACTAAGTCTGTATAATCATGTACAGGATCTGTATAAATCATAATTAACTCACCTGCCTTATCAAATACTATTTGTAGCCTTTCCTTTTTTGCTACTATTTCAACCCCTTCAAAAACTTTATCTTGAACTGGTTTTATTAATTCTTTCTTTTTGAGAAATAATAATCCATTGAATCCAAATACTTTATTTTGATACTCTTCAACTTCCTTTTCTCTTTTTTCAATTTCGGCTAAGCGCTCTTCTTTTAATTCTTTTGTTAGTAAAACCTCTTCTGCCTTTAAAGCAGCGTATTTCGATTCAATCTCTTTACGCATTTGCTTTATTTCATTTTGCCATGCACTTGTCAAAGCATCAATTTCTTGTTTAGCTTCTGCATACTCAGGCATTTTACTTAAAATGAATTTAGAATCCACGTAACCAAATTTTTGAGCCAGCGCCTTTTGCGAGGCAATACCCAAAATTACAATTGTTATTAGGACTTTAACAAATCTCATACCAATTTATCTCTGCTGATTACCAATAGTAAAGTGAATTTGGCCTCCACTTCTAACATTTGTGCCTGGAGCATTATCAAAACCATATCCCCAATCAATACCAATAGTACCAAAAGCTGGCATGAAAATTCTGGCTCCAAAACCTGCTGAACGTTTTAGATCATAAGGATTATATTCACTAAAACTAGTCCAAGTATTTCCTGCTTCACCAAATCCTAATAAAAATATTGTTGCAGAAGGATTTAATGATACTGGATAACGTAGCTCCATCACAAACTTATTATAAATAGTTCCTCCACTGACTTGACGTCTTGTCATTGATCCATTCTCAAAGGAAGGCACAAATTCAGTCGGCCTTAATGAATTATCCTCATAACCCCTTAATGCAATGATATCACTACCTAAAATAAATCCTTGACCTCCTGCTAAACCAGAACCGCCTAAAATGAATCTTTCAAATGGCCCAACTCCTACTTTATCGCTATAACTAGATATTATTCCAAAATTCGCTCTTGTGTTTATAACTAAATCACCTGCAATTTTATTAAAGAATGAAGCATCAAACATCCATTTATTAAATTCAAGGAAGTTAATACTTTGCTCAAATGATAGTTCATCGTAATTTTTATTATTCAATAAACTATATGGAGGAGTTAATGAAACTGATAAACTAACATTTGAACCACTTCTTGGATAGATTGGATTATCTACACTATTTCTAGCAATTGTAGTTTTAAAGTTGATATTATTAGCCTCACAATCAGTACATCCCAATTGGAATCCAATTCTTCTTGAATTATTTAAAGTATAACGAGAATACTCCAATGAATTGGCCAATGTAAAGAAGTTGTCAGGCCATTTTAATCTTCTTGATAAACTCACGAACCCTCTAAAAATTCTGAATGAGCCAGAAATCCCTGATCTTGGATCTCTGAAATTCACGAAATCACCTTGATAAGAATAACTACCTCCTATAGTTAAGGCATTTGGCTTTTTACCTCCTAACCAAGGTTCTGTGAATGAGAAATTATAACTCTGGAATTGCCTACCATTTGCCTGAAATTGTAAAGATAAAATCTGTCCATCTCCAACCGGTAGTGGATCCCAATTTCCAAAGTCTAAGAAATTACCTAAGGAGAAATTGTTAAAAGTAACTCCTAAACTACCTACAAACCCGATAAAACCTCCCCATCCACCAGATAATTGGATTTGATCGTTTGAAACTTCTTCAAGTTCCCAGTTAATATCAACTGTTCCATCATTCGGATTTGGAACCGGAGTAGGATTAACGGTTTCTGGATTGAAATATCCTAATTGAGACAATTCTCTCTGTGTTCTAATTAATTTCTGACGACTGAACTTTTCTCCCGGGATGGTCCTTAATTCTCTAAGAACCACATGATCCTTCGTTCTTGTATTTCCTTTTATGGTTACCTTATTAATTGTTGCCTGAGCACCTTCATAAACTCGTAATTCAATATCAATTGAATCTTGCTCTACATTTACTTCTACTGGTGTTACATTAAAGAATAGGTAACCATTATCCATGTAAATAGAACTAATATCATTTCCTGTAGGGTCGTAATTTAATTTCCTATTTATCTTTTCGAGATTGTATATATCTCCCTTTTTAATATTTAAAACTGAACTTAAAACCTCATCATTATACTTGAAATTACCCGTCCAGTTGATATCGCGGAAATAATACTTTTGTCCCTCATCTACTCCAATTTCGACTGCAATATTTCTTCCTTGTTTGTATATGCTGTCGTATGTAATCTCAGCATCTCTATATCCTTTACTGTTATAAAATTCAATTAATGAATTTTTATCTTCTTCATAATCAGCTTTAACAAGTTTTGAAGATTTAAAGAAGTTCACATTTACATGTTCACCAAAGTAATCTAAAGCTTTATTTAAGCCAACAGAATCTTGCTTAAATAAAAATTGAAACCAGTTTTTAGGTTTAGAGTGAATGGCTCGACTGACAACATCTTCAAATAAGGTGAATCTCAATTTCTCATTTGTATTTTTCATTCTACCTCTTAACCTTCTGTCTCCAAAAGACTCATTCCCGACAAAATAAATATCTTCAACCTTAACTTTATTCTTTTTATCTATTTGAAAGATTAATTCAACTCCATTTCCGACAAGATTGTCAGGTCTTTGAATTGAACCAACCTCCACATTTAAGAAACCTTTATCAATAAAATACTTCTTGATATTTAATTCGGCATTTTTAACTGAGGCATCGGTAAGTATTCTTCCTTTTACCAAGCTCAACTCATCAGATACTTCAGATATTTTTGATTTTTTGATGCCCTGAAATGAATATTTCGTTAACCTCGGTCTTTCCGTTAAATCGAGGATCAATTTGATTTTACCCTCTTCAACTATTTCATATTTAACGGCAATATCTGCAAAAAGACCTTGCCTCCACATTTTTTTGATGGCGAAGGAAATATCATCACCTGGGATATCAATTCTATCTCCTTTGGAAATTCCTGTAATGGCGACAACCGCCCCTTCATCCAAATATTCTAATCCATTTGCTACAACCTCAACTACTTCATATTTTCGAGGCTTACTGTAATCCATTGATGGATTGACCTGCGCAAAAACAGATGTTGCGCTTATAAGAATAGCTATTACTACTAATAGATGTCGTTTCATTCACTTAATACTTTTCCAAATCTTCTTTCTCGAGATTGATAATTCAATAATGCTTCATGTAAATGTTCCTTTCGGAAATCTGGCCACAATATATCAGTAATATAAATTTCTGAGTAAGCCAATTGCCAAAGCATGAAATTACTAATCCTATATTCACCACTCGTCCGGATTAATAGTTCAGGATCCGGTATTCCTGATGTAGATAAAAATTTTTCAAACTCAACCTCTGTTAAGTCCTTAGCTTTTAGCTTATTATTTTCAGTTGCAGTCATTGCTTTTCTACATGCCTGCATAATATCCCATTTCCCACTATAATTTAATGCTAAAATCAAATTTAAACCTTTATTGTTAGCTGTTTGCTCAATCGCAGATTCCAATTCATTATTGCACTTAGTCGGCAACTTTTTAATATCTCCAATGGAAGACAATCTGACATCATTTTCCATTAAAGTTTTCATTTCAGACTTAATAGTTGACACTAATAATTGCATTAAAGCATCAACCTCCATTTTTGGTCTTCCCCAGTTTTCAGTTGAGAAAGCATATAGACTTAAATGTGAAATCCCTAACTCTGCACATCCTTCAACCGTATCACGGACAGACTTAATAGCATTTTTATGACCGAAAACTCTGGCTGCACCTTGTTTTTTTGCCCATCTCCCATTACCGTCCATAATAACGGCTACATGTTTTGGTAAATTGTTTTTATCCAAATTTTTTTCCATGTTCAATCAACTGCTCCAAATAAGGCCGCAAGGTACAAAAATCATTATTATTAATAAACTTGTGTGGAAATTCTACAGTTATTTTTTAAGCGGAACTGGGCAATTTATCCCCCAAAAGGTATAGCTTATTGATAAGCCAGCGAAATAATACCAATCATTATCATTCCAATTCCCAAACTGAAAATCAGAATTTCTTTTATCAGTAATCTGTTCCACTGAAATGTTATCTAAATAATCATAAAATAATTTTCTTGCAGAAAACTCAAAGTTTAATGTCCATAGGGGGCCCAAGCTATATTTTATTCCTCCTCCAAACGGAATCATTAACTGAATATCACTATAATCTGCATTTTTATCAGCTCTGTTGATAAGAAAAAAACCAACCCCAGCAGCTAAATAGGGTGTAAATTTCACCAATGCTCTTTCTGTACGAAAATCAAGAAAATCATAAGTTGCTACTCCTGAAATCTCGGTTATAAAATCTTGAAAAGCAGCATTTCTTACCTGCGCTTGTGGATCAATTGGGTTTTGGTCACTTCCTTTTATTCTACCTGCACCGAAATTCAGTTTAGCCCCGAAGCCTTCTTTAAAATTTCTAGAGTAAAATAAATTAACTCCTACTGATTGATTGGTAATATTATAAGTTCTAATGAGATCACCTGTATAATTAAAACTGGCAATCCCTCCTCCAAATTCTTTTGATTGAGCATTTATAGTATTTGAAAATAAAATAAATGAAATTAAGAATAGGCCAATGTTCGTTTTGTATGACTTAAAGAAGAAATTTAACATAAATATTATCTAAACTTTGCTCCTTTAACGAGCCCACCGCTCAAAATGTATGAAACAGATATATTTGTTACAATATAAATATCATTATCTCGCGGATTACCTCTTATATTTCTTCTAGGATCATCATTGCCAAACCCTCCGTTGGAACCATATCCAGCAGCTCTTCTCCACGTGAAATCAGGATTTAAAGAGGATGTTTTATTATCTATTCTTTGAGTATAAAGAACTGGTTGAATACTTTCTATAAAAGTATTAGCATCAAATTGATTTGACTTATCCGACATGGCCATTGCTAAAGCAGCATTAGGATCGGATGGATTACCAAAAACCCCTAAATCTACATACTCACCACTTACATCATCTAAATAATCGGTAAATGTATGTCTGTAACTTAAATCAAGTGCAATATCTAAATTATTTGTCAACTTATATCTTGCACCAATTCCTAAGGGGATTACTAATTGGAATCTACTGTAAGGATCAGGTAAATCTTTACCAAAAGCGTTTTTGTACTCATCTCTAGTAGCCTGATCTGCAAATTGTCCTTCTGTACCTAATTCTCTTAAACTTACCCATTGACCTGATTGTTCAAGAGGATAATACCTTGTACCTTCAAAGTCACCTGGGTTATCTACTTGAAAAGCATCAGTGGAAAAATATTCCGGAGCCAAGCCCTTTGGATTATGATAAAAGACACCAACACCAAAAGTAACGTACACATTGAAAGGTGGACGAGATGAGAATCGACCCGAATGCTTGAAAAGATCTACTCTTCCTTGTGCGGTCAATTCAATAATATCATTTCTAAAATCTAAATTTCTTAAGTATCGATTCGCATTCTCAGTAGTGAAGTTACCTTCTCCAATTGTTTCCTGATCTGATCCTTGTAATCGACCCCACATTAAATTTGCTTTCCAAGAATACCTATCGCCAAATCTTTGTTGAATAAACAAGTTGATTCCTGGGCGTGTAAATGAAATGTCGGTACTTGCAGCGGATGAAGTTGGTGCGATTTCACCGAAATAGTTTAATGCGTTTATTCCTCCTCCGAATGAGTAATAAGAAATCTCAGGATTGAACAAACGTTTAGAACCTGAAAATGAACCAATTCTTTTAGCACTTTTCCTTCTTTTATTCTTGCCTCCAAAAATTTGAGCATCAACACTATCTGGCAACACTATTGCTGCAGACATTATAATTGTAAAAGCTAGTAATAATTTTCTCATCCTAATATTGGTTCTCTACTTAAAGAGCAAAAATAATATAAAAAATTAAATTCGTGGTAATCAATTCCTTAAATCTAATCCCCAGTTTAATTTTTGTCTTAGCGTATCAAAATAGTTCAATTGATCAAACGTAATCAATTTAGCTTTAAAATCAGCTTTTCTAACTGACAATTTTATAGAAGAATCGACAGAATGTGATTTTGAGTCGAGGGATACTAAGAATTTATTGCTTCTTCCCTCTATTTTGAAGGATATAACGCTTTGATCTGAAACGATTAAAGGCCTAACATTCAGATTATGAGCACTAACTGGTGTGATTACAAAATTATTAGAATGTGGAAGAATAATTGGCCCTCCACAGCTTAAAGAATAGCCTGTAGAGCCCGTAGGGGTTGCTACTATTAATCCATCTGCCCAATATGAATTCAAATATTCTCCATCTACATAAGTATGAACTGTAATCATAGAGGAAGAATCTGTCTTTAAAATTGCAAATTCATTTAAGGCAAAAGGCTTTTTTTCAAAAACGTTGGAATCAGTTTCAAGATGGATTAAAGCTCTGCTATCTACCTTATAGTTTTTATTTAATAAATCCGATAATGCTTTATCAATCTTATCTTTTGGAGTAGTGGCTAGGAAACCTAATCTTCCTGTGTTAATTCCTAAAATTGGAGTTTCTAAAGCACCAACATAATTGACTGCTTCCAGAAGAGTACCATCACCTCCCAAGCTGATCAAATAATGAACCTCATCTGATTCGCTAAGTTGAGTGAAAATATCAAAATTGGCATATTCAGGGAATGCAGTATTAAATTTTTCAGCAAATAACTCTGAAACAATCAACTCTGCCTTAGAAGAGATTAAAACATCTACAACTCTTTTAATGTGAGGCTTTACCTCATCATTAAATACTTTACCGTGAAGAGCAATTTTAATGGTATTAGGCATCTAAATAACGCATTAGCATATCTAATCTTTCTTTCTCATTAGATATTGATTTTACCTCCTGATATTTAGCAACCACTTTATAGCCAAATCTTTCTAAGGTAGCGATGATGTGGGTAAGATCAACCTTATTAATTTTAAGGGTTAATCTAAATTTTGTAGGTTCATTTTTATCAATATTCAGACTTGAACCCATTACTCGAGCATCATTGGATTCAATTAAACGGCTTATTTCACTTAATGAATAATCGGCTTGGTTCATAGATAAAACAATAACACCTCCTTCACTTTGAATTGAAGCTGACTGAGAAAAAATTGACAGCGCATCAGACAAAACTGCAACGCCTAAAAATTCATCTTTTTCATTTAAAACAACTACACATTCAAATTCAAAGTTTGTTGCTTTTTTAACCGCTTCGTAAGTATGTTGGTAATCATAAACGAAACAATCCTCTCCTCTTAAAAGAAAGTCTCCTACTTTAGCTCCTACATCATTCTGATCAATAATCATATCCTCTGTAAGGAAACCCAAAAAGGTTTTATCTTTTATTACAGGTAAAGCATGAAGACGTAATTCTTCCATCCAAACTAATGCTTTAGCTGCATCGTCTGTCACCTTAAGTGGTGGGATCATATCGTTTATCAAATCTACTATCATTTCATTTCTACTCGTTCTGTACTTTTTAACCAATCCTCAAGGTAATTGTTAAATATCTCCGGATGCTCCATCATAGGTGCATGACAACATTTGTCAATGAATTTAAGGGTAGTGTTTGGTATTAATTTATCAAATTCATGCGCTACCATTGGCGGAGTGATGGTGTCATTTAAGCCCCAAACTAGCAATGTAGGTACCTGAATTTTTTTAATTTCTTCACGCATATTATGTCTTTGAGCAGATTTTGCAATCGCTACTATACGCATACATTTCGGTATACTTTTAGTAGTCTCAAAAACTTCATCTACTAATTCTTTGGTTGCGGTTTTTGGATCATAAAAAGTGTAAGCTACTCTTTCTTGGATATAATCATAGCTCCCTCTTTTAGGGAATGAACCACCCATTGTATTTTCAAATAAGCCAGAGCTTCCAGTTAAAACAAGTCTTTTTATTTGGTCAGGATGCCTTAAAGTGTAAATCAAAGCAACATGTCCACCTAAAGAATTACCTATTAAATTCATATCTGATAATCCTTTCTGCTCAACAAAGCCTTCAACAAAGTCGGTTAAAGCATCAAGGCCTGCTTTTTTAATGGGCATTTCATAAATAGGTAGTAAAGGAATGAGTACTCTATATTCCTTTGAAAATTTATTTACAACTCCTTCCCAATTACTAAGTGCGCCAAAAAGACCATGTAAAAGTACTAATGGTTCACCTTGGCCTTCATCAATATAACTATATTCTCCTTCTTTATGTATTTTCATATTATTTTTAAAGCGTTGAGGATTACCTTCCTCTAAGTTTATTCAAATTTTATAATTCCTTTAACGAAAAGAAACTAATTAAGATAAAAATATCATTTTCACTTAATCTAAGCTATTTTATTTACAAATGCTAAGCTTTTAGCCTTCACGATATTAACCCAATTATCTAAAATCTTTAATCCATAACGGGTCAATGCTGCTTCAGGATGATATTGAATACCAAAAATTTGCCTATTACAATGCTTAAATATCATATTTTCACCTTCAGCCGTTTCAGCCAATGGTAGTAGTAATGTTTCTTCAATATTTACTACTAATGAATGATACCGAACAACTTCAAAAGAGCTCTCCATGTCTTCCAACAATTGATTTTGCTCCAGAATTCTGACTTGTGACAGCTTCCCATGCATAGGTTTAAGTGCCTTTACAACTTCCCCACCGAAATACTTTGCTAAGGCTTGATGTCCTAAACAGATTCCTAATATTGGTAAATTAGATTCAAAAGATTTTATGTAATCCAATAAATATCCTGCATCCTCTGGTCTGCCTGGACCGGGTGATAAAACCAATGCATCGTATTTAGATATATTAATTTTTTCTGGATGAATATCATTTCGAATTACCTCACAATCAACATTTAATTGATTAAAGTAATCAACCAAATTATAAGTAAATGAATCAAAATTATCCAATATCAATATCATATACTAAGCTTATAAAAATTGTGATTTTAATTGATCAAAAACCTCTTGAATAAATGGCATATAATCAGAAATTAATTCCACTACAAATGGTGCAATAGAAGCTACTATTGGATAAATATAAGTTCCTTCTGCCATATCAGCAGATATACTAATCTCAATTGATTCACCTAACCAAAGAACTAGACTTACACCGAAGGCCCATTTTAATAAGCCAATTACAGATCCGGCAAAATTATCAAGACCACCTAATAAGGTCATATCTAAAATTTTCTTCACAACCTTCCCTACCAAATTCACCAGCAATAAAATACCTACGAATAAAAGAATAAACGATATTATTGGTAAGGCTTGCTCCCAGTTCTCAAAGTAGGGTTGAAGCAAATCCATTCCGAAGTCAAGCAGCTTAAATGCACCAATTATAGCCACAATTAGCGCTACTAATGAAACAATTTCTAAAAGCAATCCTTTTTTATATCCTAAGTAAGCCCCAAATAGAAGTGGGATTAATAATAATATATCTAAGGTTTTCAAGAATTAAGTATTTCTTTAACTAGTTGAGAGATCATTTTTCCATCCGCTTTTCCGGCTAGTTTTTTGGTAGCAGTCCCCATTACTTTCCCCATATCTTGTGGGCCTGAAGCTCCTAATTCTTCTATTATTTCAGTTAATTTTTCTTTAAGCTCCGCTTCAGACATCTGCTTAGGCAAATACCTTTCAATTACTTCTAATTCTAATAATTCAGCATTTGCTAATTCTTCTCTTCCATTTGATTTATAGGTTTCTGCTGATTCTTTCCTTTGCTTTGCTGCTTTCATCAACAATTTCATTTCTGCATCTTCAGAAAGATTTTCTGATGCTCCTTTTTCTGACTCTGCTAAAAGAATTAGAGATTTAATTGAACGCAATGCCTGAAGCTCTTCTTTGTTCTTAGATCGCATTGCGGTCTTAATATCGGTATCAATTTGTTGTTTTAAGCTCATAGTATTTTTTTAAACCTTAACTTTGCTGCAAAGTTACCATATTAAAATAAAATTATGACACGCTTAAGCGTCAATATCAATAAGATCGCCACATTACGTAATGCTAGAGGTGGTGACAACCCTAATGTAGTAAAAGTCGCAGAAGATTGCGAACGGTTTGGAGCACAAGGAATTACTATCCATCCCAGACCTGATGAACGCCACATTACCACACAGGATGTTTATGACTTGGCTCCCATAGTCACGACTGAATTTAATATAGAAGGTTATCCTGATGAGCGATTTTTAGAACTTGTAGAAAAAAATAAGCCCGCTCAGGCGACTTTAGTACCTGATCCTCCGGGAGTTTTAACCTCAAATGCAGGATGGGATACCGTTCAGCATTATGATCAGCTCAAAGATGTGATTCAGCAAATAAAAAGCATGGGAGTAAGAACCTCAATTTTTATAGAAACAGATCTGAATTTAATTGAAAATGCTGCTAAAATTGGTACTGACAGAATAGAATTATATACAGAACCTTATGCGAACCTATACCCTAAAGACAAAGAAAAAGCAGTTCTTCCCTTTGTAGAAGCTGCCAATAAAGCAAAAGAAGTTGGATTAGGAATTAATGCAGGTCACGATTTAAGTTTAGAAAACCTTAGATACCTAAGAGAAAAAATCCCGTTTTTGGATGAGGTAAGTATTGGGCATGCCCTTATTTGCGATGCCTTATACTTTGGTTTAGAAAATACCATTCAATTATATCTTAGAGAATTACGAGAAGATTAAGATTAGTCTTAAAAATGAAAAGCCGGCTCAATATGAGACGGCTTTTCAGCTTAAAATGAAAAAACAACACCTAAACAAATGCTTATACCTGCTTAGGTCTCGTTTCTATATAATTTACATTTTTACGGTAATGCCTATAGTACCATAACTGAAAGTTCCACGACCACCTTCAATGTAGGCACCAAAACTGTCATTAAAATAATATCTAAATCCTAAAATTGGACCAAAGCTAACACTAAGACCATTATTATAAGTATTAGTGAAATCACCAGTATATCCATCTACATTAAAGCCAAATATAATACTGCCGTAAAAATCCAAATTCGGATCGACCCCTAAATCTAGAGCATCATTCAACAATACATCGGTAAGGTGAAAACTAGCTCTACCTCCAAAAGCAAAAATGGAGTAGCCTCCTTCAAAACCTGCACTTCGGTAATTCCAGCTCGCAAAACCCACATAAGGGCCTACTCCAATGAAATCGCCCACACCTACTTCATAATTTGCGGTAATAGCCGGAACAGAAAAGCTCCTTGCTCCAACCCCAAAACCGTAACCATAGTAGCCAAATCCAAAGCCTGCGTTCAATAAATTGGTGCCTTTTTCGAAAGATTTTTGAGCATTTGCATCAATGCTAACGATACTAATAATCGCTATTAAAATAATAGTTATTCGTTTCATAAAAGTTTAGTTTGAAATAAAAGGGCAATTTAATTAATTGCCCTTAAATTATTAGTCTAATAATACAGAACCTGCAGTATTATTAGTAAATGTATTATTTGCAGCTGCCGATTCCACATCATTTACAGATGTTCCGCCATCTTGATCAATTGCAATTCCATAACCATTTGAACCAGAAAATTCTGAGTTCGTTATATTAATTACCGCACTTCTAAATACCCCTACATTGCATTTATAATCTGAACTACTTGGGAATGGCATTTCTGAAAAACCACCATTACTTACTACCACATAATCGAGAGAATTATTAGCATTTGAAGAAGCTATTCTTATTCCGTTCCACTTTACCCCTGAGGTTGAAGTGAAAGTAATTTTATTAGTATCAGTCCCTTCTGCAATGATGGATCCTTCAATTTGAATATAAATGTTTTCTCTAGCTTCAAAATAAGCTCCAGCCGCTACTGTAAGATTACCATCAATTGTAACATTTCCAGTTATTGTATATTTAGAAGTTCCATCTAATTTATTCCAAGTAACGGTTTCTGTTGTTGCCAATGTAGAACCAAAAATTTCAACTTGTCCTAATGAATTATTAGAAAAAGTAGTTGCTCCGTCTATTTTGGAAACATGCAATGCATTTAATCCAATTGCAGTCTGATTACCGCTGAAATTATTAGTTTCGAAAGACACTAAATCTGATTCATCATCATGGATAAACAGACCGTATCCATCACCATTTGACACAGTTGTGTTCTGAAGATTTAATTGACCTCCAGCATCTAAACCTATATTTGCTTTATAATCTGTACCGCTTGCAAACGCCCATTCACTATTACCAGCATAAGACACTTCAGCATTACTCAAAACATTGTTTTGATTAGATGATTTAATTAAAATACCTCTCCAGAATAATCCACCATCAATATTTGAACTTGTAAAAACTATTTTATTTGAAGTACCACCTGAGGCATTTATGCTAGCTCCTGAATTTATGTTCATGGCAACATTTTGATCAAACGTTAAATATGCACCTGCATTTATAGTAAGGTTTCCATCAATATTTAACTCGCCACTTACTCTATACTTTGAATCTCCATTTAATTTGTTCCAATTTACTGTTTCAGTATTAGGTAAGGTAGATTGGAAAATTTCAACATCTGCAGAGGCATTTTCTGAAAAAGAAGTCGCTTCATCAATTTTTGATACATGTAATGCCCTTATCCCCATAGCTCTTACATTATTGCTGAATGAGTTCGTGCTAAATGTTCCTAAATCACTTTCATCATCATGTATCAGTAGTCCATAGCCATCACTATTTGTAATTTGTGAATTCTGCACATTTAAGTATCCTCCTGCATCTAATCCAATATTAGTTTTGTAGTCTGTTCCACTAGCAAAAGACATCTCAGAATTTCCAGCATATTCTACTATAGTATATTCTAAGCTATTTCTTTGATCAGAAGACTGTATAAATAGTCCTTTCCAATGTTGGCCTGCTTCTACATTAGAAGAAGAAAATTGAACCATATTACCTGAGATTCCATTTGCATCTAACACCCCACCTGAACCTACAAATACTTGTACATTTTCATCTAAAATAACATTTACACCAGGATCAATTGTTAGATAAGCCGATACACTAATATTACCTATTATGCGATAATCTGGAAGGCTAGGATCTTCGTAAACATCCTCCCAGGTAGTATCTTCAATTACATCTGCATCAATAATTACAGGTGATACTTCTGCCGTGATGCTTACTTCAGCAGTGCTTTCATTTCCATTGCCATCATTCACAGTTAACATAATAGTATATTCTCCTTCTAAATCAGCAGTAAAATCAAGCACTGAAGTTGTTTCGTTTGCCAGTGTAGGAGTACTGTTGTTTGGCGCAGCAGTAACTTCCCAAGAATAGCTTAAAGCATCATTTTCTGGATCAGTAGAATTTTCAGCTGAAAACTGAAATGTATTTCCAACATTTAATACATCATTTCCATTTTCAGGAAGTATTGATTGGTTTTCTGTGTCAGTAATCACTGCAGTAGGTGCTTCATTATCATTCACAGTTGCAGAAATTAACACATCATCCGTGGCTGTATTTCCATCAGCATCCTCCACTGTAAGAGTGGCCACATAATCTCCTTCCACATCAGGAACGAAAATTGCAATTTCACTAGTAGCATTTGATACAGTTGCTGAACTACCTGTTGGGACTTGAGTTAATTCCCAGTTAAAAGTAAGAGTACCACCTTCGGGATCTGATGAACTACTTCCATTTAAAGTAACGTTGCTACCAACTGATGCTGTGATATCTGTTCCCGCATCAGCAATTGGGGGTTCACCAACAATTGGATCTTCATCGTTACATGATAATACAATTAGGAAAGCTGCAAATAGCAATCCCCATTTCTTAATTTGATTTAAATTTTTCATAATGTTTAGATATAGTTTTTTCCTTTCAATATGCTACACACATAATATTTTTGGATTGGGTCATATCTTCTGAAAAATTTTTATCTTTTTATTTAGGGTTTAAGATCTACACTAACTTTAACAACAAATTCACATTTCTCAAGTTAGCCTCTTATCTTTGTACGCTTATGGAATTAAAGGAAAATACTAAAGGTCAAGTTGCATTTGAAGAGCTTGATCCTAAAAAATATATAATCATTAAAGGGGCTAGGGTTAATAATCTAAAAAACCTTAGTGTTGCCATTCCAAGAAACAAATTAGTGGTGGTTACCGGGCTGTCAGGTTCAGGGAAGTCTTCCTTGGCTTTCGATACTTTGTTTGCTGAAGGCCAAAGAATGTATGTAGAAAGCCTAAGTTCGTATGCCCGACAGTTCTTGGGTAGAATGGAAAAACCTGAAGTTGATTACATAAGAGGAGTTTCACCCGCCATAGCGATTGAGCAAAAAGTAAATACTCGAAACCCAAGGTCAACAGTGGGTACTACTACTGAGATTTACGATTATATGAAATTACTTTTTGCGCGGATAGGGATCACCTATTCTCCTAAAAGCGGAAAAATAGTGACCAGAGATACTGTATCAAGCATATCTGATACTATACATGCTCATAAAGAAGGTGAAAAATTTATGATTCTGGCACCTTTAATTGTTCCTAAAGGAAGGACACTTCAGCAGGAATTAGAACTCTTATTAAGTAAAGGATACACTAGAGTAGTTCACAAAGAGGATACATTATATATAGAAGATATACTTGAAGAAAATCAGTCTTTAAAAAGAAAAGATTTATTTATTCTGATCGACAGAACTTCTGTTCAAAAAGAAGATGAAGACAACCAATTTAGAATAGCAGATTCAATTCAAACTGCATTTTTTGAAGGGCATGGAGAGTGCATCATTGATTTTGTAGAATCTGAAGGAAAAAAAGAATTCAATGATAGATTTGAATTGGATGGTATTCAGTTTGAGGAACCCTCTATAAACCTTTTTAGCTTTAATAACCCCTATGGGGCTTGCAGAACTTGTGAAGGTTTTGGTAAAATATTGGGCATTGATGAAGATTTAGTAATTCCTGACAAAAGTTTATCTGTATACGAAGGGGCTATTGCACCATGGAAAGGAGAAACCATGAAAAAATGGGTTCAGCCACTAATCCAACATGGTATTGAATTTGATTTCCCGATACACAGACCTATAGAAGAACTAACGAAAGAAGAATACCAGCTACTTTGGGAAGGAAATAAATATTTCAAAGGATTGAATAAGTTCTTCGATCATTTACAATCAAAAATGCATAAAATTCAATATAGAGTGATGTTATCACGCTATAGAGGAAGAACCACATGTCCTGATTGTAAAGGTACTAGATTAAGAAAGGATGCAGGCTATGTAAAAATCAATGATAAATCTATCATAGAATTAGTACTTAAGCCAATTGACCAGTTATTAAAGTTTTTTAATGAAATAAAACTAACTGAAAGCGAGCAGAAAATTGCTGGGAGAATCCTGAAAGAAATAAATAGCCGATTAGAATATTTGATGGAAGTAGGTTTAGGTTATTTAACCTTAAACAGACTAACCTCAACTCTTTCTGGTGGAGAATTTCAAAGAATTAAGTTGGCTACTTCATTAGGTAGTGCTTTGGTTGGGTCCATGTATATTTTGGATGAACCCTCAATCGGTCTGCATCCTCGTGATACCGCTAGGTTGGTAAAAGTGTTGAAAACGCTTAGAGATTTAGGCAATACTGTTATTGTAGTAGAGCATGAGGAAGAGGTAATGGTCGAGGCAGATGAGATTATCGACATAGGGCCAGATGCTGGAGCTCATGGGGGGAATTTGGTTTTTCAAGGCGATCTTGAAGCTTTAAAAAAAGCCGATAATACTCATACAGCACGCTTCTTAAATGGCAGCAATGAAGTAGTCGTACCGAAATCAAGAAGAAAGTGGAAAAACAGCATTTCCATTAAAGGAGCCAAAGAAAATAATCTTAACATAAAGGAAGTGAAAATTCCACTTGAAGTACTTACGGTTGTGACTGGTGTAAGCGGCTCAGGTAAATCTACTTTAATCAAAAAGATATTGAATCCTGCCTTAGCGAAAATGATTGGCCAAGGAAGCACTGAGAGCACAGGTAAATTTGAAAAACTTGAAGGGGACTACAAAAAAGTAAAATCCATCGAGTTTGTGGATCAAAATCCAATAGGAAAGTCTTCCAGATCAAATCCAGTAACTTATGTAAAAGCTTATGATGCAATCCGTCAATTATTTTCCGACCAGACTTTAGCTAAGCAAAGAGGATATAAACCTGCATTTTTCAGCTTTAATGTAGATGGTGGACGATGTGAAATGTGCCAGGGAGAAGGTATTCAAAAAATTGAAATGCAATTCATGGCTGACATAGAGTTAACTTGTGAGAGTTGTAAAGGTCAGCGATTCAAAAATGAAATTTTAGAAATTACGTATAAAGGGAAGAATATTGCAGAAGTTTTAGACCTTACAGTAGAGGAAAGTTTAGAATTTTTTGAAGGCAATAACCCTATTATCAATAAACTACAACCTCTTTACGATGTGGGTCTTGGCTATATTCGTTTAGGACAATCTTCTAACTCATTAAGTGGTGGTGAAGCGCAAAGAGTAAAATTGGCTTCTTATTTAGGAAAAGGAGGAAGCATCAAAAATGATCATAATCTTTTCATATTTGATGAGCCAACTACTGGTTTACATTTCCATGACATCAAAAAATTACTAGAATCAATAAATGCATTGATTGAACAAGGTAATTCGGTTATTATTATCGAGCATAATATGGAAGTGATCAAGACTGCCGATTGGATAATAGACCTTGGTCCTGAAGGAGGTGAAAAAGGCGGAAACGTAGTTTTCGAAGGTTTACCTGAGGAAATGATAAAAATTAAAAATAATCATACTGCAGAATTCTTAAAAGAGAAATTATAACCTTCAAGTAAATCGAACTGAGAAAACTGAACATCTTATAGGGCTCTTTACTAGTTTTATCGACAAAACTATGTGGTCTACATATTTTTCTCAAAAAAAATCATTTAACCTGAAGCCGAATGAACATTCATTCGTATATTTGCACTGATGAACAAAAGAGAACTCATATTACAAGCAACTTTGGAGTTGATAACCGAAAACGGTTTTCATGCTACCCCTATGTCAATGATTAGCAAAAAGGCTAAAGTTGCAGCTGGCACCATCTATCATCACTTTGAAAATAAAGAAGTGCTGCTAGAAGCATTGTATTCCGAATCAAAAGAAAAAATGGGAAAGTCAATGCAAGCAGCTGAACTAAGTGGGAACAGTTTCGAAGAAGATTTTAAATCGATTTGGACAGCATTATTTACATTTTATGCAAATAATCGATTGCGATTTCAATTTTTGGAACAATATGCTCAATCTCCTTTCATTCAAAAAGAAACCAAAGAAGAACAAAGAAAGCATTACCAACCTATTATCAACTTCTTACAACAAGGAATTGAATACGGACATATGTCTTCTATTGATGTAGAGGTTATGACTGAAATGGTGCATGGAACCGTGGTTTCTGCAGCTAAAATATTTCACAGTGTTGGGAATTTAAATAAAAGCACAGTATCAGACTTGGCAAATTTCGCTTGGAAAGCAGTCAAGAAATAATTTTTTTATCAAAAACCGAATGAATATTCAATCTATAACAATTAACAATATGAAAACTGCATTAATTACAGGAGCCTCTTCAGGCATTGGCTTAGAGCTAGCAAAAATTCACGCACAAAAAGGAGATGACTTAGTATTGGTCGCAAGATCAGAACAAAAGCTTTTGGATCTCAAAAAAGAGTTAGAAAGCCGTCACAAAATTAAAGTGACAGTTGCTGCTTTTGATCTGTCGGAAACCCAATCGGCTTATGATCTATTTGAGTTTACTGAAAAAAATAACATTTCAATTGATTACTTGATAAATAATGCCGGCTTTGGAGATTTTGAAGAGTTCAGTAAATCAGATCTCAATAAAGCTACTCAAATGATTGATTTAAATATTTCCAGCCTAACGATACTTACTCGATTATACTTAGATGGAATGCTTGAAAGAAAATCTGGCAAAATTATGCAATTAGCCTCTACGGCTTCATTTCAACCAGGGCCTTTAATGGCGGTTTACTATGCGACTAAACATTATGTATTAGCTTTTTCAGAAGCAATAGCTGAAGAATTAAAAGGCTCGGGAGTGACTGTTACTGCTCTGTGCCCTGGACCTACGGCCTCTGGCTTTCAAAGTGCTGCCGATTTAGGTGATTCAAAATTAGTGAAGAACAAAAAGCTTCCAACTTCAGCTGAGGTGGCCCAATATGGTTATCATGCTATGTTAAATGGAAAAAGAGTTGCGATCCATGGTTTCCAAAATAAATTAATGGCCTTTAGCGTACGTTTTACGCCCAGATCATGGGTAACTGCATTAGTGAAAAAGTTATCAGCAAAAGCTTAATCGATCTTATTTAATTTAAAAGTATAAGTTCCAAAATCGTCATAGGACTCAAGATTTAAGTTATTAATACCAATTTTAACTGCATCACTATAAATGCTAAATCTATCACGATGGATATAATCATAGAATTCCATATCTAAGGTATAAATTCTTTCACTACCATCGTGATAGTTATATTTGTGTAAAGTTAAAATCCAATCTCCACCAAAATATGCATCCAATGAAGCATCATAGTATTCAGCAAAACCATCTTCATGAAAAATGATTTGATCCCCTCTGTAATCTTCCATTAAATTGTTCCTAAATAAAGCATTATCTTCTTTATAAAATGCTCTATCAAAATACCATTTTCCCTCAATTCGGTCAGCTCTGCGTTCTAATCGACCTCTCTCTGTACAAGAGGATAAAAAAAGGATAAGAATACCAAAATATACTAACTGCTTCATAACGTTTGATGTTGGTTCGAAAAATCAAAACCAAAAATCAGACCAAACCCAAATTAGATAGAGTTTGAAGTATCATTTTTAATTGATTACCGTCTTAAAAATATGTTTTAAATAAGAAAATAAATTAGATACACACAGCTAAACTTTTTTTTAGCATATTTATCAATCTTTAACATTGAACTATTTTTTATGTCTGAAAATGAATTACTCGAAAAAATAAAGAGAAGAAATCCGAATGAACCGGAATTTATTCAAGCAGTAGAGGAAGTAATTTCATCAATCGGTGTTGTTTTTAAAAAACACCCTGAATTTCATCATCTACGCCTTTTAGAAAGAATGGCTGAGCCTGAGCGACTTATTTCATTTAGAGTCAATTGGCTTGATGACAATGGGGAAGTGCAAGTGAACAGGGGTTTCCGAGTACAAATGAACAGTGCTTTAGGCCCCTATAAAGGAGGTTTAAGGTTTCACCCTTCAGTAAACCAAAGCATACTTAAATTTTTAGCCTTTGAGCAAATCTTTAAAAATGCATTAACCGGTCTTCCTTTAGGCGGTGGTAAAGGTGGTGCTGATTTCGATCCGAAAGGAAAATCGGATGCTGAAATTATGCGTTTTTGCCAAGCTTTTATGAGTGAATTATATCGACATATCGGTCATTTTACGGATGTACCTGCTGGTGATATTGGCGTTGGAGGTAGAGAAATAGGCTATTTATTCGGTGCTTATAAAAAAATTAGAAATGAATTTACCGGAGTATTAACGGGAAAAGGGAGAGAATGGGGCGGTAGCTTGATTAGACCTGAAGCTACGGGTTATGGTTTAGTGTACTTTTCCCAATACATGTTGGAGAAAAATGATGATAGCTTGAAGGATAAAAAGTGTGTGGTTTCTGGTTCAGGAAATGTGGCACAATACACTTTAGAAAAATTAATTGAATTAGGCGCCAAACCCATCACTGCTTCTGATTCTTCAGGGTACATTATTGATGATGAAGGAATAAATCAAGAAAAGCTCGAATTCATCAAAGAAATTAAAAATGTGAATAGGGGCAGAATATCAGAATATTTAGAGAAATACTCCAATGCTAAATATGTAGAAAATGATGCAGATAAAGACTATAACCCTTTATGGGAAACCAAAGCGGATTGCGTATTTCCATGTGCAACTCAAAATGAAATCAATAAAAAGGATGCTGAAAACATTAAAAAATCAGGTGCAAAACTGCTCACCGAAGGTGCTAATATGCCTTTAACAGCCGAAGCCATTGATGTTATTTGTGAAGCTGAAATTCTTTATGCTCCAGGTAAAGCTACTAATGCAGGTGGAGTTGCCGTTTCAGGCTTAGAAATGAGTCAGAATAGAATTGGAGTATATTGGTCACATGATGAAGTAGACAATAGACTAAAAAATATTATGAAGGATATACATGACAATTGCGTTAAAACAGCTGAAGAATACGAATTAAATCAACATAATTATTTAGCTGCAGCTAATATTTATGGCTTTCTTAAAGTTGCCAGTGCAATGAAAGCCCAAGGTGTAATTTAAAAGAATAAGAGCCAGGTAGCTTTTTACCTGGTTCATTGCTTTCTAAGAGTCTGGTTCACCACTTCATCTATACTTACTAAAGGAATCCCCACCTGAATTAGAAACAGAAATGCCTCTCTTTCATAGCCATTATCTTTACAAAAATCCTCACAATCAACATCTATAGTAATAGAATAGTAATTGATAATTTTCTCATAAAGACGTAAAGCTTATTTTGGTAATTGCCACAGATTTATTGAGAGAATTGATTCAAAAAATTTTGAAACGCTTATATTCAATAAAAATCTATACCTAATGAATTATGATGTAAAAACTGTTGAGGAATATTTAAATGCTATTCCTAAAGACAGGAGACCATATGTTGAAAAGTTAAGGGATATAATTAAGGAAAACCTCCCTGAAGGATTCAAAGAAGAAATATCATATGGAATGATAGGCTTTGTAGTTCCTCATGATATATATCCAAATGGTTACCATGTAAATCCTGAACTTCCTTTACCCTTTATAAACATAGCCTCACAAAAAAATTTTATAGCCCTCTATCATAGTGGTATTTATACTAGCCCTGAATTAATGGAATGGTTTAAAAAAGAATATTCGGAGCGAATTACTACTAAATTAGATATGGGAAAAAGTTGTATTCGCTTTAAAAACCCTAAGAAAATTCCTTTCGATTTAATAGCTGATCTTGCCACTAAAATGACCGTTAAAGATTGGATATCACTTTACGAACAAAAAAGAAATAAAATAAATTAATACTTTCTCCAATTGCAAAGTGCTTATAAAACTAATACTTTGCTGCTAATAACTATTAACCTTGACCTATGAAATGGATTTTAAAGCATCAGTGGCTAAACTTTAGAAGATCTCCTGCTTTCGAAAAAGATTTAGGTATTAAGATCTTCTTGATCCTATTGGGATTATTTCTATTAATGAACCTGATATTTGTGAGCTCAAATTTTAATGAACTGCTTGATGGCTTTGGTATCGATACCGAGCCCACAATATTAATTAATCAATTTTTACTTTATTATTTTATTAGTGAGCTCGGACTTCGTTATCTGATGCAAAATGTACCAGCTCTAGATATAGAGCCCTACCTTCACTTACCTATTTCGAAAAATCTAGTTTCAAAATTTCTTGTTTTCAGATCGATTTTAAGTCCGTATAATCTCCTGGCTCCCTCGATTTTTATTGGTTTGACAGTCAGCACAGTAATTCCTTCTATCGGACTTTCCAAAGGCTTAGTTTGGCTACTTTTCACCTTATCTACCTCTTTAATCCTTCATTTTTTCAATATATTAATTAAAAAGAAATTAGAGAACTCTAATCTATTTTGGACTGTATTACTTTCACTTATTGCCATTAATTACATTGAAAATAATTATCTAAACTTTGATTTAATCCCTTTGGGGCAGTGGGCATCTGCAATAACCAACAATCCCATTTTATTGATCGCCCCAATTCTAATACTACTATTCGTAATTTATACAAGCTATAAATTCTTCTTAGAAAATCTTTATTTGGAAGATTTATTCGATGCCAAAATGATGTCTGGTGAAAAATTTACTGGAAAATTAAGAAATTGGGAAAGCAAAGGTTTGCTTAACACTTTGATAGGTCAGGAACTTAAATTAATCCTTCGTCATAAAAGGAGTAGATCAAGTGTGATGATGGCTGGTATTTTTTTATTCTACCCACTTCTCATTTTCAGTATGGGAAAAGAAACGCAATCAGAATTCATGGCGATTTTTGTTAGCATTTTCTTTACAGGAATATTCATTATTCAGTACGGGCAGTTCTTATGGAGCTGGAATACTAACCAGATGGACTTTTTCCTGACTCAGATCAATCCATATAAGCTGTGGGTGGAGTCCCGATACAGATTGCTAGTTTACTCTGTAATTATTACTAGTATCTTATCACTACCCTATTTTTATTATGGATATGAAGTTATGCTGATAATGGCTGCTACTGCACTGTATAATGTAGGAATAAATAGTATGCTGATCATGCGTATGAGCTTATGGGGTCCAAAGCCTATAGAATTAGATAAGAGCTCTATGATGAATTATCAAGGAGTAGGGGCCGCGCAATTTGTAGTGGGAATTCCTCTTATTTTAGGACCAATGATAGTTTACGCCCCATTTTCATATATCTGGAATGGTCAGATAGGTGTTTTAGCTATTGCCGTTACAGGACTCATTGGCATTGTGTTGAGAAAACCATTTTTTAATGCGATAGCTAATAAATTAAAGAAAGATAAATATAAACTCATCCACGATTTAACTATATAGAAGTGATACAGATACATAACCTTAAAAAAAGCTACCATAAACAAACGGTTTTAAATGTACCGGAAATAAATATTCCCGAAGGACAATCATTTGGCTTAGTAGGAAATAATGGAGCAGGTAAAACAACACTTTTACGTTTGATGCTCGACCTTATCCGTGCTAGTGAAGGAGAAATTCAAATTGATAATCAATCGGTAAAAGATCAAGAAGACTGGAAAAACATAACAGGGTCATTCATTGATGAGAAATTTTTAATCCACTATTTAACTCCTGAAGAGTATTTCCAATTTTTAGCTAAAATAAGAGGGGTGAGTGCGGGAGATGTTGGCATACATTTAAAACTATTTGAACCCTTATTTAATGATGAAATTTTTGGTAAGAAAAAGTACATCAGAAATCTTTCTAAGGGTAATAAAAAGAAATTAGGGATAGCAGCTGCACTTCTTGGAGATCCTAAATTAGTTATACTTGATGAGCCATTCGAAAATCTAGATCCTACGAGTCAGATTAGATTGAAAAAGATCATTCAACAATTTCAAAAAGAAAAATCAGTCACCTTTGTGATTTCCAGTCATGATCTTAATCATGTTACTGAGATTTGTGATCGTATTGTCATTTTAGACAAGGGAATTATTGTTAAGGATATGGAAGTAACTGAAAGTACATTAAATGAACTTACAGATTATTTCAGCAGCAGTGTTGAAAATTAAATTTTATAAATATTAATAAATAAAAAAGGATGGCTTATAGACCATCCTTTATATAACATTAAACTAAATGTAAATTCTATTCCGCAGCACTTCCGCTAATGGTATGGCCGAAGAAAACTGCGTTCATAAATAATCGGTTAGTACCATACCAAAAAGCTCTAAAGTTTGTATTATCTGTAAAAGAAATCACCTTTCCAGCTCCTACTCTACTTACGCTTACAGCTGAAGTTCCTTTTAATTTCTCAGCATTTTCTTCAGAAATATAACCATTCAACAATGGCGATTGGGTGTATCTAAGCGGGTTAGCATACTGATTTTTAGATTTCTCCATAAACAATGTTGTATTTCTAAAAATAGGCATCTTTTCCTTTTTCAATCCATAACCAATCGGATGACTTAAATCTAATTCCACTTCAAAAATAGCACCACCAATCACTTGAGCTCCTCTGTTGTTGCCTAAATCCTCATAAGCTTCATATCCAATTGTATCAGCCTTATTTTTTTTGAATTTAACTTTAGTTAATTTTTGATCTGAGAGCCATTTTGCTGCAGATTGATAGGCAATTAATGTGCCGCCTGTTTGTAACCAAGACTGTATCTTTGGCATTTGACTACCCATACTCCCATATCTACCATCTGGCATAATTAAAACATTATATCTGCTTAAATCCGCTCTTCTGAAATCATTAACATCAATTTTAGTAATCGGCATTTCATAATGCTGATCCATTAAAAACCATATTTCTCCAGCATCATAAGGACTTATCCCTTCACCAATAACCATTGCTATACTTGTTTTTGTTAAGGGTTCAAAAGAGGGGCTTCCTAAATTAACTCCACTTGTATTCCCACTGTTAAGTGCATGCACTTTAACCCCAGTTTCTGTTATAGCTTCTTCTATGATTTGATAAATCTGGATTGCGGATTGATTCTGCTGCTTAACAGGAATTAAAATAGTACCGATGGCTAAAGTTTCTCCATTAGATAATACTATTTCTTCAGTGCTGACCTTCGTTCTTAATCCAGCTTTATGAATCTTATATAAAGCCTTTGGAGCATAGAAATCATGCCATTCCATTAAATAAGCATATTCACTTTTTCCTCCTATTATATTGGAAATTGGTTTTTGATCAGCTGTGAACCTTTCCCCTAAAAGGCTACTATTGAACCCTTTATTATCTAAACTTTTATAATCAAGATTAAAGGCCATCCCCATATTAAAAGCAGAAACATCATAGAATAAGCTGTCTTTAAAGCTAGTTCTCACATCAAAAATTGCTTTGATTAATCTGCTTTGATTTTGATTAGTAGGAATAATAAAGCTGTTATCAGAATCAAAGCCTGCTGTATTTTTTACTAATTTATAAACTTCAATTTCTTGTCTATCAAGCATTTCTGCAAAACGGAAAAGCTTAGATTGATCTAGATCAGATACCACCCATGCTTTTTCACTTGCCTGCGATGCCATCTGCTTTGAATTTTTATAAAAATCCTTTTGGAATGTTAACAATTCAGTTCTCATTTCATAAGCAGCTTGAAATGTACTTAATGATGCCGTGAATTGATTTTTTATTGTAAAAGGAAATTCAAGAACTCCATTTACACTTTCTTGTGCATGACCTCGAGAGCTCGCTTGCTCAAATAAAATTCCAACTGCCCCTTGTACATCCGGAAAAGTAGATCCTTTCCCATAATAAAAGTCATCAAAACTCTCCTTACTGTAGTAAAGTGAACCTATTCTATCCAAAAAATCAGCATGATATTCGCCAATTTGAGCAGTTAAATCTTGGTTTTTTTGAGGTGTAATCGGATGAGTACGTTCTGGAATTCCTGGCTGGAAAAAGAATGTACTATTGGTTCCCATTTCATGGTGATCTGTTAAAATATTCGGCTTCCATGCATGGAATTGAGCAATTCTATTTCGAGATTCAACCAATTGGGTTGGCAACCAATCTCTATTCATATCAAACCAATAATGATTGGTTCTGCCTCCAGGCCAAACTTCGTTAAATTCTCTATCATTTGGATCAGTAACCAAATTTTCACTTTTATGTATATTAGCCCAAGTAGCAAATCTATTTAAACCATCTGGATTAAATGATGGATCTAAAAGTACTACTACATTTTTTAACTTATCTTCAATATCAGAACCTTGGGCAGCAGCCAAATAATAAGCCGTAAGCATAGAAGCATTACTACCACTCGGTTCATTGCCATGAATAGAAAAACCCATCATCACAACTGATGGCATTTCATTCACATCTAAACCATTGGATAATTCAGGATTAGTTAGATTTTTATGATCACGCTTTATTTGATCAATGTTTTTATGATTTTCAGGATGTGTAATCGTTAAAAGCAATTGAGGCCTATCCTCATAAGTTTTACCACTTTCAATAATGGTAATTCTATTAGAAGCTGCAGCCAGTGCCTTCATATAATATACCAACTTATCATGAGTAACATGCCATTCTCCTACCTGATGCCCAATCACACTTTCGGGTGTTGGAATTGAAGAATCATACTCTAAACTATCGGGTAGAAAATAGGATAAATCCTTTTGAGCCACAGTGAGACTAGAACTGAAAACTAAAATAAATAATAGGTAAATCTTTCTCATAAAATTTTTATTAAAGTGGAAGTTAACAATCAAATTCCTATCTAGTAAGTACAATGTTTTGAACGGTGATATTCCTGTTTTTAAACCAGAATTTCATAGTAAAATACCAATGTTAACTTAATGTTAACAAAATAGTATGCATACATAATCAATAATTAACTTAGAACACAGACGCTTAAGTGATTAGTCATTTAATTTTGCAGTAAATTCAAAAAACAAATTACAAAATGAAGAAAATTTTACAGAGTTTATGTGTAGTGACATTGCTGCTTGCTTTAGCAGTAGGTTCAGCCTTTGCACAAGGGGTAACTACATCAGCAATAACTGGTGTGATTAAAGATGACAAAGGAGAGGAATTACCTGGCGCTACTGTCCAAGCAATACACACTCCTTCAGGTACTACCTATGGAGCCGTGTCAAATGTCAGTGGTAGATTTAGAATGCTAAACATGAGAGTGGGTGGACCATACACACTTAAAGTTTCATTTATTGGCTTTCAAGAATATGAGCTTCAGAATATCGATCTTGACTTAGGTCAAACATTGAACCTCAATATTGCTATGACAACTAGTGTTGAAGAATTAAGTGAAATACTTGTTGAAGCACAAAGAGGTCAAGTAATTGATGGTGATAGAACAGGAGCTTCTACCAACTTATCAAATGAAAGAATCGCTTCAATGCCGACCATTAACCGTAGTATAAATGACTTCACAAGATTGAATCCTCAATCAAATGGAACTAGTTTTGGTGGTGCTGATAACCGATACAACAATTACACCATTGATGGTAACTTATACAACAACAACTTTGGCTTGGGAAGTTCTCAGTTTGCGGGTGGAAATCCTATTTCAATTGACGCAATTGAAGAAGTACAGGTAAACATCGCTCCTTATGATGTAACTCAAAGTGGTTTTACAGGAGCAAGTGTTAATGCGGTTACTAAGTCAGGTACTAACTCTATACAAGCAACGGCTTATACACTTTTCAGAAATCAGAATACTCAAGGAACTACTTTAAATGGTGGTCAGGACGTACCTTTTTCTGAATCAAGTACACAAATTCACGGTGTAACTTTAGGTTTACCGATCATTAAAGATAAATTGTTCTTTTTTGGTTCATTTGAATTTGAGGATAATGCTATCCCTGGTGATACTAGAAGAGCGGCAAGACCTGAGCAAGGATTATTGCCTGACTTAGAATTAGGTATTGCAAGAATGACGGCTGATCAAGCTGAATTCGTGCAAGAGCAAATGCAAGAAATTTATGGATATGAAACAGGTGCTTACGAAAACTATCCATTTGAAGATGTAGCTACAAGGTTGAACTTTCGATTAGATTACAACTTGAACCAGAGCAACAAAATCATGGTGCGTTACAACAATTTCCAACAAAGAAGAGATGTTGGAATCAACGGAAACAGTATTCGTGGACTTCCTGCTAGTGAAAGATTTAGAAATACAAGTAGATTTGGTAATGAAGCGCTTACCTTCAGAAACGGTAATTACGGAAGTGAAGAAGACGTTCAATCTATTGTTGGAGAGTGGACTTCAAACATTGGTAACAATATGGCCAATAAATTGAATATTGGATATACCAGCGCCATATCCCAAAGATTTATTCCTGGAGATCAAAATTTCCCAATGTCTGAAATATTAGAATATGACGGTTCTACTCCATTATATTTCGCTTCCTTAGGAACTGAACTTTTCACTAGAGGTAACTTATTGGATAACAAAACCTTTAACATCACAAATAATTTTAATTATTTCATGGGTGATCATACTTTCACTGCGGGTGTGAACTTCGAATACATGACATTCGATAATGCCTTTAACCCAACTTGGGATTCATGGTACAGATGGAATTCATATGATGATTTCGTAGCTGCAGTAATTGATAGAGACCCAAGCGTTCGTCCAGCAGGTTTTGCAATTGGATTTACGTACGATGCAGAAAATCCAAATGTTTTACCAACAGATAGAACTCAATTTGGACAAGTTGGTATTTATGTGCAGGACGAATATCAAGCAACAAACGACTTAAAAGTAACAGCAGGTTTACGTGTTGAATTGCCTTTCTACCCAATTGATGCTCCTAGAAACCCTAGAGTAGAAGCATTAGGGATTAGTGTAGAAAACCCAAGAAATCCAGGTGAATTTATTGAACCTCGTGTCGATAATTTCCCTTCAATTAACCCTGTTTTCTCTCCTCGTTTAGGTTTTAACTGGGATGCTTTTGGTGACAAAACCTTACAGGTACGTGGTGGAACAGGTATTTTCACAGGTCGCCCAATATTTGTTCACTTATCTAACCAAATTAATGGTAATGGTGTAACAAGAGGTTTCATTGGTCTATTGGAAGATGATTGGGGACAAGATGGAAACCCAACATGGGAAGGTTTCCAAGCGGATATTAACTATTACAGACCAGATCCATCAGTACAAGAACCTACTGTTTCTAGCTCGTTATCAATAACTGACCCTAACTTTCAACTTCCTCAAACTTGGAGAAGCAACTTAGCGGCAGATTATGTTTATAATGGATTTGTATTCACTGTTGAAGGTATCTTCTCTAAAGATTACAACACTCCATTCAGTGCTAACCTTTCAAGTGTTCCTACTGGTGAGTCAGTAAATATTGGCGGTAATGCATATCCAACTTACGATCAAGTAGCACTAGGTGGCGAAATCAATGAGTTATATTATTTAACTAATATTGACGACAGGACTTATGCTGCTTTAACTCTAGGAGTTCAAAAGGATTGGGGTAAAGGTATTTTTACCAGCTTTAATTATACAAGAAGTCAAAGTAGAGACTTTGGACTTGGTGGCGGTTCTCAAGCAGCTTCCTTATGGCCAGCTGACGTTCAGCAAGGAAGAAACAATCCGGAAGAAGGATTTTCAAGAAATGATCAACCAAATAGAGTAGTAGGTTTAATTGCCTTCAACACAAAAGGTCTAAATGAATCTAACAACACTTCATTCAACTTATACTATTCAGCTGGTGAACAAGGAAGATACTCTTATACTTACAGTGGTAACATTACTGGTGAAGGTGGTGGATCTTCATTAATGTATATCCCAGAAAGTTTAGAAGATGCACAGCTTATCGACAGAATAGCTGGTGGATCAATTGTGCAAACTGCTGAGCAGCAATGGAACATTTTGAATAACTATATTGAGAATGATCCATATTTAAGCGAAAATAGAGGTACGGTTTCGGAAAGAAATGGTGCAGTTTTACCATGGTTACACAGACTTGACTTATCAGTTGTTCAAACAATCAACTTAACTAAGGATCCATCTGAGCATAGATTAGAATTCAGAGCTGATATTTTAAATGTATTGAACATGATGAATGACTCATGGGGTGTAAGCAGACAAACTGTACAAAGAAACTTAATGAACTTTGAAGGTACTGATGCTAATGGAAATGCTCAATTTACCATCAATACTATTCAAGGAGAGTCAACTTATCCAACGGATGTAACCATTCCAAACTTTGATCTTGGTCAAACTTGGAGTGCACAGTTTGGTGTTAAATACATCTTTTAATTGAGACAAAAATTTAAAAAATAGTAAAATGAAAAATATATTAAAATATGCATCATTCGTGTTCGCAGGAATGTTGATTTTTTCAACTTCTTGTATAGACGAAAATTATGATGATTCATCAGATGTTGGGATTACAGACGATCCACTTCTTTTAACAGTAATAAACGAAGAAAATGCCTCTGGCGAATTGAGTTCATTCATAAGCTTAGCTGATGAAAATGGCTTGGTTGGTGCTCTAACGAGCAACAAAACGCAAGAGCAAAGAACTGTTTTTGCACCTACAAACAATGCTTTTGCAATATTGGCTTCCCAATTAGGTTATGATAGCGTGGAGGATTTATTAGCTGATGATGCTGTTAACTTAGTAGAAATACTAGAAACGCATATTGCTTTAGCTAATCTAAGCCTAAATCAGATCGAGACTGGATCTTTCAGATCTATCGCTACTTTATCTGGTATTAACGTTCCAGTAGCACGTGATGGTGGTTTGGTAATAAATGCTAATCCAGATTTAGAAATATTAAGGTCAAATAGCGAAGGTAATGGAACTGTTCATGTCATTTCCAGAGTATTACTTCCTATCCGATTCAATATTGATTTTTCGGCTGACTTTGGTGGCGACTTCGATGCATGTAGTGCAGTATTAGCTGACTGGAGAGTAGAGAATGTAGTATTAGCAGGTGGTTCTGGTTGGGGTTGTACTTCTTTTGGTTTTGATGGCCAAGGTATCCAAGCAAACGGATTCTCTGGTGGTCCACAAGAAGTAGATTCTTGGATTATTTCACCAGTACAAGAGTCAAATGATGTGGTACTTAATACATTGAAATTTAAGTATGCAAGTAGATTTGACGGACCAAGTCCTGAAATATGGGTTATAGCTGAAGATGATTATGAAGCTGACGGTGCATTTGACGCTAGTGCTTGGACTCAATTAGAATTTAACTTTCCACCACCAGCAAGCGAAAATAACGTATTTTCTGACCAGGCAGTAGGAATTCCTTCTGAATTCCATAATGATGCTTATCGATTTGCTTTCAGATATATCTCTGGTGCAGGTGCAACCAGAGTAACGATCGATAATGTTGAAGTAGGGGAAGAATAACTCATTTTTCAAGAGTTAAATAAAAAACGAAAACCCGAGGTATTGCTACCTCGGGTTTTTTTATACTCATTACTATAAATATAAAGAACCCACATTTTTATAGAATTATAAAAATAAAACACACAGACCAGTCAGTTTTTTAGATTGTTTTAACAGAACCAATTAACTTTGAACTCTTGATTTTTATACAAATAATAATCAGGAAAGTCTCTATTAATTTCAAAATGAAAATTCTATTCTATATGAAAAAAATACTACTCCTAACAATTTTATCCATTTTGAGCACAATTGTGATAGCACAGCCTGATGGCTATTATGATGGAACAGAGGGATTAAGTGGTAATGAGTTAAAAATAAAGCTGCATCAAATACTTCGGGGGCATGAGGTGAAAACTTATAGTGAGTTTAGAGATGTAATACTCAGAGATCTTGATGAAGACCCTAATACCCCAGATAACATTATACTCTTTTACAAGAATGCCTCCATCCCGAAAGCCAACTTTGCCTCAAACAATGAACCTGATTTTTGGAACAGAGAGCATACTTGGCCTTCTTCTCATGGTTTTAGCACTCAAGATACCGCTTACACAGATGTACACAACCTGAGGCCATCAGATGCAACGGTTAACAGCTCAAAAAGCAATAAGGACTTTAATGATGTAGAAAATATTCCAGAAAATGCAGAAGGCGAAGCTCCTGATACATATACCACTAACGACTTTTGGGATCCTAGAGATGAAATTAAGGGAGATGTAGCAAGGATTCTTTTCTACATGGCTACTCGATATGAAAGTGAATCTCTTGACCTTGAATTAGTTGATAGAATTAGTTTTTCGAATGAACCTGCCCTTGGCGTTTTATTCACCTTAATTAAATGGCATGAGCAAGACCCAGTGGATGCTGAAGAAAGAGCACGACATGAAGGCGCATTTGGATATCAAGGCAATCGTAATCCCTTCATTGATCATCCGGAATGGGTAAATGCAATCTGGGGAGGATCCACTAGCCCAAATTTAATCTTAAATACACTTAATTTTAATGCTGATTTTGGTAATGCTGAACTAGGCTCTTCATTAGAACAGCAATATGAAATTAATGCATATAATTTAACTTCTGATGTTTCTGTGCAAGTGGAAGCCCCTTTTTACCTTTCTACTGATGGAGAGAATTATACAGATAGCATTGGTTTTTCTTCAAACAACAGTAGCGAGCAAACTTTCACCGTATTCCTTCGATTTGAACCTAATCAAGAAGAGCAAGAAGTTAATATAGAAGTAATACATAGCACCGATGGCGATTCGGAAGAGCTTTCAGTTTCAGGAAAAGAAGGGGCTATAGAAATAACGACCATTGCTGAAGCACGAGAATTTACGCTGGGCGAAGTGGTTACTGTTCAAGGAGTAGTAATTGATGCAGGTAACAATAGCAGCAACAATAGAGTGATTTATGACGGTACTGCAGGACTTGTAGTGAGAAGTTTTGATACGGATAATGAATCTGAAAATCTTCAACAGGGCGATAGTGTATCTGTGACTGGTGGTTTAAGTGAGTTTAATAACCTTTTACAAATTTCCGAATCACCAATTACCATCACAATATTAAAACAAGGTGTAAGCCTCCCTGAACCAAAAGTTATTAGTCTTGCAAATGTAGGTGAAGAATATGAATCGCAGTTGATCACTGTTAAAAATGTTGAATTTGTAGAGACTGGAATCTTTCTTGGAGGCGGTGCTAGCGGTAATTTTACAATTACAGACGGTGTCAATGAATTGATTTTTAGAATTGGTTCTGGTAATCACCCAATAGTTGGAGAAGATATTCCTACTGGATTGTATGATGTAACAGGCTTTGTAGGTCAGTTTGGTAATGACTATCAAATCTCACCAAGAACCATCGATGATTTACAACCAGTCGAAGATTCTACAGGCCAAACATTAGCTAATATTGATTTTAAAACAATAGATGGATTGATATATCCAAATCCCGCTAAAGATCAAATCTTTATTAAAACAGAAAAATTACAATTTGCAAGCACTATTAGCGCAACGATATACTCATCGAATGGTAGCAAACTGCAAGAATTAAATAATATTAATGCAAGTAGAAATACTATTTCTATCGACCATCTCAAAGGGGGTATGTACTTCATTATCTTATCTATAGATGATCGATACTTTATTCAAAAACTTATAAAAGAATAAAGCCTTATTATTCTTACCATTAGGAATCTCTATCTCCATAGTTAGAGATTCCTACCTTCCAATCATCACTATTTCCTGCCGTTAAAGTGAAAGCTTTCAAAATAGGCAACTTTTCATCTTTAGCATAGTTCTATCTGTTTGTATGTTTGCACATTAATTAGCTTACTTTTTTAATTATTCACTATGAACAAAATTGCAATACGAATTATTGCCTTTATCGCAATAGTTGCCGTTATCATATTCTTAGTATTTCCAGATATTTTTTCCTCTGAAGAAGAGCAACAAGTTTCATCAGAGCCTGTTGTTGCTAGCACTAAAATAACGATAGATGCTAAAGTGGTTCAGTATGAAACTTTCAAAAATGACATTGTCTTAACAGGATCATTATTAGCCAATGAATCTGTGCAACTAGCAAGCGAAATATCTGGTAAAATAGACCATATATATTTCAAAGAAGGTCAATATGTAAAAAAAGGTAAGTTACTCGTTCAAACGAATGTAGCTGATCTTGAAGCTGATCTTCAAAGATTAAAATATACAGCACGCCTTAATGCAGAAACTGAGAAAAGGCAAAAGCAATTGCTGGAAAAGGAAGCAATCAGTAAGGAAGAATATGACATCGCCTTTACCAATTTAAAAACTACTGAAGCAGAAATAGAAGCATTGCAGGCTCAAATTGATAAATCTAGAATTAGAGCTCCTTTTTCCGGATATATCGGTTTGCGTTATGTTAGTGAGGGAAGCTATATTACACCGAGCTCACAAATCGCTTCATTATATAATGTAAATCCTATTAAAATTGAGTTCTCTGTTCCTAGTAGATACAGCGGATTGGTAAAAGAAGGAAGTAAAATTACTTTTAATTCAGAGGCCGAGAATAAAGATAGAGAAGCGACAGTTTATGCCATTGAGCCACAAATTGATCCTGTAACAAGAACCTTAACTGTTAGGGCTGAAACTGAAAATCCCGATAACACTTTAATACCAGGTCAATTTATTAGAATTAACCTAAGTCTTGAAAATAGAGAAAATTCTATTTTAATTCCAACGACTTCAATTATGCCAAAAGCAGATGGACATACCGCATATGTTATTGAAAATGGAATGGCTCATTTAAAAGAAGTAGAATTAGGTTCGAGAACTGCAAATAGGGTTGAAATACTAAGAGGTATTGAAAATGGGGATACAGTAGCAATTGCGGGTGTTCCTCAATTAAAAGATAGAGCAAAAGTAGAAATTAAAAAGCTAGAAAACTAAGATGGCTTCCTTATCAAAAATAAGTATACAAAGGCCTGTTTTAGCCATAGTGCTATCACTGGTAATATTAATTTTTGGCCTTATTGGATTTAATTTTTTAGGGGTTAGAGAATACCCTTCAGTTGATCCGCCAATCATTACAGTTACTACTGACTACGCTGGAGCTAATGCAGATGTAATAGAATCGCAAATCACGGAACCACTTGAAGAAGCGGTAAACGGTATCGCAGGGATTAGAACTATTACTTCTACAAGTGCTGAAGGTAGAAGTAGGATTACCATTGAATTCAATTTAAGTGAAAATCTAGAAGCTGCCGCCAATGATGTGAGAGATAAGGTTTCAGGAGCAAGAAGAAGATTGCCAGAAGATGCTGAACCTCCAACCGTAAACAAAGCAGATGCTGATTCAGAACCTATTGTATTCTTAAACATTAACAGTGAGGAAAGAAGTCTTTTAGAATTATCCGCTATTGCAGAAAATACTTTTAAAGAAAGGCTTCAAACAATATCAGGTGTTAGTGAAGTAAGAATATGGGGAGAAAAAAGGTATGCGATGCGATTATGGATGGACCCCATAAAACTTGCTGCTTATCAATTAACCCCATTAGACGTTTTAAGCGCAGTTGAAAATCAAAATGTTGAATTACCTTCAGGAAGTATTGAAGGTGATATGATAGAGTTGGTAGTGAAAACACAAGGCCAGCTTAAAAGCGAAGAAGATTTCAATAACCTAATTATTGCAGAACAAAATAATTCGTTTGTCCGCTTTTCTGACATCGGATATGCAGAATTAGGCCCACTAAATATGCGAACTGTTTTAAAAAGAGATGGAATACCAATGGTGGGTGTAGTTTTAATTCCTCAGCCTGGTTCCAACAGTATCGATATTGTGGATGAGTTTTACAAAAGGGTTGATAATATCAAGAAGGACCTTCCCGAAGATATTAATTTGGGAATTGGATTTGATCAAACAGAATATATTCGAGAGTCAATAAATGAGGTACAGCAAACCATTTTAATCGCATTTATTCTCGTAATCTTAATCATTTTTGCCTTTTTAAGGGATTGGAGAACTACAGTTATTCCAATTGCGACAATCCCAGTAGCCTTAATAGGAACCTTCTTTTTCATGTATCTAGCGGGATTTTCTATCAATGTTTTGACTTTATTAGGGATAGTACTAGCCATCGGTTTAGTAGTGGATGATGCCATAGTGGTATTAGAAAATATTTATACTAAGGTGGAAGATGGAATGCAACCAATGGAAGCTGCCAAAAAAGGTTCTGTAGAAATTTTCTTTGCCGTTATCGCGACAACCGTTGCCTTAGTAGCAGTGTTCATGCCGGTTATCTTTCTTGAAGGTATTACGGGTAGACTATTTAGAGAATTCGGTGTAGTTGTAGCAACAGCAGTAATGATTTCTTCATTTGTAGCCTTATCATTAACCCCAATGATGAGTAGCCGAATATTGAAGAAGCGAGAAAGACATAATTGGTTTTACAGAAAAACAGAACCATTCTTCGTTTGGCTAAACAAAGGGTATGGAAGAAGTTTAGACGCTTTCATGAAAGTGAGATGGATGGGAATAATTCTATTTTTAGGAGCAGGTGCCTTAATTTATGGTTTATTTAAAACACTACCTTCTGAATTAGCGCCATTGGAAGACCGTGGAATGATTTCAGTAAATGCTGCAGGTCCTGAAGGCGCCACATTCGATTATATGGATGAATACATCAATAATTTGGTAGAGGTTACCATGGATACTTTACCAACTGATGGCTTGATCTCTGTAACATCACCTGGATTTGGTACTCAGGGTACTAACTCTGGATTTATGAGGATAATGTTGGTAGATGCTGAAGACCGAGAGAAAAGTCAACAGCAATTATATGATGAATACACACCTATTCTTAGTCAATTCCCTGCAGCTAAAGCCTTTGCTTTCCAGCAACAAACCATCGGTGGTAGAAGAGGGGGATTACCGATTCAATATGTAATTCAAGCCACTTCACTAGATAAACTACAAGCAGCCTTACCTAAATTCATAGAAAAGGCGCAGCAGGATCCAACTTTTACAGTGGTAGATCAGGATTTAAAATTTACTAAGCCTCAGATTGATATACAGATTGATAGAGAAAAAGCTAAATCATTGGGAATTTCGGTAATAGATATAGCTCGAACACTGCAATTAGGCCTTAGTGGACAGAGGTTTGATTACTTCATTATGGATGGAAAGCAATACCAGGTGATAGGTCAGGTTCAAAGAAACGACAGAAATGCACCAGTAGATTTACGATCTTTGTATGTGAGAGCACAAAATGGTCAAATGTTACAACTTGACAACTTGGTAACATTAGGTGAAAGCTCAACACCACCATCCTTATACCGATATAATAGATATATCTCGGCTACATTATCTGCAGGTTTAGCTCCAGGCAAAACAATTGGAGATGGTGTTGAAGCTATGGATGCAATTGCAAAAGAAGTATTAGACGAGACTTATAGCACTTCTTTATCTGGTGCGTCCTTAGACTATTTTGAAAGTTCATCGAGTTTACTATTTGCATTCGGATTTGCAATTGTATTAATTTATTTAGTATTGGCTGCCCAATTTGAAAGTTTTAGAGATCCTGTAATCATATTATTTACGGTTCCATTAGCTGTAGGAGGTTCATTTTTATCACTTTGGTTATTTGGAGAAACTCTAAACATCTTTAGCCAAATTGGCATCATCATGCTCATAGGTTTAGTTTCTAAAAATGCTATTCTGATTGTGGAATTTGCAAATCAGAAAAAAGCTCAAGGATTAAATGTAACTGAATCAATTGTTGAGGCAGCTAAATCACGATTTAGACCGATACTAATGACAGCTTTATCTACCATCCTGGGAATTTTACCAATTGCTCTGGCACTTGGTGCGGGTTCTGAAAGTAGAGTGTCAATGGGAATTGCCATTATTGGAGGTTTAATTTTCGCAACTGGATTAACATTATATGTTATCCCTGCTATTTATTCTTATTTAGCTAGTAAACGTGCACGTGTTTCTCGTGTAGAATCTTAATTTTTTATGATAAAATATATCACATTCATTTTTATAGGATTATTTAGCTTCAATGCAGTAGCACAGGAAGTTAGCTTAGAAGAAGCTGTAAGTATTGGAATGGAGAATAATTTTTCCATCAGGACGGCCAAAAATATAGAAAAAGAAGCTGTTTTAAATTCAAATTACGCTTATTCTGCTTTTCTACCAGTTATAGACATTGCTAGTGGACAATCTTTTGATATTGAAGATGTAAACCAGCAATTTATCGAAGGGCCACCAAGAGAAATTAATGGAGCAAAATCTAATCGATTTAACGTTAGAGGTGATTTGACTTGGACCCTTTTTGATGGTACTAAAATGTTTTTGGATTACAAAGCATTACAAGTTGAAAGGAACAAAACTCGATTTGAAACTCAGGCAGTTTTAGAAAATACCTTAGGAAGCATCATACAATCCTATTTTCAATTAGTATTTGAACAATATCAATTCAGTGTATTAGAATCGGCTGTTGAACTATCACAAGAAAGACTTGAAATTGCAGAAGCTAATTATGAAGTTGGTCGGTTCTCAAAGACTGAATTATTGGCAGCTCAAGTAGATTTAAATACCGATAAAAGTAATTTAATGAATCAGGAAGAACTCGTACAGCAGGCACGAGTATCCTTAAACTTACTTTTAGGACAAGATCCTAATCAGGAGTTTATCGCAACGGATAGCATGTCTATTGATACTAGTTTAGAATTAAATCAATTAATAGAAGACCTTAACACTAGAAATAAGGAACTATTAGCTTTAATGCAGCAAGAAGATATTCTTAAAATTCAGAATAAAACAGTTAATACAGAATTACTTCCTCAAGTAGATTTCAACCTAGGTTATGGTTATTCTAACTTAAATGCCCAGGCAGGGTTTTTACTTCAAAACCAAGCATTAGGATTAAGCTATGGATTGAGTTTATCATGGAGGATATTCGATCGTTTAGATAGACGGAGACGAAACCAAACTACTCAGATAGCAGTAGAAAATAATACAATTGCAATGCAAGAGTTAGAAAACCAACTACAAGGTGACTTATCATCAGCCTACGTGCGGTACAAAAATAAAATTGATTTAATAAAGCTTGAGAATGAAAATTTAGATGTGGCTCAAGAAAATGCAGATATCGCATTAGAAAGATACAAAGTAGGAAGATCTAATTCTATTGAATTAAGAGAATTTCAATTAAACTCTATTGAGGCAGAAAGCAGATTATTAAATGCTATTTACCTTGCTAAACAAGCAGAAATCAACCTATTAGCCATTAGCGGTAATTTGTTAACTAAAGACTCCATAAATTAAATTACATTTGTGCTAAAACTAGCTCTAAATGTTTGAGAAACTTAAAAACAGATGGAATCTTAAATCTGGTTGGCAAGTATTCGTTGTTCTAATTGTGTTTGCTTGTACTGGTTTTACTGTTCTTTTTTTAAAGGAACCAGTTTTATCACTAATAGCTGCAAAAGAAGAACGAAACTGGATCTTTACAACGGTTTATTATATACTTATCCTACCTGTTTATTTTATCATCTTATTATTTTATGGATTCCTTCTGGGGCAAAGTAAATTCTTTATTGGCTTCGTAAAAAAAACTTTAAATAGATTTAAAAGGAAAAAATAGTACTAGACATAAAAAAAGCCGGTTATACCGGCTTTTTCAATTTATATGAATTAATTCTATTCCTTATCCACTTTGAAGTTAACCCTTCTGTTTTTAGCTCTGTTTTCTCTAGTATCGTTAGGATAAGCGGGTTCAGTTTCACCTTTACCAACATACTCAAGTCTTTCTGATTTGATACCATTATTTGTTAAATAATTCACAACTGATTGAGCTCTTTTCTCAGAAAGCATTTGGTTATATTCTTCCGGACCAGTGCTATCGGTATGACCAATAATAACCACTTCAATAGCTGAATTATCATTCATCACCTCAACCATTCTATCTAATTCAGATTTACTGCTTGCTAATAGCTCGTAGCTATCAAATGCAAAGAATACATTGTTTAAAACGATCTCAGCTTTCTCTTTAACAGGAGCCATGATCATGTCATTATTAAAACTTTTTGATTCCTTCTGATTGGTTAAATCAACATTTTCACTGATTGGTAAATAGCCTTTAACTCTTGCAATATATTGATACTCTTGCCCGGCAGGTAAAGCAATTTTATATTCTCCTGTTGTAGGGTCAGTTTGTACTCTACCAACCTCTGTACCATCTAATGTTTCATAAGATACTATTGCATCAAGTGGTTCTTGAGTTTCTGCATCTACAACTCTACCTGCAATTGTAATAACTGGATTAAGTTCATTAAATAATGGCATTGGCAAACGGTAAATATCCATATTACCAACAGAATCTTCTTTTGTGTAATAAGCATAATTACCTTCCGCAGGCATACTGAAAAATAAATCATCACCGCTTGAGTTTACTTGTGGCCCCATATTATAGGGTTCACTCCAATTTTGCCATGTATCATCTAATCTTTGAGTCATATAGATATCACTTTTTCCGAAGCCTATGTAACCCGAAGAGGAGAAAAATAAAGTTTTATCATCCGCTGCTAAGAAAGGGGAAGTCTCATCGGTAGCTGTATTCACTACATCACCTAAATTCATTGGAGCAGTCCACGTGCCATCTCTTTTTTCAAAACTCACATATAAATCTCTATCCCCATATGAATCATCTCTTTTGATTGACATCATCAATGTTTTTCTACTGTTTGCCAGATAAAAATTAGCCTTTTCAGACATATTATAGAAGTCATCAATCTTTAAGCTCTCAGGTTTTGACCAGCTATCGCCTTCTTTAGATGATACAGACACACCAGAAAATAATTTCTTTTTCTTATCATCATATTCATTACCAATAAGCAATACCAGAGTATTCCCATCTGGCGTGATTGAGCTCACCCAGTTTGGTCCATCACTATTTAAAGGTTCACCAACATTTCGGGCTTCTTTCCACTCATTAGTTATACTGTCAAGATCACTCACCCATATATCCTCATAATCTTCTATCCCACCTATATTATCTGGATGAAATTTTCTCCCGAAAAATAATTGCTTTCCATCAGGACTTAATATTGGTTTTAATTCTTCATAAGGACTATTTACCTTTTCATCTAAACGTTCTGAAACTAATTCTTCCTTTACATTCGGCACCAATTCTAACTGCAGGTCAATAGGTGTTTCTGAATCTGTAATACCAATGGCATCAATACTGTAATAACCTGGTACAGCTTCTCCTTCAAATTCCAACTTAACCGCAGCTACGTTAAATTCGGTAAGCTCAGTAAATAACCTTAAAAAACGACCTGGTTGATTAACAATTACAGGCTCTCTTTCAATCATTAGATATTCATTGCCTTCCTCATCGTAAAAGTAAATCTTTGTGAGTGCACTAGGATTATATGATTCAGCAATTGCAATTTGACGAATGGGTTTAGGATTGTCAAACCCTACTTTTACAAATTCTGATCTTCCGGGTCTGCTTGGTGTCCATGCACTCGGACTACCCTCACCCCAAGGATATACATTAGGTTTTCCTAATAATTGCTCAACTGAAAATTGTGTTTCTTCCAATTGAGATGAATACTCAATCACTCTATCAGCCCATTTAGTATCTTGACTGAAAGCGATATTTGAAAAGAAAATAGTGATTACTGCTACTAAAGATAGTTTTTTCATTTTATTATTCCGTCTTTAATATTCGAGCTTCCACTCTCCTATTGTTTAATTTTGCCTCTTCTGTATTTTCTCGGCTTAAAGGCATAGTACCTCCAAATGCTTTAGTTTTTATTCTTTTAGCATCTACGGATTTAGAAGTCAAATAAGATTTTACTGCGTTCACCCTTTTCTCACTTAATCTCATATTTGCAGAAGCACTTCCTCTAAAATCTGTATGCCCTTCTAATTGAATTTCCATATTCGGATACTCTTTAAGCATTTGCATGAGCTTATCTAACTCTTTATAAGATTCTTCAAGAATCTCAGCTTTACTTTGCTTAAAGTTTATATCCAGTCTGAGTATAGTTCCTTCACCAGAAGGCATAAGACTGAAGACTACAGGATTATTTTCATCTTCAATTTTTATTTCTTCTTCTAAGGATATGTACCCTTTTGATTCAACTTTTATTTTATAGGCTTTATTTTCTTTGATTTTAAAAGAAAAATCACCTGTTTCCTCATCAGAATGAAACACTCTTATATCAGCGCCATAAGGTAAACTTTCTAAAGTCAAAGTAGCCTTAATAGGTGCTTCCAAAGCTTTACTAATGACTTTACCTTCCAAATCTACCCAATTTCCACCTAATTGAGCCTCAGCATTCTGAATTGAAAAAATCAAAATAAAATTTAATATAAGGAACAAACCTTTCATTTTGCAATTTCTTTAAAATTTTT
Organism: Marivirga arenosa; assembly: GCF_030503875.2. Taxonomy (NCBI): domain Bacteria; kingdom Pseudomonadati; phylum Bacteroidota; class Cytophagia; order Cytophagales; family Marivirgaceae; genus Marivirga; species Marivirga arenosa. The sequence goes on along the minus strand of NZ_CP129968.2, from coordinate 782,585 downwards.
AAAAAATAATTGTACAAAACTACTTTTAAAAATTGAATTGCATAAAAATATTCGATGAAATAATAGGATTTCTATCCGAGACCTTACTTATCTTATATTAAAATTCGGGGAGAATTATATTTATTGGTTGATGAAATATTTACAAACTTATTAAAAGTAATTACTTCACTTTTGCCATTAGAACTTCACTTTCAGCCTCAGGGTATGAAACTTGATCTAATTTTGATTTCACATACCCTTTATATCTCATGAAGTTTGAAAGATAATCTTCTTTAATTGGCTCAGAAGGAGGTAAATCTACTTTTAAAGCATCAACTTGCTTATCGTTTTTCCAAAAGCGATAACACAAATGCGGTCCACTTGCTAAACCTGTAGAACCTACATAACCAATTAATTGGCCTTGCTTAACTTTTGATCCTGGCTTTATTCCTTTTGCTATTCTTGACATGTGAAGGTATTGCGTAGAATAAGTAGCATTATGTCTGATTTTTACATTACGCCCATTAAATTTCTCATATCTTGCTTTAAGAATTACACCATCTCCAGCAGCATAAATTGGCGTACCCGTTGGTGCTGCATAATCAGTCCCTAAATGAGCTTTATATCTCTTTTGTACAGGGTGGTATCTTCTTTTAGTATATCTTGAACTAATTCGTGTAAATTTCACTGGATATCTCAAGAATGCTTTTCTTAAACTTTTCCCTTCTTCGTCAAAATAATCAATACCATCGCCTTGATCGAAAGCAATGGATAAAAATGGATTATTATAATGAATTAATTCTGCACCTATAATTTCTTCTATGCCTACAGATTTCCCCTCAATTGTTCTCTCAGTGTATATTACTTTAAATTGATCCCCAGGATAAATTTTGGTGAAATCAATTTGCCATCCATACATATCAGCTACTAAATCGACTAATTCAGGAGTTCCTCCATTTTTTAATATCTCTTCATAAAGTGAAGATTGAATTGTACCACTAATTGCTTTCTCTTTAACTTCAACTGGTCTTTTTTCGACATATACTTTAATAGAATCTTTTAAGTTAAAGACTACATACTCTTCCGGGTTTGGTTCATACACTAAAGCCCTTGCAGAAGGTAATGAGTCATTATCTTGATAAATTATCGTATATTTTTTGTTAGGTGCAATCTTACGTACATCAAATACATTTTTGGCAACATTAGCTAATTGAAAAATGGTTTGGTGGGAAACATTATATGCTAATAATATATCAGAAATACTCTGGTTTCTTTTTACGGCATGTTCTGCAACCTGAAAAGAATCAACTACCATGCCGTATAAGATGGTAGGATCTGGTTTGACCAGATTGATTTGAGCAGTATCAGATTCTACCTTTGCGCTATCTATCAAAGGAGAGCTAGCGTAGTACTCAAAAACAAAAAAATATGTGGTTAATATTAACACTAAAAGTATGAGTGCACTAGTAAGTTTTCTTTTCATTTTAATAATTGTCCTTTGTTGCCAGATGCAATATTATTATATTTTTCTAAATATCAATACTTTAGGTACTTTATTTTAAAGTGATTATTTAATTTTTTATTAAAAACAAAAGGATTAATTAAGATTTTGATTGGTAAATGTGGTTTTTCAAAGCTTGAATCTAATACAAATAAGGTGTTTTTTATCAATAAGACCCGAAAAATCGTCTGATAAACCACTCAGAAAACAATAAAATCAAAATAATTATATAAGGAATAATATTTTGAGTTATTGGAATAACCTCAGATTCACCGTTTAACACTTTAGGATAATCATTAGCCATCAAATCACTTTCTAAACTACTTAATTCATCTACTTTGTAGAACTTCCCATTATTCTTTTGGGCAACTCTTCTTAATAGATTAAAATTGGCTTTTAAATTTTGCTTCTCAATATCAAATTGATCGACCACAAACTGTCCGGAAGAAGTATAATTTACACCTTGCAAATTACCAATAGCTGTATAATCATAGACTCCTTCGGCCAAAGTTCCTAAATCAAAATTTGGCTTAAGCCTATCAGGTGTAAATTCATAATTTAAAATACTATCCTTCTCATTTTTCAAGATCAAGCGGATGGGAACATCAAATATCCTGTCGAAAACTTCATTGTACAATTCTACATTGAATTTTATCATTTCATTATCTAGAAAGGCATCTTTTATTGGAAATACTTTAAATAGGTCTCTTTTATTATTAGCAGTTAAATACTGAATAGTTTTAGAAACCCACGAATCAAAAAAATCATAACTTTCAGTATTTAAATATTCTACCATTCTCCAAACTCTGAAATTTTGTGCAAGAAGAGTAGCTTGCCTTGTTTGATCATCTTTATAAAAAACAAATATGGGTTGTTGAGTTTTAACATTCCCAACTCTTTTCATCATAAAACTCTGAGCCAAAGGATGAAATTGATGTTTAACATACGGCAAATATACTGGTGGCAGTTTTGATTGGATCTCTTGCTTTTCATTTTCCAATTGAAATAAATCAAACTTTGGATTTATATAAGCGAAAGCTTCATCTACCTCAGCAGAAGGTCTTAATTCGGTTGATTTATTCACTTCATTATGAATATTAAAAGCCATATTTGGGCCATTTACAAACCAAATAGGAATATTTGCATTGGCTATCTTTCGAATTTCAGAAATGAAAACATTATTTCGGTTTGGCAAATGAAACAAAATAGCTAAATCATATTCGGCTATATTTTTAAGCTGCTTTTTATTAACCGAGGCGATATTTAGTTCATATTCATAATTAGTATTTTGATCAAGTGAAGCGGTTAATGCTTTAATGTCAGGGTGAGGATAGGGCGCTAAAAATAAAATCTTCTTTTTACCTTCAATTATATTGACATAGGCATTTTTGCTGTTGTTTTCTTGTATAAATTCACCTTCTAAGGCTTCCACTCTAACAGTATAAGATTGGAAACCAAAATCATCTGCAGAAACTAAAAACTGAACAGTCGATAAATTATCATCCCCTATAAAATTGATTACCTCTTGATCTATTGTTTTTCCCTCTTTAAGCAACTTTACACGTCCAACTTGATTTTCAAATCCGCTTTGTAAAATATCAACTTCTATTGGGAATTCATTGCCCTGATAAGCTACCTTATTATATCTGATCTCTTTTAATACAACATCTTTCTTTTGAACAGTATCACCTAAACCCACTGTTGAGAGCTCAAAAGGAAAGGCATAATAATCAGGTGAAATGCCTTGATTATAAATTCCATCAGAAAATAAAACCACTCTTGAGATTAATGCTTCATCAATTAGATCTGAAATATTTTTTAAGGACTGATTTAAGGGACTAGATTTTTGAAAACCTTCCAAGCTATCTGAACTAGTAATTATATCACCTTTTAAGTTTAAGATTGGAATGTGTACCCCTTTCTCGTCTTCGAGCTTTTCCTTTAGTTGAAGTATTGATGAAAATGTTTTATTAAAATTATCATCTCCTTCATTAACTGATTCAGAATCATCTATAAGGAAAACAATATTAGAATCTTCACTTTCTGTTCTTCGAATATTCAAAAAGGGTTCCAATAAAAGATAGGCAATTAAGGTAATAGCAATTGTTCTGAGAACGAATAGAACTTTATTCCAAATAGGTTTCCAAGGCCCTTTATGCTTGTTGTATAGCAAGAAAGCATATCCTAAACCAAGTGATAAGCATAAAATTAGCCAATATGGTGAATAGCTTATATCTAGCATTTTTGAAGGCTAACTATATCTTTAATTATCATTATAAATAAGATTATATGACTACAGATTTTATTTTTTTAATCTTAATGATTTTCCATCTAAATATGGAATTATATCATAAATACTTTCTTGAACACAAAATTCGATATCCTTTACCACATTTAATTTCGATAATCTTTTTGCGTGAGAAGAATCTCTCATATAATTCATCATATCTTTTTTCGCTGTGAGATACATGGCTTCTGCGGCTAATGGCGCGTCACAAGCAAATTGAAAATCTTCTTTTAATTGGTGAGCTAATGCTCCCGCAAACAAAGTATCTTCTAAATTAAATTTACCCTTCCAACCTGCACACAGTATTATAATATCTTCTTCCTTATTTTTTAAATACTCAACTAGAGCGTTTAGGTTTAAAAATGCACCAATTAAAATTTCTTTTGCTGCTAAGCTTTTGTTAATTGCTAAGGTTCCGTTTGTAGTAGTAACCGCTACTTTTTCACCTTTCATTTTTGAATCAAGGTATTCAAATGGAGAATTACCAAGGTCAAATCCTTCTGCTTTACTTCCATTTCTCTCTGCAGCTGCTAAATACCCTTTCTCTTGTAATGCTTTACATTCTTCTAAAGTAGAAACCGGAATGATTTCTGTTACTCCATTTGAGAATCCACTTACCATACAAGAAGTAGCACGTAGAATATCAACCACCACCACTATTTTATTCTCCAAATTATATTGATGTAGTAATTCAGGAGTTAAACAAACATCTATATTTTTCATACAAGCTTTCTAATTTTAGAATTGCAAAAATTGCAAAATATTTTGAATTCGGAGCTATAAATAGGATAAGTATGAGATTGAATAGGCAATAGAATCATTTTGATTATTTTTGCCCTTAATGAAGATTAGAATTTCACTTTTTATATTATTAATGAGCCTATTTAGCTGTGAAAGTAATAAACAAATTCAGCAGCAAACTAAAGGCAAAGAACTTACTGAGTACAGCCAAACCTTAAGTATTGAGGAATTTCAAGATTATTATCAGGTAAAAGTTAAAAAGCCTAGTTCTAAAGACTTTTTTAATTATGTGTTATATAAAAATGAAAAGCCATCTATCGAAGCTGATGCTGCCATCAAAATTCCTATTAAAAAAATAGCATGTTTATCTACATCTCATTTACCTTCAATTGAAGCTATTGGCCACAGTGAAAGTGTGATAGGCTTCCCCAACTTAGATTTAATCTACAGTAAGCAATTCAGAAAATTATCCGAAAAAGGAAATTTGCAAGATATAGGACAGAAAAATGGAATCAATATTGAAAAAACAATTTCATTGAAGCCTGATGTAATTACCGCCTATGCTTTTGGTGGGAATTATGAGCAATTAAAACCTTTGCAAAAAGCAGGAATATCCGTAATTGTAAATACCGATTATTTAGAAAACACTCCTTTAGGTAGAGCTGAATGGTTAAAATTAAATTCAATTCTTTTTGATGAGTACCAAAAAGGAGATAGTATATTTAATCATATCAAACAAGAATATATAGCAGCAAAAAGCTTAAGCGAGAACATAAAAAATAAACCCAGTGTGATGACTGGAATTATGTATGGTGATATTTGGTATATGCCAGGAGGAAATAGCTATGTTGCAAAATTTATTGAGGATGCTGCAGGAAACTACCTATGGAAAGAAAATAATGAAACTGGCAGTTTAGAATTAAGCTTTGAATCTGTTTTGAATATTGCTCAATCAGCTGATATTTGGATTGGTGCTGCATCTTTAACTAGTCTAAAAAAATTAGAAAATACAAATGAAAATTATGCGCTTTTTGAAGCCTTTCAAAATGAACAGGTATTTTCATACACAAAGAGAGTTACTGAATCAGGTGCAAATGATTTCTTAGAATCAGGTTATATGCGTGCTGATTGGGTACTAAAAGATTACATAAAATTAATGCATCCTGAAGTTTTAAAGGATACTGCTACCGTATATTTTGAAAAATTGAATCCTTGAAAATAAAACCAGCATATAAAAAAATATTGCTCATAATCCCGATCTTAATAGTTCTAATCCTACTATCTATAAGTTTGGGCTCAGTGAATATTTCACTGGCTGATGTGTTCTCAATTATATTTCAAAACAACACAGATAACGAAGCATTTTATAATATTATTTATTCCTACAGGCTACCTAAAAGTTTAACCTCCATTTTCGCAGGAGCCGCTTTAGGATTTGCTGGTTTACAAATGCAAACTTTGTTTAGAAATCCATTAGCTGGACCTTTTGTATTAGGAATAAGTTCTGGCGCCAGTCTGGGTGTTGCATTTTTAGTACTCCTAGGAATAGGGGTTAATGGCACTTTAGCCTATTGGGGAATGACTATTTCTTCTATAATAGGCTCACTTTCCGTTTTACTTTTAGTCGTATTGGTTTCCATCAGACTAAAAGATAGCATGTCATTACTTTTAGTAGGCTTAATGTTTGGGGCATTTACTTCAGCAATTGTGAGTGTAATGCAATATTTCAGCACTGCTGAGGACATCCAAAATTTCCTGTTCTGGACCTTTGGTACAACGGGTAATTTAAGCTGGTCAGAGTTAAAAATATTTATCCCAACTATACTTATTGGAATAGCAATTGGCTATTGGCAAGCCAAGCCTTTAAACGCACTGCTTATGGGAGAAAATTATGCCCAAAGCATGGGGTTAAGAATAAAAAATGTCCGATTATTTTTAGTTATCTCTACTAGTATATTAGCGGGGATTGTAACTGCATTTTGTGGCCCCATAGCATTTTTAGGATTAGCCGTTCCTCATATCAGCAGGATTTTATTCAGAAGTTCTAATCATTTTGTTTTAATACCTGCTACCTTACTTTTAGGTGCATGTTTATTACTGATTTGTGACTTGATCGCTCAAGTTCCATTTTCAGATTTAGTTTTACCTATTAATGCTGTTACTTCCTTATTTGGAGCTCCTGTTGTAATATGGCTTATTGTAAGAAGAAAAAATATGAGTAGAAATTTTGGTTGATTTAAAATACATACTGCAAACTGAAAATTTATCTATTGGATACCGTAATGGTAAATCAAACAATAGCTTAATGCAAAACCTTAACCTAAAAATTGAGAAGGGTAAATTCATTGCATTACTTGGAGCTAATGGCGTAGGTAAAAGTACATTGATAAGAACTATAGCAAATCTTCAAGATCCCTTAGCGGGGCAAATCTCATTACTCCAAAAAAATATCAATTCTTATAAACCAAAAGAATTTGCTCAAATTGTCAGTATAGTATTAACTGATCCTATTAAGGCCAGTAATTTAAGTGTACTTGATTTAGTGAAAATGGGGAGATATCCATTTACCAACTGGACTGGAAAACTAAACATAAAAGATATTGAAAAGGTAGAGGAAGCCATTGAGCTTTGTAACATATCTTATTTGCAAGATGCTAACATTTCAGAAATTAGTGATGGACAGCTACAAAAGGCAATGATTGCTAGAGCACTATCACAGGACGGACAGCTTATGCTTTTAGATGAACCCACAGTACATCTGGATGCAAATAACCGATATACTACATTAGAACTATTAAGAAATTTAGTCAACCAAACTCAAAAAACTATCCTAATCAGCACTCATCAAGTGGAAACTGCCATTGGAATAGCCGATGAAATTTGGCTCGCGAGATGTGGTGAAAATATTATCTCAGGTAGCCCAAAATCATTGAAAGAATCTGGTGAAATTGAAAAAGAATTTCCTTACATCCATAAATTAAATTACCATTAAGGGTCATTTTTTTGACTAAAAAACTAGTTTTTAGTAAGTTCATTAGTGGATTTAGACAAAATTCTCTGAAATTATCTATAATTTTGCTTTATAAACTATCAATTCAACTGTGGCCAATTTTTTTAAAAGAAGTATTAAAATAAGTGAAGAAAAGCATTATCTGCATATAATCAGCCAAGGGGAGAGAACTGAATTTGGAGCAGTTTTACAAAATGCAGAGAAAATACATAATGCTATACAAAGCTCTAAGAAAAAATTGATTCTATTAGACTATCAACTTACCATTTTCAAGCTACCACATAATGAAGCATTCAATCTTTTGAAGGTTTTTGAACTAAAATTAACTGATTTCAAAGAAGTGAAAATGGCTGCAATAATCAACCCTAGAACTGAGGAAATAGGTAGCTTCTGGGCTTCAATCTGTAGAAAAAGAGGTTTTGATTTTAAAACTTTTCAAGACAAAGACGAAGCTATTAATTGGTTATTAGATGAACATTAATTAAGCTGACATTCTTTGCAAATTCCATTCATAGTGTAAGTAATACTATTAAGCTGATAACCATTCTCTAACTCCACATCTGGAATTTTCACATCTTCCAAACAATACGTTTGCTGACATTTTTCGCAAATAAAATGAGCATGTTTGTCTTGATGAGTATGTTCAGGACAACTATCTGAACACATTGCATAGCGCATATTACCATTTGGATCTGGTGTTTGATGTAAAATCCCATTTTCCTCAAATGAATTTAAGGCTCTATAGATAGTAACCCTATCATGGCTTGATTTTAAATCACGCTCCAGATCATTTACTGATAAAGCATGATTCGAATTCATAAAAATTTGAAGCATTTCTAAGCGGATTTGTGTTTTCCGCAAGCCATTTGATCTCAGTATGTTTTCTGGTTTTATTGTAATCTCCATCTCAAAATCTTCTTCCTCAAATATCATGAATTTTTAAATGAATTCAAACAAACGCAATAAGTTTGCTTTATCAAGATTATACTGATTCGCCTTGTAATTGTTTTTGATATAGCTCTTTGTAAGGCCCTTCTTGCGATAGTAATTCCTGTTCAGTTCCTTGCTCAACTATAACACCATCATCTAAAACAATAATGTAGTTAGCTAATTTTGCAGAACTAACTCGATGAGAAATAATAACGCTAGTACGTTTTTCCATTATTTTCTTAAGCGCATTCAGAATAGCGTTTTCCGTTTTAGTATCAACTGCTGATAAAGCATCATCCAAAATCATGATTTTAGGATCTCGGGCAATGGCTCTTGCAATGGACACTCTTTGCTTCTGACCGCCTGAAAGTGTAATTCCCCTCTCTCCTAATTCAGTATCATAGCCTTTAGGAAAATCAAGAATGTTGTTATGTAAATCAGCATCTTTAGATGCTTTCAACATCTGCTCTTCAGATAGCTCTACACTACCAAATGCGATGTTGTTTCTAATAGAATCTGAGAATAAAAATACATCTTGGGGAACATAACCGATTTGTCCTCTTAATGTCTCAACCTTATAATCTTCAATAGGAATTTCATCTATATTAATATTTCCTGATGTAGGATCATACATTCTGGTAATTAGATTTGCAATCGTACTTTTTCCAGAGCCCGTAGTACCAATAACGGCCAAAGTTTCTCCTTTCTTTACCGAGAAACTAACCTCTTTCAATGCCTTAATACCGCTATCAGGATAGGTGAAACTTACCTTATCAAATACGATATCTCCAACAATTTCTTTTTCGATATTTTTCTTAGATACAATTTCTGTTTTGGTATCCAAAAATTCATTCACTCTTTTTTGAGAAGCAGCAGCTCTTTGAATAATACTAGTAACCCACCCTACTGAGGTTACTGGCCAGGTGAGAAGGTTTACATAAATAATAAATTCAGCAATATTACCTGCACTAATTGCTCCATTCATCACCTCAACCCCACCTATATACACAACCAAAATCACGCTTAAACCAACCATTCCCATAATCAATGGAAAGAATAAGGCTTGAATAAATGTTAATTTCAGCGCTTTGTGTTTATAGTTATTAGTCTCTTTACTAAAATTATTTATCGAATCATCTTCTCTAACAAAAGATTTTAATACTCTGATTCCTGAAAATGCTTCTTGAACTAAAGTTGAAAGTTGTGACTGGCTTCGTTGTATCTCTTCTGATCTTTTATTAATAAGATTATTCACAAAATAAATACTAACGGACAAGAATGGTAGAGGAATTAATGAATACCATGTTAAAGTGGCATTAACTGAAAACATGATTGGAATAACAATACAAAAAAGTGTAATCAAATTCACCGAATACATGATAGCAGGCCCTAAGTACATTCTCACCTTACTTACATCCTCAGATATTCGGTTCATGATATCTCCTGTATTATTTCTTCTGTAAAAACTTAAAGGAAGTTTTTGGTAATGATTATAAATTTCATTTTTAAGATCGTACTCTATATGGCGAGACATTACAATAATGGTCTGACGAACAAGGAATAGAAAAAAACCTCTTCCTAAAGCTAAAAGCAAAATAATACCCCCATAAATCAGAATAGCAGATGCAAAAATTTCGTAGTAGTTATCCTGCAAATTGAAATTTTCGAACATGCGATACATTTCAATATTTTCCTTCACTAAGTTAAAGGCATAGCGCACAACCTGAGCAGGAAACACAGCAAAAAAATTAGACACTATCATAAACAATATGCCTAAAATCAGTAGGGTTTTATACTTTATTAAATATTTATTGAGGTGTTTTAATTCTTTCACGAAAATATCAACGTTTGATCAGGTAGATGGTTCAAAACAATTTCCCATCTAAAATGATGAATTTAGAATTACAAATATATAAGCTTCCTATTGGTTTGAATTTATTCAGATTAATAAATCTCCTTCTTTCAAAAATATTTACCTCTCAATATTCCTTTAATAAATATTGAATTAGCCCGCATAACAATATTTAATATTACTAAAAACCAGTATTACAACTCATAATTTTACTAAAACAAATTAAACCTCTAATAATGTTGGATTTACAAGAATCTCTGCACATTGATTTGCAGAGAAATAAAAGTTATTTTTGCACACAATTTCTCTAAAAGAGATACAGAAACGACTAAAGACATTTTTAAATTAATTCCAAGATGGTAGAATTAAAAAATCAAGAAGCCCAGGATAAATTTTCAGCTTTTAATACAATAGCTGATATGGGACATGAGCAAGTTGTTTATTGCTATGATGAGCCTACTGGCCTTAAAGCAATCATTGCTATTCATAATACTATTTTAGGTCCTGCTTTAGGGGGTACCAGAATGTGGACTTACCAAAATGATCAGGAGGCTTTAATTGATGTACTCCGATTATCTAGAGGGATGACGTATAAAGCTGCTATTTCTGGTCTTAATTTAGGTGGCGGAAAAGCTGTAATTATAGGTGACCCTAAAAAATTAAAAAACGAAGCTTTCTTAAGAAGATTCGGGAGATTTGTTGATAGCTTAGGTGGTAGATATATAACTGCCGAAGATATGAATATGAGTACTGCTGATATGGTTCACTTATCATATGAAACAAAATATGTAATGGGATTACCTGAATCAATGAATGGTAGTGGTGATCCTTCACCTGTTACTGCATATGGAGTTTACATGGGCTTAAAAGCTACTGTTAATAAAGCTTATGGAAGCGATAGTCTTGAAGGTAAGAAAATATCTGTTCAAGGAGTAGGTCAGGTAGGACACTATTTGGTTGATCACCTAATTGAAGATGGTGCAAAAGTTACAATTACTGATATTAATGAAAGTAACATTAAAAGAGTTACGGATAAACACAAAGTAACTGTTGTGAAGCCAGATGAAATTTATGATGTTGATGCCGATATTTACGCTCCATGCGCAATGGGAGCAACGATCAATGATGATACTATAGCAAGATTAAAAGCAAATGTTATCGTTGGAGCTGCTAACAACCAATTAGCGGACGAAAAGAAGCATGGCAAGCTTTTACAGGAAAATGGAATATTTTACGCTCCTGACTTCTTAGTGAATGCTGGCGGTATTATTAACATCTTCCCTGAATTAATGAAAAACTATAATAAGCCTTTAGCACTAGAGCAAACAGAAAAAATTTATGATAAATCATTAGAGATTTTGAATAAAGCCGAAGCTGAAGGCAAAACTTCACACCAAGCTGCTATTGAAATTGCTGACAAGCGAATGGCAGATATGGGCAAAGTGAAATTAGCATACTAATTATTGAATTATTATTTTTGCAGGGAAGGTGGAATGCTGCCTTCCCTATTTTATTATTTTATCGTTCTTTTTATTACTGATTTATGCTGAACAGAAGGTCATTACGAATTAAAGTTATGCAAGCGCTATATGCAGTTCAAAAATGTGAAGATGCCAATTTTGAATTAGCGCTGGACCACATAGATGAAATCTTCACTCCAGATTTAAACTCAATGGAAGTGCAAGACAAATCGCTTTTGAAACAAAATGCAAAAACGGCAAAGAAAATTTTCAAGGCAAACTACCAATCTAATCAAATTAAAGAAGAGCAGGATAGCAATCCTGAAATTCGTTCAGCAGTTAGTGATGCCATCGATTTATTTCAAACTAATGTAAAAAAGGATATCTCTTTTATTAAAAAGGATATGCTTGAAGCTGTAAACAAACTTTTAGAAAACTACTATCTATCCCTAAAGCTTTTAATTGAATTTGCAGATTTAGCAAAAGAAGATGTAGAAAAAAGGCAGAAAAGATTAGCCGATAGTGGGAAACAAGTATTTGAAAGTGAGTTGAATCTTTATAATAACAAGGCCATCAAAATCATGAAAGAAAATGATGCTTTGCAAAATGAGTTTACTCGTTTCAACATCACTTGGGAAGAAGATAGGCTGGATGTCCAAGAGTGGTACAGAGATCAATTGAAGAAGACAGATTTTTATAAAGAGTACACTTTAAAAAATGATCCTAGTTTTGAAGATGATGTAGAGGTTCTAAACCAGATATCAAGACAGCTAATTTTAAAAAGTGAAGCCATTACAAACTTTATGGCTGAGCGTGACCTTTATTGGGAAGAAAATAAATCCGCTCTTAAATCGATGTTAAAAAAGAGCATTAAGTCGTTTGATGAAATGACACAACATATTGAATTAATTGAGCTTTCTGCTAACTGGGAAGATGATAGCGAATTCTTTAAAGATTTATATCAACAAACCATAACTCATGAAAGTGAATATGAAAAAGTAGTGTCAGATTTTGCTAAAAACTGGGCATCGGATAGAATTGCCGTAGTAGATATGATTATTTTAAAAATGGCAGTGAGTGAAATGTTGAATTTCCCAAGCATCCCTGTAAAAGTGACGATTAATGAGTATATTGAGCTTTCTAAAAATTACAGTACGCAAAAAAGTAAACAATTTGTAAACGGATTATTAGATAAAATCTCAGCAAGCTTTGAAAAGGAAGGTAAAATCAAGAAAAGTGGGAGAGGTTTAATCGACAACAAATAACTTGATTGGTCTATTTGCGTAAAATTCAAAAAACTTTTAATGTACATTTGAATCATTTTTAATGTGCAGTATATTTACAGCTAAAGGAAAAAATTATGAGTAAAGGAGGAAGCAATCTATTCGCATTTTTAGCCGGTGCAGCAGCAGGCGCTATAGTAGGAATTTTATACGCTCCTGATACCGGTGAGAATACAAGAGATAAGTTAAGCTACCGCTTAGGAAAATATAAAGAAATGCTAGAGGATTTATTAAATGATATTTCTGAAGGTGAAGATTTAGGACTAAGCAGTGCACGTAGCGATGGGGAGAAAGTAGTAAATTCAGCTAAACAAAAAGCAGAACAATTATTAACTGATGTTGACGCATTATTGGGTCAAATTAAAAACAAAGAAGAAAAATAAGTTCAACTAATAAATATAATTCTTAACTATGAAAAGTTTAGTATATGCAATTGTGGCAGTAGGATTATTAACGCTAGGCGCTTGTAATGGCGATTTAGAAAAGCGTGTTACTGACCTGGAAAGAAGAGTAGCTGCTTTAGAAGGAAATGGAGGAACCGCTGCTAACAGTACTGCTGTTAAAACAGCATCTCAAAATACAACACAAGCTTCTACTTCTACTCCTAACCAAAAACCCGATGGACCATTACCTGTAATGGAATTCACTGAAAAAACGCACGACTTCGGAACAATTACTGAAGGTGATGTTGTAACCAAAGTATTTAAATTCAAAAATACGGGTGAAGCACCTTTAATTATTTCAAATGCTACTTCATCATGCGGTTGTACTGTTCCATCTTACCCTAAAAATGAGCCAATTGCTCCAGGAGAAGAAGGTGAAATTGAAGTAAAGTATAACTCTAGAGGTAAAAAGAATCAGGATAACAAAGTAGTTAGAATTACAGCTAACACTTGGCCTGCTACTAACAATATTACAATTAAAGCATTTGTTGAGCCTAAGGCTGACAATTCAAGTGCAGGACCCGTAAAACAATAATATTTAATGATACAATTAATTTTAGCGCAAGCTACAACAGGTGGCGACAATGCATGGATGAGCCAATTATTATTATTTGGTGGTATAATCTTAGTTTTTTACTTCTTCATGATTCGTCCGCAGCAGAAAAAGCAAAAGGATCAGAAGAAATTTATATCTGAAATTAAGAAAGGTGATGCAGTTGTCACGATAGGTGGTTTACACGGAAAAGTGTACCAAGTAGAAGAAGATAAGATTGTTTTAGAAGTAGATAAGGGTACAAAAATGGTTTTCGAAAAATCAGCCGTATCATTAGAACAAAGTAAAAAACTTCAAGAAAAATAATTTATTGAAGCAATTTGAAAACATATGGGATTGGTTGAGTAATCTATTATTACCTCAATCAAATGATACTATAAAAGTGGTAGTTCTGTGCTTTGTCACAGCTACCACTTTTTGGTTTTTCAATGCGCTAAATGATAATTATTCAACCAGAATAAGTTACCCCATAAAGTTCACCTATCAAGATTCATCTTTAGTGGTGGTTGAAGAATTACCACAAAGAGTAAGCATTAATGTGAACGGAGGCGGATGGAATCTATTAAGAAAGACATTTTGGTTTACAATTGAGCCAGTAGAAGTTCCACTAGAAGACCCTGTAAACCAGAAATATATTTTAGGTAGCTCACTTTATTCTTTAATTGCAGACCAAATGACTGAAGTGCAATTAAATTTTATTGAAACCGATACTCTAAATATTGAAATTGATTCTTTAAGATCTGCCAAAGCAAAATTGTTTATTGATAGTACTACAATATCATTGGCCCAAGACTACAGAATAACCTCTGCTATTAATAAATCACACGACTCCGCAATATTTACCGGGCCTGAAAGATTTATTAAAAATGTTCCTTCAGAGCTAAAAATAGAAATAGAAGAAGAGAATATCTCATCGGAATATGATGAGGACATTTACTTACCAACCTTTGGTTCAAGTTTAGTAAATCGTAATCCGGTTGAGATTAATGTTCAATTTAGGGTGTCAAAATTTATCCAACAGGAATTAATGCTACCGTTTGAAAAGATCAATGCTCCTGAAGATTCAAATGCCTATATTTTTAATGATAGTTTAGCAAGAATTTCATTCCAAATTCAGGAAGAATTAGCTGGAAACTACAATTTAGATAGTATTAGACTCGCTGTGGATTATGAACAAATTAGTCAAAAAGACAGCGTGACTAAACCTATAATTCTATCCTTACCGCAAATTCTTAAGGATAAAAAAATAACTATTGATAGCATCAAGCTTCAATACGAAAAGCCATGAAAAAAATAGGCATCACAGGGGGAATTGGAGCAGGTAAAAGCTTGATATGTGAAGTCTTTAATCTTTTAGGGGTTCCGAATTATCCTGCAGATTATAGGGCCAAATGGCTACAATCAAATGACCCTGAACTCAAAAAACTGATTGTTATAAACTTTGGCAATGAAGCGTATTTAAACAATGGTGAATTAAATAGAGAATATTTAAGTAAAGCCGTATTTAATGATGATAAAAAATTAAAAACCTTAAATGGTTTAGTTCACCCTGCAGTAGCAAAAGACTTTGAATATTGGTGTGACAAGCATTCCGATAAAGCTTATGTATTGAAAGAAGCAGCTCTATTATATGAAACAGGTTCATATAAACAATTAGATGCTACTATAAATGTACACGCCAATCAGGAATTAAGGATAGAACGAACTCTAAAAAGAGACCCACAACGCACTAAAGAAAGTGTTCTATCCATCATGAACAAACAATTCTCTGATCAAAAAAGATTAAACTTAGCTGACCATATCATTTATAATGATGAAAGTAGATCTGTGATTCTGCAAGTAATAAAACTACATGAGGAATTAGTAAACTTATAATAAAAGCATCCACAAAATATTCCTCACTTCTACCTTAGAAGCTCTGATTATTTAGTTGAGAGTTCTTAAATTTAATGCTAAATCATAGAAAATATTGAAAGAGATATAGGGCAATATATTCACTAGTATTAAACTCGCCTTTTTAGATAATCTTAAAACAATAGTTAGTACTATATATATTCTAATAAGAGTATTATTGTTATATTTATCTTTTTATGAAAGCTTATTTCCCCATCATAATATTCTTATTATTTGCCCATTCGCTATCGTCTCAAAATATCGATAGTTTAGAAAATCTCCTTACATCTAATTTAAATAAACCCGATAAAATAAATGTATTAATAAGTCTATGTGAAGAATATAGAACATCAGATCCTAATTCCATGCGGCTTTATGCTGAAGAACTTATTACTTTATCAGACGGGGATTCTTCTACAAATAGTTTTGCTTGGGCACAATATTATCTAGGTGACTACTATTATATCGTAGATGAATCTAATCAGACAGAAAAATATTTTCTTTCTGCATACGAAATTTTTAAAAATAGAGAAAATGCTATTGGAGCATCAAAAGCCGCAGCATCATTAGCCAACATTTACTTTTTCTTCGATCGTTATAAAACTTCACTAAGTTTTGCAGAGTCTGCCTTAGATTTAGCATATCAAACTAATAATAAAGAGCTGCAGTCTAACCTTCTTTCACTTATGTGTGATATATACACTTATATGGAGCAGTATAATCTTGCTATCCAGCATTGTGTTCAATCCCTAAAAATTAAGGAAGAGCTTAAGATGGTAAAAGGTAAAGAGGTGACCATGAACTCTATTGGACTTATATACCAAGAGTTAGGCTCCTATAAAAAAGCTGAAGAGTATTTATTTAAGGCATTAAAATTAGCCGAAAAAAATGCTCAACCCTATAATATAGCCACAACTTACAGCAATATTGGCAATTACTTTCTAGTAATAGGTGAGACTGAAAAAGCACTACAGAACTTCCAAAACGCTATGCAGATCGATTCAGTAAGCCAAGATAAAATCGGTCTAGCATACTCTTTCTTTGATATCGGCAAAATATATGTAATCAATAAGCAATTTGATGAAGCTTTAAGCTACTTAAACAAAGCTCAGGTTTTAGCAGCATCACAAAATATGCCGGAACTACTAGCAAGAATAGGTATTGAAAAAGGTGAGGTTTTCACATCAAGATCTGAGTATCAGAAATCAGTTAGCGTTATAAAAAATAGTATTAGTATAGCTCAAAAAATTAATTCAACTCCAATACTTAAGGATTGCTATCAGGATCTCTCAAAAATTTATGATGAAATGGGAGATAAAAACAATGCTCTTATCTATATGAAGCTTTATATGCTTGAATCTGAAAGAAAATATAAAGCTGAAAACATTAAATCTATTGCGGAAATAGAGGCTATTTATAAAATCGACCAGAAAGAGCAAGAAATTGATCTGTTAAAAAAAGATAATGCCATTAAAGAACTCAGAGCCGAACAGAGAACATTTTTCATAGCGGCATTAGGTATTGGTCTTGTCTTATTAATTATTCTCATCATCATTTTATACAGTAGAAATAAAATTAAAAATAGAACCAACCAAGCCTTAAGAGAACAGAACAGTGCAATCCAGGAACAAAAAGAAGAAATTGAAAGTCAGAAAGAAGAATTAGCAGAGACCAGTCATAAACTTAGTATACAAAATAGACAGATTACAGACAGCATCAATTACGCAAAGCAGATTCAAGATTCATTATTACCTCAAGTACAAACCATAAAGGAGTCTTTTCCAGAATCATTCATATTTTATAGAGCTAGAGATATCGTAAGTGGAGATTTTTATTGGTACACAAAAATTGAAAACAAGGTCGCTGTTGCTTTGGTAGATTGTACAGGTCATGGAGTGCCTGGTGCATTTATGACAGTTTTAGCTAATTCATTGTTGAATCAAATTGTGATTGAAACCGGAATTACTTCACCTGACTTAATTGTATCACTCTTAGACCAAAAAATACAGCAAAATCTTCATCAGGAAAACATCAACAGCTCTAATACGGATGGATTAGACATAGGCCTATTGATGATTGATCAAAAAAAGAAAACCTTAGAATTTACAGGTACCAAAATTCCTTTGTATTTGTATCAAAATTCAGATATTACAATTATAGAACCAGATCGAAATAGCGTTGGAAGCACACAACTTTCTGAAAAAGATTTTACAAAAAAGGAAATTAAATATAATGAGGGAGATATCATTTATTTAAGCTCAGATGGATATCAAGATCAATTTGGCGGAAGCAGGAATAAGAAATATATGAAAAGTAATTTTCGTTTATTACTTGAGAAGATTGCTCAAAAGCCGATTTATGAACAAGAATCATTAATTGAAAAAGAATTTATAAATTGGAGAGGAAGCACACCACAAACTGATGATATATTAGTGATTGGGCTTAAACTATAACAATGAGCTTTAGAAGTTATAAAAGACTTATCTATTATCTGATTGCCTTCTTAGCAATTTTCTTATTCCTAGTATTTAATCTATTAGAATTTGAGTTACGCTCTGAGGAAGGGGAAATTGAGACATTATCAGATGCATTTTGGTACTCAATTGTCACTTTAACTACTGTTGGCTATGGTGATATGGTTCCCACCTCAACTGGCGGAAGAGCAATTGGTTATATTCTAATATTTTTGAGTTTAGGAGTATACGGTCTATTAATTGGTCAAATCTCAACCATTATGGCAAATATTAAAGAACATAAAAAACTGGGTATGTACGGAACAAATTTTGAAGATCATATAGTAGTAATTGGTTGGACACATTTTGGTAAAACCGTTATCGATCAATTAATAAAAGCAGGAAGAAAAGTAGCTATTGTTACCAGGAATAGAGACAACATTGACCTACTTAAGGAGCTTTATCAAAACAAAAACCTGTTTGTATTATACTCTGATTACGAAAATTTTGAATTACTAGAAAAGGTAAATATTCAGAAGTCAAATACAGTTTTTATAAACCTAGAGGATGATACTGAAAAATTAGTATACATACTAAATCTTAAAAAGGAATACTCAGGCTTAAACTTCATAGTAACACTTGAAAACTCGAATCTTAAGCAAACATTCATAAGTGCTGGAGTAACTCATGCCATTTCACGTAATGAAATTGCAAGCAGGCTGCTAGCAAGCTATATGTTTGAGCCCGATGTAGCGCTGTATTCTGAAGAGATTTTGGCCTATCCTACCAACGATGAAGAGTATGATATGAAGCAGTTTAAAGTGCTTGAAAAAAACCCCTATAACGGCCAGGAGTACAATAAAGTGTTTTTTGAATTGAAGAAAAATGAGAATGTGATCCTTATGGGCTTGGTAAGAGTGGAAGAAGGAAAAAGAACAGCTTACAAAAATCCAGCTGATAATTTCAAAATACGAACTGGTGATTATTTAATAATGCTGATGAATCAGAAAACTCAGAGAAGTATAAAAAGAGTTTTTAATTTAGAGGAAGGTGTTTAAATCTATACTTCTAACTCGTAGAATTCAAAATCCTTTCCTTTACCGTAGGCAGTTAATTCACTTAAATTAAAGGCTTCAAGCGTATTTAAATCTTTACATTCAAAATCTTTATATCCTGTAGCCTTAGTCACCGTAAATTCATGAACTTCTCCAAAGTTCACCAGATAATAATCTTTCCCGACCCTTACAGTTTCAATTGATATTGACATTCTATAATTACTCATTAAATTTTCATTCCTATGAACTAAGACAATTTTTTAAAGTTTCAATTTATTTGAGAAATCGGGTTGAAATAGTAATTCTATAATATGAAAATCAATTGATTTTTAATCGCTCAAAAGGAGTGATCATATAATCCATTGGAACATCATATTGATTTATGAATTTTTCACCTTCCAAAAGTGGCCCAAGATTGATTCCGATAAATTTAGTATTGGCACTACATTGGCTTAAAAATCTATCGTAATATCCTTTACCGTAACCTATTCTATGTCCACTTTTAGTTCCAATAATCATGGGAACCAATACACAATCAATATCTTTCAATGAAAACTGATTGCAATCTTGAGGTTCAGGGATTCCCCATTCATTCGTTATAAAAGTAGTAGTATTATCTATCTGAAAATGATGTAATTTCGTGCTATTTAAATCTGTAATGCTAGTGATGGTATTGATTTGTGGTTTTTTAGTCCATAAATACTGTATGAACTGAAATACATCTGGTTCATTATTTTTAACAATTGGGATAAAAGTATGCACACTCTTAAATGGATGTTCATTAAATAAATCTACCAATTGACCATAGAGCAAAATATTTCTTCTTTCATATTCTGCTTCACTCAAAAATTTCCTTTTCTCTAAATAAACTTTTCGAAGCGTTTTTTTATCCATCCCATCTCATTATATGGAATTGCAAATTAAATGGATCAAAAGCCTTTAACAATCCTTTAATAAATTGAGAGTCGGCTTTGAAGAACGGGAGAAAGTTCTCTTTTCTTTCTTGTAAACCATTTGAAGGAAATAAATAATCCTTCACTTCATCGGTTTGCCTCATTTTATCAGCATGCTTGCGCTTTTCTGCTGCCATCATTTTCTTCTCAATCTTATCAATTGAGTTGCTGATTTTTTCAGTCTCAGCTTCTGTCATTTGAGACAAGGTAATATCTACATCTCCAGCAAACTGCTTAATATCTGCCAGTAAATGTTTTAATTTCTGACGCTCGTCATTTAAATTTAATTTTACAGAAGTGATTCTTTTTGTGATTTGCTTCTTCAACTCCTCCCTTTCAGTAAACAAATCAACATCTGCCAATTTTAACTTTTTAATTTTATGACGTATTACATTTGGTATAATCATCCCAAAATTTCTAGGCAATAATATTGGGAAAGGAACTTTAAAGTACTCAAAAACTGGTTTCAATTGAAGCCAATAAGCTACTTCTGCGGGACCTCCAGTATAGGCTAAATTAGGAAGGATACACTCCTGGTATAATGGTCTTAAAATAACATTGGGGCTAAATCGCTCAGGGTACTGATCAATCTCTGCTTTTATTTCAGTTTCACTAAATTGAATATCCGTTTCTAGTACTTTATAAACACCCTCCTCTTTCACTATTCTTTCTCTAACTCCATCTTTGAGATAAAAGAAATTAATCTCTCTAGGAAAAGATTGTGTTTTATACCCAATATTATCTAGAGCTTGAGAACGCTCTTCCACTAATTGATTAGCAGTATTTTTTATAACATCATCTTCGATAACATGCTTGAATTCAGATTTTAAATCATGATCATCTGCATCTACTACTACCAATCCGTATTTACCATAAATAGCATTTACATACGCTCGAACAGCATCTGCTAAGTTTTCAGCATTGGAATACGCTTTATCAAAAATACTTCCTTCTCCAGCAATTTCTTTTGCTAGTTCGGGCAGACCATCAGTTGCCATTCTGCCAACGGCACCAGTCTGCTCAGTATTCCATTTGTATTTCTTCCCTTCAATTTGAATAGATTTGATTTCATCTAAATCATGATCTTCAGAAGCCATCCAATAGACTGGTACAAAATTATAATCCGGATATTTTGCCTTTAATTGCTTACAAGCATTAATAACCGTAATTATCTTAAAGTGGAAATATAATGGCCCTGTAAATACATTCAACTGATGTCCGGTAGTCAAGGTGAAAGTTTTTGAATCAGATAAACTCTTAATGTTATCCTGTACTAACTCCTCAAGCTGTTCAACAGTCTGATATTGTTTTTCTAAAACCTCGACTAATTTATCTCTATTGACAGAGCTCTCAGATTTTTCATCTATTTGAGCTTGAAATGATTCAACATTTGGGTAGCGGTGGTAAAAACTTTTTAATTCTTCTTTTTGCTTAATAAAATCATTAAAAATTGGCGCAAAAAGTCCAGTTTCAAAAAAATCAATACAGCCTACCTTCATATTAAATATTATTATTTCAATTTACCATATAAGTCAAACTCTGTAGCATCGGTAATTTCCACTTTTACAAAATCACCAATTCGTGCATAGCTTTCCGTTGCATCAATCAATACTTCATTATCTACTTCAGGTGAATCATGTTCAGTTCTTCCAACAAAAAACCCACCCTCTTTTCTATCCACTAACACTTTGAATGACTTTCCTATTTTAGCTTGATTAAGCTCCTCAGAAATTTGAGTCTGTAATTCCATTACGGCATCCGCTCTTTCTTGTTTAATTTCATCCGGAACATCATCTTCAAAACTAAATGCATGCGTATTTTCTTCATGAGAATATGGAAAAACACCTAAGCGATCGAATCTTGTATTTCTTACAAAATCCATTAATTCCTGAAAATCTTCTTCCGTTTCACCAGGATGGCCTGTTATTAAAGTAGTTCTTAATGCAATATTTGGAACTTTCTCTCTTATTTTTTCAATTAATGCTTCTTGCTTCTCGCGGGTTGTCCCTCTTCTCATTGCCTTCAGCATTTTGGTAGAACCATGCTGAAGCGGCATATCTAAATAATTACAGATATTATCTCTCTCAGCCATTACATCTAGAATATCTTCCGGGAAACCAGTTGGGAATGCATAATGTAATCTTATCCATTCTATGCCTTCCACATCAGATAGTTGGCGAAGCAATTCAGCCAAATTTCTTTTCTTGTAGATATCTAAACCATAGTAGGTAGAATCTTGAGCTATTAGTAATATTTCTTTAGTGCCATTTCTAGCCATATTTTGAGCCTCTTTTACTAGCTCTTCAATTGGTCGAGAAACATGTTTTCCACGCATTAATGGTATTGCACAGAAAGAACAAGGTCTATCACAACCTTCCGCTATTTTCATGTAGGCAAAATGGTTAGCTGTAGTGGTAATTCTTTCCCCCACTAATTCATGTTTATAATCCGCCTTGAATTTTTTGAGTAATAAAGGCAATTCCATAGTACCAAAAAAGGCATCAACTTGTGGAATTTCCTTTTCTAAATCGTCTCTGTAGCGTTGTGAAAGGCAGCCGGTCACATATAATTTCTCAATTAGGCCTTCTTCCTTGGCGTCAGCATATCGTAAAATAGTATCTATTGATTCCTGCTTTGCATTATCTATGAATCCACAGGTATTTACTACTATAATATTAGAATCATCCTTTTCGGATTCATGTGACACATCTATATCGTTACCCCTAAGCTGGGTAATCATTACCTCAGAATCTACTAAGTTTTTTGAGCAGCCTAATGTGACTACATTTACCTTATCTTTCTTTAATCCTTTCGTCTTCAAAATTTCTCCTCTTTAATATTGTACCCAAAAAATTACTCTTTGGCTTAAAATTTGTTTCATCTAGTATTCCAAAGAAGTAATTTTAAAATAGGTTAAATTTAAAGATGCAAAGTTAATCAATTATTAGAGGAATTGTTTTCATATGTGATGAATTGCACGCAATTATCTAATATTGGGTTTAGCTTGTCAGAATATTGAATATCTTTGCAGGCCAATGAAGTCAATGATCAAGAAAAGCATTCTAATAGCACTTATATTCAGCATTTTTGCTTGTGATGTAGATAGCAACTGCAATACCTTAAATGTTGATTTTGTTACTTTTCAAACCTTTACAATCAAAGAAGGTGAAGAAGAACAAGTTCAGGTTATTTTCGATAGTATTGTTAGCCCTGAATCCGACAGCACATTTTTTCAAAGTGATACCTTAAGTATTTTTGAACTTCCACTTAATCCAGGTTCAAATCAAACCAGTTTTTATTTTTATTATGGCCCGTTTGTGGATAGCATTGAATTCAATTATGAAACAAGAAATGCTGTTGACTCTCCTGAATGTGGCATTGACTTAGAGTTTGTAGGTATGGATACTACTTTCCAAACATTCGATTCATTAGTAATTGTAAATGATACTTTAAAAAGAACTGTAAATGCGCCTAATATTAAGCTTTATATTTTTTAGTTTTTTGAGCGTTGCAGTTTTTGCTCAAGAAGCTACAGAACAGGAATCTGATTCTGTAAAAAAAGAACTTGCTAAAATCCAGAAGCCAAAAGTTCCTAAATCCTTTTATATCCCAACGGGCCTAAGAGTGGGAACGGATTTGGTTGCTTTAGGAGTCAATGCTTTTGGTGATAAACGTACACGTTACGAATTTCAAGGAGACATCGACTTTCACAGAATTTATTTGGTAGGATCATATGGGATCAACGAATATCAAAACAGCGGTGAGGAATTTACTTACAGCAATGAAGGGAGTTATTACAGAATTGGTTTAGAAGCTGACTTCTTACAATATGACCCAGACCATAACACTTTAACATTCGGCTTAAGATATGCTAAATCTAATTTTTCTGAGACTTTAATTACCAATATCACTAATCCTTTTTACGGATTATATGAAGAAAGCTTAACCAATAAAAATGTTAAGGCAAGCTGGATTGAAATGACTGCTGGGTTACGAGTAATGATTTTGAAAAACCTTTATATGGGGTATAACTTCAGAATACAGCTTAATCGAAGAATTGTAAATGCGGACCAATTCCGAACTTACGATATACCAGGTTTCGGCCGAGCAGAGTTTGATAATCGCTGGACTTTCAATTACTACCTAGTATACAGAATTAAATGGAAAGAGAAAAAATTAATGGAAAAACCTCGTTAAACTCTTTTAAAGAATGAATCCACGAACTCCATTTTATTAAACACTTGAAGATCTTCCACTTTCTCGCCTACACCTATATATTTTACTGGAATTTTGAATTCTTCAGAGATCCCTATTACTACACCTCCTTTTGCGGTTCCATCCAGTTTTGTGATGGCTAATGCTGTTACTTCTGTAGCTTTCGTAAATTCACGAGCTTGGATCATGGCATTTTGGCCAGTTGAGCCATCCAATACCAATAAAACTTCATGTGGTGCTTCACTAACGAACTTTTGAATTACCCTTTTAATCTTAGATAATTCGTTCATTAAATTCACTTTTGTATGTAACCTTCCAGCAGTATCGATGATTACGATATCAGCCTCCTCTGCAACTCCTTGTTTAACTGCATCAAATGCTACGGATGCAGGATCTGTATTCATACCATGGGAAACAACTGGCACACCAATTCTGTCTCCCCACATTTTTAGCTGATCTACAGCAGCCGCTCTAAAGGTATCTGCAGCTCCTAAAACTACCTTTTTACCTTGGTTTTTATATTGAGCAGCAAGCTTCCCAATCGTTGTAGTTTTACCTACCCCGTTAACCCCTACCACTAATAAAACATAAGGCTTTTTAATATTTTGAGGTAAAGAAAAATCTTTTAAATCTTCCGTATTATTTTCTTCCAAAAGACCCGCTATTTCTTCTCTTAGAATTTTATCTAATTCATCAGTACCCAAATATTTATCGCGAGCTACTCTTTCTTCAATACGATCAATAATCTTAACAGTGGTATTAACGCCAAGATCTGAGCTAATTAAAATTTCCTCCAATTCATCCAATACATCTTCATCCACTTGGGATTTACCGACAACTGAACGTCCTAGTTTAGTAAAAAAACTCTCTTTTGTTTTCTCTAAACCTTTGTCTAAAGATTCTTTTTTCTCTTTGGAAAAAATTTTGAAAATACTCATACCACTTATGTTATAGATGCGGGGCTATTTAACCGCTTACAATAATACGAAAATATTGACCTAAAGTATATAAAAGAATAGTTGTAAAAGGGTATAAACAAAAAAAGTCCCTAATGAGGGACTTAAATCAATTTTAACCTTAAAAACTACAATTATTTTTTAAGTGCCTCTTTGGCCATATCCAAAGGTACCATTTCTTCACGGAATGAATAACCTCCGTTTTTAGACTTTACTGCTTTGATTACTTTAGCGTAACCTTTAGCGTCTTTATCTTTTAAAGTTGCAACTACTTTCTTAGCCATGATTACTTAATTTCTTTGTGAACAGTATATTTCTTTAAGATCGGGTTATATTTTTTCAACTCCAATCTTTCTGTTGTGTTTTTTCTGTTTTTAGTCGTGATGTAACGAGAAGTACCTGGAGCACCAGTTTCTTTATGCTCTGTACATTCTAATATTACTTGGACTCTATTTCCTTTCTTAGCCATTGTGCTTTAAATTTTGAGCAATAGAAAATTATACTAATACATTACCGTTTTCACGTGCCTTCTTCAAAACTGAAGTGATACCATTTTTGTTAATGGTTCTGATTGCGCTAGCTGACACTTTTAACGTGATCCACTTATCCTCCTCAGGAATGTAAAACCTTTTCTTCTGCAAGTTTGGCAAGAATCTTCTTTTGGTTTTATTGTTGGAGTGAGAAACATTATTTCCCACCTGAGGTCTCTTTCCGGTAATTTGACAAACTCGTGCCATATCTATTTAAATTATTTTTGTTGTCGATTTCAAATTGGTCTGCAAATATCGGCAATATTTTGATAATCACAAACCTTACCTTAAAAATACCAGCTATTTTTTTTGGAATTCTAAGGGATTGCCGTCCTGTTTTGTTAGTTTTACATTTATAAGAGTGTGCAATTTAAGAATTTTTAAACATTTAAATGTTATGATGGAAGAAATCAAGAGTAGTCAACAAGCCATTGAGATGGAAGATAAGTATGGGGCTCATAATTATCATCCTTTACCAGCGGTATTGGCTAAAGGTGATGGTGTTTTCCTATGGGATGTTGAAGGTAAAAAATATTATGACTTTTTATCTTCATATAGTGCAGTGAACCAAGGACACAGTCATCCAAGAATATTAGAAACACTTAAAAAACAAGCAGAAACTTTAACGCTTACTTCAAGAGCATTTTATAATAACATATTAGGTCCTTTTGAGAAATATGTGAGTGAATACTTCGGTTTCGATAAAGTTTTAGCCATGAACTCTGGTGCTGAGGCAGTAGAATCTGCATTAAAAATAGCTAGAAAATGGGCTTATGAAAAAAATGGAATCTCTCCGAATGCTGGGAAAATAATCGTAGCAGAACAAAACTTCCACGGAAGAACTACAACTATCCTTTCATTCTCAAGTGACGATACTGCTAAAAATCATTTTGGACCTTATACTCCTGGCTTCGTAAAAATACCATATAACGACTCTGATGCCTTAGAGAAAATTTTACAGGGCGAAGATAATATTGTTGGGTTTTTAGTAGAACCAATTCAAGGTGAAGCTGGAGTTTACAGACCGGATAATGATTACATGAAAAAATGTAAGGAGATCTGTAAAAAGCATAATGTATTGTTCATTGCAGATGAAATTCAAACCGGTATTGCGAGAACCGGTAGTTTATTAGCAGTTTGTGGTGATTGTACTTGCCAGGGGCATTGCGAAAAGCAGCCTACTTATGTTGAACCCGATATTTTAATATTAGGTAAAGCACTATCAGGAGGATTCTATCCTGTATCGGCAGTTTTAGCAAATGATCCTATTATGGAAGTACTAACACCAGGTACGCATGGTTCTACTTTTGGAGGTAACCCATTAGGAACTGCAGTTGCTGTAACTGCACTTGACGTTGTTAAAGATGAGAAACTAGCTCAAAATGCTCGTAAATTAGGTGAATTATTCAGGGAGCGTATGCAAAAGTTCATCGAGAAATCTGATTTGGTGACCTTAGTTCGTGGTAAAGGTTTATTAAATGCCATAGTGATCAATGATTCAGAAGATAGCTCTACAGCTTGGGATATCTGTATGGCATTAAAAGAAAATGGATTATTAGCAAAACCAACTCATGGTAACATTATTCGATTTGCGCCACCTTTAGTAATTACTGAAGAGCAGATCAACGAATGTTGTGATATCATTGAGAAAACGATTACTGAGTTTAAGAAGAAGTAAATTTAACTTTGACATAAAAAACCTTCATTTTTCAATGAAGGTTTTTTATTCAACAAGTGATTGAAAATATTATCTTCTTTTACGTTTTGACGGCCTAATGTCATCTACGGGGCCAAAATGCTTAAATTCTAGAACTTTTTTCTTACCTTTTATCAATTTAATTTCAGCAGGCGCTAGCTTTAGATCAGAGGTCTTAACAATAGCTTTGTCAAAAAAGGTTTTGGCTTGTTGAAATTCTCCCTTGTCAAAATCATGACGCTCCTTGTTAGATTTCACAGGTACACCAGGGATAACGTGATACAAATCTACTTCAACAGCATATGTTGGCTTTAATGAAGTAATAAAACTTTGAACACTCTTCTTAATATTATTGATCATACACTTAATTTTTTAACAGCTTTGAAATAGCTTAAAAATATTGGCTTATGCAAGTTTGAAAGCTCACACTTTCATTAGGTAGGACGTAATTTAAAAGGAGTAATTTTATGACAAAACACTGATTTTTACCCGGAAATCATCCTTATAAAATAATGTTTGGATAGTTGCTATGTATGTTATGTATGAAAATTACTGATTACATCATTCAGTCAATAGCTTAATTCTTATCTTAAAAGGTTAAAACCCTGCAACATAATTGGATAGCTTAAAGCTTTTTCATAAAGGTTTTATAACTCATTTTAAAAAACTGTATAGGCTCAGAATAATACTAATTATTAACTGAAACAACTCTATTTTTCACCTCATAGTGTATTTTACTCTTCTTTGTTAATGCTTTTTAACCAATCATCTTATTACCTTATTGGTTGGGTTTAATGCGGTTGTTGAACCCTGACAATGATCTAGAATATCTTAGTTTGAACTTTAAATCACCTAGTTTTATACATAAAAAACCTGTGAAGAAAGCTCCACAGGTTTAATTAATTTATCTTAAAAACCGTCAACTTATTTTAGGACGGGTCAAAATCTTAATTTGTAGTTACTGATCCTATCGGTAGTAATGTTACCTCCATAGCTGCAATGTCAAGACCTTCTGCTGTGGAAGCCCCTCCTTGAACATCTACACCTGGCGCTCCTTTTGGTAAATCATATTGATCACCTACTACAGCTGCACCATAGCCTAAGTCCTTCATAGACGCAGCAGTTATTCTACTTAATGGATTTTCACCTAAATTCAAAAACCCTGTCATTAATTCATTATTTAAGACAGACTCTCTCCAATGACCCAAAGCAGTTCCAGGACCACCCATATTTTCTATAGGTAATTCTCCATCTCCTCCTTCAGCATTCCAATGTACGTTTGCTTTTTTTCCTGTGAAGTAAGGGTTAGTGTCAGCATCCGCTAATAATGATCTATTAAAATTCCACAAGGTTCCAACTCCTAAAACATGTCCCATTTCATGAACTATCACTTCTTCGAATAAGTCAATCTCATCTAAAAATGACAGATCATCAACATCAAAAAACATTACACCAGATAAAGTTAAATTATCTATTGTTCTCACAAACCTTGGCCCAGCCTGACCTAATATTCTTCCAGGACCGTCTATTGGCGCTAGAGCAACTTCGATAATAATATCATCCACAGTTCCATCGACTGCAGGAGGAAAACCACCGAAAGCAGATGGAAGCACTCCTGTAAATGAAGGGACATCTTTAATGATAATTCTTTCCCAGCGAGCAGCAGCAGCCTCAAAAACTTGTTCTTGTCTTTCAGTGACAGGAACTACATATTTCAAAGTAATATTAAAACGCCCTCTATCTACACCTGCAGCTTCGGTTGTTCTTAAAGAGCTAGATGGCTCAGCTTGAATTTCTATCCACTGATCAGATTGAGCTAACTCAATTTTTGTTTTTTGTTCAATTGGTTGATCTGTGTTAAACTCACTCTCTTGGGAACAAGATGTGAAAAATAAAGCAAATGCTACCAGAGAAAAGGAAAACATTTGAATGGACTGCAATGATCGTGATGGCTTTACTCCAGCCTTGTGATACTTTTTCATAATTAGTGATTTTGGTTAGTTATAAAATTTAATCGTGTAATATTTTACACATCTTCAATATAATTATTTATGATATTAAAAGTACTAAATTTATAAAAAATTCTATTTCAAACACTTACAATATTACTGATTAAGAAAATCAATCACACCATCCATTTAAATCATGTAATTTTTTATTGATTCTGTAAATCTTATTTACTTTATTAAACCTTTTAAAATGCACTCATTTGATTAATGAAGATTGCATTCAGCTTTTTAATTTAAAATTACAACTATGCTTAGTCGAAAGTATGTATAACTAGATAACAGAATCTGTTTTGATCAATAAACGATAAAATCTATTCATTATTAGTTTAAAATAGGCAATCCCCTTAATTTTGGATAAATTTTAAATCCATGTCTGATAGATATAACCAACGCGGAGTTTCGGCCTCCAAAGAAGATGTACATAATGCCATCAAAAATCTAGATAAAGGGCTTTTCCCTCAAGCTTTTTGTAAGATTGTACCAGATCACTTAGCTGGAGATGATAACTATTGCACCATCATGCATGCTGATGGTGCAGGAACAAAATCTTCACTTGCTTATATGTATTGGAAGGAAACAGGAGATGTTTCAGTATGGAAAGGGATTGCTCAGGATGCCATCATTATGAATATTGATGATTTATTGTGCGTGGGTTGTACAGATAAAATTTTACTCTCCTCTACAATTGGAAGAAATAAAAACCTTATTCCTGGAGAAGTAATTTCTGCAATTATCAATGGAACGGAAGAGGTTTTGCAGATGCTTAGAGACAATGGGGTTAATATTATCAGCACAGGTGGTGAAACTGCTGATGTTGGAGATTTAGTAAGAACAATTATAGTAGATAGTACAGTTACCGCTCGCATGAAAAGAGCCGATGTTATCTCAAATGATAATATCAAAGCGGGGCAAGTAATCGTAGGTTTAGCTTCATATGGACAGGCAACTTATGAAAATGAATACAATGGGGGGATGGGAAGTAACGGACTTACTTCAGCTCGTCATGATGTGTTCGATAAGTATTTAATGGAGAAATATCCTGAAAGTTTCGATCCTGCCGTAGATAAAGCATTGATTTATTCAGGAAGTAAAAAATTAACTGACCAAATAGATGGAGTAGAATTGGATGCCGGAAAACTAGTTTTATCTCCTACAAGAACCTACGCCCCCGTTATTAAAAAAGTATTAGAACAATTACCTGGGAAAGTGCATGGGATGGTTCATTGTAGTGGCGGTGCACAAACTAAGGTATTACACTTTGTAGAGAATGTACATGTGATTAAAGATAATATGCTACCTACTCCTCCTCTTTTCAAAATGATTCAAGAAGAATCAAATACAGATTGGAAAGAGATGTATAAGGTATTCAATATGGGCCACAGAATGGAATTATATGTTGATGAGGCAGATGCTCAACAGATTATTGATATCTCAAAATCATTCAACATTGAAGCTCAAGTAATCGGTCGAGTAGAAGCATCTGAGAGCAAAAAAGTCACTATTAAAAGTGAGCATGGGGAGTTTGAATATGAGGGGTAAAATCTGATCTATTATTTATTAAACAAAAATAAGCCTTTAGAAAGTTTTACTTAACCATTATCAATAAAAAAGTATTGTGTCTCATCTAATCCAATACTTTGCCCCCCTTCATAATCAATTGAAAAGTCTATCCATGTATAATCCCCAGTAGGAGCTGTACTTGGAATGAAAAAGGTATATACATATGGAAACCAACCAGGATCAGTTTCAGAAAGGGTTGGCGAATCTTCTGAATGAGAATGAAAGATCTCCTGAGAAGGAGATAAAACTGCCAAACCTACTCTATTTATTTCAACATGATCTACGTTATCAATAATTGCAGTTAAAGTTACATTTCTCCCACCAGTTACTAATTCTACTGAAACCGAACTACTATAAACTCGAGGAGCAATTGGTTGAGGGTCCAAATTATTATCATTACTAATTCCTGATATTATCACCCAATTACTTTGACTCAAGAATAGTGTATCCCCAGTTTCTGAAACTCTAAATCTCTGGATTTCATTTTCAATTGAACCATCTTGTTCTACCTCAAGCTTAGCATTCCAGCTAGCAGTGTCTGCTTCAGAAATACCTGAAGCTATGGAAGAATTAAAATCAGGATCAGTCTCTATAAAAGAATCTAACTTAGCATTCCAGCTTGCAGTATCTCTTTCATTTATTTTTGATGCTAATGAATTTTGAAAAACAGGGTCTAATTCTTCATAATTAATTCCACCAGATATTTGTTCAGCAGTTTTAGCATGTAAAGCATAAGGAACGCTTAACAATTGACTTGTTCCACTAATTGTATAATCAATACCTCCATTCGGATCAGTTTCTGTTTTGATAAAATAAGTATCATTCGACCAATTAATTTCAGATATATCTCCTAAAACAACCTCTGCCTTTACTCCTCCGATCTCTAAACTCATAAGACCATTTGAATTTGTTTCTGGATTTTGAGTTTCTTTATATACTGCTTCCCCTTCAACTGATCCTTTCAAAATACTAATTTGAACACTTATTACTTGATTACTTATCAATTCCCCATTACTATTTCTAACAACAGCTTGATAGCTCATTTTATGTGGAGTTTGACTCATGGCATAAATACAAAATGATAGCCAAAATAAAACTGTTAGTACATATTTCATTATTTTAATATTTTACTATTCTAAAAATTTTTAAAACTTGGTCTCCATTATTTATCTTTAAAAGATATATATCAGGAATCCTCTCTTTCATATCGATTGAGATATTATTGCTTTTAATATTTTTCTTTTCCAAAAGTCTACCGTTGCTCTTATAAAGATGATAAGTCATATTCTTATTATCTAGATTACCAATTTCCAAATTAAGAACATCCTTAACTGGATTTGGAAATATTGTAAAAGAAAATCTTTTTAAACTTATTTCAGAGCTAGTTAAAAGCGAAATTTCATAAGCATTTTGTATTCCTTGATTTACAGTGCCATTTGCTCCAGTATAATTGTCAAATGTTAATTGTCCAATTGAAAAATTCACACTACCACCTGTTCCAGAAATATTCTCTCCTGATGAATTGATTACACTTTGTCCGTTTATTTGATTTACAATAACTGTAATAAACAAGAAAAGTAAGAAAGAAAATTTACTATTAAACATATTTAATATAAAGCAGGTGTTAATTATTATATAAAAATATACTATTTTAAATATATCCCTTAAAGGTATATTTTTTTTAAGAAAACTATACATCCAACCGCAAAAAATCTCCCAGAAATATAATAAAATGACAGATATCAATGAGAATAATTTATAGATGGAAAGGAGATTTACAAAGTCTTCAATATGGGTCACAGAATGGAATTATATGTTGATGAGGCAGATGCTCAACAGATTATTGATATCTCAAAATCATTTAACATTGAAGCTCAAGTTATCGGTCGAGTAGAAGCAGCTGAGAGCAAAAAAGTCACTATTAAAAATGAGCATGGGGAGTTTGAATATGAGGGGTGATTAGTTTTTTCTTGAAAAGAAATATGCTCCTAAAGCCAGTAATCCGTAAATAACAATTATAAAAATAAATTGGCTTTTGTTTTCACTGAACTCAAAATAAATAATCAGTACCCCTGCAAAAAATAGTCCTACTAATGCAATGATTGTAAGCAACCAAGATGAATTAGTTTTATGTCTTTTCTTATAATTAGAATAGGCCATTAAAAATGAAACTATAATAAATGTAATACTTCCAAATTCTAATATCACTTGTAATCCCCCAGAAACCACCAATAATATTGCCATTAAACTGATCGTAATAATTGCGATGTGAGGTATATGCTTTTTAATTTTTTTAGACAGTAATCTCGGAAAATATCCATCATTTGCAATAACAGCCATAAGTCGAGAGGAGCCGAATAATGTCCCACTTATAGCACTTGAAGTTGCTAATAGGGCACCGAAGATTACGAAAAACTGGCCAAAATTTCCTAGATAAGTTTTTGCACCAGCGGCCAAGGCATATTCTTTATCCGAAATAATTATTTCTTTCGGAATGGTGCCTAATGCTGCGACTGCCAATAATATATATAATAAAGTAGCGATGCTGATAGAAGAGTAGATGGCAATTGGAATATTTCTTTTAGGACGATCCATTTCATCATAAGCATGAATTACCAATTGAAACCCTTCATAAGCCACAAATGTAATTGCAGCTACCAGTAGAATACTACCTAAAGTTGTATTGGTTTCAATGATAGGTTGTAAGTTTTTTATATCCGCTTTACCTGCCAATAAACCTGAGATGAACAGAAGAATAATGATTTTAGAATAAACTAATATGTCTTCTATCTTTCCCATTCCCTTTACACTTACCAAATTCACAATTGCAAAAGATATGATCACAAAAGCTGCAATTAATTTCTGCCATATAACATTATTCAGATATTCAAACTGACTACAGAAATAGGAAGCAAAAGTAAAAGCGTACAGTGCAAGTGTACTGATATAACCAAAAACAATGAGCCAACCTATTGCAGATGAAGCAACTTTACTATGTGGGAACGTTTTTTTAAAAAAAGAATAAGTTGCCCCCTCATCTTTATATAGGAGAGCTAATTTCACATATGAATAAGCTGCAAAAAAAGCTAAAATTCCACCTACTAAAATTGCAATAGGCGTTGCGTTTCCTATGTTTTCAGTGGCTATTCCTAAAATAGAAAATATACCGCCACCAACCATACCTCCTAATGCTATAGCTATTAATTCACCAAGTCCTAAATCTTTATTTCTCTTTCGGCTAATTTTATTCATACTACCTAAATGAACTTCTTAGTATATATTATTGGCGTCTCGTCCATATTTCATAAATAGGATCGCCTTTACTGGAAAGGCCTGAATGATGCCAATCATCATTTTTTAATTCATAATTAAACTTTAAGCTAGCGCCTGATCTGGAATCATCACGGGAGAAAAATTCAATATTTTCAATATACTCACCATTATCAGTTGTATACGTTCCTCCTCCTGTAGCCAAAAACTGTTTAGTCTCGGTATTGTAGGCAATCCATTGAAAACGAGTGCCCGACAAAATCTTCATAGTTTTTCTTGGTTTATCAGTGTCTCTTTGCTGAATTTCTCCATTTCTTTTTCTGCCCGACATTAACCAAGCACCATTTAAATCACCTGGAGTTCCATCATCAAGCCTTTTAAAAACTTCATCCTCTCCTGCTATTTGTAAAGTACTATCAGTTAAGATGATTTTAAATGTTATTTCCTGCCCTACGTAATTAGAACTGTCAGAATGATATTCAACCTTTTCGGTTAGCCTATCATTTTCTAAACTCCAGGCACCACCATTTGTATGAATAAAGGCACCTTCAGTAGCATTAAACACACATAACGATTGAAATCCATCTGTAAAGCTTACTATACTTTTAATCGTATCTCCATTTGAATTAATCTCAGTATGTTCCCAAGAACCAATTAAGTATTGAGAATATAAATTTGTGCTAACACAAAGTATAAACAAGCACAATAATTTATTTAGATACCTCATATGACTGGAGTTTTTAAGATTACACAATCAATATAACAATTTCCTCTTTCAATGGGAATTGACCTTTTCATTAAAAATAGTATATTAGGTCATGCATCCCGTATTGATAATACTTGTTATTTTTATTTTACTGTTGATTTTTGGTGTTTTCTATTCACTAAATAAGAAGAAAAAAAGAGGTGAATTATTTAATCAATTTGCTAAAAATTTAGGATTCAATATTTCATTTCGAGATGAAGGACCAAACAAAGAATATACCCTTTCTGGAAATGTTAACGGATCTGAAGTTGTATACAGTGAGGATAGACTAAATGATTTCAAGATTCGAGACTTAGGTAAGGGTGATTGGACTTTAATTACTTTTAAAAATTCGCCCATTGATTTTGACTTTGAAGTGTATCTTGATAATTGGGCTATGCAAGCAATGAAACCATTAGGTTATCAGGATATTGAAATTGGCAATGCAACGTTTGACAAAAAATTCTTTTGTCATTCCAAAGAAGCAGAAAAACTAAAATTAATTTTAGATGATCAAGCCCTGCAGGAGTTTTTAATGAAACTTGAGGATAGTTTTTATCAGGGTTTTGATTTCAGGAATATTACAAAAGAGAAATATTTTCAATTTTCATTCTATGGGAAAATTCGAAATCAAAAACAGCTAGATTTAATGAAAAATGTCATTGATTTTATGAGAATAATTACGGAAAAATTTAAGTAAGGCTACTTATTTAAATCAATTGTTTTTGAAATGCTAAACTCTATGTATATCAAAATTGAAACAATTACTATCTCACTCACAAAATAAATAATACCTAACAGCTCAAGTCTATCAAAATGGAGGTAAACCAGAATAGCAGTTAAACTTATGTACATTAAATTTCCTATTGCGATAGCTCTTAAATAGTTTCTTCGATTTCTTTTCAAAAAAAAGTGACACCCTAAGGAATATATACAAAACACCGCTGCAATAATTGCCAAAGGAATCAATACTTGATATGGCATACCAATCCACTCTTGAATTAATATGAAAATTATACCGGTATTGATAGCAGTTAAAAATGCACCTAAACCATCAATTAGGAAAATATGAGGTGCTAAGTTTTTAATTATTCCTTTCATGATAATAAAATTTAAATAGCTACCATGTTAAAATAACTAAAACATTAAGCTAAAGCTAACATCATCATTGAAAGAACTATTTTACTTTATGGTTAAATTTGAAAGACTTGATTTCATCTGTTACTATCATAGTATATTCTCCTTTTGGTAAGGCAAGCATTGCAGATGATCTACCTTTCTTTACTTCAGAAATATCCATGGGAATACCTTTATGGATATCCTCCCCTTCCTTATAAGCTAGAATCATAAATGGGGGTTCAAGTTCAATTTCATCTAACTGAATATTCACTTGTTGATTTCCATTATCAAAAAGCCATTCCGGTCTGTTATTTATAAATTCAGTTGTGGGGTGTAGAATCACTAAATCAGTATATGCCTGTCCTCTTTGATACTTTATTGCTTCATTATTTTGATCTATTAATACTGAGGATTCATTTATATCTATCGCTTTTAAAATTGGCGGATTTAAATCTGGATGACTCTTTTCATTATATGCTGTTTGATTAATAGTGTAAGGATCAATTCCAGTAATATCTTTTACGCGCTGAGCCATAGCCTTACCCCAATGTGGATATGGTCCTTCAAGAGCATGAGCAAATCCACAATGAATTAAAAATTTTTCATTTGGCTTATTTTTTATCACTTGTGCAATATTATTTGCCTGTCCCTTCTCACGATCTATTTGACCTCCACCTTTGAAATTTTCATAAGCAAATACATTAAAACCTAATTCCAACGCAGTTCGAACCATATTACCAAACTGAGGATCTTGAACATAATAACCTGATTCTTGAATAGGAAAACCCCGCTCATTCAAAGCTGAATCTAGCGCCTTTCCATTGTTTAGTGCTTCTAATCCTAAATTTCTATAACCTAATTTATACAGATCACTTAGTAATGATTTAGTAAAGACTCTGTGCCTTGAATTGTGATGAGCTTCATTAATAATGACAATCTGATTTTCTTTTGCCTTTTCAAGAATGTATTCTTTAGCGTTTTTAACCGAATATCTATTATTAATTGAATCAATTTCGGCCTTAGAAACATCTGTTTTCCTAGAATGCCTTGCAGAATCCCATTTATCTATAGCATTCCTATAATCACCATTTCTAGCAAAATCATCTGCAGAAATCTGATATCTCCAAGCCAAAGTATCCTGCTCTAGTTTATCTTCTAAAGTTGAACTTAAAGGATAAGGTGAAGAATAATCAATCTCTTTTATTTCCCTACTAAATTTTGAACAGGATACTACACTAATAACCAACAATACAAATGGAGCAGACTTCATTTTTAATGATACGTTCATCATAATAGAATATGTTTATTTACAATATTATGATTATCTAACTAAACAAACAGTTAAATATTGTCATTTTATCATCTAATGGATGGCCAAAGCGTGTATTCCCTACTATGAACCCTTATGGGTAGCTCTGAACTGCAAACTACATTAGAGCTTATCTTATATTGGTTATTATCAGGTGTGATTACTTTTAAATAGGAATAATTGGACCATGGCGTTATTAACCTGAACTTGCCATCTTCCTGTCTTTTTTTGGAAATAGCTAAATGTTCAATAAACTCTAATGAATCAATGTCATATTGTTTATCTTCATTAATTGTGATCTTACCACTTATTTTGTCTACAAAAAGACTAAAATCTTTATTGTTGATATAATGGGATCTATGAATAAGAAATGTAGGAATACATCCCAATAAAATAAAAGCTGAAAAATTAAAAAGAGGACCTACTATTAATGATTCTTCCCAGCTGTATCCCTTAACATAATAGGCAATAGGAATAGAAAAAAGCATTAAAAGAGGAAGCATAAGTAAATTCCTCTTTAAATATTTAAGCGACTGAAGTATATGTCTCGTATTGCTTCTATAATGTTGTTGCAAAACCTTTAATTTTTCTGCTTTAAGTTGATGCAAAGGTAATTTTAATTCCTAACTGAAAGTCAGAAATTAAAATAATTTACCTTCATATACCTAAAAGATTTCTATTCAGCTTTAATACTAGAATAAGCCTACAATTTCACCCTCTGAATTAACATCAAT
Organism: Marivirga arenosa; assembly: GCF_030503875.2. Taxonomy (NCBI): domain Bacteria; kingdom Pseudomonadati; phylum Bacteroidota; class Cytophagia; order Cytophagales; family Marivirgaceae; genus Marivirga; species Marivirga arenosa. Next base: position 744,049 of record NZ_CP129968.2, on the reverse strand, counting down.
ATTTTCAGATGCAGGATGGGCAGGCAATCCCGGCATTCTCATTATATCACCTGTAATAGGGATAATAAAACCTGCACCAGCAGCAATTTCTATTTCTCTTACTTTTAAAATAAAGTCTTTAGGTCTTCCTAATAGTTTAGGATCATCTGAAAGAGATTTCTGTGTTTTGGCTACACATATCGGCAGTTTATCTAATTTTAAATCGTAAATTCTTTTTAAAGCAGCTCTTGCTTTTGCACCGTATTCTACATGTTCAGCTCCATATATTTTTGTAGCTATAGTTGCAATTTTTTCCTCTACTGATTTATCCCAATCGTATAGAGGTTTAAAGTCTACATGATTTTTTTCAATCACTTTTATAACTTCATTTCCAAGATCTAAAGCCCCTTCACCTCCTTTTGCCCATACATCTGCTACCGCTACAGGAAGCTCTTTTTTAGATGCAAAATCAGTTATAACTTTTATCTCTTCCTCATCATCCGTTTGAAACTTATTAATCGCAATGACTGGAGTAATGCCAAACTTCTGAATATTCTCCAGATGCTTTTCTAAGTTGGGTAAGCCTTTTTTTACGGCTTCAACATTAGAGTTTTTCAAATCTTGTAAATCAGCTCCACCATGATATTTTAATGCTCGAATTGTAGCGGTTAGTACCACTGCCTTTGGTTTCAAACCGGAACTCTGACATTTAATATTAAAGAATTTCTCTCCTCCTAAATCAAATCCAAAACCAGCTTCTGTAACGGTATAATCTGATAATGACATCCCCATTTTGGTGGCTATTACCGTGTTTGTACCTTGAGCGATGTTGGCAAAAGGCCCTCCATGTATAATAGCTGGATTTCCTTCAATAGTCTGTACTAAATTTGGTTTAATGGCATCTTTTAAAAGAGCTGTCATTGCTCCTTCTGCTTTTAAGTCTCTAGCATAAATAGGTTTCTTATCAAAAGTATAGCCTACAAAAATATTACCTAGTCTTTCCTTTAGGTTCTCTAAATCTTTTGACAAACAAAGAATAGCCATTATCTCCGAAGCGGCTGTAATATCGAAGCCTGTTTCTCTAGGCACTCCAGAGGTGGTGCCTCCTAAACCAATCACTACATTTCGTAAGGCTCTGTCATTTAAATCCATAACTCGCTTCCATACAACGGTACGTGGATCAATTCCTAAAGAATTGGTTTTGCTTTGAAGATTATTATCAATGATGGCAGCAAGAAGATTATGTGCTTTTTCTATTGCAGAAAAATCTCCAGTAAAATGAAGATTAATATCTTCCATAGGTAAAACTTGAGAATAGCCTCCTCCTGTAGCACCTCCTTTTATCCCAAAAACAGGACCTAAGGATGGTTCCCTAAGTACAACAGTAGTTTGCTTCCCTAGTTTGTTAAGACCTTCTGATAAGCCTATTGATATGGTGGTTTTACCCTCACCGGCAGGAGTGGGCGAAATAGCGGTTACTAAAATTAGCTTGCTTTTATTTAATTTCTCCTCATTAATTTTATTGAGCGGTAACTTGGCTTTATACTTACCATACATTTCAATTTCTTCAGCATTAAGGCCAAGCTTATCTGCTATTTTAGTGATGGGTTCCAGTTTGCACTGGCTTGCAATATCTAAGTCTGTCATGATTTAAAAATAGAATAATAAACTTAGATTTCAATATTGAAATTGAAATTGAAATTGCTGGCTTGAAACATTACTTCTCAACTAACAAATTCTCTAAATAAAAAAGGGCAGTGTACAGTAAGTTATTTCTTTCAAGTGCTTCTTGTTTTAGTACTTCTAAAAATTCTTGAGAAAGATAGTGCCCATTTATGATAACCGCAGCAGGATTTTGGAGGGTTGAAAGATCTTCTAATGGATTATCATTTAATAAAATGAGATTAGCAATTTTACCCTTTTCGATAGTACCCATATTGGACATTAACTCATGTGTATTAGCAGCATTTATAGTTGCTGTTTTCAGCACCTCAAAATTTGATAAGCCTGCTTCGGAATAAAATTGGAGCTCTTTATGAATTGATTTACCAGGCATTGTAACTCCGATTCCTGCATCCGTTCCGCATATTATATTTACACCCGCATCATGTAAATCTTTTACAATTTTTAAATGAAAATCATGTTGAGCTTTAATATTTGAGACTACTGAACTATCAATTGATTTTGAGTTTTGCCATCTGTTAAATTGCGCTTCACTATCCACCATTTTTATCAATGGATTCATATAATTCATTCTGTCCTCTTGCAGTATGTTATCATCAATTAGCATTTGGTAAATATTATTATAAACAACTAAAGTGGGACAGAAATTGGCTTTACCATAATCTGCAAAATCAGAGACTACTTCTTTAAGTTTTAAAGTATCCAATGAATAATTTAGTGGTTGTTGAACGATATCCTCTGCATGTTCAATCGACTTAATTTGATTATTAAAATGATAGGAATACGGGACTTTCTGAGAAGGGTGAGCAATGATATCTATATTAGAACTTTTGGCCTGATCAATTATGGCATCGTAAATCTCAGGAGTTAAACCATAGTAAGTTTTTATAAAATCATAGCCTCTTTTTTTGTAATCAATAATTTTATTTGCAGCCTCTTTTGGGTTAGTAAGATTCAAATTATCATCACCTATAAATTCTGGACCTGTTAACTTAGGGCCTGAAGTATAAAAATTAGGTGAATAGATTTCTTCAGCATTTATTGACTCTTTTAATCTTAAATGCATGGGTAACCCCCATACATTTCTGACTGCTGTAACCCCATTTGCCAAATAAAGCCCCAATTCATATTCATCCCATACGTGAACATGCATATCAATTAATCCAGGAGCTAAAAATTTATTAGAACCATCTATTACTTCTATACCTTCTTGTAATTGAGTTTTACTTTGAATGCTATTGATTATACCATCTTTAATAATGACAGTTTGATTTTTATAAATAGTATCAGCAGTCATAGGGATTACATTCACATTAGATATAATCAGATCATTGGTTGAATTATGATCATCTATCTCTAAATAGTTGCTATTGTAATTCTCAACTAAAAAAATAAATGAAATTGCAATTAGAAGGAGTAGTAATATCCCTGATATTAATTTGAAAAGTATTTTAAAAAATTTCACAACTAGGTCAGATAAAAATTAACTATCTGTAATTTTAATAAAAAGTATTAAAAAAAATGCTCAAAATAGTGAAAAATAGAGACTAACAGTCCGGTTTCTAGTACTATACTACGAATTTGTAAAATAAACCCACCTAGCGAAAGATTTCTGAATTAGACTTTATTTGCTATAGGCGTTGAGATATTATAACCTTTGGCCCGATAAAAATTAAACTAAAAATTTTTGAACTGCATTTTATTAATTTTTTAAAAGGAGTGTAGTACAAATAATTATCCCCCTTCCATTATATGAGTGTTCATCAAATAGCCATAAGAATTCAAAAAAATATTCTTATAGCTTGTATTATTAACAATTTATAAGGTAAAGTACTCCTTTATATCTTTTGGAGGTGGTAGCATTTATGAAATGCTAATGGTAAAAGTACTTAATTTCAAGTTTTGTAATTGTTAATTACTTTGTTTTAAAAGCAATGCTTCCCATTCCTACATCTAAAATAAACTCCATGCTATTTTCAGGATTATCTATGTAAGCTTGATTACTAAATGCATTATGACCTATCTTTTTGAAATTATCGGCCATTTTGATATTACATAAAGGAGAATCATGAATGCGAATGATAACAGGTAACTCATCTGGAGGTAAAATTATATTTAAATTACCAGCTCCTACTGAAGCATTTATTCTACTATTTATTTTCCAGTCTTTTCCGCAATCTATTGATAAATTACCAAAACCAACTTCTGCAATTACATCTTTTGCCATTGAATAATTTAAGTCCTCAACATAGATATTTCCAAAATTCACCTTTACGAAAAAGGTATCCATAGCAACGCTATTCATCATTTTATCAGAATACCTAAGTCTTACATCTGCACTGCCCGATTTTATTTTTAATCTTTCAATAGCCAATCTACTTAAATCAACATTGGCTTCTCCCATAAGATAATTTAAAGATAAATTAAATGTTATGTGTTCTGAAAGATTGAGCTGCCACATATCGCTTGGCTTCTCATCCGAAGAAAAAATACTGCCTGCTACAGATTCAGTAAAATTTAAGCCCATATGGCTTTTGCAAGTTAGGTCAGCATCAACTTTTTGAGTGTTTTGTATTTCCTCAATTTTAAATGTACTAGCAGCAACATCATTCTCACTTGCTCCTAAAATTAATAAAGGGGCATCAGAATCAACTGAATTTAAAAAAGACTTACCTGCCTTGGTTGATACATTTAAATCTATTTTATCAATTGCTTTAGCGTGCTTAATTTCAAAGTACTTGTGCAGCTCTTGCCCTAATAGATTAATAGAAAACAATGCCATTAATAAAAATGACATCAAAAATTGAAATACCCTATTCATGATGAGGTAATACGGTAACATGAATCTTTTAGTTTTCTAATTAAACTTAAAAAGCCACTATTTATATTTAAACAGTGGCTTTTTAACAATTTAACTTAAAAAAGTGCTTCTATATCAAATTCTGCTCAGAGTGCAAATCAATTAAAAAACTCTTTTACTCTATCAAAAAATCCTTTATCCGCTTTAGTAGGATTTGGTTTAAAGTTATCTGAACCTCTCATGCTTTCAAGCATTTGCTTTTCATCATCAGAGACTTTTTTAGGAGTCCAAACATTTACATGTATTAATTGATCACCTCTACCGTAACCATTTACATCTCCTACCCCTTTGCCTCTTAACCTTAAGATTTTACCTGACTGCGTACCAGTTTCTATCTTAATCTTTACTTTACCATCAATTGTTGGAACCTCAACAGAAGTACCTAAAACAGCATCAACAAAGTTTAGATAAAGATCGTAGATGATGTTATTCCCATCACGCTTCAATACATCATGCTCCAACTCCTCAATCAAGATCATCAAATCACCGGCTGGCCCACCCATTGGTGCCTCATTTCCTTTTCCTGACATTGATAATTGCATCCCATCTGAAACTCCAGCAGGAATTTTTACATTGATAACCTCTTCTTTTGACTGAAGACCTGTATTATCTACATGAGGTGGTTTTTTATCAATAAATTTACCTGACCCATGACAAGTAGGGCAAGTACTAGCTGAAACCATTTGTCCTAACATAGTATTCGTTACTCTTCTTACCTGGCCAGAACCTCCACAGGTTTCACAAGTTTTGTAGGTAACACCATCAGCAGAAACTAGACGGTTTACCTTAATCTTCTTTTCACAACCATGAGCAATCTCTTTTAAATTAAGTTTCAACTTAATTCTTAGGTTAGAGCCTCTTCTACCTCTACTTCTACGGCCACCGCCTCCGCCAAAGAAGCTTTCGAAGCCACCACCTCCGCCACCACCGAAGATGTCACCAAATTGAGAGAAGATATCTTCCATATTCATACCTCCTCCACCGAAGCCACCAGGGCCTCCTTTCATACCATCATGACCAAATTGATCATATCGTTGGCGTTTTTGTGGATCTCTTAAAACTTCATATGCTTCCGCTGCTTCCTTAAATTTCTCCTCTGCTTCTGGGTTATCAGGATTTTTATCAGGATGAAATTTGATGGCTACTTTTCTATAAGCCTTCTTAATCTCATCATCCGAAGCCCCCTTGCTAACACCAAGAATATCATAATAGTCTCTCTTCGCCATCTTAATCTTTTTATTCTCCTATAACAACTTTTGCAAAACGGATAACCTTGTCATTCAACAGGTACCCTTTTTCAACTACATCAACCACTTTACCCTTTAATTTTTCATCAGGTGCAGGTATTTTGGTAATTGCTTCATGGATTTCAGGATCAAATTCAATGCCTGCATCACTATCCATAGCTTTTAAGCCTTTATTGGTTAATGTTTTCTCGAATTTATTTTTGATAAGCGTAAACCCTTCCTTTAAAGAATCATTTTCTGATTGGTCATCAAAAGACTTCTCAGCGCGTTCAAAATCATCCATAACGGGTAATAATTCAGAAATCAACTCTTCTGAAGCAGTTTTTACTAATTCTAATCTCTCTTTTGCATTTCTTCTTCTGAAATTTTCAAATTCAGAATAAAGACGTAAGAATTTATCCTTAGACTCTGCCAGTTCTATTTCTAACTTCTCAAAATCTGACAATTCTTCATCCTTTGCTTGAGCTTCAGCCGCTGCTTTTTTTTCCTCTTCCGTCAACTCGTCTTTTACTTCCTCATCAGAATTCTGCTCATCTTTTATATCTTCAGCATTTTCAGCTGTTTTATTCAAATCTTTTTCGTCTAATTCTTCTTTAGCCATAACTGTATGATGTTATTAAACTTATTTTAAGCAATATTTAACAAGGATTTTGCCAAGCCAAGATTAGCTGACAAGATGACATTAGGCGGTTAAAGCCTTCCAAATCATATCTTTCAGCTGATCAATATTAAATTGTGTTAATGAAGAAATAAAAACATAAGGAAGCTCTTTAGGAATTTCTACTTTAAGCTCTTCCATTAGCTCTTCATCCAATAAATCAGCTTTTGTAATCGCTAAAAGTCTATTCTTATCCAGCAGCTCAGGATTATATTCTTTTAGCTCATTTATTAGTATTTCATACTCTTTCTTTACATCCTTACTATCTGCAGGAATCATAAAAAGTAGTATAGAATTTCTTTCGATATGTCTTAAAAATCGAGTCCCTAATCCTTTACCTGCCGCGGCACCCTCAATTATTCCAGGGATGTCCGCCATAACAAATGACTTATGATCTCGGTAAGGAATTACCCCTAAATTTGGAGTTAGGGTTGTGAAAGCATAATCAGCAATTTCTGGCTTTGCAGCAGAAACTACAGAAAGCAAGGTGCTTTTACCAGCATTAGGAAATCCCACTAAACCAACATCTGCTAATAGCTTTAATTCAAGAATAATCCATTCTTCAATACCATCTTCACCAGGTTGGGCATAGCGTGGTGTCTGGTTGGTAGACGTTTTAAAATTAGCATTACCTAATCCTCCTCTTCCTCCTTGGGTCAAAATCTTTTCCTCTCCCTCTTCAGTGATTTCAAATCTTACTTCACCTGTCTCAGCATCTTTAGCTATAGTCCCTAAGGGAACTTCTAAGATCACATCTTTGCCATCAGCACCAGAACTTCTTGCTCCTGCTCCAGGTGCCCCAGCATCTGCAATCACATGTTTCTTATATTTCAAATGGAGTAATGTCCATAATTGAGTGTTACCTCTAAGAATAATATTTCCTCCTCGGCCACCATTTCCTCCATCTGGCCCACCTTTTGGAACGTGTTTCTCTCTACGCATAGAAACAGCACCTGCACCACCTTTTCCTGAGCGAGAGCAGAATTTCACATAATCAATAAAGTTTGGATTGGCCATTGGACTAATTTTTAAGGCGCAAATTTAGGTTAAATTCGGCAGTAAATAAAAAAGCCGACCCATTTTGAATGAGTCGGCTCTTTTCGAGACTGAAATCAACTACTTCAATTTATCAATTTCAGTTGAAATATTATTAAAAATCTCCTCGATGCTACCCACACCATGAATCTTTACATACTTTCCTTCAGCATCGTAGTAATTTGCAACAGGTAAAGTTTCCGCAAGATAAACCTTTATTCTATTTTCAATTTTAGTTATATCTTGATCATCAGCTCTTCCTGATGTTTTACCTCTTTCTTGAATTCTTTTTTTCAATTCTTCTTCAGGAACATCTAAAGCAATCATTCCCGCAATTTTTTCTCCCTTTTCTTCTAAAAGAGTATCTAATGCTTTTGCTTGAGGTACAGTTCTTGGAAAACCATCGAAAATATAGCCATCACTTGAGGCTTGAGTTTCTTTTATTTTCTCATCTACCATTCCAATCACCACCTCATCAGGCACCAAATTACCTTCGTCCATATACTTTTGAGCTAACTTTCCTAAGTCAGTCCCTTCTCCCAAATGCTTACGGAATAAGTCACCGGTTGCAATGTGTGTTAATTTATATTTGTCGATTATTTTTTCACTTTGGGTACCTTTACCTGCACCAGGAGGTCCAAATAGTATAATATTTAACATGATTGTAATTTATAAGAAAATCAAATATAAAAGTTTTATGATTAAAATTGCCAATAAAGGCTCCTCTTTGTAGAGAATATTGGAACCTCCATAGGTGTTTTATTGAATTTGAAGCTAATAGTTTAAATCAAGCCTATAGGTAATAAATGTTACCAACTTATACATAAGCTTTATCATGCCAATTGATAAATCTCTTTTAGTTCTCTACCTTTTCCTTCATAATCTAGCCCATATCCTACAACAAACTTATTAGGAATTTCAAAACCAACAAAATCTGGTTTATTCCCTTTTTCTTGAGCATCTGGTTTATGAAGTAAGCTAGCTACTTTAATGGATTTTGTTCCTAAATCCTTAAAAGCATCGAGTAAATGTTCTAAAGTATTTCCTGTATCCACTATATCCTCTAGTATCAGTAAATCTCGTCCAAAAACATTTTCCTTAAGGCCTAATATTTCTCTAACCTTACCAGTGGTTTTTAAAGCTTCATAAGAAGCTACTCTTATAAAAGTAAGTTCAACTGGAATATCCATTGATCTAATTAAATCTGCAGTAAAAATAAATGAACCATTCAAAACGCTAACTACCAAAGGCTCTTTATCCTGATAGTAATTATTGATTTCACCTGCTAATTCACTGATTCTTTTACTGATTTCATCAGCAGAGATGAATGGAATGAATTCTTTATCTAAAATCTTCACCATTTATAATTCACTCATTAAATATTTATACATTTCCACCATTGATTGGATGTCCTTTTTATGAACTTTCTCATCCGGTGAATGCACATTATCTTCAGGAGCACCAATAAAGCACCAGTCAATAGGATAGGGTGTTTCTTGCAGATACCCTCCATCGCTTGAGCCACTTGCCTCAACTTCTAACTGATAGGGTATGTTTGAATTTTCTGCTAGGTTTTGAATCATTTGAATGAACGATTGCCTTGGAACACTTTTATCACGCATCGAAATAGCAACGCCTTCAGCATGTTTTACACCTTCCGTTACCCATGTTATGTCAGAAATTAATGCTTGATAAACGCCATATTTCTCTACCATAAATTTGGCAAGGAATGGAACAGAACCACCTCCATGCTCTTCATAGGTAGAAAAAATAATCATTCCATCTTCCAAAGTTTCTGCCAATTGTAGACAGTTGAATACACCAAGTCGATTATCTAAATAGCATGATTGTATGTATTCATCAGACTCTCTAAAATCACATTCAAAAGTTAAACTAGCTCCTCTGTCAATCCCTCTTCCAAATTTGTAGAATGTCTGATTCTCTTTATTGACCTCCAACTCACAAGCAATAGGCCCTAGTGAATCTTCACCTTTTAACCTATATCCTGTTTTAGCATCTGGCCCCCCAATAGGAACCAATTGATTTTCATACCTAACCGTAAACCCAATAGAATCCATATGGGCAAAAACTGCAGTCCTCGGCTCACCAAATACTAATATTAAGCAATCCTGAAATTCTTCACCATGATACAGCTTAGGTTGTACTTTCCAATTCGCTTGGTTCTTTTTTATGTATTGAAGCAGATAATTTTTCATTGTGTATTCTTCTCCAGAAGGAGCGTGAATACTGCAGAGTTCTTTAAGTAAATTATAATCCATAAGTGCTGCAAAGTTAAAATCTTTTAATAGTAGAAATAAAATTCGGAACTGGATATTTCATTTTTTTAATTTTTTTCTTAAAAAATAAAATTATATTTAGGTTTTGACAGCTTTTAATGTCAACCTTAATTCCACTAATGTATATTTTAGATAAAGAAAATAGCATTGCGAACCACTTCATAGCCGAATTGAGAGAAATCGACATTCAAAAAGACCGCTATAGATTTAGGAGAAATTTAGAAAGGCTAGCTGAGATCTTAGCTTATGAAATTTCTAAATCTTTATATTATCAGCAAAAAGAAATCCAAACTCCTCTTGAAACTACCTCAGTTTCATTAATGCATGATTTTCCTGTTATTATCAGCGTTTTAAGAGCTGGATTGCCTTTTCACCAAGGGTTTTTAAATGTATTTGATCATTCCGATTCGGGATTCATAGGTGCTTTTAGAAAACATATAAATAGTGATGAGTTTGAAATAGAGATGGGTTACGAAGCACTTCCTCCTGTAAACGGAAGGTTTGTAGTTTTAGCTGATCCCATGTTAGCAACAGGAAGATCGATGTTAAAAGCTGTTCATCATATTAGAAAAAACGGTTCTCCTGAGAAAATAATTATTGCTTCTGCAATTGGTACACCAGAAGGTATTCAATACATAGATGACCATCTAGATGGCAATTATGAAATCTATTTAGGTTCACTAGACAGGGAATTGAATGAAAAGTCGTACATCCTACCTGGATTAGGTGATGCTGGAGATTTAAGTTTTGGTCCTAAAAACACTCATTAGCGATGCCTCTCAGCAATACTATATTATTATTTGTTGGCTTAGCGGTATTAATCCTCGGTGGAGAATTATTAGTTCGTGGTGCTTCAAGAATTGCCTTAAGGCTAAAAATGTCTCCTTTAGTAGTGGGGATTACAATTGTAGCTTTTGGTACATCCGCACCAGAATTATTGATAAGTATACAAGCAGCAATAGCAGGGAGCCCAGACATTACGATGGGAAATGTTATAGGATCAAATATCTGCAATATTGCCCTCGTCTTAGGAATCACCTCACTTATTGCACCCATTCCTGTAAATAGTGACACTATTAAAATTGACTGGCCCATGACAATGGGCTGTTCATTGTTACTTTACTTTTTAGTTCAAGAAGGATATGTTGATGATTATGAAGGTCTAGGCTTTGTATTACTCCTTGCATTGTATTTGTTTTTTATCATTCGCAGATCACGAAAAAATCATATTAACCCAGAAGATCTTGGATTAGAGATAGAAACACCGAAAAGTCCTGCTACTAGAAAGAATATCATTAAAGACGGAAGCCTAATCTTAATTGGTGGAGCAGGCTTATATTTTGGATCTGATTGGTTTGTAAATAGTGCGAAAGATTTAGCTCTTTTCATGGGTATTAGTGAGCGAATAGTGGGAATAACAGTAGTAGCTTTAGGAACTAGTTTACCTGAGCTTGTTACCTCAGTAGTAGCTGCTTTTAAAAAGGAAACTGATATGGCATTAGGCAACCTAATGGGGTCAAATATATTTAATATCTTATCCATATTAGGTATCACCAGTTTGATATCAGAAATTCAAGTAAGTGAGATAATACTGAATTCTGATATCATTTGGATGTTGGGTATCACATTACTCATTCTACCGTTTATGGCTATAAATAAAATTGTAGACCGTTATGAAGGTTTAATTTTATTAGGGATATATATTTATTATACGATTAATGTAATATCCTGAATCAATTAATTTTCTTCATCTGGCAGCATTTCAATATCCTGAATCAATACTTTTTTAGAAATGCTCTGTCCTGTTAATGTGGCAGCTAAACCTCCCATAGCTGTTTCTTTATATTTCGTTTCCATGCTTTGCCCTACTTCTCCTAAAGCATCAACACATTCATCAACTGGAATTACACCACTTACATTGGATAAAGCAATTTGTGCAGAAGAATTTGCAATTGCAGCAGCACTAGCATTTCTGACCACACAAGGAACTTCAACTAAACCTGCAACTGGATCACAAACCAACCCTAGCATGCACTGTATTGTAATCGCTACCGCATTAAAAACTTGATCGATATCTCCTCCTAAACAATACACTATAGCTCCAGACGCCATCGCAGCAGCACTACCTGTTTCAGCCTGACATCCACCAACAGCTCCTGCCAAAGAAGCTTTTTGCTCAATTATTAACGCAATCCCAGCCCCTACTAATAAGCCTTCTAATATTTTCCGATCATCTAAACCGTGAATTTCTTGCAAAGTAAACATTGTGCCTGGCAAAATACCACTAGCTCCTGCAGTTGGAGCAGCAACAACCCGGCCCATACAGGAATTCACTTCTTTTGCTGCTAGAGCTCTAGATATAAGTTTTTGAAAATTAGGATCTAATACTGTTATTGGGTTATGATATACTTTTTTAGCTCCATTATTTATCATTCCGGATCGTGAATGCATATCTTCTTCCAAGCCCGTTTTAACAGCATCCTTCATTACATCATAGGCCGTTTGTAAGTTTTCCCAAACGAAATCTTCATCTTTCCCCTTCTGATCTTTTTCATATTCCAACACTGGTTCGTAAAGCTTCGTACCCTTCTTCTCACAGTATTCTTTCCATTCCTTAAATTCACTAAAAAGTATTGACATGACAGTATTGTTTTAGCCTTTTGAATATATCGGCAAAGAAAAAGAAAAGTTTAGCAATATTATAATTCAGAAGCATAATATGAATGTATATTTGCAGCATGGAATTAAAAAATGATCTGCTATTAAGAGCAGCCAAAGGCGAAAAGGTAGAAAGAACACCTGTTTGGCTAATGCGCCAGGCTGGTAGAATTCTTCCAGAATATAGAAAAGTTAGAGCAAGTGTAAGTGGTTTTATTGAATTGGCGCAAACTCCAGAGTTAGCGGCTGAAGTAACCATTCAACCCGTTGATCTATTAGGAGTTGATGCAGCTATTATTTTTTCTGATATTTTAGTTATACCTGAAGCCATGGGCTTACCATATGAAATGGTGGAGAAAAGAGGACCTCATTTCCCTGACACCATCAAATCTAAAAGTGATGTTGAAAAATTAAGAGTTGCCAATGTAGAAGAAAGTCTTTCTTACGTTACAAAAGCTATAGAAATAACAAAGAATGATTTAAATGGAAGAGTTCCCTTAATTGGTTTTGCTGGTGCACCATGGACAATTTTCGCTTATATGGTGGAAGGGGGTGGAAGCAAAACATTCTCTAAGGCTAAGGCTATGCTTTACACAGAGCCAGAACTTTCTCATCAATTATTAGATAAAATCACCGATAGCACGATAGCTTATTTAAAAGCACAAATTTCTAGTGGAGCAGATTTAGTTCAGGTTTTTGATAGCTGGGCAGGCATACTTTCTCACGCTCAATATCAGGAATTTGCCATTCCTTATTTAAAAAGAATAGCAGATGAAATACAAAATGTTCCTAAAACTATTTTCGCTAAAGATGCACACGCTGCATTTGCTGATTTAAGCCAATTAGATTATAATACTATTGGACTCGATTGGACTATGAGCCCTATTGAAGTAAGAAAAATTGTTGGAGATGATCGAACTCTACAAGGAAATCTTGATCCTTGTGTGCTTTATGCTGATAAAGAAACGATCAGAAAGCATACTAAAAATATGCTTTCCCAATTTGGCGAAGGAAGGCATATTGCCAACTTAGGTCATGGCGTTTATCCTGATATTAATCCAGATCATGTGAAATACTTCATAGAAGCAGTGAAAGAATTTGGGGTTAAATAAAACTTGACGAGTTCAATAAATTAAAAAGGCGAGAAATAATTTTTCTCGCCTTTTTAATTATCTGATGAATAACAACCAGACTAATAGTAATAATGGTAGTAGGAAAGGGATTGAATATCTGATGATATAGCCAAAGAAAGATGGCATTTTGATACCCACTTGTTCTGCTATTGACTTCACCATAAAGTTGGGTCCATTTCCAATATAGGTCATAGCTCCAAAGAATACCGCAGCTATTGAAATAGCAGTTAAATCCATTACAGAATCATAATAAACTCCACCATTTGCAAATTGAGTAACCTCTGCTAATACAGAAATACTTCCTCCTTGAGAGGCCATTGCTGCTGCTAGAAAGTTTAAATATGTTGGAGCGTTATCCAAGAAGCCAGAAAGTAATCCTGTACCCCAATAAAGCGTGTTATGCGTAATTAAAGAAGCACCAGCTTCTGACTTAGCAAAATTGCCTACCAAATCTAACGCAGGCATCATCGTTCCAAATATTCCGATGAATATGAATGCGACTTCTCTGATAGGTTCAAAGCTAAATTCGTTTAAATCATGGACTTTATCTTTGGCGAATTTATAAGATAGATATGTTACGCTCAGCATAATCACTTCTCTTATATAAGAAAATTCCTGCCCTTCATAAGTAATACCCGGCACCCAGGAAAATACATTAGGATCAATAAATACAGAAACAATAATTACTGCTAACCAAATAAAGTTTCTTTTCCCGTTAATGGTAATTTTATTATCGAATACTTCTGCCTCATCTTCATCCTGACCTGATTTATTCCTTTTATCAAGGAAATAAAATGCTATAGCAAGAATAGATAATGCAAATACCCAAGCTGGCCAGTTATGCTCTAAAGTCCAGAAAAATGGCACTCCTTTTAAGAACCCTAAGAAAAGTGGTGGGTCACCAATTGGAGTTAAAGAACCACCTATATTACTTACCATGAAGATAAAGAAAATAATATGGTAAGCTTTAATTCTATTTTTATTCAACCTAATGAACGGTCTTACAAGCAACATAGAAGCACCGGTAGTTCCAATTAAATTAGCTACCACAGCACCAATTAGCAGCATAACAATATTCACAATTGGGGTTGACTTCTTATTTACTTTGATTACAATTCCACCAGATGCAATGTAAAGTGATGCTAATAAGGATATGAATTGAAAATATTCAAATGCAGCATGAACAGGACTGTGATAATTATGAAGAATAAATAAATAATAACTCACTACCAAAACGGCTAAAAGAACGGCAATTTTAGGATAATTTTTATGCCAAAAATGTTCGTAAAATAAGGGTCCTGTAGCAATCATTAATAGCAATAACACAAATGGAATAACCGTCCATGCTGGAGCTGAATGATGTTCGCCTTCTTCATTTTCTACATTTTCAGAATGATTTTCTTGCTCATCATGATCTTGGCTTTGTACCTCAACTGCTGCTTTTGAATTATTTTCAGAAGCGATTGTGGTATTTGGAACAAATAATACCGTGAAAAATAGAATTAAAAATATTGCTGAAATAGAAAATTTCGATGTTCTCATGCAAATGATTTTTCAAGAATCCTCAATTTAGGAAGTTTCCAACTAAAAAGCTTAGCTGGAAAGATTAATAATGTATTAAATTAGCTGACTTAATGCTATTTCAAATGAAGTTTTTGAAATATTAACGCTTGAGTTACTTGCCTCAAAGGTTTTACGGAGAGCTTTCTCAATTGTTCTGGAAGTATCCTCAAATATTGCCTCATCTGTAATTTCAGCGTCTGCAGTCATTAAATATGCAAATACTCGAGCCATACCACAATTCGCTATAAAATCAGGAATTACAGCCACTTTACTATCGGTAAACTCTGCAATAGGACCAAAGAAAATTTCTTTGTCTGCAAATGGAACATTAGCCCCAGCTGCAATTACTTCTAATTTCGAAGCAATCATCTCCTCCACTTGCTCTTTACTTATCAAACGAGAAGCTGCTGCAGGAATAAAAACTTCTGCTTCAAGCGACCAAATCTTTTTATTGATCTCATCAAATGGAATAATATCCTCAGATATTAGTTCATTTCCATTTCGATTAATAAATAAATCGGTTAACTCTTCAAGTGTGAATCCATCTTGATTAATTAATCCACCATTTCGATCAATTATACCTACAATTTTAACTCCAGCTTGTGCTAAGAAATAAGCTGCAGAAGCTCCAACATTACCCCAACCTTGAATAACTGCTCTTTTCTTATGAAGTTTACCTCCCCAAATATTATAATAGTGCTCAACTGATTTTGCAACACCAAAACCCGTTACCATATCGGCTACGGTGTATTTTCTTTTGATATCAGGACTATAATTAGGTGCTTCAATCACCTTGATTACTCCTTGTCTCAACTGACCTAACTTCTTTATTTTTTCGGGTTCAGTAGCGTTGTAATGACCATTTACAACCCCTTCTTGAGGGTGCCACAAACCATATTCCTCTGTGATTGGAATTACTTCATGAATTTCATCAACATTCAAATCACCCCCTGTACCGTAGTAATTTTTTAATAATGGATAAACTGCTTTATACCATCTTTCTAATACTCCTTTTTTACGCGGGTCAGATGGGTCAAAATTGATACCTGATTTTGCACCACCTATTTCTGGACCTGAAACAGTAAATTTCACTTCCATAGTTTTGGCTAATGATTCCACCTCATGTTTATCCAGTCCAGGACGCATTCTTGTTCCTCCTCCGGCAGCACCACCTCTAAGTGAATTGATTACAACCCAACCCTCTGCTTCAGTTTCAGAATCTTTCCATTCAAATACTACTTCAGGTCGTTTATTCTCAAATTTCTCTAAGAGTTCTTTCATATTTTTTCAATTTTAGTCGTTCCGTAAAAAATAAGATGAAATTATTCATCTGAGTATCTAAAAGGCCAAAACTACAAAAATTAATTTCAAAAACGGCCTAGCTTTTGACCAGATATACTATTAATGTGAGCACCGGTAACTGAGGAAAAAGTATTGTATTCATTTCTCACATTTAAAACTCCTAAAAATGCAAAAATCAATGCTTCCTTATAATTTTTGATTTCAGTAGTGGTCAATTCGATTCTATATTCACTCCCCAATTTTTCAGTTAAACTTTTGATTAGATATTGATTAAAAGCCCCACCTCCGGTAAAAAGAATAGCCCCTTCTTTCTTACTTTGTTTAACAGATTTGCTAATCTGAAAAGCAATATGTTCAACTGCAGTTGCTAACATATCCTCAATTGAATACCGATTCGAGTCGATTTTACTTAAAATCTCTGGTTCCAACTGCTCAATGCCTAGGCTTTTTGGTGGCTTCTGATTCAGAAAACTAAAACTATTCCATTGGTTCAAAAGAGTCTTTTTTAATTCACCTTTTTGAGCTAGAGCACCGTCCTTATCAAATTCTAAGTTTTTTAACTGAGCTAAGCGGTTCAGTAAAATATTACAAATGCATATATCATAGGCAATTCTATCACCATTCGAATCTTCAAAGGATAAATTCGCTATCCCACCTAAATTGATACAAATTTCATAATCTGAAAATAATAATTGGTCTCCTATAGGTACTAGTGGCGCCCCTTGCCCGCCATTTGCAATATCTAATGTTCTAAAATCAGAAATAACAGGAAGTTTAGTAATGCTATGTAGAAAATTCGCATTCCCAATTTGAACTGTTAGGTCATTTGCTGGGTCATGAAAAACAGTATGACCATGAGAAGCAATAAAGTCAACCTGATGATTATTTCTATTTATAAAGCTATGAACAGTATCACCGAAATATTTCCCTAATTCAACATCTAAATAATGTAGATCTAAAGCTGACATTTCGATTGAATTTTTTAATTTATTTTTAAGTTCAATAGGATAACCTACAGTTTCACAATCAATTATTGACCAGTTCCATTTGCCAGCATCAGAAATATCAAATTGACAAAAAGCAATATCCAATCCATCAAGAGAAGTTCCAGACATTAAGCCAACCACTTTATAAGTATGCATTTGAGTAATTTTAATTAATTTTAGAACTGAAAAACGAATTTATGAACTTAGTCATTGACGTAGGTAATACTAAAATCAAGTTAGGTTTTTTTAATGAAGAGAAGTTAAAAGAAGTTAAAATTTTTGATCAACTGTCAGATGTTAAAACTTTTATAAAAACTTATTCGCTAGAAAATGTCATCATTTCAAGTGTAAGAATCTCATATGAAGAAATTTTGAATGAAATTGAAATCAATCAAAACCCTATTTTACTTGATTATATAACGGCTTTACCTTTTGAAAATCTATATAAATCCGAAACCATTGGTTTAGATAGAATTGCAGCAGTTGCTGGTGCTCAAGCATTGTATCCTGATCATAATATTATAGTAATCGACTTAGGTACTTGCATAACCTATGAAGTTCTGGAAAATGGAAAAAAATATTACGGAGGTGCTATTTCGCCAGGATTATTCATGAGATTTCAGAGTATGCATAATTTTACAGCACGTTTACCGTTGGTAAAGCCTGAAAGCAATTTCAACTTCATAGCCGACAATACTATTGAGGCCATGCAAAGTGGAGTTGCTTTCGGAATTCAGGCAGAGATAGACACTTACATTCAAGAAGTTAAAAGAAAATATTCACCGCTTACGTCAATAATTACCGGTGGAGATGCAAAATTCTTTGAAACTAAATTAAAAGAGCCCATCTTTGCAATCCCTGAATTAGTTTTAGTGGGTTTAAATGCAATTTTAAGATATAATGCGTCAATTTAAAACCGGTTTATTAGCCAGTATTTTTTCCGTAATATTTGTATCATCATCATTTTCTCAGGATTTGGTTTCACCATATTCGGCTTATGGTGTGGGTCTGGTTTCTGAAAAAGGATATGTTGCTAACAATGGAATGGGCAATGCAGGAATTGCATATCAAAGCCCTTGGTTTATCCCAGTGTTAAACCCAGCACTATTAGGAGGGCAACAATTCACCTCATTTGAAGCTGGATTAAATATCTCTCAAAATAATATAAGTGATGAAGCTACAAGATTTACCCAAATCAATGGTGGATTAAAATATGCTACATTGGCTTTTCCTATTATACCAGGTAAATATGCAGTTTCAGTAGCTTTAAGACCTCTTTCATCCAAAAACTATGAGATTAAAAGGAATAGTTCTAACCAAATTACTGATCCTCAAGCAAGCCTTTCAAGATTTAAAGGTGAGGGTACAATATCACAATTGAGTCTAGCTAATGGGTGGAACATAACTAAAAATATTGCGATTGGTGCTGAGGCCAACTATAATTTTGGAAAGTTAACAGACAGAACCATTTATCAAGATATCATAAATGAAGGTGATACCTTAAGGGTTCCCTATTTAGTATCAGCTGAATACACCGATAATTTCTCTGATTTCTCATTTACATTAGGAACTAACTTTAGAACCAAAATTGGTGAGAACTATTTATCATTTGGGGCTACTTATGATGTGCAAGCTAACTTAAATACAAATAGAAATACATTTTTACAGATATTAAGCCTGCAAGAGGTTCCATTACGGAATGAAGAAAATGAAAACGCATTTTTAGAAAATGATATTGAAGGTACTACTGTATTACCTCAAAAAATAGGGGTAGGTTTAAGCTATATTAAGTTAACAGCATGGGCTATATCAGCTGATTTCTCTTATCAAGATTGGTCTGACTACAGCAGTTTTGGTATAGCTGACAACAACTTTGGCGAGCAAATGGAATTAAAAATTGGTGGTGAGTTCACCCCTGATGTGAAATCTGGCACAAAGTATTATGAAAGAGTAACTTACAGGGCAGGTCTTAACATTTCTAATGGTCCGCTAGTTATAAACAACACTTCAATTAATTCATTTGGCATAACTTTTGGTTCCTCATTACCTATAAACAATCTTTCAAACGTAAATCTAGCGTTTGAAGTAGGACAAAGAGGAACACTTTTGAACAACTTAGTTCAAGAGAATTATTTGAATTTAAATTTGAGTTTTACTTTTAACGATAGATGGTTTTTAAGAAGACAGTTTGATTAAATTTTAAGAAAGATGAAAAGAATTCTATTAACATTAGCATTTTTAATAGGTGCGCAAGCAGTTATGCTTGGACAGGACGGTTGGAATTGGCCTGAGGACCCAGACAAGAAAAATAAAGCAATGGAGAAAAATGCGCTTTATTCTGATATGTTAACAGCAGAAAAATATGAAGCTGCTAAAGCACCTTTAGATTGGTTATTAAAAGAAACTCCAGACCTCAACCCTTCTATTTACATTCAGGGAGTTAAAGTTTATGAGAACTTAGCTGAAACCACAACGGGTCAAAGACAAAAGAACATTCAGGATTCTGTTGTATTACTTTATGATTTAAGGATGAAGTATTTCAACGATGTTGAAAATGTTACCAACAGAAAAGCGAATGATGCTTATAATGTATGGAAAGATAGAAAAGATAAATACGAAGAGCTTTACAAAATCGAGAAAGAAGCAATCGAAATGTTAGGAGCAAAAAGTTTCTCTTCTAACACTATATACTATATGGATGCAGCCAGAAGATATAAGCTAACTGGTGGTGATCTTACTGACTTGGATATTATTGCAATATATGATCAAGTTCAAGATATCTTAGATCAGATGTTAGCGGATGGTGAGAGCGCGCAAAAAATCCAAAAAGCTAGAGACTATATTGAAAAACTATTCAACGCATCTGTCACTATCGATTGTAACATCATAGACACTAAGCTTTATCCTAAGTTTGTTGAAGATGGTAAGCAGTTAGAAGATGCTGAGAGAATTGTAAAATTTGCCTTAGCAGGTGGATGTACCAGTTCTGATTCTTTTATTGATGCAGCAAAAATTGTTCAAGCAAATACTCCTGAATTCGGATTATCTAGAATGATTGCTTTAAAATCTAAAGCTAGTGGTGATATGGAAGAAGCTGAAAAATACTTCCAAGAGGCTTTGAAATATTCAGAAGACAACATCAAAAAAGCTGATGTATATCTTGAATTATCAGATTTAGCTTCTAAAAGTGGTAATAAATCAAAAGCAAGAAGCTACGCTTATGATGCATTAGATGCTGATCCTTCAAGAAAAGAAGCCTACACATTAATCGGTGACCTTTATTTAAAAAGTTTCACTGATTGTAAAGGTGGACAGGATGTAGTGAAAGATAGAGCGGTATATATTGCAGCTTACAAAATGTATCAATTGGGTGGAGATGCAAATAGAATGAATGTTGCCAAAGAGCAATTTCCATCAAAAGAAGATATATTTAACTATAATTATTCAGTTGGACAAGAAGTGTCTGTTGGATGTTGGATAGGTGAAACTGTTCAAGTTCAAACCAGAGACTAATACATAAATAAAATCATTAAAAGCGGTCTTGAATTCTAAATCATGACCGCTTTTTTTATTTTTGCCCTATGAAACATTTTTTCATTTTATTATTAATTTTATTGAGTTTTGCCTGCGGATCAGGGCTTCAAGAGAATAAAAGCTTTGAAGAATACTCTGGACCTATCATGGAAGCTGACTCAGTGGAAATATTATATTCCGATTCTGCTAAAGTAAGAGTAATTGTAAAAGCTTCTAAGCAATATGATTATGAAAATGGGGACCGAGAATTCCCTAATGATATTTTTATTGAATTTTATGAGCCAGATGGGACCTTATCCTCAACTCTTGAAGCAAATTCTGCCTATCATACAAAAGAGACTGATATCTATAAAGCAGAAGGAGACGTTGAAGTTATAGGGTATATTGAGCCTCGAAAGTTAAATTCTGAAGAATTATTCTGGGAGCCGCAAAAGGAAGAAATTTATACTGAAAAGTTTGTAAGAATTCAGTCTGAAGATCAAATTTCAACCGGTACTGGTTTAAGAGCTAAACAAGATTTCTCAAGTTATCGTATTTTAAATCCTAGTGGTACTATCTACTTAGACGAACAAGAAACGGATTCGATAGACAATGACAATCAAGAAGAAGTTAAAACTGAGGCAAGTTCAAATAAACAGCTAGATGATTCTCAACCACTTCCGAAAAAGAAAAATCTATGAGTCCAAAGCAAAATAAACAAGAAACTGAAAATAAAGGACCAAAGCCAAATTTCATTATTGTGGGATTAGCTTTTGCACTTTTTGTTATTGGTATTCATCAATCTTTAACCGTAGGCTTTGAATATTCCTATTGGATTTTTATGTTATCCATAAGTCTGTTACTTTTACAAAGATACCTCAGACAAAAAAAGAAAACTGAGGGTTAGTTCTAATTTAATATGGAGAGCAGTTATCTTATTTACATCATTATTTCATTACTCTTTTCTGCATTTTTTTCCGGAATTGAAATAGCTTTCATTTCTTCCAATAAACTGCATATTGAATTACAGAGCCAGCAAGGAATAATTTCCGGTAAAATATTATCGAAATTTATTGAAAGGCCTTCCTCATTTATAGGAACTACCTTAATCGGAAACACCATTTCATTGGTTGTATATGGTATTTATATGGCTAAAATGATTGAACCTTTTTTAGTAGGCAATCTGCCACTATTTTTTCAAAATGATGTTTTCATTCTTCTAGCTCAAACTGTTATATCTACAATCTTTGTACTATTTGTAGCTGAATTTACGCCTAAAAGCATATTCTTATTAAACCCCAATGGCTTATTATCCTTTTTTGCTTTGCCATTATGGTTGATTTACTACATCACTTACCCTATTGTATTTTTCATAGTAAACCTATCAAAGATCTTTATAAAATATGTTTTAAGATTAAAATACGAAGAAGACAAACCTGTATTCGGACTTACTGATTTAGATCATTTCGTTAAAAATACTGTTCAGCTCGACCATCAGGAAAGTAAAGTTGAGCTTGATAAGAAAATTTTTAATAATGCCTTAGAATTTAAAACCATAAAGGTCAGAGAGTGTATGATTCCTAGAACTGAGGTGGTTGCTGTTGATATTGAAGACTCTATTGAAGAATTAAAAGAGGCATTTACCGAAAGCGGGCATTCAAAAGTATTGATTTATAAAGAATCGATTGACGATGTAATTGGATACTGCCACTCCTTAGCGTTATTCAAAAAACCAGGTGATATAAAGGAGATTCTAACTCCAATTATTATTGTACCTGAAACTATGCCAGCAAATGAATTAATGATTCAATTTATCCAGGAACACAAAAGCTTAGCATTGGTAGTGGATGAATTTGGTGGAACTTCGGGTATCGTAAGTTTGGAAGACATCATTGAAGAAATTTTTGGTGAAATACAAGATGAGCATGATGACGAAGATCT
Organism: Marivirga arenosa; assembly: GCF_030503875.2. NCBI lineage: Bacteria > Pseudomonadati > Bacteroidota > Cytophagia > Cytophagales > Marivirgaceae > Marivirga > Marivirga arenosa. The sequence goes on along the minus strand of NZ_CP129968.2, from coordinate 721,194 downwards.
AGTGGAAGAAAAAGTATCCGCGAACACCTTCATTTTCAGTGCCCGCCTAGAAATTGACTACATAAATGATAAATATGCATTAGGCATTCCAGAAGGTGACTATGATACTTTAGGTGGCTTTATTTTATCAATTACAGAGAATTTCCCTATCCTAAAAGAAGAAGTTAGCAGCCCTCCTTTTCGATTTATAATCGAAAGTATGGAAGAAAACAGAATTAATCTTGTAAAACTAATCATCATTAACCCAGAATAAGCAAAAAGTAATAAATGGAATCACTTTGATATTAATCATTTATACTATTATTTTGCGGTTCTTTGAAATAAACAAACATGGGAGTATTTAATACACTAAGAGTAAAAATGGGGTCGGTATTGATCGCCCTAATTGGATTATCCATTTTAGCTTTCTTGCTAACTGATTTGCTTGGGCCTGACTCAATGCTATTAGGTGGAGGCAGATCAAATGATGTTGGTGAAATTGCTGGTGAAACCATCAATCTGCCTGAGTATCAGCAAAAAGTGGAAGAATTCAAAAATAACTTTAGAGCGGGTAATGGTAGAGCACCTTCTGATCAAGAAATGTCATCTATTCGTCAGAGAGCATGGGACTATCTAATCGTTGAAAAAGCTTTTCAAAAGCAATATGACGAATTAGGTCTTGTTGTAACTGATGCGGAATTAGTAGACATGGTACAGGGTGATAACATCAGCCCAATTGTAAGACAAAACTTTACAAATCCTGAAACTGGAGAATTTAACAAAGAACAAGTTGTTAATATCATCAGAAACATTGCACAAGCTCCTGCTGAGCAACAAGCGCAATGGTATTCATTTGAATCATCACTAGTTCCTGCTAGAGCAAGAACGAAATATGATGAGTTGATGATTGGTTCGACTTATATTACAACAGCTGAAGCACAAAGAGCTTACCAGGATCAAACTGAATCAGCTGAGGTTGAATACTTATATATTCCTTTTTACTCAGTACAAGACTCTTTAGTGTCTCCTTCAGATTCTGAATTAAAAAAATATTTCAACGATAATATTGAGAAATATGAAACTGATGCATCTAGAACTATCAGTTATGTAGGTTTTGAATTACTACCTTCTGGTGAGGATTCAACTTACATCAGAGAAGAAGTTGAGGAGCTTAAAAAGGAGTTTCAAACTGTTGAAGATGATTCAGCTTATGCAAGAATCAATTCTGATAGAAGTAACTCATTCAGAACTTACCCAATTGCTCAACTTCCAAGAATATTAGCTTCTAACACTAATATTTTAAAAGAAGGTGATGTGATCGGACCGTATATTGAAGATGGTGCTTACATCTTATATAAAACTTCTAAAATTTATGATGACACTGTAGCTTCAGTGAAGGCTAGCCATATCTTAATTGAAGCTGAGGATGATTCTGATGAGGCTGATGCTAAAGCGAAGCAAGAAGCTCAAGAGGTATTACAAAAAGCTAGAAGCGGACAAGATTTCGCTGAATTAGCTAAAGAATATAGTGATGGCCCTTCTGCTACTAGAGGTGGTGACTTAGGATGGTTCAAAGAAGGAGCTATGGTTGATGAATTCAACGCAGCTGTTTTTGCTAAAAATGGAACTGGTGTTATCAATAGAGTTGTAAAAACTCAGTATGGTTACCACATCATTAATGTTACTGAAGAGAAAACAGCTAAAACTTACAAAATAGCGACTATCTACAGAGATATCCTTCCTTCAGAAAGTACAAGAGATAATTTATACAGACAAGCAGATTTATTTGCTGCATCAAACGTTAATTACTCTGAATTTACTGCTTCAGCAAACAAAGAAGGATACAGAGTTAGAAGTTCTGGTAAAATGTCACCTAATCAAACTACCATTGGTACTTTAGGATCTTCTAGACCAATCGTAAGATGGGCATTCACTGATGCTTCAGTAGGGCAAGTTTCAGAAGTTTTTGAAACTGACAATTATTTCGTAGTTGCGGTTTTAACTAATGAAACTGAAAAAGGTGAGGCTGATTTTGACGCTGTTAGAGCAATCGTTTCAAGAGAATTGAGACAAAAAATGAAAGCAGATATCATTAAAGAAAAAGTATCTGGTTTATCAGGAACTTTAAATGAGATGGCTGCTGCTTATGGTGATGATGCCAATGTTTTCTCTACTACTGATGTTAAAATATCTTCAGGTTCTTTACCTAATGTAGGACAAGCGCCAGAGGTTATTGGTACTATTTTCGGAATAGAATTAAACAAGCAATCGAAACCTTTAGAGGCAAATAATGGTATAGTAGTCTTAAGTGTTACAAATAGAACACCAGCTCCTGAGATTGCAGATTATAACACTTACAAAGAACAGTTAGCTCAAAGAAGATCTAATGCAGTTTCTTTTGAGATCAAATCAGCAATTGAAGAAAAAGCAGATATAGTAGACCTAAGATATAAGTTCTATTAATTTATTAAATACTTAATATTTTAAGGGGCTAAAAAGCCCCTTTTTTTATGAATAAGAAAAAAGGATTGTGAGTTATGAGTACAGAAAAAGAAATTCAATCTTTCAGAGAAAAGTTGGAGGCCGTTTCAGAATGGCCAAGCTTATATATGTTTAAATTTATCGTTTTGGCTGAAAACCAAGATGAGATAAAAGAAATATTTGAGAATCATGAAGTAATAGTAAAGCCTTCAAGTAAAGGGAAATATGTGAGCCTTACTATTAAAATGCTTGCTGGTTCAGCCGAGCAAATCATTGAAAAATATATGGAGACCAATAAAGTGAAAGGTGTTATAGCATTATAAGCTTTTATCGTAACAAATGAATTTTATAGCGGTTAGAATAATATAAAAAACTAGAATTATGTGGAAAGAAGAAAATAATACGCTAAAAAGAACATTTGAATTTAAAGATTTTACTGAAGCTTTCGGCTTCATGGCTAAAGTTGCCATTATTGCTGAAAAGATGGGCCATCACCCTAATTGGTCGAATGTATATAATAAAGTTAGTTTTGAATTGACTACACATGATGAAGGCAATACTGTGACCGAAAAAGATAAAAAGCTAGCTGAAGAAATTGACAAATTAGTTTAATAAAATCTGTAATTTTGGGCATGGAGCAAGTAGAAACTCAATTATACTTAGTGCCCACTCCCATTGGCAATTTAGATGATATGACGTATAGGGCTGTAAAGGTCCTCAATGAAGTTGATATCATTTTAGCAGAAGACACTCGAACTTCAGGAAAGCTGTTAAAACATTATGATATAAAAAAGCCATTGCAAAGCTTTCATATTCATAATGAGCACCAGAAATTGAAGCGTGTTATTGATGATTTAAAATCAGGAAAAAAAATGGCTTTGATTTCTGATGCAGGTACACCCGGAATATCAGATCCGGGTTTTTTATTGGCTAGAGAAGCCCTCAATAATGATATAAAGCTAGAATCGCTTCCTGGTGCTACTGCCTTAATACCAGCCTTGATAAAATCAGGTTTCCCAAATGATAGGTTTAGCTTCGAAGGTTTTCTACCTCATAAAAAGGGAAGAAAAACTAGAATAGAAAAATTAAAAGAAGAAGACCGCACTATAATTTTCTATGAATCTCCTCACCGTTTGCTAAAAACTCTTAAACAATTAGCGGAAGTATTAGGAGGGGAAAAAATGGCTTCCGTATCACGAGAACTCACAAAATTATACGAAGAAACTTTAACCGATACCTTAAGCAATTTAATAGAGCACTTCGAAAAAACAGCTCCTAAAGGTGAAATTGTATTAGTATTAAACGCTCAATCATGATGAGGACATTATTATTGATTTTCGCACTCTCTTTAAGTGCAACATTAAATACCTACGCTCAAAATAGTTTATCTGAAGAATCAGAAATTAGTTTGATCACTGTAGCGCCAGGTGATGAACTTTATTCTGGCTTTGGCCATTCTGCACTTTGGGTTGAAGATGAAGCTAAAGGAATTAGCGTAGTGTTTAACTACGGAACTTTTGATTTCGACACACCTGGTTTCTATATGAAATTTGTACGCGGAAAGCTTAATTATATGCTTTCTGCTGGAAGAATTTCCTATTTAATACGTTCTGCGAAAGCTGAAAACAGATCAGTAATTCAGCAAAAATTAGATTTAAGCTTAAGTCAGAAAAATCAGATTTATGATTATCTCCTAAATAACATTAGGCCTGAAAATAAATTTTATCAATATGATTTCTTCTTCGACAATTGTTCCACTCGTTTTAGAGACTTATTAGAGGAAGTATTAGGCTCTGGATTAAGTTGGAATAAACAAGCTGAAGGCTACACTTTCAGGGAATTCTTAGATATTTATTTAGAGGATAAACCTTGGCAAGATTTCGGTATTGATTTGGTTTTAGGGCAACCTACTGACCAAATTGCTGATAAAAGGAATGAAATGTTTCTTCCTGATATGCTAATGTATCATTACGACAAAGCTACCTATGAAGGTAAGCCTATAGTAAAGGATAAATTAGTTATTTATGAAGCTCCCGAAAAACAGGAAAGCTCATCTTTCCAAATTCTTCCCCAGCATTTAACATGGCTACTTTGTTTGATCGGTATAATCTTAAGTGTAAGACATCATAAATCTAAAACTAGTGATATATGGTACAACAAGCTTTTATTTATTATCACGGGCTTAATAGGTTGCTTAATTTTCTTTTTATGGTTTTTATCAGATCATGTGGCTACGGTAGATAACTGGAACATGATCTGGGCATTTCCACTGAATATTGTATTTGCATTTTTACTATTTAAAAAACCTGCAAAAAAATGGCATACCATCTATTATGCTGTTTTCGGAATAGCTCAATTTTTAGTATTAGGTTTTTTCTACACACTTCCTCAAGCTTTACACGCAGCAGTTTTACCAATTGTATTATATTTTGCCTTTAAGTCTTTCAACTTACTGTATAGAACCAAAAAAATGAATGTGTAATGGAATTAAATACAATCCACGAAGAGGCCATTAAATTAATAAAGGAAGTTGGTGAATTCATCAAGATAGAATCACAGAACTTTAATTCTGATAAAGTAGAACATAAGGGATTTAATGATCTCGTGAGCTATGTAGATAAGGAAGCAGAAAAAAGACTTGTGGAAGGTTTGGGAAGAATTTTACCTGAGTCTGGTTTCATAGCAGAAGAAGGGACTTCCACCAAAACGGGTGAAACCTACAATTGGATTATTGATCCATTAGATGGAACTACGAATTTTGTTCATGGACTACCAGTATATTCCATAAGTGTAGCCTTACAGCAGGATAATGAAATAGTTTCTGGTATTGTATTGGAAATAAATAAAGATGAATGCTTTGAAGCTATTAAAGGTTCGCAATCTCGTCTAAATGGAAAGTCTATTTCAGTCTCTAAAAATTCTTCTTTATCCCAAAGTTTAATTGCTACAGGTTTCCCCTATTATGATTTTGATAAAATGGATGACTATTTATCCATTCTAAAATACTTAATGCAAAACAGTCACGGAGTACGAAGATTAGGGAGTGCTGCAGTTGATTTATCCTATGTTGCTTGCGGTCGATATGAAGGTTATTTTGAATATAATCTTAATGCTTGGGATGTAGCAGCCGGAGCCTTTATTGTTGAACAAGCCGGGGGGCAGGTTTCTCGTTTTAATGGAGATAGTGATTTTATATTTGGAAGAGAGATATTATCTTGCTCTCCAGATATTTACAAAGAACTAATCAGTTTGATTCAAAATCGATGGCAAACAAACAGATAGAAATTAAAAAAGTCAGATAGATTATCTGACTTTTTTAATATTTTTAAGAACCTACACAGCTCCAATCTTGTCCGTATTGATTTCCTGTTTCCTCTAAATCATCTTCCCATTCTTGAACTTGATCTGGTGATCCACAATAATCTTCTTCAATTCCTGTATTAAGCTCTGTACAGACTACACAAACTTCGACTAGTCCGCAGGCAGAAATCATTAAAATGGTTACAAAGGTTAATAGCTTTTTCATGATTATTCTTCTTCAGTTTCCTCTACTTCATCAATAGATAAACGATTTTCTCTGTTGGCTATTTCCCAAGCAGTATAAAAAACTAAATCCGCTCTTTTCTTTAACAAATCAAATTCAATTTTATCTACTGTATCAGTGTGCTGGTGATAATCTGGGTGAGTACCATTGAAGTAGAATATGATTGGAACACCATTCTTCGCAAAATTCCAGTGATCTGATCTGTAATAAATTCTATCAGGATGATCTTCTGCATTGTAAGTATAATCAAGATCAAGCTTTGTATAATTAGCGTTAATCATTTCACTTACTTCATGTAATTCAGTTGAGATTCTATTTGATCCAATCAGATAAACAAATTCTCTATTATCCTTATGGATAGAATCAACTCGACCAATCATATCAATATTAAGATTGGTTACCGTATTTTCTAATGGGAAAACAGGGTTCTCAGAATAATGAGCTGAACCTAACAAGCCTTTTTCCTCACCTGTTACCGGCATAAACAGAATGCTTCTTTTAGGCCCTTTACCATCTTTCTTTGCCTCTACAAATGCCTCAGCAATTTCTAAAACAGCAGTAGTACCAGAAGCGTCATCATCCGCACCATTATATACTTTACCATCTTGTACACCTACATGGTCATAATGGGCAGTAATTATAATTAATTCATCTTTCTTTTCAGTGCCTTCAAGGTAGCCTAATACATTCTCAGTCTCTACAGTTTCTGTATTGATCTCAGCAAATAATTCAGCTTTTGCTTCATCACCAATTTTTAATTCCTCTAATGGCTTTCCGAATAAATCTTCAGCTAATTCTTGATACAGAACTACACTAGCTAAACCTTCTTCAGTCGGTTTTTTTCTAGAAAGAGAACCATGAGTTGAGTAATATCTACCATATCTCAACACCATTCCCATTCTACTACTATCTTCTGCGAATACAATAGCACCTTTAGCGCCTAAATCTTCGATCGTTTGCAGAACAGGAGTGAATTGTCCTTCAGCTTTAAAAGCTAAAAACTTGCCTTCCGCGTCAACTTCTGATAAATCTTCTTCTTGAGCTTTATTTACATAGACAATTTCTATTTGTGATTTTTCGAATGGAACATTCGCCCAATAAACCATTTGGTCCAAATTTTTAATGGTTTGTCCATTAAAAGTTAGTTCAGAGTCTCCTCTGTAAGTTTGATATAAATTAAACTTTTGAAAATAAGATCCATCAACTGGAGCCTTTAGGCCCAAAGATTCAAACTCATTTTTAATATACTCGGCAGCCATCTTTTGACCTTTTTTACCAGTTTCTCTTCCTTCTAAGGAATCAGAAGCTAATAAGCTTAAATGTTCTCTTAAATCTGCATCAGTTATAGTACTTGCATACTTTCTTGCTTGCTTCTCCATTACTTGAGCTGAAAGAATATTAAAAGCAAGGATACTCATCAACAAGCTTGAGAAAAATGTCTTCATAATTAAGGGTTTAAGGTAAATTTATTTAAAATTTTTACTGTTAAGTGAACAAAAATCCTAAATAATATATTGTACTTTTGTGGCACGAAACAGTCCGTGAATATCTAAAATATTTATTAAAGATACTTTCAAATATTATGAAATTAAACCCTCTATACCAAGAAAGATTTGATGTGAGGCATAATGCACCGGATAATCAGCAAATATCAGAGATGCTGAAAACGGTAAAGGCCGATTCTTTAGAGCAACTTATCGATGAAACAATCCCGAAAGCCATTCAGCTTAAGAAGGATTTAAATCTTCCAGAAGCTGAAACCGAGTTTGAATTTTTAGAATCTTTTAGAGATATCGCTGATAAAAATCAGATCTTTAGATCCTATATCGGTTTAGGGTATTACAATACCCACACACCTGGAGTGATTCAAAGAAATATTTTAGAAAATCCAGGCTGGTATACTGCTTATACTCCATACCAGGCTGAAATAGCACAAGGAAGATTAGAAGCGCTGGTTAATTTTCAAACTATGGTTATTGATTTAACTGGGATGGAAATCGCTAATGCTTCATTATTAGATGAGGGTACTGCTGCTGCTGAAGCCATGAGTATGTTCTATGGTTTAAGAAAAGGAAAAAAGAAGTCTGCTAATGTTTTCTTTGTAGATGAAAATACTTTCCCACAAACCATAGATATTCTTAAAACCAGAGCAAATCCTCTTGGAATTGAATTAAGATTTGCTGACTTAACACAATTGGATGTTACGGATCCTGAAATATTTGGATTTTATACTCAGCAAATAAACTTAAAAGGAGAAATATTAGATCTTAAGCCTTACATTGAGGCGGCTGCTGAAAACGATATTTATTCCGCTATCGGTGCAGATTTACTATCTTTAGCAATCTTAACACCTCCAGGTGAAATGGGAGCTGACTGTGTAGTAGGGACTTCACAAAGATTTGGAATTCCATTAGGATACGGTGGGCCACATGCAGCATATTTCGCGACTAAAGAAAAATATAAAAGACAGATTCCTGGTAGAATCATTGGAGTATCAATCGATAAAGAAGGAAACAAAGCCTATAGAATGGCGCTTCAAACCAGAGAGCAGCACATCAAAAAGGAAAAAGCGACTTCAAATATCTGTACAGCTCAAGTATTATTAGCGATTATGTCAGGTATGTATGCTGTTTATCATGGGCCAATTGGTTTAAGAAAAATTGCTATCCGTACTCATTCCTTAACAAAATTATTAGCTAATGGCTTAACAGTTTTAGGATATGAAGTTTCTAACAAGCATTTCTTCGATACTATTACCGTACAACTAGAATCGGAAAAATTAAGGGAGAAACTTCACTCATTATTATATGAGAGAAAAATTAACTTGAATTTAAGCGGGACGCATACGGTTTCTATTTCTTTAAATGAGACCACTAGAATTCATGATATTAAAGAGTTAATTGAGATTTTCGCTTTAGTAGTAGATGAAGATGAATCTAAATTTACAGTTGAAGAAAAAGTAAATGATTTAGAATTAGATTGGCCAAAACAATTCATTCGTGAAAGTCATTATTTAGAACATCCTGTTTTCAATCAGTATCATGCTGAGCACGAGATGTTACGTTACATCAAAAGGCTTGAGAATAAAGATTTATCATTAGTTCATTCTATGATTTCTTTAGGGTCATGCACAATGAAACTAAATGCAACAGCAGAGATGATCCCAGTAACATGGCCTAAATTAGCATACATTCACCCATATGCTCCGAAAGAACAAGCTTTAGGATATAGAGAAATGTTCATTAAGCTGGAAAATATGCTAACTGAAATCACGGGTTTTGCTGCAACTTCATTACAGCCTAATTCAGGTGCACAAGGTGAATATGCTGGTCTAATGGTGATTAGAGCCTATCATCAAAGCAGAGGAGAAGGTCATAGAAATGTTACCATTGTTCCTTCATCGGCACATGGTACAAACCCAGCTAGTGCTGTTATGGCAGGAATGAAAGTGGTGATTACCAAATGTGATGATCAAGGAAATATAGATCTTGATGATTTAAGAGCTAAGGCTGAAGAGTATAAAAATAATTTAGCTGCATTAATGGTAACTTATCCTTCAACTCACGGTGTTTTTGAGGAAAGTATTCAAGAAATTTGTCAGATCATTCATGATAATGGTGGGCAAGTTTATATGGATGGTGCTAACATGAATGCACAGGTTGGACTAACTTCTCCAGCAAATATTGGAGCTGATGTTTGTCACCTGAATCTTCATAAAACATTCTGTATTCCTCATGGTGGTGGTGGCCCTGGAATGGGACCAATTTGTGTGGCAGAACATTTGGAAGACTTTCTTCCTGGTAATCCATTGGTACCAACTGGTGGAAATCAGGCTATTTCAGCTATTTCAGCTGCGCCATGGGGTAGTGCTAGTATTTTATCCATTAGTTATGCTTACATCTGCATGATGGGTGCAAAAGGATTAAAAGCAGCCACTCAAATTGCTATCCTTAATGCAAATTATATTAAAGAAAGATTAGATGGTCATTACCCTGTGTTGTATACAAATCAAAAAGGTAGAGCAGCACATGAAATGATTATTGATTGCAGAGCTTTCAAAGAGTTTGGAATTGAAGTGGAAGATATTGCAAAAAGACTAATGGACTATGGATACCATTCTCCTACAGTTTCTTTCCCTGTTCCTGGTACTATGATGATAGAGCCAACAGAGAGTGAAAGTAAAATGGAACTAGATAAATTCTGTACTGCCATGATTTCAATCAGAGAAGAAATTCAGGAAATAGCAGATGGAAAAGCAGATCAGCAAAACAATGTATTGAAAAATGCGCCTCATACTATGTCTGTTGCTTTGGCTGAAAAATGGGAGTTACCTTATTCAAGAGAAAAAGCTGTATTCCCATTAGAATCAGTTCGAATGAATAAATTCTGGCCAAGTGTAAGTAGAATAGATTCTGCTTATGGTGACAGAAACTTGATGTGTAGCTGTATTCCAGTATCAGAATATGAAGAAAACAAAGCGGAGTTAGCGGTTTAATTTCAAATATATATACCTTAAAAGCCTTTCATTTTAAAAAATGAAAGGCTTTTTTGTATGAATCCATTACTTGATTTACAATCTTACTCTACAATTATTGATTTGGTTTTGTTGTATTGGGAACTGCCTGCTTCTACGATAAAGAACTTGGGGTTATAATAACTAAGATCATATTCCTTATTAAAAGGCCCCTTATTAGATACGGTTTCTTGCATAATCAAATTACCTATAAGGTCATAAATCTTAATGGTGACAGCCTTATTATTCTCATTATAGAAGCTTAGGCTAAACTTCCCTTTTTCTGTTTTCTTAAGTTTAAAATCAAATTCAGGATTTACTAGAATTTTCTTTGGATAATTTACACGGCCATCTTTTTCTATACTTTCAATTTCCACACTGTCTTTAGAACTACTCTTCTGAGCAAATGAAAGCGAGACAGTTAAAATGGAAATAATAAGTATGAGTAATACTCTTTTCATATAGTAAAGACAGAAATTATTCTTCATCAAATTTTTTGAGTACAAATTCTTTGCCATCAAAAGATGCAAATGTATTATAATTCACCCACTCCCCTAAATTTATGTAGCGAGAATTTTCTCCAACCTCTAGATCTAATGGTAAATGTCTGTGCCCAAACACATAATAATCAAAATGTTCCTTCTTCTCCATCTCCTTTGCATAGGTCCATAACCATTCGCCATTACCCAAAAATTTTTCAGTATCAGATGTAGTGCTACTTATTCTACTGCTTGCAGACCATGCATTAGCTATTTTGATTCCTAAATCCGGATGAATTTGTCTGAAGAACCACTGGCATATTTTATTCGCGAAAATCTTTTTGAGTACCTTGTACTTTTTATCACCAGGCCCTAAACCATCACCATGACCAATTAATATTTTAGTTTTATCCACATTTAATGAAATTGGAGACTTAAGAATTTCTATTCCTAATTCATCCGTGAAATAGCCAAACATCCACATATCATGATTTCCTGTAAATATATAGATGGGTAAACCAGAATCGGCTAACTCGGCTAATTTTCCTTGAAACCGAATAAACCCTTTAGGAATAACTCGCTTATATTCATGCCAAAAATCAAATAAATCGCCAACTAAAAATAAGGCTGAAGCATCTTCTTTTATACTGTCCATCCATCTGACGATTAACTTTTCTCGTTTATAGCTTTCTAGTTTATTGGGTGCTCCTAAATGAAAATCTGAGGCGAAATATAATTTCTTAGATTCTGTTATGTCTAGGTTTATTGTTTTCATTTCTAGCTACAAAGCTAAAAAAAGGATATGAATTCTATTCAATTTTTAGGATTTTAAGTAGGGCATAAAAAAAGCTGAACCTTTACTTGATTCAGCTTTCAACTTTACTACTATCAATTTATTTTCCTAAGAAAGAACTTAGCATCCAGTGGTGTTTCTCCATGTCTTGGATAAATGTATTTAACATATCCTCAGTACCAACATCTCCTATATCAATCGCAGCATTCATGGCATCAGTCAGAAACGATAATAATATTTGATAATCATTTAAGATTTCTTGTACCATTTCCTCTGCTGGTAAGTTAGTTGGAGATTCTTTAATATCAGAATTCTCCATGTAATCACTCAAATTACTAAGCGGTGTGTGCCCGAATACTCGAATTCGTTCAGCAATTTCATCAATACTTTCTTTTGCAATATCATATCTTTCCTCAAATTGCTCATGCAAATCAAAGAAATCAGCTCCTTTTACATTCCAGTGAAAGTTTCTAAGTTTTTGATAATGCATATGGTAATTTGCCAATAATGCATTCATCACTTCCACCAATCTTTCGGTTTCAGACTTGTCAAATCCTAATTTTCTATATCTTTTTTCTGTTACAGTATTCATTTATTAATCTATTTTTAAACTCAAAAATATTTGAACCTTAAATCAATAAATTACAATCCTAGTTTTTATAGTTTACAGATTCTTTCAATTGACTTAAAGTTTCTTTTCCTTTAGATGAAACATTATCAATTTCTTGATTTAATGTGGATTTCAATTCATCAATCTTTTTCATAGAATCTTTATAAGATTTATCCACATTCTTTTTCAATTTTTTTCTGGTCTTATCTCCTTTTTCTGGTGCATACAATAAACCTGCAACAGCACCTGTTAACAATCCTAAGCTAAAACCTGTCAATATTTTTACTCCATTATTCATAGTGATATTTATTTTAGTTTCTAATAATCTACACTTATTAATAACTCTATCAGTCTAATAATGTTACATATTTTGACATTTTATCTTATTTTTTGTTAATATTGTTAACAAATGACTAAAATATCTGAAAATATAAAATTCTTAAGAAAGGAAAGAGGCCTTAGCCAAACCGCTATGGCTGAATCTGTTGGATTAAAAAGAGGTAATATAGCATCTTATGAAAAGGAGCTTGCGCAACCCAGCATTGAAAACTTAGTTAAAATTGCTGATTTTTTTAACATTGATATTCATCAAATCGTAAATGAAGATTTAAAACTTGAGGCTGAAAAACCTATTCTAGATAAAAATCCATTCAAAATAATTGAAGACAATTTCCCTTTTCAAGGTTTGAAAAATAAAGTGAATGCCTTAAAAGGGAATAACGGAAATAAATTAAAACATCTAAAAGAACAGAATAAGGACATCCAAAAAATGGTGGATGGCTTCAGAGCTTTTCATAAAATGAGGATGAATTCAAATCTCAATCATGAAGATTTAAATCAAAAGTTATCTACTGATTACTCCAATTTATTAGATATATTACAAACAGTTCTTCAAAGTAATACTGATTTGATAAAAATAATTGATAAGCATAATGAATAAACTATACTACATCCTCATTACATTCATCCTATTTTCTTTTAATCAAAATTTATTCTCGCAGAATTATCTGAAAGACGTTCAATCTGTAGAGAATATAATGTCAGCTTTGACAGAAGTTATTTCAGGCCCTGCCGACCAAGAACGTGACTGGGAGAGGTTTAAATTTCTTTTTTCTGAAGATGCTAAATTAATTCCCACTCTAATAAATGAAGAAGGAGAAATCAGCTATAATTATTGGACACCTCAAGAATATATTGATATGTACAAAAAATATCGAGAGGGTACTGCCTTTTACGAACAGGAGTTAAATAGAATTACTGAAGAGTTTGGAAACATTGTTCATTGCTTTAGTACCTATGCAGTGAGAACTGAAAAGAATGGACCTGTCCAAAGAAGAGGGATTAATAGCATTCAAATACTAAGAGATAAGGATAGATATTATATTATGAATGTGTTCTGGAGCAATGAATCTGAAAACGATAATCTCACCTCAAAATATTTACCTAAAAACAAGAAGTGAGAAAGATCTCACTTCTCGATATTAATCATTTGTTTTCTCTGAAAAGATTTGTTCCTCAACAAAAGTAAGTATGGTGTCGCTCAAATTAGAAATGGATTCTGGTCCAGCACCATATCTCATAACTTTTTTAATTACTCCATTTCTGTTATACATGAAATTTTGTGTAGGCAAATCTGTCATGTCTGATCTATATTCTTCCTCTAAATTTGCCCAATCAGCAGATTCAACTATTGCCATTAAAGCATCAAACTGCTCCTCAGATAGTTGCTTTTCATATTCACCTGCTAAATCAGTATTTTGTTTTCCTTCGAAAACCAACCTTTTGTCTCCGTAAAGGGTCAAATTAAATACTGGGCACGGCCCCATACAAGAAGTAGTATTTAAGCTAAATATTTCCTCTATTTCAGTAGCAGAGCTAGTTTGATTTGACTTACATGATGTAAATAGTAATGTAGAACAAAAAACCAGTAATATTATAGATTGAAAAGTTTTCATAAATTTTTTGTATTATTTTTATAACAATGTGATTAAAAAGATATTATTTCAAAGTAGAATAATTAAATTTAAAGTTCATAATATCAATACATCAAATATGAAAAATGCGTTCGCAATATTTTTTACTCTTTTAATTTTTATAAGTGTTGAAAATATCAATGGTCAGGTATCTATAAAGGGTGAACCTATAATTTGTCCAGTTGATCATAATAGTTATGATACTTTTGTTCCCCCTCCAAAAGCCTTTATTGAATCTAAAAATTTTAGAAAAGCTAAGTCTGTAAATATTATTGTAAACTATAATGGTTTTACTGAACAGGCTAAAACAGCCTATCAATATGCTGTAGATATTTGGGCTTCATTAATAAAAAGTCCTGTGCAAATTATTATTGATGCGAATTTTGAAGCTTTAGGAGAGGGTGTTTTAGGACAAGCTGGCCCTACTAATTATTTCCGTGATTTTGAAGGAGCCCCAAAAAAAGGAACTTTTTACCCAATTGCTTTAGCCGAAAAATTGGCAAGAAAGAATTTAAATGGCTCAGGTGATGCAGATATCTCTTCAAGTTTCAATAGTGATTTCGACTTCTATTTCGGTTTGGACGGTGATCCTCCTGCAAACCAATATGATTTTGTGTCAATTGTTTTACATGAACTTGGACATGGCCTTGGCTTTACGGGTGGAGTATCTTTTGAGCAACAATCCGGTTCATGGACATTATTTAATACAGTATATCCATCTGTATTTACTCAATTTGTTGAATTAGGTGATAATAGCCCCATTATTTCATTACCAGATAATTCACCAGAAACAGCTGATGCTTTAACAAGTGATGATTTATTTTTTAACGGAACTAATGCTGTCTCAGCACTGAGAACTAGGCCGAAATTATTTGCACCTTCAACTTGGAATCAAGGTTCTAGTTATTCTCATTTAGATGAAAATACTTACAGAGCAGGAAATCCAAATTCACTAATGTCTCCACAATTTGGATCTGGCGAAGCCATCCATGATCCTGGTATAACTTATGAAATATTTGCAGATATGGGATGGGTTCATACCTATTTGGATCATACCAACAATAATCAACTTACAGACAACATCGCAGATCCTTTTTCTTTGGAATTAAGTATTAATAGTGATACTACATTTGAGAGTTTATCACCAGTGGTTGTTTATTCTACAGATGGTTTTCAAACTACTGAAACCATTAATATGACAGATAGTGGTGATGGAATAACCTTTACAGCTAAAATCCCAAACCCTGGTACATTTTTGAGTATCAAGTATTATTTTGGAAATATAATTGATCAAGCAGGTAGAGAGTATAGATTACCTGTCAATTCACCAAATAATACCTACCAAATTAACATAGTTAACTTAAAATCTAAACCTGTTCCGTATTCAGTTTTGGATGGCGGTGACTTCGAGTCAAATCCTGACGATTTTCAAGCTATTCCCATAGATGGAAATAATGAAATTTGGGAATTAGGGACTCCGGGAAATAGATTAAATCAAGCGCCATCTGGGAGTAATGTATGGAAAACTAATTTAAATAGCGACATTGGAGTTTTAGACCAAAATATCAGTGGCGCACTTTTAAGCCCTACTTTTGATTTTTCTGATGTAAATAAAAACCATGAATTATCATTCAATTTCAGCATGGAAAACGCCTTCACTCAATCAATAGGGTTATTTAGAACCGGCCCCTTCGGTTTCCATGTTCAATATAGTATAGATAACGGTAAAAATTGGCAACTATTAGGAGATATAAGAGATGAGGCAGGTAGCAACTGGTATAATGTATCAGAAGATTCCCCTCAAATTTTTCCAGAAGAAGCTAATGCAGGTTGGATACAACAAACCATTGAAGTAATTGATGGAGATACTACCTTCATACCTGTAAAAGCTAAATATAACGTTAGCTTTTTAACTGGAAATAGCCAAGTTAATTTCAGATTAGTATTTTATGCTAAAAGAGGATTTAGAGCAGAAGGATACAATGCTGATGGTGTGTTGATAGATGATTTTGAGATATTAAAAAGTAGCCCTACTGCCGATTTTACTACAGCTGATTCAAGATTTATATTTGTAGGTGATGAAGTTCAATTTCAATATTTATCAACTGGAGCTAGTACCTACAGCTGGGATTTTGGAGATGGCAGCACTTCAACCTTAGAAAACCCAAGCCACATTTATTCACAAGGAGGAATTTATGATGTACGTTTAACTATTACTTCAGCTGATGGTGAAGCAGAAGTAGTTAAAGAAAATTATTTGACAGTAATAAAGCCCAAAGATATACCTTATACCCTATCTGATGGTGGAGACTTAGAAGGTACAGACATAGATTTTATAATAGAAAACATAGCTGGAACTGGCTTTCAAGTTGGCGAAAGTTCTATTCCAGGAAAAGCTGGTACTGCGAGTGGCAGTAATGCAATTGTTACAGGTATAAATCAAAGCCAATATGAAAATGATTCTGAAGCTTATATTTATAGTCCGGAATTTAATTTCGCAAGTTTAGGTAATTATGAGCTTTCCTTTGAAACTAATTATAGCTTTGAGCCAAATTGGGATGGTTTTATAGTGGAGTATACTACCGATAGGGGAGAAAACTGGACAAAACTAAACCCAGAACAGGCTGAAGGTTGGTACAATCAGATTAGTGATCCTTTATCAGTATTTGGAGCCCAAGTTCCAATTTTTAGCGGTAACACAAATAATTCATTCGAAAGAAAATTTACTGATATTTCCTTCTTAGGTGGAAATGAAACAGTTGGATTCAGAGTCAAGTTTTTAACTGATGCTGCAGAAATTGATGCTGGTATGGCCTTTGATAATTTTGAAATATCTGGACCAGAGCCCGGCCCTGCTTTTCCTAATTTTATTTCTAATATTCAGGAAGGTTGTGAGCAAACTACCATAACCTTTATTAATGAATCATCTGGCTCAATTACTGCCTTAGAATGGGATTTTGGAGAAGGTGCTGAACCAAGAACAGCATTAGGTGTAGGTCCACACCAAGTGGTTTATAATACTGCTGGAGAATATAATGTAAAACTTACTGCAACTGATATTAATGAAGATTTAGTAGTAGAAGAAAAATTTTCGTATATAATCATTCAAGAAAATCATACTCCTGTTGTTACAGTAAGCGATCCTGATGAAAATGGCAATTTTACTTTGACCTCCACTGAAGGTGATGCATACCAATGGTTTTATAAAGACGCAATATTACCGGATGCCACGAGTCAATCTATTATGGTTCAGAATAGTGGCGACTATAAAGTTTCAGTTTTAATTAATGGTTGCGAAGGCGTTTCTGAAAATATAACTGTGTTATCAAATGACTCACCATTAAATACAAGTTTTATAGCTTTCCCAAATCCTATTGATGGTGCTAAAGAATTAAATTACTCTTTTGAAAATAAAATCTTCGGTAGTTATTTAGTTACAATTCATTCTATAGACGGAAAAAAAATTCTATCTAAAAGATTCAAAAAAAATAGATATCATGAGAAAAAGTCTATTGATTTAAAAGGAATTGAAAGTGGATTATATTTCATCAAAATTCTTAGTGGGGATCAACAAGCACAAAGAAAAATAATTATTGAATAACCCATTGATTAAGCCCTATGGAAATCCATAGGGCTTTTCTATAGTGTAAAATCTGGATCAACCTCAAAGCTCAATTTCTCTTCAGTTTTAGGATGATAAAACTCAATGAATTGCGCATGCAGCATTAATCTCTCATCTTTCTCACCGTATAATGTATCTCCCACAATTGGAGCATTTAAACCTTCAGGATGTGCAGAATGAACCCTTAATTGGTGTGTTCTTCCTGTAATCGGTGTGAACTTGACTAATGTTCTATCATTTTTACAATCAATAACTTCCCATTTGGTTTTAGCTTTTCGCCCATCTTCAAATGATACTTTTTGCATAGGCCTATTATCTTCATCTACAGTCAAAGGCAGATTTACTTCCCCACTATTACTTTTTAATTCTCCAGCAAGTATTGCATAGTAACGCTTTGAAATACTTTTATCCATGAATTGCTTTTGTAGGTATTTATGACTTTCCAAATCTTTACTTATTAGCATAATCCCTGAAGTCATCTTATCTAATCGGTGAGCTAACAGTGGCCCTGTAGCTTTGGGATACTTTTTTTGCATCCTTAATAAAACAGAATCTTTAATTTCCTTCGAAGGGATACTTAACAAACCAGCAGGCTTAACAATCACTGCTATAAAATCATCTTCATATAAGGTTTTAATTACTTTATCTTTAGCCGTATACTGCTTCAAGGGATCATCTTCCAAATTCAGACCTTCTAACATATGACCCAAAATAGGCTTACATTTGCCACTGCAGGCTGGATAAAACCTACCCTCTTTACGTAATTCTGACTTTGGCGCTTTACCCCACCAAAACTCTCCCATTGAAATTGGCTCATAATTATTCTGAAATGCATATTGAAGTAACTTCGGTAATGCACAATCACCAGCTCCAGATGGCGGATTGCCTATTGGTTCAAATATGGTCTCAAGTCCTTTCTTTTCAGTCTTGATATTTAAGAACTGATATTGATCAAAAATCTTTTTCTGTAATAGAATAGACTTTTGTTTTCTATCTTTTTTTAATTTTTGAATTTTAGATTCATAAACAGATAGCTCTTTCTGGATAGTAGCAATTTTTCTCTTCCAATCCTTTGTGAACTTTTTATAGTTAAAATCCTCCTTCCTACTTTCTTTACTTAGTTTTTCATTAAGATGATCATATGCTGCAGGGCTTAAGCTAATCATTGCTTCTTCTCTTTGTTCCTTTCTTTTTGCTTTGGATTTATGCTTAGCGAGTTGTCTATTTTTAATTTCTGAATCAGCCTTTTTACTCTGGTCTTTTAATTTTTCTCTTAAGGTTATAAACTCAGTATCCTTCTCTATATTTTCAATTCTGGAATTTATTTGTCTTAATTCTTCCTCTCCTTTTTTAAAGAACCCTTCTTTATTTAGCCTATTGAAAATAGGCGGCACAAAATTAGCTGGCTCCTCTCCTTCGTAATCTTGACCAGAAAAAGAAGCTAAAAAGCCTAATTCATTATTCTTGTTTTTAACTACCAAAACACCATACATCTTACCACTGATTTCTTTTTCCAGTGATTTTTTACTTAGTAGTTGTTGCAGTTCCTTTGCAGCAATTTTTGTTAAAGAATGAGGTTCGTAAGAAAAAGGAAAAGTGAATTTCTTTGGCAATACAATTTCTGAGACATCTGTTTGAAAATTATTAAAGTATTTATCCTGCATTTAAAATGAATTTGGGCTATTGGAAGTCTTAGATTATAAATTCAAAATTAAGTAATTAAGTATTAGTAACATGATGAATATTAGTCACATTCTAAATTTAAATCATCTTATAGAGTAACTTATATCACCAACTTCCAAATACAGCTTACGTTAAAATAGAGAAAAGCTAAAACCTAATATCATGAAAAATAAAAGAATTATAATCACTGGAGGTGCTGGAGCAATTGGAAAAACCTTAGCTAAATTTTTATTAGAAAAGGGTGCAAAAGTGTTAATAACTGATTTAAAAGATAGTGAGTTACAAAAAACGAAAGAAGAATTAAAATCAGACAATCTGTTTACTTTCGCAGCTGACGTAAGTAATGAAAAGGAAGTAGAAAAATATGTTGCCTTCGCAAAAGACAAATTAGGAGGGATAGATATATTTTATAATAATGCAGGTATAGAGGGAAAGGTAGCTCCTTTGGATGAATATCCCTTAGAAGTGTTTGACCAGCTGATAAATGTAAATATTAAAGGGGTTTATTATGGATTAAGACATGTTTTCCCTATTATGAAACAAAACAAAGAGGGTGGAAGCATTATCATTACTTCATCAGTGGCTGGGCTTATGGGTACGCCTAATGTACTGCCATATGTAACAAGTAAACATGCTGTTATAGGAATGATGAAATCTGCTGCATTGGAAGGAGCTCCTCATAAAATTAGAGTTAATACTGTTAACCCATCACCGGTGGATAATAGAATGATGCGCTCTTTAGAAGAAGGATTTGCACCAGGAGCAGGAGCTGAAGCTAAAAAAGGATTTGAGCAAAGTATTCCACTTCAGCGATATGCAACAAACGAAGATGTGGCAAAGCTCATGTTGTTTTTAGGAAGTGATGAAAGCAGCTTCATCACTGGAACTGTTAACCCTGTAGATGGTGGTATGACAGCTTGATAATTAATAGCCAGTATATTTTGTAAAGACCCCATAAGGTTAGAGAATACTTTTTTATGACAGATCATTCCCTTGTACTGGCTTTTACTTTTTACTAAACATCCATAGCGAATTAGTAATGTAAAACACTACAAAACCCTTATTTAAAAATAATTATAATAGATTTATTAAATCAAGATAAATAGTTGTCATATATGATTAATTTTGATTTAAAGTAAATTGTGCATGATACTAGCCGCGAGCGTTGATATACCCATTTTAAGTGATATAGTTATCATATTAGGTCTATCCATTTTTGTTATTTTATTATTTAGAAAGCTAAAAGTACCTCCAATTATCGGGTTCTTAATTACCGGAATTATTGCAGGCCCATACGGTTTTCAACTAATAGATGCGACTGAAGGCGTTAAAGTATTTGCTGAGATCGGTGTTATCTTATTGTTATTTATTATTGGTATTGAATTCTCAATTAAAAGTTTAATATCAATAAAAAAAGCAGTTTTTTTAGGGGGGTCAGTACAAGTAATCGGCACTATCTTATTAGTAAGTTTGATTGCTCTTAACACGGGTTTTGATTTAAATGCTGCAATATTCCTGGGTTTCTTATTTTCATTAAGTAGTACGGCTATTGTTCTCAAATTAATTCAGGACAAAGGTGAAACCACCACACCACATGGTAAAACTATATTAGCTATACTGATATTTCAAGATATTATTGTAGTTCCAATGATGTTATTTACGCCTTTACTAGCTGGACAAGGAGAAAATATTTGGACTGAAATACTAATGATGCTTTTAAAGGCGGCATTATTAATTGCATTTGTTTTAGTAAGTGCCCGCTACATAGTGCCTTGGTTATTCTATCAAATTGCTAAAACAAAGAGTAAAGAATTATTCATTTTAGTCATTGTTTTAATCTGCTTCTCAATAGCATGGTTAAGTTCATCTTTAGGACTTTCATTGGCTCTAGGAGCCTTTCTAGCGGGATTAATTGTTTCCGAATCAGAATATAGTCATCAGGCAGCAAGTAATATTCTACCGTTTCATGAGTTATTCACTTCATTCTTCTTCGTCTCAATTGGGATGTTATTGGATATATTTTTTGTAGCAGATCACTTCCTTATCATATTAGGATTAATGGTAGCTACCATGGTAGCAAAAACTATAATCGCTACTTTTTCTGGGGCTGTTTTAGGTTATCCTGGAAGGACATCATACAGAATAGGATTCTCTTTATTTCAAGTAGGTGAATTTGCCTTTATTCTATCAACTGTAGGCATTACTTATGGTCTCATATCAGATTTGACTTACCAATATTTTTTATCTGTTTCACTATTCACAATGGGCTTTACTCCCTATATTATAAGTATATCTCCAAAATTAGCTGATTTTCTCTCTAGTAATAAACTCGCAACAACTATTGGCAATCACACTCAAAAAATGTTCTTTTCATTTCCTGAAAACGTGGAAGAAAGTGAGGAATTAGCCGATAAAGAATTAGAGAATCATATTATTATTATTGGTTTTGGTTTGAATGGTCAAAATGTGGCTAAAGCAGCAAAAAGTGCTGGTATTCCTTATGTGATTTGTGAAATGAATCCAGATACCATAAAAAAATATAAAGCTTTAGGCGAGCCTATCCATTTTGGAGATGCTATTCAGGCTGAAGTTTTGAAATCACTAGGGGTTCATAAAGCTAAGGTGGTAGTAATTGCAATTTCTGATCCATTGGCTACTAAGAGAATTGTTACTCAAATTAGAGTGATAAGTAATACTATTCATGTTATAGTTAGAACTCGCTTTATTACGGAAACAGAAGAAAATCTTAGACTTGGGGCAGACGAAGTAATACCTGAAGAATTTGAAACTTCTGTTGAAATATTCACAAGAGTACTAAATCAGTATTTTATTCCTCAAAAAAGAATAAAAGAGTTTGTTAGAAACATTAGAGCAGATAATTACGAAATGCTTAGGGGTGTCATTAAAAGAAACCCAATGATGAAGCTGACAGAAGAATTTCCAAATCTTACGACTGCTTGTTATGAAATTGAGCGTGAAAACAGCCAAATAACAGGAAAACCTATAGCAGAAACTAACATTCGTCATAATTTTGGTGTTACCGTAATTGGAATTAAACGAGATGGTGAACTTAATACTCAAATTGGACCAGAAACCACACCTATATTAGGAGATGTTATTTTTGTATTTGGTAAACCCGAAGATTTGGAACATTTTTACGAAAAAATTAGCATTCAATAATCGCTTTTAAATTTTAATATAACAATCGAGTGGATAATAAATTCTTAACCTCATTAACTGAAAAATACGGCACTCCATTATATGTTTATGATGCCGACAAAATAGCTTCTCAAATCAAACGTTTAAATGATGCCTTTTCTGGCATTAATCTGAAGCTAAAATATGCTACCAAAGCTTTAAGCAATATTTCAGTTTTGAAATGGATGAAAAAGCACGGAACTGGCCTTGATGTAGTTTCTATACAAGAAGCTTATTTAGGATTAAAAGCTGGATTTGAACCAAAGGATATTTTATATACTCCTAATTGTGTTTCTATAGATGAAATCGTTGAAGCTGTTGATTTAGGGCTGATGATCAATATTGATAATATTTCAATTTTGGAGCAATTTGGTCACAAATATCATAACAGTGTTCCGGTTTGTATCAGATTAAACCCACACATAATGGCGGGTGGAAACTCAAAAATATCAACCGGTCATATCGACTCAAAATTTGGGATTTCTATTCTACAAATGAGGCACTTGTTAAGGGTGATTGAAAATTATAACATTAATGTAATTGGACTTCACATTCATACTGGTTCAGATATTTTAGATTCAGAAGTCTTTTTAAGAGGAACTGAAATAATCTTTGAAGCTGCTGAAGACTTCCCTGATATAGATTTTATTGATTTTGGAAGTGGATTTAAAGTAGCTTATAAAGAAGGCGATGTAACAACTGACATTGAGGAATTAGGAAAAGAAGTAAGCAAAAGATTTAAGGATTTCTGCAAATCCAGAGGCAAGGATTTAGAATTATGGTTCGAACCTGGAAAATTCTTAGTTTCCGAAGCAGGTTATTTCTTATCTAAAGTAAATGTAATCAAAACTACCCCTGCCACAGTATTTGTAGGTTTAGATACAGGAATGAACCATCTGCTTAGACCTATGATGTATGATGCTTACCATCAAATTGAAAATATATCAAATCCATCTGATACACAAAGAGTATACACGGTTGTTGGATATATTTGTGAAACAGACACTTTTGGTACTGACAGAAGACTTTCTGAGGTTAGACAAGGTGATATAATTGCAATCAAAAATGCTGGAGCTTATGGGTTTTCTATGGCCTCGAATTATAATTCACGCTATAGACCTGCAGAAGTATTAGTACATGAAGGAAAAGATCAATTAATAAGAAAAAGAGAGTCCTTAGATGACCTTCTAAGAAACCAAGTCATTGTTGATTTTGAATAAAGCATACTTCATACTTGCCATATTATGCTTAGGGTTACTCAATAAAAATGTAGCTCAAGAAATAATTAGTGAAACTGAAAAGCCTATCTCTCACTTTATAACCGGTGTTGGAGGTAGTTATGTAAATGTTCTGGATGAAGGCATTTCACCATTATTATACAATGGAATTGGTGGAAGTGTAATCTTAGGCCATTTGACTGAGAAGGACAGCAAACTTAATACATCACATTTAAAGTTTGATTTTAATAATCCTAACAGCAGTATTAGCAATGCTGAAATGTACACTTTCAGATTAGAAGGACATTATCAGCAATATTGGAATGTTTTTAATGAAAATGATAAATTCATAAATCTAAATTTAGGCTTTGATTTATCAGGAAAGTGGGCATTGAGACAACACTTAAGTTATACTAATAATAGTCAGCACATAGAGACCAGAATATCCGTTGCTCCAGCAATTTTAATAGATAAAAGCTTTACTTTATGGAAGCGAAAATTTGACATTGGGATGTTTGTAAATATACCAGTTGTTACCTATGCCACTAGACCGCTATTTGCTTCAACCAAATTTCCAGCATCCATAAATAAAGAAGAGGTTGAGTTTTTTGATTATATTTTAGAAGGAGATATCATCTCATTTAACAAGTATTTCAAATGGTCAAATCAAATGTATTTATACTATCCTTTAAAAAATGGTAATGGCTTAAGACTAGATTACTTCTGGAGTTTTGAAAGCTATCAATCACAGAACCCGATCAAAACAGCAGAGCATGCTATCATGATAAGTACATTTTTTCAATTATGAGAATCCGCCTAATCATCATATTATTAGCATTTTTTAATCTTTCATGTGAAAGATTATTTATTGAAGAAAATCCAGAGCCTGAAAACGCTGAAGTATTTGATCATTTATGGACTACTGTAGATGAAAAATATTCGTTTTTTGATGATAAAAATATTGATTGGGATTCTGCAAGAAGCATTTATAGACCTAAAGCTATTGCGGCTAGAAATAGCATTGAGCTATTTGAGGTACTATCCGAGCTTTTATTTATTCTTGAAGATGGACATGTTAACATATCAGCAGGTATAGATTTTTCCCGAAACTGGGAATGGTTTTTAGAATACCCAAGCAATTTTAATTTCGATATAATTGAAAGAAATTACTTAGTTCCAAGTGAGGATTATCAAATCTCAGGCCCAATACATAATACCATTATTGATTCAGTCGGTTATATGTATTATGAAAGCTTCTCAGACAATGTAAGCACTTCACTAATGAATTATATCGTTCAGAAATTCCTAATTAACGAACGAAAAGGTGGGTTTGAAATTAATAGCCTTGATGGTCCTGTTGCTGGTCTTATCATTGACATCAGAAATAATGGAGGTGGAAGTATTAGTAATGCATTCACTATAGCCAATCGCTTTGCAGATGATAAAATAAAAGTGGCAGACTGGTATTATAAAACAGGGCCTGGCCATAAAGATTTTTCCATAGCTGAAGAGAAATTCATTGAGTTTGACGGAGATGATGATTATAAATTCAACAAGCCAATCGTTGTTTTAATAAATAGAAGCAGTTACAGTTCAGCAAACTTCTTTGCTAGCATGATGAGTTTCTTACCTAACGTTACTTTAATTGGAGATCAAACTGGCGGGGGTGGTGGATTGCCAATTAATGATGAATTACCTAATGGTTGGCGTTATCGTTTTTCTTCTACAAGAACAATAGATGCAAATGGGAATAATATTGAATTTGGGGTTAAACCAGATGTTGAAGTAGCTCTAGATTCAATTGATCTTGCTAATGGAAAAGACAGCATGATTGAAGCTGCAATTAATTTTATAAAGAATAACTAAATTGTATTATTCTAATAAACTAAAATCAACAGGCTAAAGTTGAATTATTAAAAAATAAATGATCCTTCCTGAATAATTATTGAATCCTCAAGTTAACTTAAAGTATACATTCAACTTATACAGTTAATAATCAATTAATATTAATCTACGTAATATTACTTAGACCTATTTTGTTTAATAATTAGTACAATTTGTAAAACACTTTACTACTCAAATGAAACCTTACATATAACCACACTTTTAGCAGTGTATTTTAACAAAATAAAGATTCAAGTTATCAAACAATTTTTTATCCACAAATAGCTATACTTATCCACACTTATCCACACATAAATTTCAAGAGACTGTTAATCAGTATGTTATATATATTTTTAATAATTTACAAATGTGGACAATCCTCAGAAGATCAAGCATTTAAGCCAAAACACACTACTTTTTCTTACAGAAGTAAAGAATGTAAGGTTTGCAAAAATGTAAACCTATTCGATTTGCTGTCTGATCAATTTTTTACGGTAAGCATTGAAAATTCTTGACTTAGAAACAAAGCCAACATATTTACCATCTTCTAACACTGGCAAGTTCCATGCACCTGTTTTTTCGAACTTCATCATCACGGATCTCATATTTTCTTTACCAGTAACGTTTGTAGGTGGGGTATGCATTAAAGTATTAACAATAATATTTTTTCGGGATTCTTCATCGAACATAATTTCACGAATATCATCCAATGTTACTATTCCCATTAATTCTTTATCCTGATTCACTACTGGAAAAATATTCCTTTTGGAAAATCTTACTAAATCAACTAATTCTCCCAAAGTTGCATCTGGATCTATGGTTAATAAATCCGTTTCAATAACTTTTTTTAAATCGATTAAGCTTAAAACTTGTCGGTCTTTATCATGATAGATTAAGTCACCTTTTTCAACAAGTGGCTTAGTGTACATTGAATATTTTTCGAAATAAGATATGGTACTATAGGAAATTGCTGATACAATCATGAGCGGCACGAATAAAGTGTAACCACTAGTGATCTCTGCAATTAAGAAAATAGCTGTTAGAGGTGCATGTAATACTCCACTCATAACTCCGCTCATTCCTACCAAAGTAAAATTACTTAAACTTATAGGTGCTGTAATTCCTAATTTATTAACCAGATAAGCAAACAAAAATCCAGTGACGCCTCCCAAAAACAAAGAAGGGGCAAATATACCACCACTACCTCCAGCACCAATAGTTAGGGCTGTAGCAACTGGCTTCACTAATATTATACCAGCAGCAAATAAAACAATTAAGAAAAATGACTCTATTTCATCAAAGAAAAGGCTATTATTCAATATCTTTTGAGCATTCCCTTCCAATAACTTTGTAATAGTATCATAACCCTCACCGTATAGTGGTGGCAAAATAAAAACTAAGAAACCCAGTGCAACACCTCCAAGAATTGCTCTATTTAAATCTCCCTTTACATTATGAATTAATCCTTCAACTTTACTAACTACTCTTGTAAAATAAAGAGCAACTAAACCGGTAAAAATTCCTAAAAAGATATAAAAGGGAGTATCTGCAGCTACAAAATCATCAGTCAGGTTAAATGAAAATAATACGTCATCGCCTAACAAAGTTAAAGAAACTAGAGCCCCGCAAACTGAGGCTATCAATAGTGGTATAAAGGTATTAATTGTTACCTCCGCTAAAATCACTTCTATACTAAAAATTACTCCTGCTATAGGCGAATTAAATATTGCTGAAATAGCTCCAGCAGAACCACAACCAATCAAAAGAGTTCTTTGCTTATAATTTAAGTGAACTAACCTTCCAATATTAGAACCAATTGCCGAACCCGTTACCACAATAGGTGCCTCCAATCCTACAGAACCTCCAAAACCAACCGTCAAGGAACTGGTAAGCATTCTAGAGAAGGTTTTGGTTCTTTTAACAATACTTGATTTCTTTGAAATTGTATACAGTATGTCCGTAATGCCATGCCCTAACTTTTCCTTCAAAATATATTTAGACAACAATAGAGTAAGAATTATACCAATTAGAGGATAACTTAAGTATAAATAGTTACCAAATTCTTGTTGGAAATCTCTAGTTAGGAAATTTTGAATGACATGAACACTCTCCTTTAAGCTTACTGCGGCTAAACCAGCAATAATACCAATTATACCACTGGTGAAAATCACAAAGTTTGTGGTACTTACGTGTTTTACACGCCAAATAAGAAACTTAAGTAAGAGTGATTTAAATTTCATGTTTGCAAAGGTAAATAATTATAAAGCTATCCAAGTCCGAAATTGATCTATTTTAGAAGATTTATAGGATATTTTCAAAACTTAAATCCATTACAAAATAAAGAAATTACCTACCATATAATGGAAATAGTTTTGAATCCTTAAATGATATGATTCTCATTGCACTCGTCTTAAAATATATAGGATTGGTCGATAATTAATTTAAAAATACCAACCTTTTGGCACGCATCTTGGTCTATAGTTTATAGTTTTATGTAAACTTTTTAAACATGGATAGGTACAGAATAAATTTCGTATGTAATAAATTGCCTGACCAAAAAACTGGATTGGAGGGTTTTAGAATTGGCGAAAATTATGAAGGTAGGTCATTTAACGGCTTATTTGAAATTAATGCCAAATGGGGTTCAGGAACGGACAGTAAATTAATCTCAAAATCCTTGTTTGACGAATATTTTGAGTTAGTTCAAGAAAATCAATA